>JAHDES010000038.1 GCA_020628645.1 Saprospiraceae bacterium
TGGAACTTAGACAAATCCTGTGGAACAGTATTGCTATAATTGCGTCGGGTATCGAACCCTCGCAATTATTACGGGTGGTCTAAGGAGGTGAAGTGCCTACAAATTCCTGTGAAGCAGGATTTGTAGGCACTTCACCTCCTTAAAACCTCCAAGTTCGTTGTCGAGGCTCCCTGCCCGCCTCTACCAAAGCTCAAAGGCAGGCGGGGACGCCGATGACAACGAAAAAATAGAAATCACAATTTTTGTCAAATAACCATAAAATTAACTAAGCTAACTCTACAATGGTCACTCCATCACCTCCATATTGCTGTTCGGGATGACTGATATTAGTGATGTCGCTGTATTCTTTGAGCTTTTGGGCGACGGTTTGCCGAAGAATCCCATTACCTTTTCCGTGTACAATTCGTAGTAAATTGACATTGGTCATTAAGGCTTTATCTACGAAATTTTCAATTATTTTGAGGGCTTCTTCTCGACTTAATCCTCGAATGTCCAGTTTAGACTCAAATTTAGCGGTGGTTTTTAACGCATTGGTTTGAATACTTTTAGTAGATTTGACATCAAGCGGTTCATTGGCATGAATCAAGTCTTGCAATTTGACGGTCATTTTCATTATTCCCATCATGACAATGACTTTGTTTTTATTGATGGATTCCACCTTTCCTGAGGCACCGCCCGTACGGAGTTTGACAAAATCGCCTACTTGGATCGGTTTTTTCTTTTTCTTGTTCTCTTTATAATAAATTTCTTTGGTGAGATCGGAAACGCCATCTTGGAGTTCTTGGCGTTCTGCGCGAGCTTTGGCAGCGAGTTCTTTGGCTTTTTCTATATTTTTTTCTTCTCGTAATTCTCGGATAACGCGATCTATTTCACGATTGTCGCGCTGGGTTTGTTGGAGCGCAGATTCTTTGACTTCGAGCTTGAGTTTTTTACGTTTATATTCTAAATCTCGATGAAGCTGGTCATAATTTTTAATCAGTCGATCCAACTTTTTCTCGCGTGTTTTCATTTTTTCCAGTTGCTCTTCTACTTCTTTCTTTTCACGTTGTAAATCGACGAGTAATTCATCTACTGCCTTTTCATTTTTACCCGTCCGATGTTTGGCATATTTTAAGACTTTTTTAGAAAGACCACTTTTTTGAGCAATTTCATAGGCATAAGAACTTCCAGGGCGACCCACTTTCATTTCGTAAGTTGGCGTCAATTCTTCTTTATTAAACGTCATTGAGCCATTTACGATTCCTTTCGTCTTAAAGGCGAACATTTTGAGATTGGAATAATGCGTTGTAATAACACCAAATACCTTTTTGAAATTCAATTCTCTTAAAATTGCTTCTGCAATTGCTCCTCCAATTTTAGGATCAGTACCTGAGCCAAATTCATCAATTAAAATAAGGGAATCATCGGTTGCATTTTCCAATAAAATCCGCATGTTTTGAAGACGAGAACTATAGGTACTTAGGTCATCTTCTAAAGATTGTTGATCGCCAATATCGGCAAACATTCGTTTGAAAACACCCATTTCAGACATCTCATCTACAGGAATCAACATGCCCGATTGCAACATTAATTGAAGCAAACCCACGGACTTCATAGTGATGGATTTTCCTCCTGCATTAGGTCCGCTCAGTACTAAAATTCTATTTGGTCCAATCAAGGTTAAATCAAAAGGAATCGTTTCTTTTTCGAGTGATTTATTTTTGAGGTAGAGTAGGGGATGAAAACCTTGTTTTATACCTAAATGTGGTGCATCTTTCAATCGAGGCATTCGAGCATTTAGTTGTATCGCTAAATTGGCTTTCGCTTGGATCATATCCAAACGAATCAATAATTTTTGATACCATTGAAAAGTCTCCACATAAGGACGCAACACAGCACTTAATTTCTTGAGAATACGATAAATTTCTCGTTTTTCTTCTGTTTCTAAATCAAAAATATCATTATTGATATTGATGATTTGCTCAGGTTCTATGAAAGCAGTTTTACCCGTGGTCGATTCATCATGGATGATACCTCGTATCTTACGTTTGTGTTCAGAAGGTACACTTAATACGCGTCTACCATTTCGAAAACTTTCTACATTATCTGTGAGCCAACCATTTTTACGATAAGTACCAATAATTCCTTTGAAGGCTTTTTCTAATTCACGTTGTTTAGCATTGATTGCTCTTCTGATGCGTAACAATTCTGGTGAAGCATCTGGACGGATATTTCCTTCTTCATCAATAACCTTATCTATGGCTGTGGATAAGGTATTATCATAAGGAATGGGACGAATAATATTGTATAAATTGGGGTATATTTCTATTCGCTCTTTATTAAAATACTTGAAAATTTGCTCAACGGTGCGTAAAATTTGATTAATTCGCTTTAAGCCTTCTTCCACTAAAACAGAACCATCTACTTCTAACAATCGCAAATCTTCTGATAAGTCTTCATAGGCAGCCATTGGAAAGCGATCTGCGTTTTGAAGGGAAAGTTTATATTCGTCTACTTCTTTGAGAAGTCGTTCGATTTTAGTAAGATCCGTAAATGGACGAATCTTTTCAATTTGTGCCACACCCAATGCGCCATAGCATTGCTTTTGTAACAATTCTATAATTTTATCAAACTCTAACTTCTCTATAAAATCCTTCGGTTCAAGTAACATTATGGTCGTATTTCTATTCATTCTATAGTATACAAAGGTGTACACTAGTCTGTAGGTTTAACAAAAGAGCAAACGCAAAAAAATAAGAATTAGTTCTAAAAAAACTTATTCTTTCTTATAAATTTCGTAGCCTACTTCTTCTAATTTATTGTATTTCTTAGCAACTCCCTCTTTTAATGTTTCCATGTATTGAGCGACTTGTTTTAAAACAGAGGGTTCTGCACTACCAATGATTTGAGCCGCCAAGATACCTGCATTTTTAGCAGCATTCAAAGCCACTGTTGCAACAGGAACACCATTGGGCATTTGTAAAATAGAAAGTACAGAATCCCAGCCATCAATTGAATTAGAAGATTTGATAGGCACACCAATCACGGGTAAGGGAGAAAGCGAAGCCACCATTCCAGGGAGATGCGCCGCACCACCTGCACCTGCAATAATCACTTTGATTCCACGTTGATGCGCCTTTTTAGCAAACTCAAACATCCGCTCAGGCGTACGATGAGCGGATACAATTGTCAATTCAAAAGGTAGCTTGAATTCCTTTAAAATATCAGCAGCTTGACGCATGATGGGTAAATCTGAATCTGAACCCATGATGATACTAATGATTGGTGTAGGCATAAAATATTAGATGTATTATGAACAGTTTTTTAAGTTGGGCAAAGATATAAATCTGAATTACATTAAAGTGAAAATATTTTACTCATTTAAAATTTTCTTTACAATTATTTATGATCAAAATACCAATTCGATAACTAATGATACTCCCAAAATCGAATACTAAATTTTCCAATTTCTGGTTTCTTGGCTGGAATATCCCACTGCCCGTCATAAGTGATTAGGGTAGGGACATATTGCCCATTGAATTGTTGGAGTTCTATTTTCATCTTAACATCAAAATCATAAACAGCCGTAGCGTAACGCAATTGATAATCCCGAGCTACCACTTGAAAACTGGCTTTATCAAAATAAGTTTCCAATGATTTTATGACGGTTTTTCCTTCCTTTTTATTTTGAAATTCAGGTTTTACTGTTGCAGAAAACACATAACAATCAATTTGATCTTGATATTTTTCCGAGCGAATAAAATAGTCATAATATTTAGCCATTTCAGGCGTGAAGATGGCGGTTTTATTACCAATAAAAGGGACATTAGCTTTTTCCCCTGGTTGAAAAATGAGTTTTTTTAACTCGACTATGTATTCTTCCATTTTAGAAGAAGGAGGCGTTTCTTTTACTTTTTTAGACTCGCATTTTTTTCCGTGGGTGAAGAAAAGTCGGTCGTATAATTTTGCAGTATAATAACGATGTTTTTGTTTACGTTTATAAAAATTGCCCGAAATGAGTTCTTCAAACGTATACATTTCGCGGCATTTTCCATCCGAATATTGCTGGGCTTGCCCTTGATAATTTGCTTTACTATTACCTTTTTTATCATAAAAAGTAATATCATTTTCAAAAGAATAACTCAAGAAGCGAATGGCTTTGAACGCAGCATAAAACGATTCGTCAGTGCGAACCATTTCAATAAAATCTGCCACATCAAAACCAGAACGACTTGCCGTTACGACAAAAGAATCCATTTGTACAAAGGCGGCAATATCCCAGTCAATGGTATCTTTTTCTTGCGAAAAGCTAACAGAAGAAGTAAGGAGAAATAATAGTATTAGTGTAGGGGTAAGTGTATTCAATCGTTCAATTTTTCTAAAAGGATTAATTGTGCTGTTTTGTTGACTTGCCCAAATAAAATGGCATTTTGCCGAAATTGTTGGCCTAATTTTTTAGCTTCTTCTAATGTAATATCAACAATTAATAAGCTAATCTCTGGAGGCCATTCACCATTTTTTGACATTCCCACCCCTTCACAATAGGTCCAGTTATGCATCTTTACTTCTTGCACTAACGCTTGATGTTGTTGTACATTTTTGAGTGCAGTGGTCGGTTGAGAGTACGGATTATGCGCACTTATGTATGCCCATTGAAAAGCCCCATTATCAATAATGAATTCATCTAAATCTGGATGTAATTCATCTACTGTGATGATTAGTTCAGGGACATACACCCGATATTCCGTTTCTTTATAAGCTTGAATCAATGCTTTTTCCATATCAATTTACTGTTTAAGACTATTTTACAAGCATTAGTCGATAAAACAATTTCTTCTTTCTTTTATTTGATGGGTTTCTTAAACAAAATTGTACCTTTGCGCTGTTTTCCAATTAACTCCATTTGTATAAAATACAAAGGAAGAACAAACAAAACTATGAGATAAACTTGTTGCAAGGATCAGCCTACACTTTTTTATCTCAAATTTATTGCAAGATATAATCTAATTTCTAAATGGATAGAAATAATGTAATTGGTTTTATTCTCATTTTTTTAATTTTAATGGGATATGCCTATTTGACCTCGCCTTCTCCTGAAGAATTGGCGGAGATGCAGCGCGTTCAGGATTCCATTCAAATTGCAGAAGCTCGTACAGATAGTTTGGCAAAACTCCAAGTGGATAATCCAACTATTACAACGACTAATCCTGTGGTAGAAAACGATTCCTTACGCCAAATTCGTATGTCTTCTCAGTATGGAGTCTTTGCTCCAGCAGGCTCAGGGAGTGAAGAATTGAAAGTAGTAGAAAATGATAAAATTAAAATTACCTTTTCTACGAAAGGTGGGGCGATCAAAGAAGTAGAGCTTAAAGAATACAGCAAGATCATTCTCAACGAAGATAAATCGGAAACCAAGATTCCTGTCAAATTATTAGAAGACGAAAAAAATCGTTTTGAATATTACTTACCTATTGCGAATGCTGCGCAAGGGTCAATTAGTACAGCAGATTTATTTTTTACACCTACTGTTAGTGGCAATACCATTTCGATGAAAGCCATGACGACAACAGGTGGCTTCTTCGAACAAGTATACACACTTTCAGATAATGGCTATGGGTTAGATTATAAACTCAATATGCAAGGACTTCAAGGTGTCTTACAACGAGATGCAGAAGATTTGCAATTAAATTGGGTCAATTATTTAGATCGAATTGAATTAAATACGGATTTTGAGAAATATTATTCAAGTGTTTATTATAAAGAATCGGACGAATATCCATCTTACTGTAGTTGTCGAGGAGATGATGAAGAATTAGTGAAAAAAGTACAATGGGTATCCAATGCAAATCAGTTTTTTAATTCTACTTTGGTAGCCGATGTGCCTTTTACAAAAGCTGATTTAGAGGTAATAATGACAGATGATGAGGATGAAGATATAAAGAAAATACAATCGAAGTTGTCCATTCCTATTAGCAATACTGGCAATGAAACTATCGCTATGCGAATGTATGTAGGGCCTAATGAATACAATGTATTACAAGAATTTGCCGAGGACTTGCATTATGTCATTCCATATGGTTCAAGTATAGTAGGTACGATCAATCGTTATATTATTCGACCTGCTTTTAATTTTTTGATGGGCTTAGTGGGCATGAAAGGGATCGTAATTTTACTTTTAACGCTTATTGTAAAATTAGTTCTTTTTCCTTTAACCTATCGAATGCTATATTCCCAGCAAAAAATGGCTGCTTTAAAACCCAAATTGGCAGCTATGAAGGAAAAGTATAAAGACGATTCCCAAAAACAACAGATGGAGCAAATGAAGATGTATCAAGAATATGGCGTCAATCCATTAGGAGGTTGTTGGCCTATGGCATTACAAATGCCGATTTGGTATGCTTTGTTCCGTTTTTTCCCAGGTTCGATAGATTTCCGTCAGGCTAGTTTTCTTTGGGCAAATGATTTATCGTCTTATGATGTTGCTTTTTGGTTACCATTTGAGATTCCATTTTATGGGGCGCATGTAAGTTTATTTACGGTATTATGGGCGGTGAGTACGGTAGCTTATACCTATTATAATACCAAACACATGGATATGTCAGGGCCGAATGCCAGTATGATGAAATACATGCAATATGGAATGCCGATCATGTTCCTATTTTTCTTTAATAATTATGCAGCTGGATTAACGTGTTACATGTTCTTTAGTAACCTTTTGAATGTAACACAAACCTTAGTAACTAAAAATTTCTTGATCGATCATGATAAGATTCAACAAGAATTAGAAGCTGCGAAGAAAAAACCAAAGAAGAAAGGAGGTTTCCGTCAACGCTTAGAAGAAGCCATGAAGGAGCAGCAACGTATACAAGCAGAGCAGGAAAAAAAGAAGAAAAAACGATAACACTTATCTTAAAAGATATGGAGGGTTTATCCAAATTACAGGATAAACCCTTTTTTATTGAACGGTAATCTCAACATAATCTTCTAAGACTACTCGTTTCTTTTCATTTTCAAAACGAGAAGTATCATAACTCGTTAAACGAAGAACGTATTTGCCTGCCATAGGAAATTGAGCACTACTCACTCGATTTTGTGCATTCGTTATTGAGATACTAGCAGGGCCTTCTACTAATTCCCATTGTACAGACCAATCAGAATTGCTTATACCATTATATCCAACTTCACCTTGTAGAATTACGGCTGCATTTGAATTAACGGTTTGATTTTCACCAGCATTAATATAATGTCCAGTATCTCGTTCCCAAGGCATGGCCTCGTCTAATAATTTAGGAATTTGTTGTCGGAAAAAGGCAAGTCGTCCTGTCCAATAATCATTTGGGGTATCATGACCTAAGTTATGACTTTCTACCACCATCTTTTTCCCTTTTATTTGATTATAAGCAGAAAAAACAGTTGCAGCAGGACAGACAATATCTTCTAAAGAAATGGTAGCTAAAGTTGTCCCCTTAAATCGACGCGCAGCATAAACAGCATCAAGATATTTAGAAGCTTTTATAGTAGCAATTTCATGTGGTAAATCTCCAAATTGAGCACGAGAACGATAAACATAGTAAGGAAAACCACTTGCTTTATGATATTTCATTCCACTATGTTGACAAAGCGCTGCATTACTAAATGCAAGCACACTCACTCGCTCATCTAAACCTGCGGTAAGAATGGATAAACCTCCCCCTTGACTGACGCCATTGATAATTAAATTCTCCCCATCGAAATCAGGTCTGGTAAATAAATAATCTATAGCTCGTATGGCAGCTAAGACAGATAATCTATAGTACAATTGATCTGCATCATCAATTATATCAGGAGTATAAGCATTTTGATTAGAAGCATCGGGTTCAGCATCATGAATACTTATTGTCAAAGAAATTAAATCTAATTGTTCTGCCAAAAAAGTTTCAGGAGTAACCACATTTGGAACACTACCAAAAGGTGGAAGTGTTAATACGGCAGCCATATTATTTTTACCATCAGGAATCGAAATAAAGCCATAAACTCTTCTATTCTCTATTGTAGCAAGATTAATCCGATAAGTGGTGACACTATTTTCTTGTCGATGAATACTCAATTGTGCATCTATAGGAACAGCAGCAAGTTCTGTTTTAGCAGCATCCCAAAAAGCATCAAAATCTGCGGGTTCTTCTTCAAATGCTTGAAGGTGATTAATATTTACAGGAATTGCTAAGAGATCCGTATTATTATTTTGGGTAAACTCAATTAAATAAACATTTGATTCTTTTGGGGTAAAAAGTAACTGTGCTTCGCCATTAGTGGCTTGTAATATACCTTGTTTGATAAAGGTGCTTTTTTCATCGTATTTTATGGTGTATGAAATAGGAGCATTCTGATTGCTATTAATGCGAATTAGAATATCTTCTCCTACTTGATAATTGGACTTGTGTTGGTCAATAGAGACCGTGAATTGTGCTTGAAGAATACTACTTCCGCAAATAGCAGAAAGGAATAATATGTATAAGATTCGATTCATAGTATGTTATACAAAATGTAAAGAATGATGTAATCATCATGCCGAAAATGTATAATGCCGTACTTAAATGATTTTCATTTTAAATAAAAAGAGCATTTTAGTCGGTATTACTCTAATACGTTTTGGTATCCCTATTCTTCTTTTTATAGACGTTAATAATCAAACAAGTTGCAGCAAAATCTTTACCAAATCCAACTTTATCTGAAAAATACCAGATTTGGGGTATTAGTTGCAAGTATTTTTGTTGTAATATGTTGCTAATAAGTGATTTATATAATGTTTTTATTACATAATATAACGAATATAATCTTTTGAGTAGTATAATTTTATATTTGAATCCTACTATAAAACATGAAGTTTTAAGCGGTATTATTTCTTCTTTTTCTTAGAAGATGACTTTTTACTTTTCTTTTGAGCCGCTTTTTCTTTTGAAGTGGGTTTATTTTGCTTGAAAACTCGTTTTTTTAGACGAGGATCATAATTATCATCAAAAATCTTATATTTTTCATCCCATTCTAATCCATATTTATCGGTTAGATTGACGGTTAATGTCAAGCCACCAAAGAAATACCAATCTTGATCGTCAGGATTTCCTCTTAATGAACCTACGGGGTCTTCCATTGCTTGATTATAATATTCGGGCATTCTAAAAGAAAGGGTAGCCGCTAAAGGATCCATATCTGTATATTGGGTAATATTGGGATAATAAGCACTGACATCATCTAGATAATCCGTAATCGTTTTTCTTGCACCAAATTCAGCTCCAATATTAAGTTTGTTGTTCAAACTCCATTTAAATCCAAAACCAAAAGGGATCGCTACACTTACTCGGCTATAGCGTTTTTTACTAGTATTTAATACTACTTGTCCTTCTGTAGATAGCGGCTGTAGATCGTACCAACTTCCCTTAAATTGCGCTTGTGGATTAAAATAAAATCCAGCAATTCCAGCAAAAACATAAGGCACACTTATTTTTCCGTCGCGTATATCAAATGGTGTAATATTAAACTCATTCGTAACACCAAATTCTACTACAGAAGATCGAAAACTCAAATTTCGTTCTCGCATTCCAGATACTATAGTATTATTGGCGTCATCTCCACTAATTTGACCTTGGTAGAGATTAACTTTGAATGCGACAAAACGATTAATATTGTATCGTCCTAGAAGCCCAAAAGCAAGTTGATATTCATTAGGTGATAAGCCATTGGGACTTAAATCACCCATGTAGGCACTTCCTCCTACTAAGACTCCTGCTTCAAAATATTGAGCTTTAGAAATTTGGAATAGGCATAATAGCCCTAAAATAACGGTTAATTGCTTTTTCATACGTTCTACGTTGTGGAATAAATCCAACAATTTTGAGGTGAATTAAGAAGAGGGGAATGGTGTAGAATAGAAAGCAAATAGAAGGGGAGAAAAAAGTTTGATGACCTAAGATTTTTAAGCCAAAAAACATATTATTTTTATAGCAAATAAAGTTCCAAACTAGCTAAACTAGGGCAAAAATACCATGAATAGGGTAGTAGTTTTTCCCAAAATGGGAAGGATTAGAGGAAATAATGTGAATTTTGAAAAAAAGGACTTAGCCTTTCACTTTCTTTTTCTTACCTTTTTTAAGGATTGGATCGTTGTTTTTGACGAGAAATTCTTTGGCTAGATTTAAGAAATTAATACTGCCTTTACTGCTCGCATCATAAAGAATGACTGGAAGGTGCATATTGGGGGCTTCTCCAATTCGTGAATTTCGATGGATGATCGTTTCAAAAACAGGATCTTGAGAATGCTCTTGTACTTCTGATACGACAACATTGGCTAAACGAAGACGCTTATCGTACATAGAAAGGACAATCCCTTCTATTTCTAACTCGGGATTAAGTTGTTGATTGACTAAAGAAATAGTATTCTTTAATTTACTTAATCCTTCCAATGCAAAAATCTCACATTGTACAGGAATAATGACAGAATCAGCTGCCGTAAGTGCATTGATCGTAATCAATCCCAAAGAAGGTAAACAATCTATTAAAATATAGTCGTAATCTTCTTTTAAAGGTTGAAACGCTTGCCGCATAACAAATTCTCTACGGAAACGAGAGACCAATTCTAATTCTGCACCTACTAAATCAATATGAGAAGGAATGATATCAAGATTTGGGGTAGAAGTACTTAAAATGGCATCTTTAGGATTAATATCATTGACAATACAATCATATGAACTGTACTCAATATCATCTGGGGAGATTCCTACACCAGAAGTTGCATTTGCTTGGGGATCAGCATCAATCAGGAGTACCTTCTTCTCCAGTACAGCCAGACAAGCAGACAAATTGATAGCAGTAGTAGTTTTACCTACACCACCTTTTTGATTAGCAATTGCAATTATTTTTCCCATTCTAGAATGTACGTTTAGCTTTTAACAGATTCAAAGGTACAAATAAAAAATTCTTTTTATACCAAATTTAGACTTGAAAAGCGATCTACAGTTGAATAGTTTCACCTACACTTGGAAGGATTAATTTTTTGCCTTTTGCTTCAAATGCTTTTTGAGCGGCATCATGATCTATTTCGATATAACCAAAGGTATCAAAATGACATCCTACAATAGTATCACATTCAATAAAATCGGCAGCAATTAAAGCGTCTTCGTATCCCATTGTAAAATTATCTCCAAGTGGAAGAATAGCGAAATTAAGTTTTGGACAAGTCATGGGAATCAATTTCATATCCATCGTTAGGGCAGTATCTCCAGCATGATAAAAACAAACTTCCTCATTCCAAAGCACAAATCCACCCGGGTTGCCCCCATACGTGCCATCAGGGAGTATACTTGAATGAACCGCATTGACATACTTCACAGTACCAAAATCAAAATTCCATTTTCCACCATGATTGAGTGGATGACCCGAAATTTCCTTACCTCCATACCAGCTTACAATTTCATAATTTGAGATGATTTTTGCACCTGTACGTTTCGCAATACCTTCAGCATCCACTACATGATCTTGATGTCCATGTGTTAATAGGATATAATCGGCGGCTACTTCTTCAATATTAATATGTTTTGCTAATGGATTGGGACTTATAAAAGGATCAAATAGAAGCTGTTTGCCATTCATTTCTATTCCAAAACCAGCTTGTCCGTAATAAGTAAGGGTCATTTTTATGAAATTTTAGTTTTAAGGATGATTCTAGTACGAAATAAAAGATTTAAGTTTGTTCGCCAAAAGAAAATGAAGATTAATTTACACTTTTTTCATTTTCTGTTGTTATATATACAAACACCTTTTCAATGATTACAATTATTTCTGGTACGAATCGCAAAGACGCAGCTACTCATATATTTGCTCAATATTATTTTGAATTAATGAAGAATATTACCGAAGAAGAAGTACAATATCTATCTCTGGAAATGGTATCTTCTACTGCTTTACATAATGCTATGTATAGTGCGGATCATCAAGATAATACTGTAACTCATTTGCAAGATCAATTTATTATTCCTGCTACTAAAATAGTGATTCTTTCTCCAGAATATAATGGAAGTTATCCCGGCATTGTAAAATTATTTATAGATGCCTGTTCCATACGAGAATATAAAAAATCATTTTCAGGAAAGAAAATAGGTTTGATTGGAATTGCATCAGGTCGTGCTGGAAATCTTAGAGGATTAGATCATTTAAGTGATATCTTTCAACACATGGGATCGACAATTTATCCTAATAAATTGCCTATTTCTTCGATTGGAGGTATTTTGAATGAAGACAAAAAAATAGAACATGAAGGCTCTCAAAAAGCACTTGAAGCTCATGCTCGTGGCTTTTTAGCCTTTTAACTCACCATCTTGGATTGTAAATAATAGGTGGAAATGGTTTTTCACGACCTGATTTTGTAGGCACACGACTTATTTTATTGCCAATGGGACTGGAAAATTTAAAATAAAGACCTACAATATGCCCTCTGGGTTTTATTATGGTTGTTTGGTCAGTTTCAATAAATAAAGCCGTCCCTAATCCATTGAAATTATAGCGTCCAAAAATGCCCCATTCATAGGATAGAATGGTTTTTATGCCTTTAAATTTTGTCTTAAAAAAATTGCGTTTCCCTAAGTCTACTCGAGTAAAAAAATAGGTGTTATTTGTACTTGAAGCTTCTACATAAAACGTATTGAGCTGTTCTGTCCAAATGTCATTATAGCCCATTTGTGCTCCAAGGTGCGTTCTGAAAACACCTTCCTTGGCATTTTTTAGAGGAATATGAAAAGCTAGATTTGTTTGTGCTGTTAAAGAACCAAAGTCAAGTAAATAATCTTCATTTTTGCCTCTATATTCCATAAAAAAAGCAGTGAATCCTAAATTTAATCCCCAAGATAAACGTCTAGTAATTCGTGTGGATGTACCGAGATCAAACACAAATGCGGAATGCCACTTTGCTTGCCAATCTGTTTGAGATGAAGCAATAGTAGGGAAGGTTACACCTTTAGCGAGTACAGCTTCAAAGGTATATTTAGGAACGCTCATTCGTTTTTGTGCATGAATAGAGCTGATCCAAAATAGTGAAAGGCAAACTATTAGAATTTTTCTCATTCTTTTTTGAAGATAATTGATTTGTTACTTCTAAACCTCTAATAAAAGAACGAGAATGGCAAATTTTATTGTGAAAAGAATTAGTTTTAAAGACTAATTATCGCGGTAATCATCAAATAAATCTCCTTCATCAAACATATTAGCTAGGATGTCACGGAAGGTCATTTTGGATTCTAATACATCTTTATTTAAAATGTCCAATTCCGTCATCGCATGAAGCACCAATTCCATAAAAAGTGGAGTAGGAGAATCATCAGGCAGCGTAGTGCGTTCGATCAGTTTGTTTAATCCTGCTACTTTGGCAAGTTTCTTCTCATAAGCTGCATTACTATCATCATTTAAAAGATCAAGGGTATTGCCTCCTTGAAACCAAGCTTTAATAGCACCATAAGGATCACGATCTACACCTTCCTCAATTTGATCTGGATGTTTGAAATAAGTCAAAAATTGTTCTTTGATCGCATTCCCCATTAAGGAAATGGCTACTGCATAAGGGCCTTCTTGCTCTCCTTCATATACTAATTCTACCTTTCCAGTAATAGCAGGTACAATGCCCCATAAATCAGTAAGACGAACGGTAGTAGAAGCATCTCCATTAATCAACATTCTTCGTTCGGCAGTACTTACTAAATTTTCAAAAGCAGAGATACTTAAACGAGCAGACACGCCACTTTTTTCATCTACAAATTCACTTTTTCGGGCTTCAAAGACAATGCGTTCCAATAAATCTTTCATCATATCAGGTACAACGACTTGCTCTTTTTGCGCAGGAAGTAACTTAGCTTCTTGTTGTGTGATAGTTCGAGCAATTTCAATGGTTTTAGGATAATGCGTCAAAATCTGACTTTCAATACGATCTTTTAAAGGGGTAATGATGCTCCCTCGATTCGTATAATCTTCAGGATTGGCAGTAAAGACAAACTGAATATCCAGCGGCAAACGCAATTTAAATCCTCGAATTTGCATATCGCCTTCTTGTAAAATATTGAATAAGGAAACCTGAATTCTCGCCTGTAAATCAGGTAATTCATTGATCACAAAAATAGAACGATGTGCTCTAGGAATCAATCCAAAATGAATCACTCGTTCATCAGAATAGGGGAGTTTTAAGGTAGCTGCTTTAATAGGATCAACATCACCTACCAAATCGGCAATGCTTACATCAGGTGTTGCTAACTTTTCCACATATCGCTCATCTCGATGTACCCATTCCACAGGCGTATCATCTCCTTTTTCAGCAATTAAATCTATAGCAAATCTTGAAATAGGATTTAATGGATCATCCATGATTTCACTTCCACCAACTATAGGGGTGTATTCATCCAATAATTGAACCATCAAACGAGCCAAACGTGTTTTAGCTTGTCCTCTTAATCCTAACAAAAGAATATTATGTCTGGATAAAATTGCTCGCTCTAAATCAGGAATTACAGTATCCTCAAAACCTAAGATTCCTTCAAAAACGACCTCTTTATTCTGTAGTTTTTGAATAAGGTTATCTCGAAGTTCTTCTTTGATGGTTTTTGAACGGTAATTGGATTGCTTTAATGCACCTAAGGTAGTAATGGATTTCATTCAATGAATTATCAGTGTAAGAAAAAAGTAAAACAAAAAAAAGGGGGTGAAGTTCAGAACTTGACTGTAAATATTTATGCAGTTTTACAAGGCTTTAAAATCAAATGCCAAACTTCTTGATTTGGAGCAGTATACTTTTTTATGGTTTTAAAACCAACTCGATAATGAGCATTTAAGGATCGTTGATTCCGATCGGCTACTTCTGTAATTATATAATCAAAATCTTTTTCCATTTGAAGACATAATGCTTCATATAATTGCTCAAAAATTCCTTTGGAACGAAATGCTTTTGCAATGCAAATTTGACCCATTACAAAATAAGAGCTTGCTCCTAATAATTTGCCCTCATACGTAGTTTGGTCAACCATTTCAAACATAGGAATTAAAACGGGTAAGGCTTGATTAAATTCAGATAGCATCACCAAGGCATATCCCACGACTTCTTCTGCATTTTTGGCGATAATATGATGAAAATCACCACTAATTTCAGCTAAAGTGGATAAATCATGATTTACTGTGACGAATCCTTGATTCTTTGACTCCTTTTCAGAAATATTTCGTTCTAAATTTATATTTTGCAATCGTAGGATTCCTTCTAATTCACTTGATTCCGTTGCTCCTTTTAGGGTAATCATTCTTATTTTTTGAAGCTATCCGCTACCACCAATTCTTTAGAACCTGCTGTATATTGATAAAAGCCTTCTCCAGATTTTCTTCCTTTTTTACCAGCCGTCACCATATTTACTAATAATGGACAAGGTGCGTATTTAGGATTTCCGAAGCCATCATACAGCACATTTAAAATGGACAAACAAACATCCAAACCAATAAAATCAGCGAGTTGTAAAGGCCCCATTGGATGCGCCATTCCTAATTTCATGACCGTATCAATTTCTTCTACACCTGCTACGCCTTCGTAGAGCGAATAGATGGCTTCATTAATCATCGGCATCAAAATACGATTCGCTATAAATCCTGGATAATCATTCACTTCTGTTGGAACTTTTCCTAATTGTTTGGATAATTCCATAATGGTATTCGTCACTTCATCTGAAGTCGCATAGCCACGAATAACTTCGACCAATTTCATGACTGGAACAGGATTCATGAAGTGCATTCCGATCACTTTTTCTGGACGCTTGGTAGCGGCTGCAATTTTAGTAATGGAAATAGAAGAAGTATTGCTTGCTAAAATCGCTTTTTCAGGTGCTGCTTCATCCAATTGAGCGAAAATCTTGAGTTTTAAATCAATATTTTCAGTAGCGGCTTCAATTACTAGATCGGCATCAGCGACTGCTTTATTGATGTCTGTATAAGTAGTAATATTAGCTAAAGTTTGTTGCTTGTCGGCTTCATTTATTCGCTCTTTTTTGACCATTCGATCTAAGTTTTTCGAAATGGTCGCCAAGGCTTTTTCAAGTGCAGATGCTGAAATATCTGCTAAAGCAACAGTATGATTTTTCATGGCACAAACATGGGCAATTCCATTGCCCATTGTTCCTGCACCAATGACGGTGATATTTTTCATTATTGTGTGTGGTTAGGTCCGAGTTTAGATTAAGTAGAATTTAAAAGAACATTTTAATACAAATAAAGCCAACTATTCCTAATACGATGGTATAAGGAAATGCCATTTTGACCATTTTCATATAGGATAAATTAATGAGTGGAGCTAAGGCACTTGTTAATAAAAACAAGAAAGCAGCTTGTCCATTTGGTGTAGCTACACTAGGAAGATTCGTTCCTGTATTAATTGCCACAGCTAAAGTTTCAAACATCTCACGATCAATTACACCATTCTTAAAAGCAGCTTCTACTTCTCCGATATACACAGTTGCTACAAATACATTATCACTAATCATAGATAAAAATCCATTCGCAAGATAAAACATAGCAGGTTGCTGAGAAGGATCAAGTTGTAAGGCCCAATCAATAATAGGACTGAACAAATGTTGATCGTGAATCATGGCAACAATCACAAAAAAGACCACTAATAATCCTGTAAAAGGTAAGGCTTCCTCAAAAGCTTTTCCAAGTGAATGCTCATCTGTAATCCCCATAAATGCAGTTTGAACGATAATCAATCCCAAACCAATCATTCCTACAGGAGCGAGGTGTAATGCTAAACCAATTATAAGAAGTACAGCAGATACTGCCTGTACTATTAGACCATATTTTTGTTTGTCAGTACGTTTAGCATCCTCTTCTTCTGAATATTTTTCAATAATTCGTCGAGCTACTTCTGGTAATTTTTCACCATAACCAAACCACCCAGTTTTTTCAAGTATAAAAGTGGTAATTATACCACAAACAAAAACAGGCATTGAAACAGGAGCAGTACGCAAAAAGAATTCTATAAAATCCCATCCCATTCGTTCTCCAATCAATAAGTTTTGAGGCTCACCAACTAAAGTACATACGCCACCAAGTGCAGTACCGACAACACCGTGCATCGTCAAACTTCTTAAAAAAGAACGAAATTGTTCTAAAGTATCTCCACTCAATTCTTTTCGATCTAATACTCCACTACCGTCATAATCAGCAGAACTGGAATGTATTTTATGATAAACCCCATAAAAGCCTACCGAAACACTAATTAATACAGCTGTAACCGTCAATGCATCTAGAAAAGCACTCAAAACCGCAGCTAAGAATACAAATAGCATGGATAAGAGCGTTTTCGATTTAATTTTAGTGAAAACTTTACTGAAAATATACATCAATAAAGGTTTCATAAAATAAATCCCTGCCACCATAAAAACTAAAAGTAAAATGACTTCGAGATTGGCTTGAATTTCATTGTAGGAATGTTTTGGAGTCGTTAAACCCAAAAGAAGTGCCTGAATCGCCAATAATCCACCCGATTGTAAGGGGTAACATTTTAATGCCATGGCTAAAGTGAAAATAAATTCACCAATGAAAAGCCAAGCTGTGATTACTGGGCCTACTGTGAAATAAGCGATTATATTGATGACAAAAAATGCCAACATCACTTGTTTATACCATTTGGGGCTATTTCCTAAGAAGTATTTAAACATGTTTGACGTTTTATTTTAATGTAGTACCTACTTTTATATTGCGAAAGTACAAACTCCAACACGAATGACTAAAAAAATCCTTATTTTTGTTGTCTAAATTTTTTTTAATGGTCAAGATTGGTTCTGTAGAGTTTAAGGAATTTCCACTTTTACTGGCTCCCATGGAGGATGTCAGTGATCCACCTTTTCGTGCCTTATGCAAAAAAGAAGGCTGTGATATGATGTATACAGAATTTATTTCTGTCGAAGGTTTAATACGAGATGCACACAAAAGTGTTCAGAAATTAGATATTTATGAAGAGGAACGGCCCATTGGTATTCAAATTTTTGGAGCGAACTTGGATTCTATGCAACGAGCAGCAGAAATAGTGGAAGAAGCAAAGCCAGAAGTTTTAGATATTAATTTTGGATGCCCCGTTAAAAAAGTAGTTTGTAAGATGGCAGGTGCAGGAATATTACAAGATATTCCTCGTATGGTAAAATTAACCGAAGCCATTGTAAAATCAACTAATCTCCCTGTCACCGTAAAAACGCGTTTGGGTTGGGATGATAAAACAAAATACATTGTAGAAGTAGCAGAACGCCTTCAAGATGTAGGTATTAAAGCACTCTCCATTCATGGGCGTACGCGTAAACAAATGTATAAAGGGGAAGCCGATTGGACACTCATTGGAAAAATAAAAGAAAATCCAAGAATGCACATTCCAATTTTTGGAAATGGTGATATTAATTCTCCTCAAAAAGCAATGGAATATCGCAATCGTTATGGAGTCGATGGCATTATGATTGGACGAGCAAGTATTGGTTATCCTTGGATTTTTAGAGAAATCAAACACTATTTCAAAACGGGCGAAATTTTACCTCCTCCAACCACTCAAGAACGAGTAGCTGCTGCACGACAGCATTTAAAGCATTCCTTAGAATGGAAAGGACCAAAACTAGGAGTTTTAGAAATGCGTCGCCATTATACTAATTACTTTAGAGGTTTTCCTCATGTGAAGCCTTATCGAACAAAATTAGTGACGGAACATGATCCTGCTGTTCTTTTTGAAGTACTCGACCTCATCGAAGAACGTTACCAAGAATATGGTTTGGTCAGTTGATAATACTAATTTTTTGTTTATGGAACTTTTTAGGTTCAATTTCCTTTCTTAATAGCAGATGAAAATTTTATGCTGCATTAATTTATTGAAATCATTAGATATTTAAATGGGAACATTACAAAAAGTACGTATTGATAAGTGGTTGTGGAGTGTACGCATTTTCAAATCACGTACTATGGCAACAGATGCTTGTAAATCAGGAAAAGTAAAAGTAAATGACGCTTCCGTTAAACCTTCCTTTCTGCTTCAACGTGATGAAATGGTGGAAGTCAAAAAAAATGGTTTTAATCTTATTTTTCGCGTAGTTGATCTTTTAGAAAAACGAGTTTCTGCACCGCTCGCACAGGAATGTTATGAAGACCTCACACCCGCCGATGAACTGAATAAGTACAATGAGTGGTATGTTGGTAAGGCTCGTTCGGAGATTCGTGAAAAAGGAAGTGGACGCCCCACCAAACGAGAACGAAGGGATATTGATCGTTTTAAAGATAAGGCATAATCTGAATTTTCATTTTCGTAATATTCTTCTATTCCTAACATTTGACAGAAAAAAAACTTGAATTATTAGTAGGCTTGAACAATGATTATTAACTTCGTACACCCCAAAAAAATCAGTTCTAAAAAATATTGGAAAAGAGTATATCCTTTTTTCTAGTATTACAAACAAACATTACCACTAAATTTGGATACCTTATGGGATGGTTCAAGCGATTAAAAGATGGCATTCAAACAGCTACACAAAATAAAAAAGAAACACCAGATGGGCTTTGGTATAAGTGTAAACGATGTAAGGAGGCAAGTACAACCAAGGAATTAAAAGCTAATTTCTTCAAATGTCCTAGCTGTGATTATCATGTTCGTATAGGTTCACACGATTACTTCGATCTTTTATTTGATGGGAAATATACCGAATATTTCGCAGATATGAAAGCTATTGATTTCCTGAAATTTACCGACTTAAAACCTTATAATGAGCGTCTTGATGCGGCTCGAGAGAAAACAAGTCTAATAGATGCTATTTCTGTGGCAGAAGGTAAAATAAGTAGAAATCCTATTATTATTGCTGCTATGGATTTCAGTTTCATTGGGGGATCAATGGGTTCTGTTGTGGGGCAAAAAATTGCTAATGCAATTGATTTGAGCCTTGAAAAAAAGATTCCTTTTATGATTATCTCCAAATCTGGTGGCGCGCGAATGATGGAATCGGCTTTCTCACTAATGCAAATGGCAAAAACTTCTGCGAAATTATCGCTTCTTCAAAAAGCAGGTGTTCCTTATTTTTCTTTTTTGACTGACCCTACTACAGGAGGAGTTACGGCTTCCTTTGCCATGTTAGGAGATGTTAATTTTGCTGAACCAGAAGCTTTGATCGGTTTTGCTGGGCCTCGTGTCATTAAAGAAACTATCAAAAAAGATTTACCAGAAGGTTTTCAAACATCTGAATTTTTGCTCGACCATGGTTTTCTAGATTTTATCGTGAATCGAAAAGATTTGAAAACCAAAATTGGCGATTTATTGTCTCTATTTTCCAAATCATAAGTTTTTTCCTTGAAGAACAACGATATTATTCGCCGTCTTCGTTTTGCATTCGATTTTAATGATGATCGAATGATGAAATTATTTGCACTTGGTGGCAAAGAAGTAAGTCGCGCTCAAATGAGTGATTGGCTCAAACGAGACGATGACCCCGATCATAAAAGTTTATATGATAAAGATTTAGCCATTTTTTTAAATGGATTTATCGCCTATAAAAGAGGGGTTCGTGAGGAAGGTCCTCCACCTCCAGAAAAATCACTCAATAACAACACCATCTTACGAAAACTCAAAATTGCACTTGAACTGAAAGATACAGACATTCTTGAAATCCTAGAATTAGAAGATATTCGTATTAGTAAACACGAACTAAGTGCGTTCTTTCGTAAACCCAGCCAACGTCAATATCGCGAATGTAAAGATCAAATTCTCCGTAATTTTATTTATGGTTTACAAACTAAATATCGAAAAGATTATACGAACTAGAAATAAGTAAGGGGTATTAATTAATTGAGCAAAAAAAATGATTTTCTGAAATGGGCAAAAATACCGACAGTATGGAGGTTTTTAGACCTTTTTGGGAAATCTTAAAGGATTTTTTTCTGCCCCATTAATCCTCTAAAACTACTTAGTTTATAAACCTTTGTATTACTTCCAGCCACTCTTTTTTACTATGGTTTAAATAATTCGCATGACCCGAATTTGGGAAGGTCGTCAAGTATTTCTCACCTGCTAAATTAGCGTAAATAGCATCAATTTCAGATCGTTTTACACGAGTATCTAATTCTCCATACAATAATAAAGTAGGAACTTCAATGGATCGTGCATATTCTCGTGGTACATGTTCGTCTGCTGAAAATCCAGTGTGGATTCCTCCATAAAAAAGTAAAATATCCACCAAAGGAAAACTTGGTAAGCCCATAGCTTCAAAACGATTTTGGGTAGTTTGATTCATACTTTCAAATGGACATTCCAGTATAATTCCTTTAACATTTAAAGCATTCGTATGAATAGCTCGCATGATCGCTACTGCTCCCATTGATGAACCATGCAAATAAATGGGCAAATGAGGGTAGTTTTCCTTAAAATATTGATAGACTAAATGAACATCTTTACTTTCATCAAAACCAATGGTACATCTTGTCCCACTAGAACCGCCACTTGCTCGAAAATCCACCAAACAAGTAGAATAGCCCATTTTATACCATTCATTTGAATAAGAAATCAAATCGGATTTGTTGCCTGTGTATCCATGAAAAAGTATAACTGTTCCCTTTGCATTCTTTTGTTCGATGAACCAACATTCAATGCTTTCTTCTCCTTCTAATCGTAAAGTGGAATATTCTTGAGGTGGAATGAGGGTGTTTTTAGGTTTGGGAATGGAAATACCAGTTATTACTACTTTTAGTTTGCCAAAAATAGATAAATCTTCTGCTTTAGCTGTTTTGGCATCAACTGCTGAAGAAAAATGAGAGAAATAATACGCTTGATTATAAGCAATCATGTTCAACAAAATAATGCCTATGAAAAATAGAAATAGGAATAAGCGTCCAGTTTTTTTGTAAAGAGTTTTCAAGATTGAAGTAGTTTATGTTTTAATTGTCATTTTCGGTTTTATTCTTCCAGTCTGTTTCTCATCTTTCTAGTATAGCCGTACATTTGCAGTTGAATTTTAAGTGTGTATGGAACAGTTGACTAATTTATTACAAGAGAAAATACATAAACGTATAACGAACAATTATTTACGTGAATTGTCAAATGAGCAATTGCCAATAGATTTTTGTTCTAATGATTATCTAGGTTTTGCTAAAAATACAAGTATTTTATCCAAATTATCTAAAATTTCAACTTCTCAACTTGGATCAACGGGATCGCGACTCATTTCTGGAAATAGCAAATTGATAACGAATTTGGAGGAACGCATGGCAGATTTTTTTCAAGCTGAAAATGCTTTACTCTTTAATTCGGGTTATGATGCAAATATTGGTTTGATTGGATGTATTGGAGAAGAAGGGGATACCATTCTTTATGATTATTTAAGTCATGCTTCTATGCGGGATGGTTTAAAATTGTCTCGTGCAAATACGATTTCATTTCAGCATAATGAGTTACACGATTTAGCACTGAAATTGCAGCAAGCAAAAGGGCGAAAAATCATCTTAATTGAAAGTATCTATTCCATGGATGGAGATGAAGCACCTTTGCAAGAGATCGTTGCCTTAGCTGAACAATATCAAGCAGCTATTATCGTAGATGAGGCGCATTCTACTGGAATTTATGGTGAAAAAGGGGAAGGATTAGCCATTGAAAAAGGCGTAGCATCTTCCATTTTCGCGCGTGTTCATACCTTTGGTAAAGCATTTGGCGCACATGGAGCGGTAGTAGTGGGGAGTAAACTTTTAAAAAAGTATTTGGTCAATTATGCTCGATCATTTGTCTTTACCACAGCTTTACCTGCTCATTCTATCCATCATTTGAATATAGTTTTAGATGAATTGGAAAAAACGAATGCCATCCATCAGTTAAAAACAAATATTGATAATTTTAAAACACAACTTTCGGATACGATAAAGCAAAAATTTATCCCTAGCAATAGCCCGATTCAATCACTCGTAATAGGAGGAAATGAAGCAACAAAAAAAATGGCGCTGCAATTACGAAAAAAAGGTTTAGATATTCGTCCCATTTTATACCCTTCCGTGCCACTTGGTAAGGAACGAATCCGTATTTGCTTACACGCTACGAATAGCGAAGATGAAATAAAATTATTGTGTGAAAGCTTAAATGCATTGACATGTTAGAACAAGGAAAAGCTTATTTTGTATCGGGGATTAGTACAGAAATTGGGAAGACTGTAGTTTCAGCTATTTTGGTAGAAGCCTTCCAAGCCGATTATTGGAAACCAGTACAATCTGGCGATTTGCATTTTTCAGATACCATGAAGGTGGAAAAATGGATTAGCAATACAAAAACAGTATTTCACCCAGAACAATTTTGCTTAAAAACTCCTATGTCTCCACATGCCTCAGCTGAAATTGATAATATCACGATTCAGCTTTCCGATTTTCATTTACCAAAAACGTCTAATACCCTTATTATTGAAGGAGCAGGAGGTTTGTTAGTACCTTTAAATGACAAGGATTGTATTATTGATTTGATTCAACATTTACAAGTGGAAGTAATTGTAGTATCGCAGCATTATTTAGGAAGTATCAATCACACCTTACTTTCTATTGAAGCCTTGAAAGCTCGGAATATTCCAATTAAAGGAATTGTTTTCAATGGAGATGAACATCCAAGCACAGAAGCGATTATTCAAAAAATGGCGGATGTTCCCATCCTTTTTCGACTAAATCAATTGGAAGAAATTTCTGCTCAACAAATTCAAAAATTTGTTAAAAGCATTTGAAGTAAATTTTCAATTACAATTCACGACAATCGTACTAGTTTGAGTGAGATTAGATTCATTCCCTGCTCGGTCTACAATATAAATTTGGTAGGACATTTCATCAGAAGATTGGTTTGGAGAACTAGTACAAGGATCGCTTCCATCATCAAAAATGCAGCAATGGGTATAGACTTCTATGGTGATTTCTCCAGAGATAGCATTGTTGTTTCCTTGTTCTGGAATGTAAGGAATCTTGTAAGGAATTTCACTTCCATCACGCGTATCAATGAGGAAAGCCGTTAGGGCAGTATCTACTCCTAGATCACCATCACCATCTGTAAAGGAGAAGGTGATAATGAGTGTATCCGTACCAAAAGCGCCTTGATTCACGATATTTTTATTCAAACCAATAAAATCAATGACAGGTTCGATAGGATATTCTGGTGGTGTAACACAGGCAGTGAGGCTAATCAAACTCAAGGCAACAAGATAGATGAACTGTTTCATTGGATGGTACTTTTTTACTAAACGCATCAGTAACCTATTTAGTACTTTGTTTATTTTAATGAACCTTGATTTGTAAAGAAAGTTGCAAGATCTTTATAAGATATTATATTTTTTCAATTTATGATTGACTTGTACTATAAGTTTAAGTATATTGCAATCATACAGGCAGACTATACTATCTCGACTAAAGTGATGGTCAATTATAAATCATCTTTATTTATATGACGATACGTATACAACATGCTATTGAGCGACTACGAGCATTAATTTCAATTGCGAAGAAACCTAATATCTCTGATTTTCTGTCTGGTAAGCACGACATTATAAGTATGTTGGAAGATCAAACTATCAAAGTAGCGACATTAGCAAAAGAAGAACAGTTAACTAAACAAGAGACTGCATTGATAAAGCGTTTAATATTAGAAGCGCAATTTTTAATCATTTAATGCTAATAATTGTGTATTTCGGAAAAACAATAAAATTATTTCGTACATCTAAAGGCTTAACTCAAGTAGAAGTTGCTACAAGTTTAGACATATCACCAGAATACCTATCTAAACTGGAGAATGATGCCAAACGTCCATCAATGGTTTTGTTAGCAAAAATGAGTGAAGTATTGGAAATTCCATTACAACTACTACTATTCACCTCTTTACAAGCGGAAGATTTTCCAAAATCAAAGCGCTCAACTTTTAAAGCTTCAAAGCCAATATTAGAAAAATTGTTAAAACAATTACTAATAGAGGAAGATACTGATTTTGAGGAAATAACTACCTTATTGACCCAATTAAAAGAAATCAGAAAAACTACCCAGTTAAAAAAGAAATCTGCTTAATTCCTATAGTGCCATCTTCTCTGCTATATCCTTTGGAATGGCATCTTTGTGTACCATAATAGAAACGGTCTTCAACTTAAAATAAGCTTCCGACATGTAGAGGTATCCTTTGTGTGTACCAATTTCTCCCCAAGAGTTTTTAATCAAAAAATAAGATGTGCCATTTTGATCTTTGGCAGTACCCATCAAATGCATTAGGTGGTCATCTGTAGTGGAATAATTCTCAAAAGTAGATTGACGAAGGGCTTGATCGACCTTTTTTTCAGAGAGTACTTTTTTAAATATGTCTTTGGATGATGCATCTTCTGGAAGAATAGCGATTCCTTCTTTGGAAGAAAAGCCTTTTTCACTCACATCACCATCCCAAGCAATCGTGAAACCTTGATTGATAGCATTTTTAGTAATGGCTAAAACTTCATGGATAGGCAAATTAAAATAATTACCATTTGAGTAATTATCTGGAATTTCAAGGATGAATTTTTTATAAAATGGATGATGGGTATAAGAGGTAATACTCACATAATCATCTGGATTAATCGCTGTACTTTCAGCAAAACTTTGTGGGGTATATGATTTACCTTGATAGTTAAATTGTTCAGGTGTTGCACCAATGTAAATATCCACTACTTCATTAAAGGCTGCTTTCCATTTTGGGCTCGGGCGTTTTTGTTTGAGTACGCCATCCAACATCCCTTTTAAAACAGCTTCCATTTCACTATGATCGTGTTTTTGTTCTCCATTGAGCATTCCTGAATACACCGTCTCGGGCATCATACCGTGTTTTGCAGCTACTCGAATCAGATCATGAGAAAGACTTCCTTGACTGAAATTCGCTTTGCCTTGGCGCATGACATAATTGTAAGCTTTGTCTTTGTAAATATTTTTTACCACGAACATTTCTGATAAATCATGCTGTCCTTTTCCCATTCGCATGAGTTCACTCTCAATAAATGAAGCAGTAGCAAAACTCCAACAGGTACCAGTTCGATCTTGACTTTTGACCGTAGTACAATCCACTTTTTTATCAATGGTAAAATTATATTGAGCAGAAACAATGTTATATGAAAAAAGAAATAGAATAAATAGACGAATAAGCATGATCGTAAAGAGATTAGTGATAAGACGAAGATACAAAATGGTGAGTAAAAAAAGAACTGATCCCCAACTGTACAATTGACAATCAGTTTTACAAAAGCGTATTAAAAAAATATTTTCCTGATTTTTTGAGGATATACAGGGTTCGCTAATGCTGACGTAAAAATAGAAACAGACACCCTTAATAGCAATATTTACCCTGTTCATAAATTGTTCATAAAACAATTTTAAAATTATCCTATATTTAAACCATCGTACTCTGATAACACCAAACCTTTAAACTTCAAAGTGTCTGTAACTCATTTAATAGATACACTCAAAGAAAAAGTCATTCAAAAGGCTCAAGAGGAAATATCTTTTGCTTCAATAGAACAATGGAATAATTCTCAATATCAGTATTTCTCTAAATTGATTGCAGATGCTATAGAAAAAGATCAAACCAATAGTGAACAACAAAAGGACCATTTTGGTCGTACTATTTCTGCTAGTACACTTAAACGAATTTTTAAATATAAACAAGCATTTCCTATCTCTTTAGATGGTCGGCAGTTAAAGACTTTGGATAAACTTTCCATTTTTGTTGGCTTTTCTTCTTGGATTCAATTTCAACAAGGTGCTAGTAGTTTGTTTTCTTCTGATGTTACTGATGAAAAGACATTTCGTGAATTCATAAATGGAGCGATGCAAGCTGAATTTAAAACCTATCAATTACTTCCAAAAATAGATTTGTCAGCTCTAAATCCTTATTTTTTGAAAAATTCAGCAGCTTTACAACGAATTCATGGTGTACTTCAAAGACAAAAGCAAGAAGGAAGCATAATTACTTTATTCAATAATCCATCTACTTGTGAGTTAGTAGAATTTAAAATTATTCAAGAAGAAGCCACCCAAATTTGTATAGAAACAAAAGAATATTGGTACTTGCGTTGGGAAGATCAGCTAACGCATCAGTTGAAACATATTTATAATGAATTGAATCAACAAGTATATCTGATTATGAAAACTGAGGAGGGCTGGCGTATAAAAATGAATTATTATGAAAGTCCAAAAAATCAATTAAGCAAGCCAACATTAGAGGAATCTTTAAATGACACTAAAGACTATCCTTCTAAATAAGTTAGATGACTTAATACTCCTATAATCTCCCTTTTTAAAAAGACGTTTTTTATAAATTTTTTAAACGTTTTGAGATGGATGGAAGGGTTTGTCCTACTAAATTGGGCAATACAAAATGGGCTTGCGTTAAATTAGCTTCTTCTCCTATACCTACCGCATAAAATCCTCCTGCTAAAGCAGCTTGTACACCTTTGGCAGCATCTTCAAAGACCACAATTTCATTGTGAGGCACATTGACAGCATCTGCACCTCTCAAAAAGACTTCAGGGTCGGGTTTGCTATTCTCCACATGTCGTCCATCGACAATGGCATCGAAATAATCAATTAGATTTACATTTCTTAAAATTCGTTCTGCATTTTTGCTTGAAGAACCTAAAACAATCGCTTTTTTTTGCTGACGAAGATGATTTAGAAAAGGAATAATGCCATCTAAAATTTCAGATTCATCCATTTTGCTAATCAATGATAAATAATGCTCATTTTTTTGTTCAGCTAGTGCTTCTCTTTCTTTTTTATTTTTCTTGACATTTCCCCATTCTAGAATAAGTTTCAGGGAGTCCATTCTAGAAATGCCTTTGAGTTTTTCATTTTGTTCTTCCGTAAAATCAAACCCTAAATCATTAGCCATTTTACGCCAAGCTTTGAAATGATATTTGGCGGTATCTACTATAACACCATCTAAATCAAAGATGCAAGCATTAATGATCATATTATTTATTTTTTTAATTAATGCACAAAGATAAATGTATTTTTTACACTAAGCTTTTTTTATAAAAAAAAATCTATCATATTAATACAATTCCTTGATACATATGGGTATGATAATTGTATGTTAAATATAAAAATCTGAATAAAAACAGATAATGTTAACTAAGATCATAGATGAATATTTTATTCATAAGAAATTTAAGAAATTTCCTTATGAATTATATAAAGCTCGTGCTTTAGTTTATCTTCATCTTATTAGTGTAGGGATTTGTTTGATAATAATCTTTATTCATTTTTGTCTTGGAGAACCCAATCAAACTCCTTTTTCAGTTTTTATCCTTAGTGCATTAGTTTCTTCTTACCTCTTCAAACGATTAGGGAGTTTAGTTATCACTGCAAATATTATTTCAGCCGTAATTTTTTCTGTTTTGTATACTACTATATATGAAACTGGAGGCATTTATTCTGATGATTATATATGGATGTTATTGAGTCCAATGATTGCCCTCCTTTATGGAAATCGGATTTCTTGTTTGTTTTGGTTAGTTTTGATGGCTGCAGTGGGATTTCATACCCACCATTTAGATGTAACTAATGTAATCGATTTTAAGGCTCAAACACGAGATTTTAGTGCCAGTTATTTTTTAGTAAGTTATCTGATGCTTGCAATTACAATAATTCTATTTATTTTAATTGCAGAAGTCATGCAAATTAAATTTTTGAACTTGCTAACTAGACAAAATGCCTTACTGGAAAAACAACAAGCCGAATTGAAAGCACATCGAGACTCATTGGAATTAAAATCAGAACAGCTAGAAAAAATGAGTCTTGATTTAAAACGTTCTAACCAAGATTTAGAGCATTTTGCTTATGCTGCATCTCATGACTTGAAAGCACCTGTACGAACAATTCGATCCTATTTGAATCTTATCCAAAAAAAATTAGATTTATCTCCTGAAAACGAACTTCAAGAATTTTTTCAATATGCAAATCAAGGATCTGAACGAATGGATCGATTACTAAATGACTTGTTATCGTTTTCAAGAGCTGGAAATCAAGAAATCAATAGAGAAACCGTCAATCTTAATAATCTCATATTATTAGTTATTAATTATTTGAGTTTAGAAATTCAAGAAAATAAAGCCCAAATCATTTATCGAAATTTGCCATCTATTATCGCTCCTCGATCACTTCTTCTAACGCTTCTACAAAATTTAATTAGCAATGCTATAAAATATCAACCTTTGAACCAACAAGCTATCATTAAAATTGAAGTTCAAGAAATGGAAAACAACTGGATGTTTAGTATAGCGGACAATGGTATTGGTATAAAAAAGGAAGATCAAAATAATATCTTTGAAATGTTCCAGCGTTTACACAATCAACAGCATTATGAAGGTTCTGGTATTGGCTTAAATACGTGTAAAAAAATTATACAACGACTGAACGGTAAAATTTGGTTATCTTCCAAAGTTGGAAAAGGAACTACATTTTACTTCACACTTCCTAAAGAACAAGAACTTCCCGAACAAGCTCCTTCATCTATCCCTTGGACTCAATCAAGCTAAATAAAATATTTTTTTTAAGTTATATTTAATATCCAGCTACCGTATCATCTGTATTACGTTGATCGCCAACTGCATGTAATTTTTTATCTTTAGTTTGTAGAATAGCTTTGATAATTGCCATGTATTTTCGTTCTTTAAATTGATGTCCCATACCTTCCAATGCATTGCGCGTATTAGAAGAAATAGCTTTTTCTTCCACTAATATTTGATCGGGTAACCACTGATGATGAAAACGTGGGGCTTGTACTGCTTCATCTAATGTCATTTCAAATTCTGCTACATTGAGAAAAGTTTGTAAAACAGCAGTAATAATCGTAGACCCACCGGGTGCGCCCAAAACCATAAAGAGTTGCCCATCTTTTTCGATAATTGTAGGTGTCATGGAACTGAGCATTCTTTTTTCAGGAGCAATAGAATTGGCTTCAGCTCCCACTAATCCAAAGTAATTAGGTACACCAGGTTTAGCACTAAAATCGTCCATTTCATCATTTAAGAAAAAGCCTGCTCCATCAACGACTACTTTTGAACCATAATTGAGATTTAAAGTAGTTGTAACCGAAACAGCGTTTCCAGCTCCATCAATTACTGAAGTGTGGGTAGTTTCAAAACTTTCTGGCAAAACTCCAAATTCACCTCCTAAAATAGAATCACTTAGTGTTGCTTTTTGAGGATCAAAATCAGCCATACGTTCTTCAAGATAGCTTTCTTCTAATAGACTATCTTTTGGAACGGGATAAAAGTCTTCATCTCCAAGATGTTCTGCTCGATCCGCATATACGCGACGCTCGGTTTCCACCATTAAGTGAACGGCTTCTTTGGATTGAAATCCATATTCTGCCAAAGGATAATCTTCTAAAATATTGAGCATTTGACACAATGCAATACCACCACTAGAAGGAGGTGGCATAGAAATGATTTTGTAATTTTTGTAATCTTCAATAATAGGCGTGCGCCATTTTGCATGGTATTGATCCAAATCTTTTAAGGTGATGATCCCTTTTCCATCTCTCATTTCATCGGTAATTAATTCAGCTGTTTTACCAGCATAAAAACCTTCTCGACCATCATCTCTGATTCGTTCTAAAGTAGCTCCTAGCTCTTTTTGAACCAAAATATCTCCTGCCTTCCAAGCTTTTTCTTGTATAAATACGGTACTATTAGCTTCATTATACTCTAAAAAGTCATCTTGATAATCATTTAAGCGATGGGCTTCTGATTTAGATAAACGAAATCCATTATTGGCTAAATCTATGGCAGGTTGAATGATGGTTTTGAAAGAAGAAAGTTGTCCATATTTTTGGTGTGCTTTAAGCATGCCATCGACAGTACCTGGTACACCGACGGCTAAATGTCCTTCACGGCTTAAACTATCAATAGGATTTCCTAAAGTATCTAAATACATATCTCGATTCGCACCAAAAGGAGCTTTTTCTCGATAATCAAGAGCGTCTGTTGTTCCATCAGCCATTCGAACGACCATAAAGCCACCACCTCCTATGTTCCCAGCTCTTGGATATACTACCGCAAGGGCAAATTGTGTAGCAATAGCAGCATCAACAGCATTGCCGCCGCTTTGTAAAATTTGTTTTCCTATGGCTGAAGCTAATGGGTGTGCAGAGACGACGGCAGCAGTATCATATTGCATTGATTTTGGACAATCATAAATAGCTTGATCACTTTTGGTTTTACATCCCCAGAAAAGAAATGTAAAAATTATTACTAGACTTAATATGTTGTTTTTCATACGATTAGATGAGTAGCGAAAAAATTAGAGGAAATTTATTTTTAAAATGTCTTTTTTGGTATAGAGTTTGTTTTTAATGTATTGTACATTGACAAATAGGAATTAAAATATAGTAAAAATGGAATGACCATTTTCTTAATATGTCACAAATATAGAAACCAACTTTAATCATTATTTATCTTAACTACGCAAAACTATCAAAATGTACTGTAAATCTAAGGGATTCAACCACATCAAAACTTTTTTTACGGCTTTATTTTCATTAGCCATATTATTTCAAGTACAAGCTTCTTGTATCTTTTCGAAACCAATTGAGGCAAAAGAATTAGAAGTTGGAAATATGATTTCTTGGAGTACCACGCAAGAAATCAATAATAAATTATTTCAAGTAGAAAAATCAACAGATGGGATCAACTTTGAAATGGTTGGAGAAGTAGAAGGCGCTGGAAATTCTATCAATGAACAAAATTATCGTTATTTGGATATTTCTACGGGTTCTTCAAAATCTTTCTATCGTATCAAACAAGTTGATTTTGAAGGAAAAGCAGGACACACACATACAGTTATGGTTGACCGACAAACTGCCAATAATTTCGTGATTACATCTATGACAAGTACACTAACGGATAAAATTTTCACAGTAACTTTAGATTCTGAATTAGAAGAAGAATTGGAATATCAAGTAGTTACTTTAGGTGGAAAAGTGATGAAAGATGGTTTGGTAGAAATCATAAAAGGTTCTAATATCGTTTCGATTGACTTAGAAGGATTACCCAATAAAAAATATGAATTTCAATTGATTATTGAGAAGGAAATAGAAAAAATGTTGATAAAAAAGGTATCTCCAGATCAGATGCCTAAAATCGACTATGCTTTGAAAAAGAAACAATAGCAAAATTAAGCACCAATTGTTATCTAACCAAAGTAGCATTGGGATAAAAATATTGAAGTCGTGCATCTCATTTGAAAAGCACGACTTCTAAAGAGCCTATTTTAAGGAGTAGGGATAATTTGGTTAAAGTTTTTTCATGGTTATGTTGTAGTCACTCCAAAAAGGAGTGACTTTTTTGTTTATCGTTGTAATGTACGATACTCTTAATAAGACAACTTAAATTCTACGCGTCGATTATTCGCTTTCCCTTCTGCTGTATCATTTGTATCCATAGGCTGTGTTTCTCCAAATCCTTTATATGTCAAACGATTCGTAGCAATGCCTTTTTCTACAAAATATTCATAACATTTTTTAGCTCGATCTTCTGATAATTTTTGATTGGATTCGGTCTGACCTGTATTATCGGTATGACCATTGATGGCTAATTTATATTTAGGATACTTTTGAAGAATCTCCAAAATATTACGCAAAGAAGCATAAGAATTTCGTTTCAAATAAGCACTTCCCGTCTCAAATTCAACAGCTTTTAAGGCAGTTTTAAGTACTTCTGCTTCAGCTTCTTCAAGCTTAACTTCAGGACAACCATTATTAGAAGCTTTTCCAGCCATATTAGGGCATTTGTCTTCTGTATCATATACACCATCTCGATCACGATCAGAAGGACAACCATTATTTTGTGCAATACCAGCTAATTCTGGACATTTATCCTCCTTATCATTAATTCCATCTCCATCAGTATCTAATGGACAACCATTATTGGAGGCACTTCCTTTTATTTTTGGACATTTATCTTTGTTATCAGCTACGCCGTCGCCATCTGAATCAGCAGGACAACCTTTATTTTCAGCTAAGCCAGCTTCTTTTGGACAGTTATCATCCTCATCATAAACGCCATCACCATCCTGATCCAACGGACAACCTTGATTGTTAGAATCGCCTTTTAGATTTGGACATTTGTCATAACGATCAGCTACACCGTCGCCATCTCGGTCTTTTTTGCCATCAACTAATTCAGCCGCAGCTTTTTCTGGTGAAAGGACATCTACTGTTTTTTTATTAAAAACAAAGAAATACATGAGCCATGCAAAAAATAATAGGACAATAAGTGCGATGAAGAAATCATCTCGTTCTTTCTTATTTTTAAATCCCAGTAAGTAATTACTCATAGTGTAAAATTGGTTTATTTAAGATTCGTTAGTTATTGACGTGTATTGTGGGATTATGCTAGATTTGTGTTAGTCTTTGGAACTAGTCATAATACTATGACGTTAAAAATGCTAATTCGTCATCTTTTGATGAAAAAAAATGATAAAGAAACTGATAATTAATAAAGCCTGTGTATTTTTGCACCTTCAAAATTCAAACGGATGAGTGAAGTAAAAAAAGAATACCTCAATTTTATAGAGGAAATCATTGAAGAAGACATTGCTTCTGGAAAACACAATGCTAGAGTCCATACGCGTTTCCCGCCCGAACCAAATGGTTATCTTCATATAGGTCATACTAAGGCCATCTGCATCAATTTTGAAACCGCCCAAAAATATGGTGGTAAAACCAACCTTCGTTTTGATGACACCAATCCGACAACGGAAGATACTGAATTTGTAGAAAGTATTAAAAAAGACATCAAATGGCTTGGTTTTGATTGGGAAGGCGAAGCACTTTTTGCCAGTGATTACTTTCAAAATTTATACGATTTTGCAGTAATGCTTATTAAAAAAGGACTGGCTTATGTAGATGATTCTACACCCGAACAAATTGCCGAACAAAAAGGAACGCCTACAAAAGCAGGTACGCATAGTCCTTTTCGTTCTAGGAGCATAGAAGAAAATCTGGATTTGTTTACCCGCATGAAAAATGGGGAATTTAAAGATGGAAGCCGAGTTTTACGGGCAAAAATTGATATGGCACACCCCAATATGCACATGCGCGATCCTCTTTTATATCGTATCAAACATGAAACACATCACCGTACAGGAGATGAGTGGTGTATTTATCCCATGTATGATTTTGCTCATGGACAATCTGATTCTATCGAAGAAATTACGCATTCCTTGTGTTCTTTAGAATTTCGTCATCATCGGGAATTATACAATTGGTTGATCGAGCAATTAGGAATTTTTCCGTCTCGCCAAATTGAGTTTGCTCGTATGAATGTGGCGTATATGATTACGAGTAAACGCCGCTTAAAAAAATTAATTGCTGAAGGCTTAGTATCCTCTTGGAATGATCCTCGTATGCCCACCATTTCAGGGATGCGAAGAAGAGGTTATCCTGCGGCTGCATTACGCAATTTCTGTGATAAAGCAGGGGTAGCAAAACGAGAAAATGTTATTCAATATGAATTGTTAGAAGCTTGTGTAAGAGAGGAATTGAATAAGACGACGGATCGAGTGATGGGAGTACTTAATCCTGTTAAAGTAGTCATTAAAAACTACCCAGAAGGACAAGTAGAACAAATGGAAGTGGTCAACAATCCAGAAGAAGAAATTCCTACGAAACGGACGATGCCATTTTCAAAAGAAATTTACATTGAACGAGATGATTTCAAAGAAGAAGCCCCAAATCGAAAGTACTTTCGGATGGCACCTGGTCGAAATGTCCGTTTAAAAGGGGCGTATATTGTACACTGTGAAGGATTTGAGAAGGATGCAAATGGTGAAGTTACTGAAATTCATTGTACGTATTATCCAGATAGCCGTTCAGGTTCAGATACTTCTGGTATCAAAGCAAAAGGTACCTTGCATTGGGTGTCCGTAGAACATGCGATTGAGGCAGAAGTACGGATTTATGATCGTTTATTTACAGATGAAACGCCTGATAAGCATGAGGATAAGGATTTCTTAGAATTTTACAATCACGATTCCTTGGATACCATTGAAAAAGCCTATTTAGAGCCTAGTTTGCAAAATGCAAGCCCTGGTACACAATATCAGTTCATGCGATTGGGTTATTTTTGTGTAGATGAAACGAGTACCAAAGAACAACTTATTTTTAATAGAACCACTACGCTCCGAGATTCTTGGGCGAAGAAGAACAAGTCGTAGACTTTAGAGTGCTAGATTATAGATTTTTAGACTTTATCAAATGAGTCTATAAGTCTAAAATCTAAGCATCTATGAATCTAAAGAGAAAACATGCTAAGTATTTATTTTAAAGAACTCAATACCTTTTTTAGCTCCCTCATAGGTTATATTGTGATAGGAGTATTCTTAGTGATTTTGGGATTGATGCTCTTTGTTTTTCCTGATTATAGTTTATTGAATTATCGCTATGCTTCTCTAGGGCAATTGTTTGATCTTGCGCCGATTATTTTCTTATTTTTAGTACCAGCATTGACGATGCGTTCTTTTGCAGAAGAAAATCAAACGGGGACGATTGAGTTATTAAATACGCGTCCATTAAGTGATTTTGAGATTGTATTTGGGAAATATTTGGCGTGTTTGACCTTGGTTGTTTTTGCGATTTTGCCCACTCTGATTTATTATTATACGGTTTATCAATTGGGAAGACCTGTTGGGAATTTAGATTCAGGGGCAATTATGGGGTCTTATTTGGGCTTGATTTTTTTAGGAGGCTCTTTCGTTTCAATAGGGATTTTTGCCTCAGCGATTACCAATAATCAGATTGTGGCATTTATTCTAGCCATATTTTTGAGTTTCATTTTCTATTTCGGTTTTTTATTTATCAGTAACGCGCCCGCTTTTGTGGGCAAAATTGATAATATTATACAAATGTTGGGGATAGATTATCATTATTCTTCCATTTCAAGAGGATTGATCGATTCTAGAGATGTCATTTATTTTTTGTCTTTGATTAGCTTTTTTATTTTGTTGACACTAACGGCATTGGATCGACGTCGTTGGTAAGATTTTACTATGAGTAGAAGAACACAAGCTTTTATTATCCTTGCACTTTCTATTATCATCTTGATAGCTATCAATGTGTTGGGTGCTTTTTTCTTTGGAAAAATTGATTTAACCGAAGAAAAGCGGTTTACCCTTACAGAACCAACTCGTAATTTATTGACCAATTTAGATGAAGTTGTTTATGTTCAAGTTTTATTAGATGGTGATTTACCCGCTGGCATCAAACGTTTACAAACAGCCACTCAAGAAATGCTGGCTGATTTTCGGTCGTATTCTGGATATGTAGAATACGATTTTGTCAATCCAGCAGGTGGAACGGTAGAAGAAATCAATGCCAATAGAAAAGAACTCGCAAAAGATGGCATCATGCCCAACAATCTTCGTGTAAAAGAGGCTGATGAAACCCGTGAAATCATTTTTTATACCTACGCAATTGTTACCTATAAAAATCGCTCCATGCCAGTAAATTTGGTGGATAAAGATGGAGGTGTTTTAGATGATTTTACGATTAATAATTCCATTAGTTTATTGGAATATAAATTGGCAAATGCCATTCAAAAATTACAAACCTATAAAAAACCAGTCATTGCATTTACGCAAGGACATGGAGAATTGACAGAAGCACAGACGGGCGATTTTCGTCGAACTATAAGTCAACATTATAAGGTCGGTAATTTTAATTTAGATAGTACCAGCGTGATTTCAACGGAGGTAGACGCTATAATTATAGCAAAACCACGTGGTCCTTTTTCAGATCGAGATAAATTTCTGATTGACCAATATATCATGAATGGTGGTAAAGTTATTTGGTTGATTGATCGAATGGCAATCAACTTGGATAGTTTATACCAAAAAGATTTTTTGGCCTTGGATTATCCTTTAAATTTGGAAGATCAACTTTTTAAATATGGGGCGCGAATAGAACCTAATTTGGTCTTAGATTTACAATGTACCCCCATTCAATTAGAAATAGATGCCAATGGTACAAAGGATCAATTTCAATGGTTTTATCATCCAGTAGCCCTTCCTACAAGCGATCATCCTATTGTAAAAAACATGGATGGTATTAATTTCCTATTTCCTTCTAAAGTGGATACGATCAAGACAAAAACGCCTGTTCAGAAAACTGTCTTATTAGCGAGTTCAGATAAGTCTAGAGAGCAATATTCTCCTGTTCGCGTGAATTTTGAAATCTTACGGTACAAACCCGACCCTGATAAATTCAATAAGCCTAATATTCCACTTGCAGTACTTTTAGAAGGCGAATTTCCGTCTTTATTTGAAGGAAGAGTATCTCAAGGAATGAATGCCATGCTCAATGAGATTGAACAACCTTTTAAAGCGACAAGTACACCTACAGCTCAATTGGTAATAGGAGATGGCGATCTCATCAAAAACCTGATTAATAAAGAAAATCAACCCGTAAAGTCGGCAGGTTTTAACCAATTTGCTAATTATACCTTTGCTAATAAAAATTTCTTGATCAATGCAATCGAATACATGCTAGATGGAGGAGGAATTATTGACGCAAGAGGGCGTGATGTCAAATTACGTTTTTTAAATAAAGAAAAAGCAGATGCAGAAAAAACGTATTGGCAGTTATTCAATGTCGTCTTACCAATTGTTTTATTAGTACTTTTTGGTGTAATCTATAATTGGTTTAGAAGAAGAAAATATGCTTTTTAATTGTCTACTTTACTGTAAACTAAGCTAGTTTAAGTTTTATAATTGCCTCAAGGGAACATGTTTCTTTGAAATTCTGGTTTTATAATTGAAGTAGACCGTATTGAAGTTGAAGGTTATTTCGATTACAGCCAATTATTCACAAATTTTTTAAACTCATGAAACGTCCATGATTAAACTAATCGTAAGACGACTTGAAGTCGGCTCACGACAATAATTCAAACAGATGAAAAAATCAATTTTACCTTTAGCTATAATAGGACTTTTACTTGGGGCAGGTGCTTTGCGGATGCTTTTTAATGGCAATACAAAATCTAGCCAATCTGAAAATCGAGATTGGGAAATGGCAGTCGATGATTTATCGAGTATTCATAAAATATTTTTTGCAGATCGAAATGGAAATACTGTTACTGTAAAAAGAAATGGTGATCATTGGATCTACAATAATCAATATCGAGCCAGACAAACAGCCGTTGATATGATTCTGGATGCGGTACGAAGAATGCGCTTGAAATACCGCCCCTCACAAGCTGCCATTTCGCACATGGTAGAGGATATTGCGACCAAAGGAATAAAAGTAGAATTATACGATAAGAATGACGCTAATTTAAAAACCTTTTATGTAGGAGGAAGTACAGCCGATGAACGCGGTACACATATGATGTTGGATGGCTCGGATAATCCTTACGTCATGTACATCCCAAGTTGGGAAGGGAACATACGAACGCGTTTCTTTTTTGGTGATAAAAACTGGCGTGATAAAACTGTATTTCGAGAAAACTTGGAAGCGATTCAACGCCTAGCCGTAGAATATCCTAGCAAACAAGATAAGTCCTTTATTATAGAAAAAACAGGAACAGAATACGCGGTATCTCCTTTTTATGACACGCAAACTGCGATAACCACACCCGTTAATCAAGAAACGGTCGCGGCATATTTAGAGCAATATAAGAGCATAGGCGCAGAAGCTTTTGACAATAATAATCCAAAAGCGGACTCCATTTGCGCACAAACGCCTTTTACGACTATTGCCATAGCAAACAATAAAGGCGAAGAATTATCCGTCTCGATGTATCCACTGATGGTACGCGATACAGCAGGTCAAATCATTCCCAATCAAAAAATAGAACGTTACATGGCAAAAGCCTCCACAGGCGATTACTATTTAACACAACAAATTGTCTTTGGTAAAATCCTCTGGGCTTATGATTATTTCTTTGAAGGAGGAGAAGCGGCAGCCAATAAAAATTAATACCTTGATTTCGAGATTTTGTGTATAAATCACGATCTTTACCTAACAAATGTCCTATTTTCACGATTAATGAGACCAAACAATAAATTTTTTCTTCTTATTAGTGTGCTTTTGTTAGCATTACTTAGTCTTTCTTTTTCACCCAATTGGGGATTTTTTGGACATAAACGTATTAATCGTTTGGCCGTTTTCACTCTTCCAGTTGAAATGATGCCTTTTTATAAAAAGCATATCGAATATATCACGGAGCATTCAGTTGATCCTGATAAACGGCGTTATGCATCCAATTTTGAAGCCATTCGTCATTACATTGATATTGATCATTGGGGTGAAGCACCTTTCGCGCATATTCCTCGTAATTGGACCGACATGTTAGCAAAATACACAGATATTTATGTGATTACTGAAAATAAAGACACGGTTCATGTATTCGGAGATAGTTTATCTTATGTAGCAAATGACTCCATCTTTCAGGAAAATTTAGCAATAGCACTTCCTTATTCTGCCTATCGAAAATTTATAAAGAACAATATCGTTTCCATTTATTACGAAGAGGAGTGGCGTATTCCTTGTGACAGCTTGTATCAACTATTGGGTGGCTATTATACCATAGATTGTTCCAGTATTTATGCGGAGGAAGAATTTACATCTTATGGGATTTTGCCTTACCATTTGAAATCTATGCAATATAAATTGACAGAAGCATTTGAAAATGGAGATATTAAAGGAATCTTGCGACATTCTTCTGATTTTGGGCATTACATTGCCGATGCACATGTACCTTTGCATACTACCGAAAATTACAATGGACAAATGACTAACCAATTAGGCATCCATGCGTTTTGGGAAAGTCGCTTACCTGAATTATATGCCGATGAAGAATTTGATTTTTTTGTTGGAAGAGCTGAATATATTGAAGATAAAGAACAATTTTTTTGGGATATTGTCTTAAAAAGCCATTCTTATGTTGATGAAGTATTAGATTTTGAAAAACAATTACGAAAAGATTATCCCTCTGACCAACAATTTTGCTACGAAGAGCGAAATGGAAGAACTGTTCGTATCCCTTGTAGTGGATTTTCTCGTGCTTATTACGAAAAGTTAGATGGACAAGTAGAAGAGCGCATGTGTGAGGCAATTTATCATCTAGGCTGTGCTTGGTACACCGCTTGGATTGATGCAGGCCAACCCGACTTAATAAATTTGGGCGAACGTGTCATTACAGAAAATGAAGAGGCAGAAGTCCAAAAATTAAATGAACAATTTAACTCAGGTACTATAAAAGGAAGAAATCACGGGCAATAGCTCCTTACTGTTTTCATAAAATTATTTTTTCCTACACTTAAAAAGACTATCTTCGAAACTTATCAAACTTACGTTTTCTTATGTTAATGGACTTTACAGATTTCTTATATGGTGGTGGAAACCGCGTACAACCAGAAAAGAAAGATATCTGGAAAGTCGTCCTATTCTTTATTGTAATTTTTGGAACTATTGTATTGTATGTATTTGAATTTGATTGGTTTGATCGTATTTTTGATGTAGGTGATTTATTAATTCGAGGAGCAATTATTGGAGTCATTGTTGGCTTTGAAATGAGTCGTAGATGGACAAAAAATCTCAAAACGACACTTGAAAAAGTACAAGTAGCTGTATTTGTGATTGTATTATGTGGTCTTCTTTTTCCATTATTAGCCAGTTTGAGTAATCGCTTGTTAAGTTATCATAAAGCTGAAGATCGTACGGTAGAGTTTATTTCCTTAAAACCCACGAGTCAACAACGTTTTGGACTTACAAAAGATGATCTAGAACAAAGTATTGAAGCGGATGCCTATCATTTATTTTTTGTGTACAAAGAAAAAGTAGTTCGTATAGAAGTAGACAATCCTTATTTTTATGATAAAAAACAAGGAGATATGATAAAAATTCCGATCCAAAAAGGGCTTTGGGGATACGAATTTGTCCCGTTAAATTAATTTAAATCTTCTAATTTGCCAATCCTTCAATCTCAAGTTTCACTTGCTCCTTTTAATACATTTGGAATTGCTGCAACAGCCAAGCAATTGGTTAAGATTCGATCTATACAAGATTTGAAAGCAATCATTTCTATTCAACAAAGGTCTTTTTTTATTTTAGGAGGAGGAAGTAATATTTTGTTTCAACAAGATATTGATGCGCTCATTTTAAAAAATGAAATCCAAGGCATTCAACTTATTAATGAATCTGAAAAAGAGGTTATTCTCGCAGTAGGAGGGGGCGTTAATTGGCATCAATTTGTCATCTGGTGTGTGCAACAAAATTTAGGGGGCATAGAAAATTTGTCCCTCATTCCCGGAACAGTTGGGGCAGCTCCTATTCAAAATATTGGTGCGTATGGAGTGGAGTTAAAAGATGTATTTGAAGGACTTGATGCCATAGAATTAGAAAATGGTAAAGCTTGTCATTTTTCAAAACAAGCCTGTGAGTTTGGTTATCGGGATAGTATTTTTAAGCGTCAATGGAAAGGGAAATTATTCATTCATAAAGTCTATTTTCGATTGACAAAAAAAGGATTTCATCAATTAAATACTTCCTATGGTGCTATTCAAAAAGTTTTGGAACAGCAAGAAATCTCGATCCAAACCATTAGTAATGCAGTCGTAAAAATTCGTCAATCCAAATTACCTGATCCATCTCAAATTGGTAATGCTGGAAGTTTCTTCAAAAACCCAGTCATTTCAAAAGCACAATTTCAAACATTAGAAAAACAATTCCCCAATATCGTTCATTATTCTGTTTCTAATACAAAAGAAAAAATCCCTGCTGGTTGGTTAATCGAACAATGTGGCTGGAAAGGAAAGCGCGTAGGCAATACAGGATCTTATAAAAACCAAGCACTTGTTTTAGTCAATCATGGAGGAGCAAGTGGGCAAGAAATTTTTGATTTATCTACTCAAATTATCGCATCAGTCCAATCCAAATTTGGCATCCAATTAGAGCGAGAAGTGAATGTTATAACTTAAAAAATTAATACATACGAACTAAAATCAAATCTGGATTTTTTACACTTTAATTTTTTTTGTTTTTTGAAAAGTACCCTTCAAAAGATGCATTTTGTTTAAAAGATGTAGGCAAAAGGTCAAACAAAATGAATTTATTCATGTTAGAAAAGTGTCTAATTTAACTAACAAAAATTTCTTTTTAACCTTTAAACCTACACCTATGAAGTTATTTACTAAGGTACTTATTTTTTTATTGACTTGCAGCTTTTTTGGCGTAAATGCGCAGACTGCACGAGTCCAAATTATTCATAATTCACCTTCTCCTACGGTAGACATTTGGGTGAATGGAAGCCCGTTTCAAACTAATTTTGCTTTTAGAACAGCCACTCCATTTGTAGATGTGCCAGCAGGCGTAGAATTGGAGATTGGTATTGCTCCATCTCCAAGTACATCCACAGATGATATTATTGCTACTTTTCCAGTAACACTAAGCGAAAATCAATCTTATGTGATTTTTGCAGAAGGAGTTGTAGGAGATGATGCTAAGCCTTTCACCTTAAATTCTATTTCCAATGCTAAAGAAACTGCATTGAGTAGCGAAAATGTAGACTTTGTAGTATCGCATGGTTCTCCTGATGCGCCAATGGTGGATGTAGATGCGAGAGGCGTAGCTCATCTATTAAAAGATTTCGCCTTCGGGATGATCTCAGATTATGTATCAGTTCCTTCAGATCGTTATTTATTAGATGTGCGGGCGTCTGGTGCAGATCCCATTGTTGCTACATTTGAAGCTGATTTATCTGGATTAGGAGGAAATTCTATAACAGTCTTTGCTTCGGGTTATTTAGCGCCTACAGGAGATCAACCAGCCTTTGGTTTGTTTGCTGCTTTATCGGATGGTACTGTAGTGGCATTGCCTACCATTGAGGCAGCACGTATGCAGATTATTCATAATTCTGCTTCTCCAACGGTTGATATTTGGGTAAATGATGCACCTTTTTTAACCAATTTTGAATATCGAAAAGCGACACCTTTTGTCGAAGTACCTGCAGGAGTAGAATTAAATATTGGTATTGCTCCTTCTCCAAGTTCATCTCCAGATGATATTATAGCCAATTTCCCAGTTACTTTAGAAAATGGACAAACCTATATTACTTTTGCACAAGGTTTAGTAGGCGATATGGATACACCATTTACACTAAATGTGAAAGCAAGTGCACGCCAACGCGCCTTGAATACTGAAAATGTAGATTTTATTATTGCACATGGTTCTACAGATGCTCCTGCTGTAGATATTAGTGCAAGGGACGTAGCAACTTTAGCAGCAGGTGCAGCTTATGGCGATATTACTGATTATATTTCAGTGCCAGCAGCGCAATATTTAGTTGATATTCGAGGAGCAGGTACTGAACCAATTGTAGCTTCTTTTGATACGAATTTAGAAGGATTAGGTGGAAATTCAGCTGTGGTTTTTGCATCTGGATTTCTTGCTCCGATGATGGATCAACCTGCCTTTGGATTATTTGCTGCTTTAGCAGATGGAACAGTGGTAGAATTACCAGCAAAATCACAAGCTCGTTTACAGGTTATTCATAATTCACCTTCTCCAACAGTCGATATTTGGGTAAATGATGCCCCTTTCTTGACAGATTTTAACTTTAGAACAGCAACACCTTATGTAGATGTACCAGGTGATGTAGAATTAATGATTGGTGTAGCACCTTCACCAAGTACTTCTCCAGATGATATTATTGCTACTTTCCCAGTTACACTTGCAAATGGAAGTACTTTTGTAGCGGTGGCAAACGGAATAGTTGGAAATACAGACACTCCATTTGGTTTAACATTAATTGACAATACACAATTAGAAGCTGATCCTGAAAATGTTGCCTTTAAAGTTGTTCATGGTTCTCCAGATGCTCCTGCAGTAGATGTGATAGCAAATTCAGCTTTAACTATCGTAGATAATGCAGCCTTTGGTGATGTAACAGATTTTATTTCTGTACCTCCAGCGATTTATACTTTGGATATTACACCAGCAGAAGATAATGAAAACATTTTATTTACTTATAATGCGGATCTTTCTACTTTAGGTGGTCAAACAGCTATTGTATTTGCTTCTGGTTTATTGGCTGGTGATCCAGATTTTGGAATTTATGCTACCTTGGCAGATGGAACAACAATTCCGTTACCTTTGACGACTTCTGTTAATGAAATTGCTACTATTGGACTCGTAAAAGGATTTCCAAATCCAACGACTTCTTATTATAATTTGAATTTTGATTTAACACAATCAACAGAGGTACAAGTACAGATTATTAATGCTTCTGGACAACTTCTTCGTTCGATTGATTTAGGTGATTTGCCAAGAGGAGAATATCAAGAAACCATTGATACAAATGATTTACAGACAGGCTTATATCATTTTATGATTCAGACGAGTGCTGGTTCTGTTAGTCAACAAGTGATGGTGGTAAATAAATAAAAATCTTCATACAAAATTGATTTAATACTTAGATCCCCTTAGTGTAATGCTAAGGGGATTTTTTTACCACGAATACACGAATGGCTTCTCGCAAAGCTTTACCTTTCGAATAATAATGATTTGAATTTACTTCCAGAATTCCCACCATTTTTTTACTTTTTTCCTTGAAAGAAGTGGATTTCGATGGATGATATATTCTTGTTTTTTATTAGAATGAATCGCTTCTTTCTTTTTTAAAACAGTTGTTATAGCTTGATTAATATCTTCTTCTTTATAAACTTGATGTTCTATCAAATCATCTAATTCAAGTAAAATTTGTGGTGTATTATCGGTTTCATCATATAATACCCCATAATTAGGTTCATAAAAAATAATTCCTTCTTCTCCCAAGATAAAAGCATTTAGATATGCTGCAATTTCTATGGCTTTTTCAAAAGATATTTCATACTTGAAAAATCCTTCTTCTCGCATGGAACCAGAACCATTTTTATGCAACCAAAAGATAGGAATCCAATCTTGAATTGGCTCACAAAAACATTCAACGGCTTGTAAATTTCCAGTTTCATCCTTGGAAAGTTTAATATTTTCTATGGAATCGACGCATTTCTCCCATTCAATTGGTGAGATTTTTTTTGATTTTAAATTTTTATCTAGTCGTTCCAGATAGATTTCAACAGGCATTGTAAATTGTTAATTCAAAAAGTAGACTAATTAATAGTGCCGTCTTCCCTTTAAAATTTCGTAGAGTACTTCCAAATCTTGTTCATTTTTAAGTAAGGCGTGTAAGTGGGGAGGTAATTCTTTTTTGATGTCAATCTCTGCTAAAGTAGCCGCTTGAATACGTTCCATCATCAGCAATTTTAACCAATCAATTAATTCACTGGTCGATGGTTTTTTCTTCATGGCACGAACGCCACGAATTTCATAAAACAAACGCATGGATTGTTGCACTAATTCTTGCTCTATTTTAGGAAAATGAACATCCACAATCGCTTGCATGGTTTCTTTTTCTGGAAACCGGATATAATGAAACAAACATCGTCTTAAAAAGGCATCAGGTAATTCCTTTTCATTATTGGAGGTGATAATAACGATAGGACGTGTTTTTGCTACGATATTTTTTTGTAATTCATAGACATAAAATTCCATTTTATCCAATTCCAAGAGCAAATCATTTGGGAATTCGATATCAGCTTTATCTATTTCATCTATTAATAAGACGACTTGATCGCCTTGTTCAAAAGCTTCCCACATCTTTCCTTTTTTGATATAATTGGATATATCTTTCACTTTTTCATCCCCCAATTGGGAATCCCGCAAACGAGAAACCGCATCATATTCATACAATCCTTGTTGCGCTGTTGTCGTCGATTTCACATGCCAAGTGATAATTTTTTTATCCAATGCAGCTGCAATTTCATGTGCTAAAAGAGTCTTTCCAGTTCCAGGTTCGCCTTTGACTAGAAGTGGTTTTTTTAGATGGATGGCTGCATTGACTGCAATTTGTAATTCTTTCGTAGCAACGTAAGTAGATGTACCTTTAAACATATTGGTCTTTTATAATGATTGATTACTTTTATGATTCATTGAACACGGATGACGCTAATAGAATGGATAATCACTGATTTTGTTTAGTACTGATCTGTGAAAATCAGCAAAATCCATTGATCAGTGTTTTAAATTTTAAAAAGATGCAAGATATAATAAATCTAGTAATTCAAGAAGCTACTGTTTTTGCTTGGGTCGATTGGGTCGTGCTGGTGACAGCGATAATTTATGTGTTTTTGGCAGCACGGGAAAATGTTTGGTGTTGGTTCTTTGGGATTATCTCTTGTAGTTTGTGGGCTTATGCTTCCTTTTTCTATTATAATTTGTATTTAGATGCTGGATTACAAGTGTTTTATGTGGTCATTTCTTTTGTAGGGATTTATCAATGGAAATTTGGAAATGCAGCTAAAGGTGCATTGCCCATAACCAATATGAAGGGGCAAGAACATTTATTTGTTATTATTGTAGGTACACTTTTAAGTCTAGCTTTTGGCTATTTCTTTGCGCGTTATACGGATGCAGTCGCGACATATTTGGATGCTTTTACAACTGTTTTTTCAGTATTAACCACCTTTTTAGTTATACAAAAAAAACTAGAAAACTGGCTGTATTGGATTGTGATTGATATTGCTTATGGCTATTTGTATTATAGTACAGGAGCTTTATTATTTGCTGTAGTAATGGTCGTCTATTTGGGAATTGCAGTACAAGGATATTTTAATTGGAAAAGAAAATTAAACGGCTGATTTTGTGATAAATCTAGTACATTTCACCTCCCCACCTAAAGCATTTACTATAAAATTAGAAGCAGTACCATTCGTAATGATGGTTTCTACATCATGAGCAAGACATTCCTCAGCGGCAATGATTTTGGAGGTCATACCGCCTGTACCCAATCCTCCTTTTTTCTCTTCGATAAATTGTTTGACAGCATTAATATCTGAAATATGAGGAATCAATTTCGCATCAGAATGTAAGTGCGGATTTTTAGTATAAACACCATCTATATCGGAAGCTAATAAAAGGGTTTTTGCATCAATCAAACAAGCCACTTTTGCTGAAAGGCGATCATTATCTCCGAGAATGATTTCTTCTACTGCAACGGTATCATTTTCATTGATGATGGGAATGTAATCGTGTTTGAGTAATTCTAAAATGGTATTTAAAGTATTTTTTTTGAGCGTATCCACTTCAAAATCTCGATAAGTCAAGAGACATTGAGCAATGGAAAGTCTAAAATCAGAAAAAACCTCTGAATAAATTTGCATCAATTTTGGCTGACCTATAGCAGACATGGCTTGTTTGGAGGCTACAATATTACCCTCCCAATTTTTGAGATTAATAAATTGTTTAGCAGTGGCAATTGCTCCAGAAGAAACAATGACGACTCGATATTGCTCCTTTAATTCGATAATTTGACGGGCAATATCTTCGATTTTTCCACGAGATATTTTGTCCGTTCCAGCGGTAAGCGTAGACGAGCCTAATTTGACCACTAAAATGGGTTTATCGTGTTTGTCCTGTACCATTGATAAACCATTTATTGGTGACTAATTGAGATAAACTAACGGGCCCGCGAAAGTGCAATTTTTGTGTTGAAATGGCGATTTCTGCGCCTAAACCAAATTGTCCTCCATCTGTAAATCGAGTCGAAGCATTATGATAAACAGCTGCACAATCCACTTCTTTTTGAAATTGTTGAGCCGTTTTAGTGTCTTTACAAATGATGGTGGCGGAATGTCCTCCAGAATATTGATTGATTTTTTGAATGGCAGAAGTAGATGTATCCACTAGATCTATGACCATTTTGGGTGCTAAAAATTCTTCATAAAAAATGGCTTCATCTGAAATCAAGGAAATGGAATCGACTTCTTTTTTAATAGTATCTGTTCCAAATACTTCAATACCCAAAGCTTGAAGTGCAGTGACTAATTGATTCAAATTATGATTTAAATTTGGAAGATTTTGATGGATCAACACCTTATCTAAAGCATTACAAACACTCAAACGACTTTTTCCATTTAAGATTACATTGATCGCCATTTGTACATTGGCATCTTCATGAATATAAGCGAAGTTATTACCTCGACCACTCACCATTAATGGAATATTGGTATTCGCACGAACGTAATTTATCAAACCATCTCCACCTCGCGGAATTATTAAATCAATTTGATAGGGATTTTCTTTGATGAGTTGTTGTGTTTCTGTTCGATTGGTACTTAAATAGGTGATATAATCGGTAGAAACTCCATTTTTTTTCAAGGCTTGATGCCATAAATCTACTAGACAAAGATTAGAATGTTTGGCTTCTTTTCCACCTTTTAAATAGATTTTATTGCCTGCTTTAAAGGCAGAAATAGCCGCTTCGATCGTTACATCAGGTCGTGATTCATAGATAATTAAAATCTTACCAAAAGGGACAACTCGATTTTGAATTTTGATGCCATTTTCATGGGAATGTTCGTAGAGAATTTGCCCTTCAGGATCAGCCATAAAGATGACATCTTCCACGGATTGAATCATGCCTTGGACTTTTTTTTCATCCACTTTTAAACGATCAACTAAAGTGGGGTCCAAATCTTTGGCTAAAGCTAAATCTTTTTGATTGGCAGCTATGATTTGATCTTGATTAGTTTGTATTAAATTAGCTAAGTCTTGTAAGACGGTATTTTTGTCCATCTAATTACATTTTATAAATAATAGAAGGGTTTTATTGGATAGAGGCTGATTGGTAAAGTTCTTAATTACGGTTTTTGATTGGATTAGTTGTACAAATTTAAGATAAAAAAGAATAGGATGAGATAAAAAGAGGCACATTCCTACGTCTAGAAATGTGCCACTCAACAATAGATAAGTTTGGTAAAAAATTGTAAAGGGGAGTAATGGTTTCAGTTTTGTGGTGTCTTATGTAATTGTTTGTTAATAATTGGCGAAAAATTATAAGTTTCGGTTAACTTCTTGCCAGACTCCGTTTCCTAGCGACATGAGTTGAATACTGCTATTTGGTATAGCATTAAAATCATTGAGTAATTTTAAATAGGGGTTTGATTTAAGTGTAGTTCCATTTTGGTTAAATAAAATAGTGAGTAAAGTTCCTTTTGGAAATCGTGATTCAGCTGAATAATTAATTCGATAAATCGTTCCTGTGGCAATCATTTCTATGAAATTACTTTCGGCAATTTCTAAGAAACCATCATTTGGAATTCGATCTATTTGGGTCATTGTTTGAGACACTAAACCATTTATCGTTCCACCTGCTGAGGTAAATGCTTTTGGGGCGATAGAAGGAGTACTTGCTCCAAAAGAAAGAGTAGGAGCAGTAACTTGTACTTTTATTTCTTCGCCAGTTGTATTTTGAATATGTAAATTCGGTTTTATGCCATTTTTGGGGTCTATTGGAGCATTCATACCAACAAATTGCCATTGATTATTTCCATTATGATGTTGTGAACTTAATAAACCATCTGTCGAATTTATCGTCGTACAAACCGTATTTGCTTTGTCTGTTTTTACAAAATAGCCAAAATTGACTTGTTGATAAGCAGTTAAATTTGCTTCAGATTTTAAACTTGATGGACTTAATGTAACGGTTTCTCCTGCAGGAATGATTAATTGTAAAACATTATGTTGAGGAGTGAGCGTTGGTTTTTTTACGACTATTTTTGAAGTTGTCCCATTGATGGCCCAATTGGGTAGTTGAAGATTTTGGAAGCCGTGAAAAGTGGCATTATCCAATTGATTTCCTTGTGGAAGATGAAAACCAATGGCTTTTCCGCTTCTCATTTCAATGATGTTATCGCCTCTATTTAAAATTAAACCACCAGCGAATGTACCTGAGATGTGGGAATTTTTTGTGTCTTTTTTGAAATTAATTATAGGATGAGTAGGGTCTTGTTCGGTACATTCTATACGAATATTTTGACACTGAATTTCTCCTGAGTTAACTAAAATCACTCCATTTTTTGCTTCTGGACCTTCAAAAATAGTACTGTAAAATACATTGTTATTTCCGCCTTCTACTTTCAGCATTTGTTTAAATCCACCACCAGAAACGACCCCATGGAAAAAGGAATTTGAATTGATAGAAGACGTTTGATCTTGGAAAATCTCAATACCCGTTTGAGCGTGACGTACTCGTAGATCATAAATTGAAGCATAATAAATACCCCCTCGATTTTGAGCAAAAAGACATAAACCAACTCCTTTTGTAAAACCACTTACTAGAACATTGGAGATTTTGATGCTCTCAACCGTATTTCCATCTGCAAATACTTTTACTCCACCTCGTGCTTGATTGGAACGACTTACAATACTCAGATTTTTTATACCAGCATCATGACCCACTAAGCTCATGCAAAAGTCAAAACCATAATAGTAAATACTTGTTCCATTATAAGGTGTTTCTAAAGGTTCTCCACCCACACCTACACCTTCAAGTACGATTCCATTTGGAATTACTAAAGGTTGGGTAATTTTATAAGTGCCTGTCGGAATTAAAACCTTTGCTCCTATAATCATGGCAGAATCAATGGTGGCTTGAAAGGCTTCCGTGTCATCGTATTCTAAATCGCCTACTGCGCCAAAATCTGTCACCCATAAGCCAAAGGAATTTTCAGAGACATTTCCTGCACGTTCAGCATATAATGCACGCGGTACAGAAGACAATTCAGTGATTCCCATTACTTGGAAATTAGTGCCGCCTTCTATATCGACTTCGGTTTGTAGAAAACTATCATAGCTCCAATTAATGTCTTTGAACGAACCAATTGTAGCTACACCATCTCCAATATAGATGTTGATGAGTCCATATTCATTGGTGCGTACAAAATGAGTTTCTTCGTAGATGGGTAATTCTCGGATGTTGTGTTGGATAATGCTGATGCGCATTTGAACATCTTGATTGACAATCACTTCTCCATCAGCAGTACGAATAATTGCTTGATATTTGAAACTGTCATTAGCATACAGAAAAGAACATAGAACTACCAAAATACTGATGAATAGTATTTTTTTCATTTGAGAATAAGAGTTTTGGTGAAAAAGATGTATAACTTATACATCTATCTTTTAGTACACGCCTAAGATTGTGTAAAAAGGTAGATGCCAATTGAGGAGTATTAGGTAGATCTATAACGGATAAGTAAATTATGTAGGGGGTAAAAATTTGAGATAGGGTAGTGTTCTTTACAGATTTGTTTTTGTTAGGCTTTTTTGTTCGAGTATTTGCTGATCTTTGCTTATAAATAGGTGATATTGACCATTACTAAATGCTTGTATATTTATGCGATGCATATTTTGATTTTTTGAAAAGCCTAGACGCTCTTGATGAAGAATCTTCCCTTGGAGATTAATAATTTGTACCTCATAAAGTTCTTCTTCAACATGTTGAACTTCTAGTTGAATATTCAAAAAATCAGCTGTGGGATTGGGATATAACTGCATTTTTTGGATAGCTATTTCCTCTCTCCCAAAGGGTTTAGAGTTTAGATGTTTTTTTTGAGTTGATGTGTTTTGTACGATATTATCTTGACTAGTAGTGATATTTTGTTTTTGCAATTTGTATGTTTTTTCATCAAATTTTTCTTGAATATCTTTTTTAGTTAGAACATTATTAGTAGAAACTGATTTCAAATAATGTTCTTCTTCTTGCTGTTTAGCCTCAGCCGTATATTGCTGAAAGCCTTGTGTAATATGAATCTCTGATCGCAATGTAGCGGAAATAGCTTCTCCTAAAGTCCAACTAATGGATAATTCATTAGTTTGATCGTAAGATCCTGCTGAGGCAATAATGGTTTGTGTTTTTCCTATTTGTAAAAAAAATAAAACACTTGTTAGACCAAGAATTAGCTTGGACAGATACTTTGAATGCATGATTGTTTTGACTTTTTGGTTGATTGGGTATCAACACTTCAAAGATGTTATAACATTAAATTTTTGTAAAGAAACGACATGCTTTTTTTGTGACTGCACTTTTTTTTAATATTATACATCATCCTAATCCGTTTCTAAAAGAGGAAACGCTAAATCAAATCCTTTCATGGTTTCCAAAACTTTTTGTGCTACTACATAATTACGATACCAACGTTGATCGGCAGGCACAACATGCCAAGGCACTGTATTACAGGTGTTTAACACATCTTCATAGCATTCCATGTATTTATCCCAATGCTCGCGTTCTTTCCAATCATTGGCATTGTGTTTCCAATTTTTACGGGGCATATCAATTCGTTCTTGGAGCTTTTCTTGCTGTCGATCTTTGGATAAATTTAGGAAAAACTTCAAGATCGTAGTGTTGTTATCGAACTGAACTAAATCCTCAAATGCATTAATTGCTGCCATTCTTTTTTGAATTCTAGTCTCATCTATCCATCCATGTACGCGTTGTATTAAGACATCTTCATAATGCGAACGATTAAATACATGAATCATACCTTTTGCAGGAGTGCGTTTATGTACACGCCAAAGAAAGTCATGGGCGAATTCATCATCAGTCGGTTTTTTAAATGAAAAAACATGAACACCCGCAGGCCCACATTCGGTAAAAACGTGTTTTGTAGCACCATCTTTTCCGCTAGAATCCATTCCTTGGAAGATGACTAATAAACTATATTTTTTTTGTGCCATCATCACATATTGCAAATCAGCAATTTCTTTTGCCATTGCTTTAGTGGCTTCTTTTATTTCATCTTTTGATAAATGATCAGGGGCTTTTGTGGAAAGGTCGGTTATTTTTATCATAGAAAATTATTTATAAAATAGTAAGCATTTCTAATCATGAAATACCATGCAAAAAGCAATTATAATCAAATCTTTTCGAGAAAAAAAATGAAGCGAAAAAATGTATAATTTTAGAAGGAAAGAGGTGTAAATTTTATTAATAAAACTTTAAATGATTGAATCTACTTCAAGCTTGATTTTTAAACAGATAATTATCCATTACTAAAAGGAGTTAAAAAAGAGTATAATTGCGATAATCGTGGGACGATTTTCAATCGACCACACGATCAGGTTAAGCCCCCATTTTACTACGCTTTACTAAATACGATTGAAGAATATTACGGAATCCTTTATTGATGTCAGCTTCTACAAAATCAATTTTATATTGCAAACATTTCAAACGAAGTTCTTCTTTAAATTTGGTGACTTGCTCTTTGTAATAATCTTTAACTTGATTGGATTGTAAACGAACTTGCTCGCCAGATTCCATATCTATAAATAAATAAGGACGATTTTCAAACTCAAAATCAATTTCTAAGGATTGATCTACGGTATGAAACAAGACGACTTCATGTTTATTATGTTTTAAATGCTGAAGCGCAGAGAATAATTTTTCGGTTTCTTCACTTTGTTCAAACATATCACTAAACACCATCACCATAGAACGACGATGAATACTATCTGCTATTTGATGAAGTGCTTGAGCAGCAGAAGTTGTTTTATTGCGTTCTGGATTATCAATTAATTTTTGGAGATGCGTTAATAACAAACGATAATGAGACGTACTTGATTTACATCGGGTATGAATATGCACACTTTCATCAAAAATGGATAAGCCAAAAGCATCTCGCTGTTTCTGTAATAAATTCATCAAAGCAGCCGCTGCCAAAGCAGAAAAACGTAATTTATTTATTTGATTTTTACTATTCTTGCTTACTTCTGGAAAATACATAGAAGATGAACCATCAATCACAATTTGGCAACGAAGATTGGTTTCTTCTTCAAATCGCTTGGTGTACATTTTATCAGTTCGCGCATAGACTTTCCAATCAATATTTTTGGTAGGTTCACCAGGATTATAAATACGATGCTCTGCAAATTCCACAGAAAATCCATGAAAGGGACTTTTGTGAAGACCAATAATAAATCCTTCTACAACTTGACGCGCTAATAATTCAAGATTTCCAAGATCGCGTACATCAAAATTATTTAATAAATCCATAGAGTTGGTGGTTTGCTATTTTACAAACGCAATAGCAGGATAGACTGTTGCATCAGGGCGACAAATACTAAAAAATCCTTATATCTGCTAATGAGATATAAGGATTTTTTGTATAATAAAGGCCTAAAGGACCCTTAAGTATTAAGCAGTTTGTACTGCGTTAGAAATTTTATCTTGAAGAGCTTTTTTAGTGGTAACCCCAACATTTTTATCAACTAATTTTCCATTCTTGAAAATTAGGATAGTAGGAATGCTTCGTACGCCATACTCTACAGACACATTTGGATTATGATCAACATTTAATTTTCCAATTGTAATTGACTCATCATCTTTAAAATCTGTAGCTAGTTCATCGATGATTGGTGTAATCATTCTACAAGGTCCGCACCATTCAGCCCAAAAATCAACAACAGAAATTTTATCTTTAGCTAGTGCAGTATCTTGGAAATTCGCATCAGTGAATTCAAAAGCCATGATGTATTAAATTTTAATTTTAGTTTAATGTATTCGCAAGGTAAACATCCTTTTGGTATGATAAGTTGCAAATATAATGCAAAAGTTTCGATTTCTTGTCTTCATGGAGACATTTATAAATAGAGATAATATTAACTAGTTTGGGAACTCTATTCTTAAATTAATAGTTGGATGAAATGAATAATAAACCTTAGATCATGAATTTAGAACAATTTAAATCAGAATTATCGTTTCGAACGAGCCGTAGCGCGGGTTCAGGTGGGCAACATGTAAATAAGGTAGAGACAAAAGTAGAAGTAAGTTGGCGCATTGAAGATTCCCTTGCTTTGACAGTAACAGAAAAAGAACGCTTGTTGAATAAATTATCTCATCAATTAACAAAATCTGGTGTACTTCAACGTTTTTCTCAAGCCTCTCGATCGCAACATCGCAATAAAAAAGAAGCGATTGCAAAACTAGAAGCTCTTATACAAGATGCCCTTCAAGTAGAAAAAGTACGAAAACCGTCTACTATTCCTTCAAATATAAAAGCGAAACGACTTCAAAAGAAACGGTTTCAATCAGAGAAAAAACAAGCGCGAAAGAAAGTCAACCTATCCACGGTTGACTTTCTTATTTATGACTAATAATTGACTGATTAAAGCTTTTCTCTTCCACATTCTACTCCTACCTTTGTAGCATGAATTTACGAATTAAAATATTTTTGCTACTTACATTTTTTTCCATATCGAATCTCTGGAGTCAGTCTAATAAACCTGCCTATCAAATCTATACTCCCAAAGGAAAGAAAGTATCCTACAAGAAAATGATCAAACAAATCAAAGATACAGAAGTGATCTTGTTTGGTGAGTTTCATAATCTGTCTTTAGCCCATTGGTTACAATTAGAAGTTTTGCAAGATTTATCAAAATATTCAGATAAATGTATCACTGTAGGTTTAGAAATGTTAGAAGCTGATTATCAATTAGTTTTAAACGATTACCTCAATGATAAAATTAACAATGAAACCTATTTAGAACAAATGGAATTGTGGTCAAATTATGACACCGACTATGCTCCAGTTGTTGAATTTGCGAAGGAAAATAGTTATCCAGTTATTGCGACCAATGTGCCGCGTAGATATGCTTCTCGATTGTTTAAAGAAGGGGAATCATTTTTAGAGGACTTAACAGCAGAAGAAAAAGCTTGGATCGCACCTTTACCCTTTCCATTTGATGCGAGTTTGCCAGGTTATCAAAAAATGTTGGAGATGATGGGAGGAGGTCATGATGGAGAATCCCTAAATTTTCCAAAAGCACAAGCAATTAAAGATGCGACTATGGCTCATTTTATTATTCAGCATCTTCCAAAAAATGGCTTATTTTACCATCTAAATGGCGCATTTCATTCTGATTACTTTGATGGTATAAATTGGTACATCAAACAATATCGACCAAATACAAAAATTAAAACATTAACTACAGTTTTGCAAAAAGATATTAGTAGTTTGGAAGAAGAATTTCTTAACGCTGCTAATTTCATTATTGCAATTCCTGAAACCATGACCAAAACCTATTAAGTATGTTTAAATACATTTTCATTCCATTTTTATTTTTAATTTTTTCTTGTGGCCCTTCTAAAGATTCGCCTTGGTACGACCAATATCAAAAAGTAATGGCGATTCATGATGAAGTCATGCCAGAAATGGGAACAATGGCTAAATTGAAAAAAGGATTAAAAAAAGTAAGAGAGGAGAATAACTCCCTTTCTGAAGAACAATCTACTCAAGTCAACGAATTAATAACACGACTGACCCAAGCAGAAGATGGCATGTGGGATTGGATGCATGAATTTGATAAGCCAGCCAACAATGCCGATGTAGAGGAAACGATGACTTACTTGAAATCAGAAGAAGAAAAGATTGCAAAAGTGAGTAAGGATATGAAAAGTAGCATCCAAGATGCTAGTAATTTATTAGAAAAATTAACCAATTGAGTATGCTTCGTTATTTTTTATTTTGTGGTTTGATAAGTCTTCTATTTTTAAATTGTGGTCCTTCTAAAACAGAAAGACCTAGTAAATTACCCATTTACGGAGAGAAAGAAATTGTAGAAGGCGACACGATTTATCACACCATTCCGCAATATGAATTTGTCAATCAAGACAGTCAAGCCGTTACTAAAGCTACCTTTGATGGGAAGGCCTATGTAGTGGATTACTTCTTTACTTCATGTCCAACGATATGTCCTAAAGTCAAGCAACAAATGCTCCGAATGGCTGATCGTTTCCAAGAAGAAGACCGCCTTAAAATACTTTCTGTTTCAATTGATACAAAATATGACACCATTCCTCGCTTAAAGTGGTATGCGGATAAATTAGAAATTAAAACTGATCAATGGCATTTAGTTACAGGTGATAAAGAATTAATTTATACCATTGATGAAGATTTCTTCCATGTAGCCGAAGAAGATCCTGATGCCCCCGGTGGATATAATCACGATGGACGATTAATTTTGATAGACCAAGAACATCACATCCGTGCTTTTTGTGATGGAACAGATGCAGAAGATGTGGATGATTTTATGGATGATATTGACATCTTGATGCGGGAGATGGATGGTACTAACTAAAGTTCTGTTATTTTGGTTTTCTAAATAAAAAGTGGTAATTTTTAACTTATTAGGCTGTCAAATAAATAGTTAATTCTAATTAAACTTCTTGAACATAATAAATGTCAGCACGAGATAAATATCATCTAAATCTTAAAGACGCTTTAAAAAAGGATGGTTGGGAGATTACCCATGATCCATACATTATCGAAACACAAGGTGTGAATTATCAGGTTGATCTAGGGGCAGAAAAAATTATAGCAGCTCAAAAAGGGAAAGAAAAAATTGCAATTGAAATTAAAAGTTTTTTAAAAGATAGTACAGTTTCTGAATTTCACACTGCCTTAGGACAGTTTTTAAATTATAAATTAGGTTTAGAAGAAGTAGAAAAAGACCGTATATTATATCTCGCTATTCCTAATCTCGCTTATAATCGTATTAAAAAACTTGGAATTTTGATGAAATCGATTAACCGTTATGAAGTACGATTAATTGTATTTAATATTCAAGAAAAAACCATCATTTCATGGATAAAATAGCATTGTATACTAATATTATTAAAACTAAATTACAGACTTATGCTTTAGCTTGGAATACACAAAATTCCCCAATTAAGACTTTGGTGATTTTTGATGAGAAAGGTAAGCATTTTCAGTTGATTCGTATGGGATGGCGTACAAAAGAAGATTATATCCATAATTGTATATTTCATTTGGATGTAATTGATGGTAAAGTATGGATTCAGGAAAATAGATCAGATATAGTTCTTGCTGATGAGTTAATAAAAGATGGGGTTCATAAAAAAGATATTGTTTTAGGAATGCTTCCTCCACAGTTGCGTGAGGATTCCGAGTATGCAATTTCTTAAATAAACAGGTTCTTAGACAAATCTCGTGGAACATAAAATTTATAATTGCATCGGGCGTCGAGCCCTTGCAATTATTATGGGTGGTCTTAGGAGGTGAAGTTACTCCAAATAGCTGTTAAACAGCTATTTGG
>JAHDES010000039.1 GCA_020628645.1 Saprospiraceae bacterium
TGACCAATGCCTACAGTTTTTGAAAACTGTAAAATTTTTATAGGAAAACCCTTATTTATGAGTTATAGGATTGTCGAGTTTGTTCGACGATTGAATCGAAAAGCAAGTAGAAAAGTTAAGGTTTAATTAAATCTATATTGGAGTACAACTAAAAGCCTATTTTGTATGCTGATTTAAACTTCTACCTTTAGATTACTCCTTATTTATGAAAAATATTTTCCTAACAAGTTTTGCTTTATTTCTCTTGGTAATTTTTGGGTGTACACCCAAAATTCCATTAGAATTAGAAGAAATTCATCAAACACAATATGCTACAGCTTGGAGTAAATTAGACAATTATCCAGCTAAATATGGACGTTCGGATGATTTACACTTCTTTACGCCAAACGAAGGTTTTGTCATCAATAGTCAAGGCTATTTGTCCTATACTAAAGATGGGGGCGAAAATTGGGAAATCGTTCACGAAAATGAAGGAACATTCTTTCGTTGTATCCTTTTTAATAATAGAAATGAAGGTTGGTTAGGCACGATTGGAACAGATGATCCCTTATTGTCTTCTAGAGATACCACAGCCCTATATCAAACTACAGATGGCGGGGAAACTTGGTCGCCCGTCAGTTTTATTGGCCCAACACCAAAAGGACTTTGTGGCTTGTTTAAAGTTAATGATAAGATGATTGTGGGAACGGGACGAGTTCGAGGACCTTCTTATTTTATAAAAACGATGGATAGTGGTAAGACGTGGTATTCTTATGATTTGAATCATTTGGCAGGATCGTTAATCTCCACTTATTTCTTTGATGAAAAGCGAGGATTACTTATTGGAGGAACCACTAATGATAAGGAAAATAGTCGTTCGTTAGTCTTAGAAACCTTGGATGGAGGAATGAGTTGGGATACGATTTACCTTTCGGAACAAATAGGGGAGTACCCTTGGAAATTTGCCTTTCCGAATGAAAAAGAAGGCTATATTTCGATTCAACGAAATATTCGGGAAGGACGTTTTTATCACCTACAAACGAAAGATGGTGGTCGAACTTGGGAAGAAGTCGTTCACTCACCTGATTATTATTATGTGCAAGGAATCGGTTTTATCAATGAAGATATTGGATGGATGGGGGGCAGTAATCGTTGGACCTACGAAACTAGAGATGGCGGTGAAACTTGGAATAAAAAACAAAATATTGGCAATGGCTTCAATAATTTCCAAACCTTTGGCGATAGCTTAGTTTATGGAGTAGGTTTTGGGGTGTTTAAAAATCCAGATGTTCAATCAAAAGGCATGAATCTTCAAAAAACTTCCTACAGAGACGGTAGTTTACGAGCCACATTTATGATTAAAGAAGGTAGACGAAATGGAGTAGCCACTTTTTATCATCCCAATGGGACAATCGCCGCAAAAGGAAAATACAAAAATAATTTTAAACAAGGGAAATGGACCTATTTTGATGAGCAAGGACAACTAACTGCTACAAGTAAAAATAATGGAAGTGTTTTTCCAATTTCAGAAAAAGATGCCGCAAGAATTGTAGGAGATTATCAAACGGAAAGTGGGGGCATACGATCTATCTTTATGGAAGATGGCAAATTCTATTCGCAACGAAAAGAAGGACGTAAATTTCAAATTTTTCCAGAAAGTCCTAGTCACTTTTTCTATGATATAGATGCCGACGTCACCATTGAATTTATTAAAAATGACCAAGGAGAAGTAACCCATTCCATCTCATATCAAAATGGAGGTTTTTCAAGGGCTACTAAATTATAAAACTATATTCATAAAATTATGACACCAAAATACAAAGATTATTTAACCAAAGAACTCCCGGCTCAATTGCGTACACTTGCTGGAACCCAAGCCCCTAATTTTGGAATAATGACAGCGCATCATATGGTGGAGCATTTAATCTATGTAACGAAAACCATGTCGAGAAGAAAAGGAGAACCTGAAGCAGAATTGAATAAAAGTCAGCGTTATTTCCGTAAATTTGTGGATGCAGGATGCCCTTTTGAATATCGACCTCGCGAAGGTGCAAAAGTAAATGATTTACGAACAGCTAGTATCGAAGAAGCAATTCAACTCTTTGAAACAGCGACACAAACCTTTTATAGTTTGTTTGAAACCAATCCTGAACATAAAAGTTACAATCCTATGATGGGAGAATTCAACTTAGCGGAGATTGAATTGTTTAATTATCAACACGGGCGTTGGCATTCGTATCAATTTAGTTTAATTGAAGAATTCGAAGCAGCGGCAGTTTAAATTTAATCTATTAGATATCTAAAGATAGAAATGATAAAGACAGATATTTTAATCATTGGAGCAGGACCAGTTGGTCTATTTACAGTATTTGAAGCAGGACTTCTAAAATTGCGTTGCCATTTGGTAGATGCACTGCCCCAAGTAGGTGGACAACTTTCAGAAATTTATCCGAAGAAACCCATTTATGATATTCCTGGTTTTCCTTCCATTTTGGCAGGCGATTTAGTGGATAATTTGATGGAGCAAATCGAACCTTTTAAACCGACCTTCACCCTAGGAGAACGAGCGGAGCAATTGGAACGATTGGAGGATGATAGTTTCGTACTCACCACGAATGAAGGAACAAAAATCAATGCGCCTGTCATTGCGATTGCAGGAGGCTTGGGATGTTTTGAACCACGCAAACCACCTATTGAAAATATTGCCTCCTTTGAGAAGAAAGGGGTTTCTTATATGATTAAAAACCCAGATGTCTACAAAGATCAGCGTTTGGTAATAGCAGGGGGCGGTGATTCTGCCTTAGATTGGACGATTTATATGGCTGATGTAGCAAAGGAAGTGACCTTAGTACATCGAAGAAGTTCGTTTCGAGGAGCATTAGATAGTGTCGAAAAAGTCATGGAATTGCACAAAGCCAATAAAATAAAATTGATTACAGAAGCACAGGTGGTGGGTTTAAGTGGCAATGGTAAATTGAATTCCGTAACTATCAAGCACAAAACAGAAGGGAAATTAGAAAAAGAGACGGATTATTTTATTCCATTGTTTGGGCTTACGCCAAAATTGGGGCCTATTGCAGATTGGAATCTTTCCATTACGAAAAATTCCATTGATGTAGATACCTATGATTATCAAACCAATGTACCTGGGATTTATGCCATTGGTGATATCAATAATTATGATGGAAAACTAAAGTTAATTCTTTGCGGTTTCCATGAAGCTACCTTGATGGTACAATCTGCCTTTAAACGCGTTTATCCAGATAAAAAATTGAGTTTTAAATATACAACAGTAATGGGAGTAGAAGGATTTTAAATTCTTCTACTTCATCGTATCCAAGGTCAAAAGCACATCTACGGCCTGTCGATTACGGATTAGGTTGACAAATACTTCTTCGCCTACTTCATATTTTTCTAAAGCCAATAATAATTCTGCTTCATTTTTAACTTGGTCATCATTGATGCCGATAATAATATCACCCAATACAATTTCACCATATTGATTGCGATAAGTAGGTTGGATATTTGCCTTCTCCGCAGCCCCACCTTCTTCTACATTGATGACTAAAATCCCTTCAATTCCCAAACGTGCAGCAATTCGTTTAGAAGCTGAACTTATCCCCAAAGATGGACGACGAATTTTTCCAAATTCCAATAAATCTGGAACAACCCAACGAACAATATTTACAGGAATCGAAAAGCCAATACCTGCATACGCTCCTGAAGGGCTATAAATAGCCGTATTCACTCCAATTAAACGACCAGAAGAATCTAATAAGGGCCCTCCAGAATTTCCTGGATTAATAGCTGCATCTGTTTGTATAGCTCCTCGAATGGGGACACCTGCTACAGATTTTATTTCTCGTCCTAAAGCACTTATAATTCCTGTGGTTAAGGTTTGATCTAAACCAAAAGGATTACCAATAGCATAAACCGATTGACCTACTAAAAGATCATCAGATTCACCAATTTTAATAGGAGAAAGAATTCGTCTAGGCGCATCTATTTTCAACACCGCTAAATCTTTTTCAGGAGCAACGCCTACAATAGTCGCTTCCCAAGTAGAACGATCAGCTAAGGTGACTTTAGCACTGTTTGATCCTTGTATAACGTGATAATTGGTAACAATATGTCCTTTATTATCCCAAACAAAACCAGAACCTGTTCCTTTAGGAATTTCCGTTACGCGCATAGAGAAAAAATCTCTTTTCAGTTGAGTAGTGGTAATGAAGGTGACAGAAGGCGCGGCATCCTCAAAAAGCTGAATGGTTGCTTTTTCGGCAGTATTTAAATCCGCTCGAATGGGAAGAGAAGGAGGATTAATCCTTGTAATAGTATCTTCTAACGATTTATTTTCTTCATTAGTAGATGACGTAATAGCCGAAGATGTGGAGGTCGATGTACTATCTTTTGATCGCCAAGCTGAACCAATGATTACTCCTATACCAATTAAAACAATGGCTAAAATAAGACGCATAAAATTATTCATAAATCTTTGGATTCGTTTAGTCTGTAAAAATAACTGATCCGAAGAAATAACGCAAAAGATAGAGATGGAGTTGTGGAGAATAAAAAAGCCTTGGTGAAAACTCACCAAGGCAATATCACATTCATAGTTTACAAAACAGTTTTATAACTTTATAGTTAATTTTTTTTTGGGGGTTAGATTTCTATATTTTTGTTAACATTAATTTATACAAAAAAAAACGAGGAATCTAGTACAAACTAATAAGTGCTGTAAAAAAACTAATAAGTGATAACAATTGAATTGTTTTTTATTAATAATGAAGAGGGAAATCATTAAAAAAGCCTTAATGAAAACTCACCAAGACAATATTACTTTCATAGTTTACAAGGATGTTTTTATACTCTATAACTCTTTTGATGGTTAGATTTTTTGGATTTGCTCTTTCTTTTTTTGTTTGCCATAGCAATACATTTCATTGTTTGTTTACCATAAAGATATAGACACGTTACTTTCAATGCTAGTACTAACTAATAAGTGATGCTTATTAAAGGATAAGTGACAAGATAAATAAAACAGTAATGTGTATACGATTGATAAAACTATGAATTCATTTGCAATTGAAGCAATTCTCTGGCATTTTCAATGGCAGAATCGGAAGGAGGATTACTACTCAACATAGTCGCAATGGCACGTACTCGCTCTTCTAAAGATAGTTGTTTTACTTTAGTAACCGTACGATCTTTTTTATCCTTTTTATAAATAAAATAGTGCGTATCTGCTTTTGAAGCAATCTGAGGAGAGTGGGTAATAACGACTAATTGATGATGCAGGGATACATTTTTCATGATACTTCCCATTTTCAAGGCAACATCACCAGAAACTCCGCTATCAATTTCATCAAAAATAAGCGTGGGTAAAGGAATAGCACTCGCCACTAAGGATTTGGTACAAAGCGTCAAACGCGATAATTCACCGCCAGACGCTACATCTTTTATGGCTTGTAAACGTCCTCCTTTGTTAGCAGCAAACAGAAAATTTATATCATCTAAGCCAGTGGAAGATAGTTCCTCCAAAGGGGTAATGGCTACCTGCAATCGAGCATTGGGCATGGACAATTGCTGTAACATTTGGTGTACTTTTTTCTCAAATCCAGCAACGACTGATTTTCGCCGTTTGGATAATTGCTGGGCTAATTTTTGGAGCTGTTCTTCTTCTTTTGCAATCTTAGCTTCCAAAGTAGCAATCGTAGCACTTAAATCACCAAATCCATCTAGTTGATTTTGTAAGTTTTGTTGTATCTGAAGTAATTCATCTATCGTAGTTACATTATGTTTGCTTTGTAATTTATAGATGAGATCGAGGCGTTCTTGCAATTCTGTAATTCGAGAACCATCATACTCTGTATTTTCAGCAATACGATTTAGTTCTTGAGAAATATCTTGTAATTCATAGATGCTCGATTCCAATCGCTGATACAGGGCTTCGATGTCAGGATGAAAGTCTTTTACACTACTAATCGTATTGGACAAGTCAGAAAGCTGTCCCGTAACCGCCTGTTCACTTTCTTCGATATGTTGATGAGCGGCTGAGAGAATACGCTTAATATCTTCTGCATTAGAAAGCGTCGCCTGTTCTTCTTCCATTTTGGCTTGTTCGCCTTCTACTAATTCAGCTTTATAGAATTCTTCTAGTTGAAAATTGAGGAAATCCATTTCTCGACCCGCGCTTGCATTTTGGTCAATTAATTGGAGCAGTTGCCGTTTATTAGATTGATAGCTATTAAATAATTGTTGATATTTTTCAAGTAATGCATGATTTTCCGCTAGAGCATCAATCATACGTAGCTGAAAAGATACATTGTGAATATCGAGGGTATCAAATTGCTGATGTAAATCAATTAATGCGCCACTAAGTTGTTGTAATTGTTTAAGATTTACAGGGGTATCATTAATAAACGAACGTGATTTGCCAGAAGGGTTGAGTTCTCTTCGAACGACTAATTCGGCATCATCATCAATATCATTTTCTTCAAAAAAAGATTGAAGTTTATATTTTTTAATATCAAAATGCGCTTCGATTACACATTTTTTATCTTCATCGTATAAGGATTTGGTATCCGCACGTTTGCCCATGATTAAACCCAAAGCACCTAGTACGATGGATTTACCCGCACCTGTCTCTCCAGTAATAATCGTGAGTCCTTTAGAAAAATGAATTTCTAATTCTTCAATAATGGCATAATTCCTAATGTGTAGGCGTTGAATCATAAGAAAACCTAAGATTTAAATGATACGGAACAAAGTTACGACTTGAAAACGGAATTTTAAACAATTTGTTAATGAACCTTCAAATCTTTGTTTTTTTTTGTTTTTTTATTGATCTTGAAGCAACAAAACATCCAAAATGAAATTCATCGGACGCCTTTTATCCATTATGTTTATTGTAGATGTAGCTTTGCTGTTTTCGGAGACTTTACGAACAGAAGGAACGGTGTATGGACATTTTCTCAAAATTATTCTTCTTTTTTTTGGGGTAGGAGCATTGGTTTTGTTGTTTAAAAAATATATTTATTTCCATTATTTTGAAGAAGTTCGGGTGGTACATTTAAACATCAAAAGTGATTATATTGATGATTTGTTGTTTAAGGTGATTGCGATTTGTCTAGTAGGTTTATTGAATATTTATCTTTTTAATGATGTTTTTTATCATCGACACACCATTCAATTAATTATTTGTACCACACTAGCCTCCCTTGCTATTTTGTTAAATGCGCGTCCTGCTTTACTACTGAATCCTTCAGGTTTTTATTTTGATGATTATTACCCCGATGAATGGAAATGGAAGGATATTCAACAGATTCATTTTGGAGAAGACCACATTTATTTGAAAGGTCGTTTTCAAGATTTTGAATTGCCCCTTTCGTATTTAGATACTGAAGACTTCAAAACTCCTTGGTGGCAACCTCAATTTGATATTGCTGCAAATTATAGTAGAGAAGATTTTCAAAAATGGTTACATTCTTACGCGCTTGCCCATCAAATAGATTGTAACACACCCGAATTTTTGAAAACAAAGAAGGAATTACTTTAAACTATCTCATTCGCTTCCTTCGAACGGTAGAATTTTATATTTTACAATAATAAAAGATCTACTATGTCTAAACTATCCTATCATAACAAACGATTTCGTTCTCTTTCTAATACCGAGAATGGAGAAGTAGATGCGACTACTATTTTTCATTATCGACAAGAAGAAATGACGGTTTGGGCTACCTATAAAGGTGGAAGTATTATATTTGGTACGTTAGTCGCCAAAGTAGATGAACAGAACAGATTAGATATGCGCTATCAACACCTTAGTGAAGATGGTACATTCAAAACAGGTATTTGTCATTCTACACCAGAAGTACTTGCCGACGGACGTATTCGCCTACACGAAAAATGGCAATGGACAAGTGGCGACCAATCTAGTGGTGCCTCCATCATTGAAGAAATTCCTTAAAAAAATCAAAATCAAAAAATCTATATCAAAACAAAACCATCTATCATGAATCCAATTGTACGAAATGTATTAGCTGTTCTTGCAGGCATTCTTGTTGGCATTATTGTAAATGGAAGCTTAGTAGCTTTAAGTACGACAATTATCCCTTTACCTGAAGGGGTGGTGCTTGATCCAATGGATCCTGAAAGCCTAAAAGCCGCGATTTCAAAATTTGAGCCTCAAAATTTCATCATGCCTTTTTTGGCGCATGCACTAGGCACTTTAGCAGGTGCATTTGTAGCTGCTAAGATTGCCTCCACCCATAAAATGAAATTTGCTCTTGGAATAGGCGCATTTTTTCTCATTGGTGGAATTATGAATATTATTGACCTAGGAGGGCCACTTTGGTTTAAAATCTTGGATCTCGTAGTCGCCTATTTCCCCATGGCTTGGTTGGGAGGACGAATGGCAGGAGGAAATCATCAAGCTTAAAAGTACAAGTGTATTTTTATCAAAAAGAGATTGAATATCCACTAAAATTACTTCAAAATTTTCTCCAAACGTTCTTCAATTTGCACTTGTCGATTACGTTTGTTGATGATCGTCGGAGGAGCAACGCGTTCAGCACAATCCGTTACCGAACAACGTTCGCAAGTGACGTTTACTTCATGAATAGGAATGGCAGGATCATTTAAAAATTGGATTTCGCGCTTGGCATCTTCATTGATAAGTAAACCAATCGTAATACTTGTATTTTTATTGGGAACAGGATAAGATGGGTGTGCAATTGTCATACAAAGGTACTCATCTTGTGTGCCAATGTATTTGGTACGTTGAATGCCAAATACGGGCTTATGTGTCGTGCTATTGCTTTCAGGAAGCTGTTTGAATAAAGATAGCGCAATCCAACGTCTACAGTAATGTTCTAAAAGTCCATTCGAATGAGGGCGATGCTTACGATTGAGGTGAAGTTCTTTATCTATTTTAACGGTATCTTTTTCAGCATTATGGAAACAGCGGATGAAATACACATTTTCAATTCCAAAAAAGGTAGGAATCACATTAAATCGTTGGAACAAAACAGAAGAAGATACCTGATATTTTTGGGTAAGCTTCAATAAACAATCATCTTGCCAAACCTCAGACTTGAAAATTGCACGTATATCTCGAATAAAGGACTCTCGATTGACTAATAACGCCACAGCAAAATAGCCTGCTTTATAGTTGTTGAGTACTTCTTCAAAGGATTTAATTTTATGGAAACTAGAAGTGAATGGACGTTGTTTGAGTCCTAAAAAATTAAAGGCAATTTCTTTTGCCAATTGATAGGCGCGTTGCTTATCATCGAGTTTACCATTTAATAAAAGTTGCTTCTTTTTTTCATTGAAGAGAGAGCGTAAATGCTGTAATTCTGGAAAAGCATCTAAGCCATCATTTAAAATGGTATAATTAAAACGATCTTCTAATATTTTGGCAAAAACAGTAGAAGGAACAGCTCCTCCAACGGGTATATCGTATAGTTTGATAAAACGATCGGCTTCTTGTTCAATATCCTCAAAATAATTATTATTCAATTCCTGATACGCCCGTAAGGCACGAAAATAGAAATTTTCTTCTCGAACGGCATAAGTTCTAGACAACTCCACTAAGGTAGAAATAAATGCGCCTACTTTTAAGGGCGAGTTGGCGATGATTTCTACTACTTTAGATAAATCAATTCCAAATAAATCTAAGGGGAGTTCATTCAAAAAATTGGATTGCAATAATGCACCCACAGGAGCTAAACCATGCGACAATTTAGTGGATGTTAGTTCTTCTGTTGGTGTTTCAAGGGCATTGGCGAGGGTTTGGATTTTGTCTTGTTTGGGGTATTTTTTACCTTTTTCAATTTCATTGAGGTAGGAAACAGACATACTCGTTTGCTTAGATAAATCCGCAAAGGATAATCCCTTCTGCAAGCGTAGTTGCTTGACTTTTAGCCCAAAAATGATTTTATGATTTGTACTCTTTTTTGCCATTGTGAATGCCTATAATTCCCTATTGAATAAATATTTAAGCATAAAAGTAATAAAAAAACTAGAGAGGCGTATAAGATGGAGTGCAAGTGTAAGTTTGAAGTGCAAACTCAATTTTTTAATCTATAAATATACTAATACCAATAGACTAATACGTTTTGGAGATAAGAAAATAATCATTTGGCTATATTTGTGCTTATAAAAACAAAAACCATCAAACTATAACTTAATCATGCAGCATACCTTTATTCTTAGTTTACTCACACTTTTCTCTTCTATTTTATTTGGACAGCAAACGATTTTAATAGAAAACGTCACGGTCATTCCTTTACACATCAATCAAGTTTGGGAAGAAAAGGATGTGCTTATTAAAAATGGAAAAATCGCTAGTATTGGACAAAGCAATGATGACGATTTATTTGATGATGATATCAAAACCATTGATGGAACTGGAAAATATCTCTTGCCTGCCTTTGCAGATGCTCACGCTCATTTGCCCAAGGAAGAAGCACTCGAACCTTATTTTTTAATGAATCTAATGAATGGCGTTACCACCTTACGCTCTATGAAAGGAGAAGATTGGCATTGGGAGATTGAGGAAGATTTTCCTATGGCACCCAAAATTATTTTGACAGCACCTCCAATTAGTAGTCGAACCACTTTATCTGAATTTGAGATATTTGAGTTGATGGATAGCTATAATGAAGATGGCTATGATTATGTCAATATTCAAGGTGTAAAAGACAAAGCTACCTTTGATCATATTGTAGAAGCCAGTAAAGAATTTGGATTAGAACTTGTGGGCAATTGCCCTTCAAGTGTGGGAATTTCACAAGTTTGTCGTTCTGGTGTATATCGATCTATTGAACATTTAGGGGGCTTTTTTCAATTAAGAGATTTTGATGCCATTGTAAAGGCAATGAATCTTACGGTAGCGCGAAATATCTACCATTGTCCTACGATGGAATGGTATTATACCGAACAATTGGATTCTGATTCACTTCGTTCGCGTGAAGGAACAAAATATATTGATTCAGAACTCATTCGTAGATGGGATAATAAATTAGTGATGTATGAGTCAGATTTTGAAGAAGAAGATGAATTGCGAGCAGAACGTAGAAAAAAACGCAAACAGTTTCGCTCTAGAAAAAATTTATTAGGTGCGTTGTATCGTCAAGGAGGAAAATTATTAGTGAGTCCTAATGCTTCTCGTCCTTATGTGATGCCGGGTTATGCCATGCACCAAGAAATGCTGCATCTTGCCAATGCTGGTATTTCTAATTATGATGTATTAAAAGCTGCTTGCTACAATTTGGCGGAAATGGAAAAAGAGACCAATTATTGGGGAACGATAAAAGTGGGGGCTTCACCAGATTTAGTTTTACTCAAAAAGAATCCTTTACGTGATATTGAAAACACAAAATCAATAGAAGGAATTATTTTCAAAGGTAAATACCTTAGTAAACGCAATTTACAACGCATTTTAGAAAAACAATTAGAGCCAGAAGAAGAGGTAGAAGTGGAAGAAACTCCTAGCACAGAAGAAGATGATGGAAATGAGTAAGGCTGATCTCCGCTAGAGCTATTAAGTTGAATCTAGTTAATAGCTCTAGCAGAAAAATTAATTCATTTTTAGCATAGTATGTACATACAAATTGCTATGATTATCATTATTGATATGCACAAAATACATTCCAGCAGGTAAAGTAGTGAGATCAATCTCAATTTGATTATTAACACCCGTCAAAGTTTCGTAAATCATTCCCGAAGCATCTATAATTTGAATGGTATAATCTCCTGTCAAACCATTAATAACGAAAAAATTAGTAAATGGATTGGGCAATAGCGTTATACAATTGGCGTCAACTTCTACACTTGCCGTAAGGGTTAAGGCTTCACAAATCAAGTCTTGTCGCTCATCATTTGGATCAATACCACTTCCATGATTTCCAGTAGGATATTCAAAATACTCAAAGTCAGGAGCTATAATTCCATTGGTATTCATTTTTGCAGCTAGTCGTTGACTATGCTCTACTTCTACCACAAAATCCACAGCCCCATGATGTACTTGGAGGGGCAGTGGCAAACGATCATCGAAATAGTAAACAGAACGCATCAATAATTGATGGCGAGCTTCTGCTAATGTGATTAATCCATTAACATACGGTTGAGCAGCTTCATTATAAACGGTAGCTTGAGGTGGATTAAGTCCGCCCATGCCTGTATCTATAAAATTCTCAATATGCTCTTGATAACCTGGGTGTGTAATGTGATCCGTTGCACCAAAGTAGACAACTGCTCGGTTAATACGAGGATCGCGAGCAGACATTAAATAGCTTACGCCACCACCTCTACTGCCCCCAAACACACAAATTCGACTGGGGTCGGCACCTGTAACATTGGCGAGTACACCATTTAATAAAGCCAAAACATCATCAATATCTCGATCAAATTCACTTACAGTTCCATCAGAAGTGAATGTTCCTAAATTTAAAACGTCAGTCCGCAATTCTTCTCCTCGAAAGGAAGGAGCAGCTACCACAAAATCTCGAAAGCACCCTTGCAAACCACCTATAATACCATAACCTGTTCCTCCTGTTCCACCATGATTGACGATAAGAACGGGATAATTTTGGGTAGGGTCATAATTTTCAGGATAGCGTAAAAAGGCATAATGGGTTTGATTGGGATCATTTTCAACATCATGTGAGACCACATCTATGTCTAGTCCACCAAAAGTTGTAGAAGCTTCTACTTGCCAATTGTAGACATCTACATCACGACTTTCCCAATCCGTGATTACAGCATCAATTTCTGCTTGGGTAGGAGTAGCGAAAAGGTCAGAAAGATCAGTTTGAGCCAATAAATGAAGTGAAAAAAATAGAAAAGTTGTCAATGAAAAGAGCACTCTCATAAGTAGCTATTGTGTTAAGTTTGGGTAATAGAATTTGACTTTTAAAATACAATTTTTTGAAGAAAGAGTACAAGCTTTTTTAAAAAAATATTTTAAGCTACCTATTCCTCTCAAATCTTATTCTATCTTTGGTAGTGTAAGTTTTCAGATTCATGTTTACATACCTACTCAAACGACTATTACTTTTTTTTCCTACTTTAATTATAATCTCCTTGATTATTTTTGGAATTAGTCGTCTGTCCTCTATTGATCCAGTAGCACAACAATTAGTTGAATTTGAAGAATTAAGTTTTGAAGCATTACAAAAAGAACAGCAGCTTTTAGCGAAAAAATGGGGTTTAGATAAGCCTGTATTTTATTTTACATTAAGTTCAAAAGCCTATCCCGATACTTTACATAAAATTGGATTGGAAGTGGAACGACAAGCTTGTGAAAAACTCATTGCACAATATGGAAATTGGGATAAAATTCAACTCTATCGTCAGGCACTTTTTGATTTTGAAGCGCATGTATATCAATTGCCAGATAGTTTGTCCAATCAAAAAATTGAAATAAGGGCCAAAACTGGACAATTAATTAGTAATTATAAAGATGTAGTGCTTACAAGTCTTTTGGAACAACTACAAACGATTTTATCAGATAATACAATTGTACAAACGAAATTATTTCTATCTTTTGAAAGATTAAATCAAAGCTATCAAACGCTAAAAACGAATACAACGCTTCAACTTTTATACCTTCCAAGTTTTCGCTGGCATGGTTTGAATAACCAATATCATCATTGGATTAGTCGATTTTTTATTGGTGATTTTGGACTGTCTTATTATGATGCTCGTCCAGTTGCGGATCGAATTTTAGAAGCTGCGAAATGGACAGTATTGTTGAATTTGATTTCTATATTTTTAGCATATTTGTTATCGATTCCCTTGGGAGTATTTTCAGCAGTGAAACGAGGTACAGCTTGGGATAGTCTATTGAGTACCTTATTATTTATGCTATATTCCTTACCCTCATTTTGGGTAGCGACTATGCTGATTGTATTTATAACGACACCTGAATTTGGGATGGATTGGTTTCCCACAGCAGGGGTAGGACGTTTAGATGATTCTGCTTCCTTTTGGCAACGCTGTTGGAGTTATGCTTGGCATTTAACATTACCTGTTTTTTGTTTGACTTATACAGCTTTGGCATTTATATCTAGGCAAGTACGAGGGGGGATGTTAGATGTGTTTGGTAAAGATTATATTCGAACGGCTCGAGCTAAAGGCTTATCAAATTCAAAAGTAGTTTGGAAGCATAGTTTTCGAAATGCATTGTTTCCAATTATCACTCTTTTTGCAAGTGTACTACCTGCAAGTTTAGCGGGTTCTGTGATTATTGAAAATATTTTTAGTATACCGGGGATGGGACGTTTAGCATTAAGTGCGATTTTTCAAGCAGATTATCCTGTTGTATTTACCATACTATTAATTACAGCAATTTTGACCATGATAGGAAATCTAATTGCGGATATTCTTTATAGTTGGGCAGATCCAAGAGTAACATTCACTTAAAATTTTTGATAAAATATCTAATTGACAACCGAATCATCACATACAACAGCTCAAAGTTACGGACAACGCATTCGAATGCAGTTCTTTAAAAGTCGGAGGGCAAAATGGTCGCTTCGTATCGTTTATGTGTTATTATTTATAGCGGTATTTGCAGATTTTATTGCCAATGAAAAACCCATTTATTGCCAAATAGAAGGAATACATTATTTTCCTATTTTGCACGAATATGCAGAAAATTTAGGTTGGACAAAAAAAGAGAAACGCTTTTTACGAGGAGAATGGCAAGACTACGAATATGAACGAGTAATTTTTCCTCCCATTACCTACTCGCCATCTTCTATTGATTTATACAACAAGTATAAAAGTCCATTTGAAGAACAAACAATAAAGGCTAGTCATTTCCGACATTGGTTAGGTACGGTGGATGTTGGAAAAGATGTTGCAGCAGGTTTAGTACATGGTACTCGTATTGCCATGATGGTGGGAATTATAGCTATGTTGATTGCTAGTATTATTGGGATATTGATGGGAGCTTTAGCAGGTTATTTTGGAGATGATGGATTTGAGTTGACTAGAGCAAAATGCTGGATGGGATTGTTCGGAATTTTAGTGGGATTATTATGGGGGTGGTGGTTACCTTGGAATAGCATTCTATTAGCAGCGGAAGAAGAACAATTTTTTATAGCCTTTTTAAAAGGAATAGGAATTCTTATTTTGTCTTTAATTCTTTTTTTTCTACTTGCAAAAGGATTAGAACGAAGCCCCTTTTTTAGTACTAAAGTAAGTATTCCACTAGATATTTTAGTGATGCGTCTTATTGAAGTATTCAATTCTGTACCAACTATATTTATCTTACTGGCAATTATTGCCATTTTAGAAAAATCGTCCATTTTTCATGTGATGTTGGTGATTGGTTTGTTGCGATGGACAAGAATAGCCCGTTTCATTCGATCAGAACTACTACGTATACGTAGTTTGGGATTTATAGAGGCCAGTAAAGCAATGGGATTTTCTAATGTTCGTATACTCGCACGTCATGCAATTCCCAATGCACTAACGCCAGTTTTAATAACTATTGCATTTGGTATTGCAGCTGCTATTTTGCTGGAATCTGCCCTGTCTTTTCTGGGCATTGGGGTAGGCCCTGACGAAATGACTTGGGGGAAACTACTCAATTATGCAAGGATGAAGACGAGTGCATGGTGGGCGGCAATATTTCCGGGAATGGCGATTTTTATAACGGTGACTGTATTTAATTTGATAGGAGATGGATTGAGTGATGCGCTTGATCCCAATAAACATGAGCGTTAAAAAAGAGAAGGCTATATCTTATAAGATACAGCCTTTCACCTAAAGTGTATTATAGTTCGTTATTTTTTATTTGTCATCTAGATGTTTTTGATACGACGAGCAGGATAAGCTACCTCAATGCCTGCATCTCCAAAGGCTTTCTTAATTTCTTTATAAGAATTAAAATAAACATCCCAATAGGTCGCATCTGTTGCATAAGGACGAACTGCTAATAAAATATTATTTTCATCAAATTTTTCAATTTCAATGGTAGGTTCATCAGGAAGACGTTCGCTTACTTTATCTAAAGCCCCTCTAATGATACCTTTGATTTTATCAAAATCTTCTTCATAAGGCATCGCCACATTTAAATCTACCCGTAACTTTCCATTTGCCGTTAAATTAGTCATGATACCACTTGTTGCAATACCATTTGGCATAATCACTTTTTTATTATCCAAAGAGTTAATGATAGTATTAAATACTTGAATTTCTTCAACATGTCCAACAACGCCTTGAATATCTACTAAGTCTCCAACGCGGTATGGTTTGAAAATTAACACCATAACACCAGCCGCAAAGTGACTCAATGTACCCGACATAGCTGCTCCAATTGCTAAACCAGCACCAGCAATTAATGCTGCAAAAGCTGTAATTTCGATACCTACTACACCAGCAGCAGATATAACCACCATAATTTTCAGTAAAACACTTATCAAAGACTGAAGAAAAGGAATAAGATCTTCATCTAATCCAGATTTTTTCATGTTTCGGCCAATGACACGATTAATCATGCCAACAATCCAAAATCCAATAATTAATACCAAAATAGCTGCTACTAATTTTGGTGCCCACGCTAACATGGTATCAAATAGTGTTTGTAAATTAATATTTTCCATTAGAAAGTAATGTTTGTAAGAGGGTGTTCTAAAATAAGATTTATATGGTATATTGACGTGAAAACACACATTAGTCACACTCTATAAAATATTTGTAAAGGAATAGTAGGGTGTTTTTTGATTTCAATCAAGAACAATTTGTCTTTGTCTGCTACTACACTAGAATGTTAGCTTTAAATGAAGCAATTTTAATTTATCTAGCGTATTTTTGGAAGAAATAACATAAGTCAATATGAATTGGAGACTTGGGTATCTACTTTTAACTGTTTTTATCGTTTTTGGGGAATTTAATAGCAAACTTATTGCGCAAGGCATCCATCATTGGGAAACCATAGTGTATGCAGAGGATGAATGGAATTATTACACCGCAAATGCTGCCCCACCCACAGATTGGAACGAACATTCCTTTAATGATGATAATTGGGCAACAGGAATAGGTGGTTTTGGGTATAATGATGGTGATGATAATACCATTGTCCCATCAGGAATTTTGACCATTTATATTCGTCATACCTTCAATATTACCAATAAAGACAATATTGCTCAACTCTTACTAGATGCCGACTATGATGATGGCTATGTTGCTTTTTTAAATGGTGTGGAAATAGCTCGCGCAAATGTGGGGAATGACCCCATTATAGCTCATCAACAGACCACTCCAACGGATCATGAAGCTGGTTTGTATCAAGGAATTCTACCTGAGCGCGTTACGCTTTCGCCACAAATTATAGAAGATGTTTTAACTACAGGCGAAAATACCTTAGCCATTCAAATTCATAATGCAGGAACGTCTTCTTCTGATTTATCCTCCAATTTTTATCTGCATTTAGGAATTACGGATACTTCTTTTGATTATGGCAATCCACCTACTTGGTTTGAAGCCCCATTTTCTGCCAATTTATCCTCTAATTTGCCCATTGTTTCCATTTCTACTATAAATGGTCAACCTATTGTAGATGAACCCAAAATAACGGCACAAATGGGAATCATCAATAATGAAAATGGTGTGAATCAAATTTCTGATCCTTTCAATGAATATGACGGATTTATTGGTATTGAAATACGAGGGTCTAGTTCGGCTTGGTTTGATAAAAAAGGTTATGGTTTTGAAACGCGAGATGAAAATGGAGAAAATAATAATGTCAACCTTTTAGGTATGCCCAAAGAAAATGATTGGGTGTTACATGGGCCCTATAGCGATAAAAGTTTGATGCGAAATGCACTTACTTATATAATTGCTGGTGAGATTATGGAATATGCACCACGCGTTCGTTTTTGTGAGTTGGTGTTAAATGGGGATTATAAAGGGGTTTATGTCCTTACGGAAAAAATTAAGCGTGATGATGATCGCGTCGATATTCGTAAGATGACAGAAGATGATAATAGTGGAGAGGCTTTGACGGGGGGATATATTATTAAAATAGATAAATTTACAGGTGCGGCGAATGATGGTTGGGCATCAAATTATCCTCCTTATGATGGATCAGTAGCACAAACTGTTTTTTTATATCACTATCCCAAGCCTGATGAAATTACCGCTCAACAAAAAAACTATATTCAAAATTACATGCACAATTTTGAAGATGCACTAAAAGGTTCCAATTACCAAGATCCAAATTTAGGCTATCGAAAATACCTAGATATGGAAGCCTTCCGTCGTTTTTGGATGATTAATGAAATTGCGAAAAATGTTGATGGCTATCGTTTGAGTACCTACATGTATAAGGAGCGCGATAGTTTAGGAGGAAAACTACATTTGGGACCTGTATGGGATTTTAATTTGAGTTTTGGAAATGCCGATTATTGCACGAGTGGTAATCCTGAAGGGTGGGTGTATTCCGAATTTAATGAACTGTGTGGAGGAGATATTTGGAATGTTCATTTTTGGTGGGATCGTATTTTTACGGATTCTTCCTTTCGTCAGGAATTGGTTGACGACTGGCAAAATTTACGAATGGGCGTATTGAGTGATGAAGCCCTAACAGGCAAGATTGATTCGATGGCACAATTGTTACAAACGGCTCAAGTACGCAATTATAATCGCTGGAATGTACTCGGTCAATATCTATGGCCCAATTATTATATTGGTGCAACATGGCAAGATGAAGTGGATTTTCTTCGCCAATGGACCTTAGATCGTTTAGCATGGATGGATAATAATATAGATGATTTATCTTCTTTAATTGAATTGCCTTCAGGTACAACAGTTGCTCCGAATCCGATGGATACCTACTTAAAAGTAGATTTTTGGGCACCTTTGGCTACCCTTGATCTTCAATTTAATCTGTGTGATGCAATGGGCAAACGAGTTTATACCCACGAATTACGAGTAGATCAACAGGATCGACGGCAAACGTTTATTCTGAATGATCCAGCACTAGCTAATCTCCCTACAGGATTATACTTTTATTATGTAACAGGAAATGATAATAGTGTTCATTTGAGTGGGAAATTGATGAAGCGGTAGGTTAAAATATTCTTTCAAATCTATCTCCATTAAATTGACAAACAGAGCCATCTCCCATAGCGAACCAAAGTTCTCCTTGTTTCGATAGATAAATTTGCCAAATGTGATGAGTAGTAAGTCCGTCTTTTAGGGTGTAATTAGTCATTGATTTAGTTGTACGATCATATTTCCAAGCTCCTGTATCGCGATCGCCAAACCAAATATTTCCTTCTTTGTCTTCACCAATAGAAAATACATGTTCTAAGCTCCCTTCTGGCGAACGATAACCACCAGAACGACCACTATTTGGGGAAATAAGTCCTTGTTCTGCGGAAAAGTTAATCGTTTTCTCACCATCATATCGTAAAACACCAATCCCATTGTTTCCGATCCATAAAATTCCTTTACTATCCTCAAAAATACTTCGTACATGTAGATAGCCCGTCATCTGACTTAAGCCTAAATATCCATCATCAATGATCGTGAAATCTTTACCATCATATCCAAATACTCCACCATAAGTACCAAACCAAATCCGATCATTTTTTCCTCGTACAAAGGGTGTAGAAACAGAAATATAGTTCTCATATCCCTCTTTTTGCTCGATGGGGAAAGTATGATAGGTGAGTGGCATTCCATTGTACCGATACACACCAGGCTGCCCTTCTTTTTCATTGTAGCCCGTTCCTTCATCTCCTTTAAACCAAAGATCGGTAGGAGTGGAAGCCCAATTTTCTTTATTGGTATAATCTTTTGTAGTAGGCGTGATAATTTCTTCTCCATTGTAATAGCTAATGCCGTGTCCTCCTTCAAACCATACATTTCCATTCGCATCCTCATATAAGGAGCGCACCTGATTATCACTTAAACCATGGTCTACCGTAAAATAGGTGAATTTCCCATTAGCATATTTGCAAACTCCTTCCTGATGACTTGCAAACCAAATATTTCCATGACGATCTTCTAATATCGAACGAATACCAGTAGTGTATTCTAAATATTTAATGACAGTAGGCTTTATAGTTGTATCTTTTGGATTAGATATGGAGGAACTCGTGGCTTGTTTGGAAACATTTTTTGAATTGCAAGAAATACAAATGGAAATCAAGAATATTAAGTAGAATGTAGAAACGAATTTATACATGAAAGATAATTATACAGTTGTAATTTATTTTACAGTTCTTATGTTTCTTTTGTGCCTTTTGTGCCTTTTGTGCTTGGAAAAATCAATTATAAAGTTGCTCTATCACCTCCCACACCCCTCGCTCAGAAGGACTATTGGCAGTATGAATAGTTGCAATCCCTAAATTTTCTAAAGCACTTGCAGTGGTCGCTCCAATCGCAATGACGATTTGATGGGAGAGGGGATTATAAATTTGATAATAGGCTTCTGCATTCATGGGACTGGTAAAAACTAAAATATCAGGCGTAGGAATGGAGAATTGCTGTTTGGGAAAATTATCATACACCACTAAAGAAGGCGCATCTGGAAAAAAAGACTGTAAAGAATGTCTAGATTGTTGCGCTTGAATGAAAAGGACAGATGCTGTTTCAATAAACTCATGAAAGGCTATTCCTGTCATTGCTGGGTGTCCGTTGCCGATGAACTCAGGTGCAAAACCTGCATCTTCAAGGACTTTAGCTGTTCCTTTGCCCATCGTGGCTAAGTGTCGATGGGGTAGAACTTCTTTTATAATAGCTTGTGCTAAACTAAATTTCACACCATTTTTGCTATAAAAAAACAGCCAATTACTTGAGGGAATTTCGGGTACTTCAACTAATGAAAAGCTAATCAGTGATTCATCATGCAAATGAAAATTAGTTTTTGACAATTGCTGTCGTAAGAAACTATCTTCCTCTAAATATCGACTGATAAATACTCGTTTCAAAACAACTCAATCGCTTCTAAATCCAATAAATTGTAAAATAGTAAGGCCACCACAGATACATCTGCCAAGGCGTTATTCGCATCTGCATAGAGTTTTCCATCATATAATTTCTGGTGAATTTCCATTAATTTAGGCCATTTGTAACCACCGCCTGGTTTTGGTTTTTTTACATACCAAGTGGCTTCTTGCATCAGGCAGTACAATTCACTACTAAACATGCGATGACTCATGCCTTTTCGATAAAATTCAGCGGCGACCACATGCGAATTAAACTTAGAATTGTAAGAAACAATGTATTCTGCTTTATCCACTACATCTGAGAACTGTTGTAAAGCTTCTTTTATCGGTGTCCCTTCTTCATGTATTTTGACGGGGTCAATTTTGTGAATACGTTCTGTATCTTGGGAAATCTCAAATCCTTCTGGTTTGATTAAATCATCTCTAGAGGCGACCAATTCGCGATTGTCATCATATAATAACCACGATAAATGCACTAAGCGTGGCCAACTAAACGCATCATTGGGTCCCGCTTTCCAATTTTTAGGTTTTCCTTCAGCGGATACATCGAAAAAAAGAATCATAGTTGAGGTGTAGTTTTATCAAAAAAACAAAAGGTGTTATCTGGCTGTAAAGATAACACCTTCTGCTGGGTTTAAGTTATAAATAGAGCGTAATATTACCCGAATCGCATTTGCTCCAAACGATAAAATTCTTTAAATGTAATCATACGTTTGGTTTCTTCATCCCACAATTTATTAAAGATCAAAGGAATACTTTCCCGAAAGGTCATGACCGTAGCAAATTTTTGCAAAATAGGATTTTCTTTGGCGCATTTTTCTAAATTGTAATTTGGAATTTTGGAACTCAAATGATGAATATGATGAAACCCAATATTACCTGTAAGCCACATAAATAATTTGGGTAATTTATAATAAGTCGCTCCTCGAATTGCCGCTAGAAGGTAATCCCAATTTTTTTGCCAGCGATTATAAGTCTCTTCATGTTGATGTTGCACATAAAAAAACCAAAACGCAATCATCATGAAAACAAGTACAATCTGTAATTGTATTAAGAAGAAGCGTCCCCATCCTAAAAAATAGCCTAAGCTAATATAAACAGCCGCTAAGGCAACATTATTAATAACTTGACTAATCCGCTCTCTTGTCATCTTGGGCCATTCCATAGATCCCAATCTACGCACACTAATAGATGGTATACGATTGGAGACGGTCATATAATATACAGGTACGAAGCCAAATAATACAAAAGGGTTTCTAAATACTCGATATTTAAATCGCCCCCATTTAGAACGTTTACGATATTCTTCAAACGTTAGGAAATCAATATCACCAATATCTCGATGTTCTAATTTTCCCGTATGCGTATGATGATAATTGTGAATATTAGCCCAATATTCAAAAGGAATAGTACTAAAAAAGCTACAAAATGTGCCTACCACATTATTCCAACGGCGAGATTTTAAAAAGGATTGATGCCCACAATCATGCTGAATAATAAAGATTCGAACTAGTAAAAAAGCATTGATAAATCCTAATCCAAAGGTAATCCAGTACGAATAATCCATACTAATATACATCAAGACCCAAATAGCTAGAAAGGGCAAGAAAGTATTGAGCATTTGCCAAACGGCCTTTTTGGTATCGGGTTTTTGGTATTTTCTGATAAGCTTTCCCCAATTTTTGAGTTGATTTTTGATGTCTTGTTCCATCGACTGCATAATCCTGAAATTTAGAGTTAAAATTGGTTTTGATTATATTGGTCGTTTCATGCTAAAAATTCATTTGTTATTCCTACTCATCTTTTAATAATTAATGCGCTTCCAACCAATTTTGTCCTGTCCCCATTTCTACAACAATAGGTACTTTTAAATTGGGAATGGCATTTTTCATATGCGTTTCTATGATGGGTTTTAGAGTTTCTAATTCTGTTTTTTCTACATCAAAAACAAGTTCATCATGTACTTGAAGAATCATTTTTGATTTCAAATTCTCTTTCTGTAAGGCAGCATCAATATTAATCATGGCAATTTTAATCATATCTGCTGCTGTTCCTTGAATGGGGGTATTAATCGCATTTCGTTCCGCATGAGAACGAATCAAACTATTTTTAGAGTTAATATCGCGTAAGTAACGTCGCCTTCCCATTAAAGTACTCACATAACCATTTTGGCGTGCTTCTTCCACCACCTTATCCATATAAGATTTTAATCCACTATATTGTTTAAAATATTGTTGAATTAATTCACTCGCTTCTGCACGTTTAATATCCAATTGGCGAGAAAGATTCGTGGCTCCAGCTCCATAAATAATACTAAAATTAACTGTTTTAGCACGATAGCGTTGTACTTTAGTCACTTCCTCAAAAGGTACATCAAAAACGCGAGCTGCGGTAGCTTGATGAATATCTTGTCCTGCTTGAAAAGCATCTAGCATCGCTTCATCTCCACTTATTTCAGCAATTAATCTTAATTCAATTTGTGAATAATCGGCAGCTAGTAAGATATGGTTTTCATCTTTAGGAATAAAGGCTTCTCGTACTTTTGCTCCTTCAGGCGTACGAATGGGGATATTTTGTAGATTTGGATTATTAGAACTCAAACGCCCTGTCGCCGCCAATGCTTGATTGAAAGAAGAATGAATGCGTCCTGTTTTAGGATTCACCATTTTAGGTAAGGCATCGACATAAGTTGATTTTAATTTTGCCATACCCCGAAATTTGAGTATATCTGCCACGATGGGATTGTGGGGCGCCATCTCATTGAGTTTTTCCTCATTGGTAGAATACTGTCCCGTCTTTGTTTTTCGCCAGCGATAAGGAATTTCAAGTTTATCAAACAAGATTTGACCCACTTGTTTTGGAGAAGCAATATTGAATTTTACACCAGCTTGCTCGTAAATGCTATTTTCTACTTCGGCGATAGAAGTTGTTAATTCTTTTGAATATTCATTGAGATAATCAACATCCAAGTTTACACCATTGTATTCTAAGTTCACGAGGGCTTGGATGAGGGGGGCTTCAATGTCTTGATATAATTTTTCTAAACCTTCTTCTTTGAGTTCTGGTGCAAATTTCTCTTTTAATTGTAAGGTGATATCGGCATCTTCCGCAGCATAATCTACCACTTTTTCTACTGCAATATCGCGCATGCTGAGCTGGTTCTTTCCTTTTTTACCAATTAAAGTAGTAATAGAAATCGGTTGATAACTGAGATAAGTTTCTGCGAGATAATCCATATTATGACGCAACTCAGGTTCGATCAAATAATGCGCGATCATGGTGTCAAAAAGACCTCCTTTCAGTTCAATACCATACCATTTTAAGATAAGGATGTCGTATTTGATGTTTTGACCAATTTTTTCAATAGAAGAATTTTCAAAGATTGATTTAAATTCATGAACGATGGCTTTCGCATCTTCAAATTCAGCAGGAACGGGTACATACCAAGCTTCGCCTGTTTTATACGCAAATGACATTCCTACTAATTCAGCTTCATTGGCATCAATGCCTGTCGTTTCCGTATCAAAACAAAAACTCTTTTTGGAAGCCAAATCTTTAATCAATGCAGCACGTTCTTCGGCACTTGCTGCTAAATGATATTGATGTGTTGTATTAGTAATATTTTTATCAGCGATGGCGTGCGCAGGAGGTTGTTTAAATTCAGGATAAGAAGTGGTCTCTTTCGTTGCCGAGGGAGGCCCAAATAAACTACCTTGTTCTCCTGGCTTCGCTTGGCTTTCGCCTAAAATACTTTTTGCGAGTGAACGAAATTCTAAATCTTTAAAAAGAGCTGATAATTTTTCTCGATCAAAAGGATCAATCGTATATTCTTCCGCCTTGAAATCAATCGGCACATTTATGTCAATGGTTGCCAAAACTTTAGATAAACGACCTTGCTCCGCAAATTCAATAACTTTTTCTTTTTGCTTGCCTTTGAGTTGATCGGTATTGTCTAAAAGCCCTTCTAAACTATCGAATTTATCCAATAATTTAACGGCTGTTTTAGCACCAATCCCTGGAATGCCTGGAATATTATCTACCGCATCTCCTTGTAAACCCAACACATCAATTACTTGATCGACGCGTTTGATTTGCCATTTTTCTAAGACTTCAGGTACACCCAAAATATCCACGCCATTTCCTTGACGAGAAGGTTTATACATAAAGATGTTTTCTGATACTAATTGAGCATAGTCTTTATCTGGTGTTACCATATAAACTTTGAAGCCCTCTTTTTCTGCTTTTTTAGCTATTGTACCAATCACATCATCCGCCTCAAAGCCTTGTTTTTCGATAATGGGGATTTTAAATGCTTTGATGATTTCTCGTATATACGGAAATGCAATAGTAATATCTTCAGGTTGTTCTTGCCGATTAGCTTTGTATTCAGGGTATAATTCATTTCGAAAAGTAGGGCCACTCAAATCAAATGAAACCGCAATATGGCTGGGGTTTTGCGACCGCATTAAATCCCAAAGTGTACGAACAAAACCTGTAATGGCAGAGGTGTTGAGTCCTTTCGAATTGATTAATGGACGCGTAATAAAGGCATAATGGGCACGATAGACAAGAGCATGTCCATCTAATAGAAAAAGCTTTTTAGTCGGCATGAAAACGCTTATTGTTCGCTTGCAAGATAACGAAAAGCTAGAAATCAAGGTGGAGAAAACAGATAAATTTTTCTACAAAAAAAGATGCCAATACTTTACAGCATTGGCATCAGTACCTTCTCAATGGATCAATGGTTTATGGGGGATGTTATCGGTATGGGATATTTTTATTCTTTATTTTATTCTAACACAAATAGGAAAGTTAATTTTCCACATTGTTTAGTCGGTGCGGTATAATCTCGCTCGAATCTATATTTACGGGTAGCCAACTGAGCTCGATTGACTAATTTAGGACTATTGATGGTAGATTCTTCTGGATTAAATTCGGTATAAATCACTTTTCCTTCATTATTGACACAAAGATTAACAACGATTTTACCTTCTTCTTGTGCTAATTTTTTAATATCTGCACGATAAATCACGCGTCGAGTAAATAATCCATCACCTGAAAAATCCATTCCACTATCGCCTTTGTCTGCTTTACCATCCGTCTCGGCATTGCCAGTATCAGAAGTACCACTTGTACCTTCTCCTGCATCTGAAGGTGTACCACTGGTAGCTTTAGGGGCTTCTTCGGCTACTTCAACCACTTCTTCTACGGGTGTTTCTGGAGCTTTATCTGCTGGGATGACCTCTACTTTTGGTGTTTTTTTAGGTTGTTCACTTACTTTAGGAGCGGTTTTGATTTTTGGGGCTTCAGGGCTTTTCGTCTCTATAACAGGTTTATGTTTAGCTGTAGGAGCTGCTTTTGGAGTCGGTTTCACTTCCAATTTAGGCTCTTCTACAGGTTTAGGGGCATCAGGGGTGGCTTTCTTGGTACTCGATTTTGCAGCGCTTGATTGAAAATCGGTGAAATCTATCTCGATTACAGATTCATATTTAGGTTCTTCCTCTAAGGTATGACTCATGAATGGGAACGCAAATCCTACAAACAAAATGGCGTGAATCCAAATTGCAACACGCTTTGCTTTACGCTGGTCTTTTTTCTCTTGTACTATGCCTGTTGATCTCATCATGGTCGTAAAATTTAGATTGTTAACACTGTATAAAAGGATATTTCCTTTGTATATCACAATTATAGCAACTATTTGAATACGAAATCATTAACGAAGTCCTAATAAACAATAAGGAAATATTAAAGAAGAAGGGCAGATGTTAAAATGTCTTAAAATGTGGGAATTTTTGACCTAATTATAGTTTGGAGAGAGAAAGGAAGGATATTATTTTTATCCAAATTGCGAACAACTTTTCTATTTGCAAATATTCTTAAATCGACTATTCCTCAAATTTCGCTATCAAATGTTTATTTGCTTTACTAATTGGCAATTTCTTTTCATCAATGACGAGCATATTGCCTTCTATAGCAGAAACGGCTTCTTTATTGATAATATATGAGCGATGAATGCGTAGAAATTTTTGTGGGTTTAGCTTTTTTAAAATAGCAGACATCGAAAGCAAGGTCATTACCTTATCACTCCTTAAATGTATACGTACATATTTTTCCATTGCTTCAATAAAACGAATTTCGGAAGGAATAATTTTGATTTTTTTATAATCAGATTTTACAAAAAAGCTAGCATCTTCTGTTGGTGGGCTTGTTAATAGCGGTTTTTCATTTGTTCGAGCCAGTACTTTGGTGATGGCTTTGGTAAAACGGGCGAGCCCGATGGGTTTGAGCAAATAATCCACCACATCTAAATCATAACTTTCTAAAGCATATTCCGAATGAGCGGTGCACAGTATCGTCATCGGTAGATTAGGCGTTTGTCGCAATAGCTCCATTCCAGATAAATGCGGCATATTAATATCCAAAAACAACAAATCAACTTCATGAGTTGATAAAAATTGAACGGCTTGGATCGCAGATTCACATTCTCTTACCACAGTGAAGCCCTCAAAGGCACTCAAGTAATCTCGAAGAAGCCTTCGAGCCAACTGTTCGTCATCTACAATCAAACATTTTATCATACCGCTACTACTTTTGGAGAATGAATACTTAATCTACACTGATAAACTGAATCATTTTGTTCAATATCTAATTGATATTCGTCAGGATATTGTAAATCTAATTTACTACGAATTAAGTTCAAACCTTGACTTTTATTTCGTTTTTCTTGGGTTTGAAAACTATTACTGATTCTTACTTGAATACGCTCCTCTTCACAACTTAAATGAAAATGTAAATGACCATCGTCATTGTATTGTATATCACTATGTTTAATAGCATTTTCAACTAAACTAGTAATAATAAACGGGCTAATTTTTTTGCCTTTTAGTTCGCCTTCTACATAAAAATCAATGTCTTGCGCCAATGGCTGTTGCATTTCTAATAATGCAAAATAAGATTTGATACATTCTACTTCTTTTTCTAATGAAATATCTTTCGTCCCTTCTTCATCAATGCTATAGCGTAAAAGGGTAGAAAACTCATTGATGAAATCAGGAACGTGTTCATCTTTTTTTACAATTAAAGCTGTCAAATTATTTAAGGTGTTAAAAATAAAATGTGGATTGATTTTGCCTTTTAAAATATGCAATTGAAGTTCCTTGTTTTTTGCATCTAATTCCAGATTTTTTTGTTGAATGGCATCTCGATTTTCTTTGATTTCAAATAATATTGCTAATCCACAAAATAGAATTGCATTTAAGACCATCGAAAAAATATTACGCCATCCTTCTGCTTCATAAAAGAAAAATTCTAAACCTGTAAATCGTATAATTATTATATAAATTGCCACCATGAAAAGAAGCGCAACAATAAAAAGGAATAGCTGATCTTTAAAGCGTCGATACAAGAATTGAGTGCCATAAAATAAGATAGCATAACTAATGACCTCTATTAAACTATGCCCTAATGCAGTGATCCAACTCACCTCAAACCAATGATAGTCAAAAACAAATAAGAGCATAAAAGCCCACAATAGTATATGGATATGAATTCGTTTTAATTGCATAAAAGGCACGCGGAGAAAATAAATTTACTTTCCTTGAAATAGTGAAAATTACCCGCCTGTCATGGCGGACAGGTAAGTCATTGAAAATGCCTGTCCACCTCTGGTGGGAAGTTAATTGAGCTAATTCGAGGAATTATGAATGTAAATTTATTCGTGCCCAACTATTAAGAACTGTAAGATAATTATACTTTTGAAGAACTACTTATTTTTTCCTTCAATGGACTAATTTTGGGAGTGAATGGCATTTATTCCTAAAATTATATCGTTCAAGGAGGGAATGATTCCTTTGGTGAATTATACTTTTAAGGCGTGCTAAATTGATGGAAGTTTGGAGTGTAAATCAATTATTAATCACATTACTCGATGTTAATGAAGTAATCTAAAAAGTAAATTCTTTTTCTTTTAGTCAAATAAAATGTAGTGATTGGCGAAGTTTCCCAACTTCGCCGAAACATATCCAACGAGTTTTAAACTCGTCTTTGAATATTTGATTCGAACTAAAGTTTTGCTTAGAAGATAAACTAATATATCGAGTCCAAATTTCTCAAACATGAAAAATCTAATGATGCTTTTTATTCAAGCAATAATGTTAAGTCTAGTAATCACTTCTTGTTCAAAAGAAGAACTGAGCATTCCTACTACTGATATGGAAACAATAGAATCTACAGAAATAGACACTCGAAAATTTAACCCTAATGCGCAAGTCATTGTGTTGGCAGCGCCATCTGTGGATAATAATTATTACAAAGAAGTATTTCAAGATATCGTCGATTTTCAAATTGATTATGCTAATAAAATTGATGGACGAGATGAAGTAATCATTTTAGTGGATCAAAAAACGAAGCCGTATTACCAAGGCAAAGTACCCAATTATGTTTTAGTAGAAGCCAATATTGGCGATATTTGGATACGTGACTTTTCTCCAGTAATCGCTGGAAATCAAGTAAAATTTAATTACTTACCCGATTACTTGAGTGTAGCAGATGCAAATTACATTGATAATAGCTTTGAAAACTGGTATCGAAAAGTAGGCTTGCAATATGGAAAAAAATCATCGCTTATTCTTGATGGTGGAAACATCGTAGATAATGGAAAAGGAAAAGTGGTGCTGACCGATCGTTTTTTATATGATAATCCTCAATTGACCAAAGCACAAGCCAAAAATAGACTTAAAAATTTATTGAATGCGCAACAAGTCGCGATCATTAAAGAAACACCGGGCGATGCGACAGGACATGCGGATGGAATGCTGATGTGGGTCGAAGACAATAAACTTTTATTACACGATCAACCAGTAAGTGTCAAAAATAAAATTATTAATGAATTGAGAAATGCTTTTCCAGGGGTAGAAATCGTCATCGTTCCTGATTATTACACCTTTGAAGAATGGGGTGGTTTTAGTTCGGCTTGTAATATTTATGTGAATTCCTTGGTAACGAATGACTTCATTTATGTACCCACCTTCAATGATATGCACGATCAAGAAATGTTGAATTTCATTCAATCGCACACTTCAAAAACAGTAGTCGAAGTACCTGCTGAGAACGTATGTTTTATGGGTGGAAGTCTACGTTGCCTCTCTTGGCAATTGGATGGTGTATTTGCGGATGATATATTGATAGAATAAGAATAAATAGTTGAATGTTGGAAGATGAATATTCGTCTTCCAACATTTCTTTAGATGAAAAACGCTCTTCTTTAATACGTTTCAATGGCATTAGATTTTTTTTGAAAAAAATCGACTTCAAAGTAGGTCTTTCCTTTTTACGCATGTCTTTACATTGTTCCCTTCAAAAAATCCCCACTTAAAAGACATTTCACTAGAACACATAAGAGTAGCTATCTACTCGCCCGCTCCCCATAATTAAGTTATCATTTTTATAACCCAAATCTGTTCTAGATGAGAATTTTTACCGTATTCATTTTATTAAGTGTAATTCCTTCTTTCGTTTATAGTCAAGAAAATCCTGCCATTACAGCTTGGTTGCAAAACACCACCGAAACGGGAAGTTATTATATGTCTGGAAATCCCATTCCAATCGACAATAATATCCTTTACAATTGTCAAAAAGTAGAATATTCAGAGAACTTTGTGTATGTCCATACTAATGGAATTCCTGCCTATCCAACCGGCCCATTTATAGGTAATCCTTTTCAAGCTGAAAGCCAAGATGCTATTTATAAATTTCCACTGAATCCTCAAGCCAATACTGGAACAGCAAATTCGACGACAGGTGGAAATATCGGCGTCTTTATCAATGGCGTATCCCTCTTTGATTTTAGAGATGGGGTATCATGGAACCCTTCTACCAACGCCCTTTGTGGTGGCCCTGGCAATCCTCCTTGCCCTGGTGGTCTTGCTGCCTCGATGGATTGGAATAGAGACGCTGTTTTGGCAGAAATGGGGAGTTTCGACTGTGCCAAAGCGCACCCCGCTAATGGCAACTATCACCATCACCAAAACCCTTCGGCATTTAAACTAGATTTGGATGTGGTTTCTGACATTTGTAATGTCTATGATGCGGATGGCTTGTACGCGATTAACCCCACATCGCATTCCCCTTTGATTGGATTTGCGTATGATGGCTTCCCCATTTATGGTGCGTATGGCTACAAAAATGCAGATGGTACGGGTGGTATAGTTCGTATTAAGTCTAGTTATCAATTAAGAGAAATGACCCAGCGTACCAATGGACCAGCGGTGAATGCTACTTATTTTTTAGGCTATTTCAGAGAAGACTACGAATATGTAGCTCATCCGAATGATGATGATTATTTAGATGAACATAACGGACGATTCTGTATAACCCCAGAATATCCAAATGGAACTTATGCCTATTTCGCAACAGTAGACGAAAATTGGAATTCGGCTTATCCTTATGTAGTAGGCCCTACATTTTATGGAATGTATGCCAATCGAAAAGCCAATTCAGTCAATGAAAACACAACTGTATATGAAGGACTAGTAGATGCAGATAATGATGGATTTTACTCCGATGAAGACTGTAATGATAACGACGCTTCAATCCATCCTAATGCTACTGAAATTGCAGATAATGATATAGATGAAAATTGTGATGGTGAATTGTTGTATAGCTGTACAGAAGGTAATTCTTGTGATGACCTTGATGAATGTACTATTAATGATGTTTATGATGCGAATTGTAATTGTGCGGGAATATTTTTGGATAGTGATAACGATTCGATTTGTGATTCCTTAGATCTGACGTTTGGTAATTGTATCCTTGGAAGTCCTTGTGATGATTTGGATGCTTGTACTGTAAATGATGTTTATGATATGAATTGCAATTGTATTGGAGCATTTTTAGATAGTGATGATGATGATATTTGTGATATAGAAGATCCTTGTCCAAACGATGTTAATAATTCTTGTGATTCAATTACTGTAGTTGATTATTGTGCCGCTTCGGCAAATAATACCAGTTATGAATGGATTGAAGCTGTAGAATTTGGGAGTATCAATAATAAATCAGGAAATAATGGGGGTTATGGTGATTACACGCATCTATCTACTCAATTTTATAGTGGAGATAGTATTGAAGTACATTTAACACCTAGATTTTTAGGTGGCTCTTATGTAGAACATTGGGGTGTCTGGATTGATTTTAATGGTGATGGAGATTTTGCAGATCAAGGTGAAAAAGTTGTATCCACAAGCGGTAGTCTCACTATAAATGAGACGATCATTATTCCCCAAGGTTTAATCGAACGAACTACTCGAATGAGAGTGGCTATGCAATGGAATATTGCTCCTTCAGCCTGTGGTAATATTAATTATGGAGAAGTAGAAGATTACACTATTATCATTGCAAAAGAAGAAATTCCTACCTGTGATTTAACAGGACAATCCTGTGATGATGGAGATGCTTGCACGAATGATGATATCTATGATGGAAATTGTGATTGTGTAGGTACGTATGTAGACAGTGATCAAGATGGTACTTGTGATGCAGATGATCCTTGTCCAGATGACCCTCTAGATGCTTGTTTGGAAGTATCCTACTGTGCATCTTCAGGTAGTGATACAAGTGCAGAATGGATTGAAGCAGTAAGGATTGGCGACATCAATAACAAATCTGGAAATGATAATGGGTATGCTGATTTTACGAGCCTTTCTACTCAAGAAACGACTGGAGATAGAGTTAGAGTCGTCTTAACACCAGGGTTCTCTGGTAGTGCATTTCAAGAATATTGGAGAGTATGGATTGATTATAATCAAGATGGTGATTTTGACGATAATGGTGAATTGGTAGTTCGAGCAAAAGGACGATCAAGTATCACTCGTAGATTTACTATACCTTCCGATTCGTTGAATATTACAACTCGAATGCGGGTAGCCATGAAACGAAATAGTATTCCTGCTTCTTGTGGGTACTTCCTTTTTGGCGAAGTGGAAGATTATACCATAAATATTAATAATGGAATGCTAAATATTGTAGCAAAAGCCACTTCAACAGAAGATCAAATTGTACCAATGGAAGACTTTATAGTTACTAAAAAGCCGTCTATGGTGCCGCTTCAATATACCATCTTCCCTAATCCTGCTACCGATTTGGTAGTCGTACAGGCAAAAGGCTTAGTCAAACAGAAAATAACCATTGAATTATTTGCTGCAAATGGCACGCTAATGCATACTGCCTTTATTAATGCTGGAACCACTATCGCTTATATTGATACCAATACCTTCTATTCGGGGATGTATACCCTCAGAATTAGCCAAGGAAATCAAATTCAAGATCAAAAGAAGTTGTCTATAATTAAAAATTAGAACAAACGTTCACTTGTGAAAAAAAGAAAGGCATCCTTACCATTATGGGTAGAGATGCCTTTTCACTTTTAATTAAACGTTTCTCTTATGGAGTAATATCTTTATCGAGTAATCACTACTTTTTGGGTAGTAGAACGATTATCTTTTGTAAGTTTTACAAAATAAGTACCTGCATAAAGGGTTTGTAAATCAAAATAGGCAATTGTACTCCCTTTCTTGATTTTAGAAGTCATCATTAGTTTACCAGTCAAGTCAAATAATTCCGCTTGAATATCTTGATCGGCAATTCCCACTATTTGTATTGTTAATAATTCTGAAACAGGATTGGGAAATATATTCAAATTTAAAGGACGAAAATCTAAATTGGTAGTATTGGTCGTTCCATCATAAACAGTTGTCGCCTCAGTTACACTATTGACTTTTCGATTTTGTGCTTGCCCATAAAAGGTAGGTCCTACCACATAGGGATATTTTGAGTTCCAATTTTCATCTACGGTCGCAAAGTAAGCATACGTACCATCTGGATATTCAGGCGTCACACAAAAACGTCCATTATGCTCATCCAAATAATCTTCTCCATTTTGATTAACATATTCAAAATCTTCTTTGAAATATCCCATTGGATATGTATTTACATCAGGGCCATTTTCGCGTGTAGATGGGGTACGTAAAAAATAACTTGTTTTCATACGAGTGATACCTCCCGTTCCATCTGTATTTTTATACCCATAAACCCCATAAATTGGAAAGCCATCATAAGCAAATCCGATTAATGGAGAATGCATACTTGAATCTATCGTATATAAGCCATCTGCATCATGAATATCACAAACATCAGAAATAACATCTAAATCCAATTTAAAAGCAGAAGGGTTTTGATGATGATGATAATTCCCCATAGCTGGATGTCCTTTCGCACAATCGAAACCAGCTCGTTCGGCAGGAATAGCATCTCTATTCCAATCCATTTGTGCCATAGGCCCTCCTGGACAGGGAGGATTTCCAGGCCCTCCACATAATGCATTAGTTTGTGGATTCCATGCGGCTCCATCTCGCCAGTCGAATAGTGCTACACCATTGATAAAAACACCAATATTGCCAGGATTCGTTTCAATAGGATTAGCTGTATTAGCTTGAGGATTTAAGGGGATTTTAAAAATAGCATTTTGATCTTGTGCCTGAGATGGGTTTCCATCTTGAAAAGGTCCCGTTGGATAAGCAGGAACTCCTTTGGTATGAACATACACATAATCATCTGAGTATTCTACTTTTTGGCAGTTGACTAAGATGTTATTTTCAATGGTATTCGGATTGCCTTCTAAATAGTAACTACCTGTTTCAGTAGTGTTTTGTAAAAAAGCGGTGATAGCTGGATGAAGTTGAGCTTGTAGGCTGATTGCCACAAATAGAAAACTTAGAAAAGTAAATGTTTTTCGCATATTGTAGGATTTAGGAAATGGTATTTATCTTTTAGACAAAGTAAGATTCCTAAATCCTACTTTGAAAATGCTATTTTTTATAGAAATGGTTTTATTCCTACTCTCGAATGATCGAAATTTTTCGTCTTTTGATACTATCGTTTTCTCCAATCTCTATCCAATAATCACCATCATATAAAGTCTGCGTATCCAAATATTGAATAGTACTTCCTTGATTGATTTGTACTTCTTCAACTAATTGATCGTTGCCATCTTTTAATCTAACGTTTACATCTTGACGAAGTAATCCATTTACCTGTAAGACGATAACATCTGCTAAAGGATTATAAAAACTAATTAATGCTTGTGTCTCACTACTTGAAAAAGAACCACAAGGAGCGATTTCTGCTAAAAACTCTCCACTTAGGGAAACCTCAAAATTTTCAGAGAGTAATATTTCATTCGCTTGTAATACCACATTGTCAGGAGTTCCAACGGAACCATTGGCTTCTATGCTATTGCTTACTTGATAAATTCCACTTGCAATTGGGCCCGTCAAAAAAAGATCAGTAGCACATACAGGAGGTGTATAAACTGTTGTAGCTTCATTAATGCTATTGACGCTCCGATTGGCATATTCACCATAAAAAGTGGGGCCTACTACATACGGATAAGCTGAATTCCATTTAGAATCTACGGTTGCAAAATATGCATAAGTTCCATTAGGGTATTCAGGTGTCACACAAAAACGACCATTATGCTCATCTAAATAGTCATCACCAGTTTGTGCCACCCATTCATAATCTTCACGGAAATAACCCAAAAAATAAGTAGCACTTACGTTGGGACCGTCAGGTACATTAGTTCCATCCGCCCAATGCGTACGTTGTGTAATATTTCGTAATTGATAACCCGATTTGATTCGTTCAATGCCTCCCGTTCCATCTGCATTTTTGTAGCCATACGCACCATAAATGGGAAAGCCATCATACGCAAAACCTATTAAAGGAGAATGTTGTGCAGGATCAATGGTATATAGTGCGTCCGCATCATATAAATCGCAAATATTAGAAACAACACTTAAATCCCACTTAAAAGCAGAAGGATTTTGATGATGATGATAATTGCCCATTGCTGGATGTCCTTTTGCACAATCAAAACCAGCCATTTCTGCTGGAACAGCATCACGATTCCAATAAGTAGTCGTACCTGGAGGACCACAAGGAGGATTACCAGGACCACCACAGATCGAATTAGAATTTGTGTTCCATGCGACGCCATCTCTATAATCAAATAGGGCGACGCCATTGATGAAAACGCCGATGTTGCCAGGGGTAGTTACTGTTGGTGTACCTGTTTCTTCAACTGGATTTAATGGAAAACGAAAAATAGCATTTTGATTAGATGCTTGTGAAGGATTACCATCTAAAAAAGGACCTGTTGGATAAGCGGGTATACCAGTTGTAGTAATGTAAACCCAATCTCCATTATTAGAAAACTCAACTTTTTGACAATTATAAAGGATATTGTTATTAATTGCAGTCGAATTTCCTTGTACATAATAACTTCCTGTTCCAGTCGTATTTTGAAGCCAAGCAGTAACAACAGGATCGAATTGTGCCTGTGTAAAAGTAGATAACAAGTATAGGCTTGTGAAAAGTAGAATTTTTCGCATGTGTGTTTTGTTTTTTTGAGTTATGCCGTAGATGAATACAAAAGATTGATCAACTACAACACCACTAGAGTTGTAAATAGTATTACTCTTTCTATTTGGGTCAATTGTACTAACTCTAGGGTTTTTATATTATTTAGACAATTAAAAAGTAAGGAATCCTACTTTTGAAGTAGGATTTCTCTTGGGAATTGATGTTTTTGATCAAAAACAAAGGATTTATCATCCAATGTAAGTAGAAAAGCAATCAAATCGGTCTTTTCATTGGGGCTTAAAAGGATAGGTTTTTTTAGCTCTTTGGATAAAGTAGGGCTATGATGAATACCATCGGTATAATGATCGAGTACTTGACGAATTTTCTTAAATCGACCATCGTGCATATAAGGATAGGTAAAACTTAAATTGCGTAGTGAAGGTACTACAAATAATAAACTATCTTCTGACAATTGTGTCATGTCCCATCTACCAAAATCATTTAGTGTCGTATCTATGGGCAACCCATTATTGGCTAAATCATCATTTGTAAATAAGGGTTCTTGATGACAAGAAGAGCAGTTTTTTTGAAAAAGAGCATAGCCATTTTTTTCTTGATCTGTAAATTTAGCTTCTCCACGTTTGACTTGATCGTATTTTGAATTCGCAGATATAAGCGATAATTGAAATTGCGAGAGTGCGCGCAAGACATTGGGCCCAGTAATCGTACTATCACCAAATGCGGCATTAAATAGAGAGGGATAAATAACACTTTCTTGCAATCGCTCTACTACCAAATCTATATCACTATCCATTTCTTTTTGGTCGCTAATCGGAGCAAGTGCCAATAAATCTAAATTATTAATGACTCCATCGCGCATGAAGTTTCGTTTCCATGCCATATTGAAAATAGCAGGCGCATTTCGCGTACCAATTTGATCTCGAATACCATGACTCAAATCATGATCGGTATGTGCAAAGGCATTAAAAGGCGAATGACAAGAAGCGCAAGAAATCGTACTATCTTTTGATAAAATAGGATCAAAAAATAAAGCTCGACCTAATGCTGTTTTTTCAGTGGTGATGGGATTGCGTTCTACATTATATTGTAGCTCAGGAAAATAATCTGGATAGGCAAAGAAATCTGGAGCTTTCCATAGAAAAGCTAGACTTAAAAGACTGACGAAAATAATATAAGAAAAAGTATACCTCATTCTACAATTGAAAAAATAGTAGGTAGTTGTTTTGCCAAAGTTAAAGCTTCTTTATTGGGACTCATAATTTCATAGGTGTCACTTAGTTTAATCTGGTCTAAAAATTGGTCAATGGCGATATTAATGTGTATATCATCACTAGGATTGATGCAATTTAGATGTATTTTTTGTAGTAAATTATAAGGAGCGCGATAACCACCCAAATGAAACTGAAAGGCATTTTTTCGTACTGGACAGATGGGACTGGTACCTTCTAATTTAAAATTAATATACCCACTTTGCCAAGTCCAATACATCCCGTTGGTAGGATCTAAAGCACCATCAAAAACGCCTGCTTCACTCGTTAAACTATCTATCCCAAGATTAAAATGAACAGCGTCAAATTCCAAATTTTCAGGAACAACTAAAGGAATATTCAAACTATTCATATCCTCTATATCAATCAAATGATAACTATTTTCTTCTTCAAAAACGACTTGATCTTTTTGATAGAAAGCAATAGCCGACACGAAAAACTTTAAAGCAGTTATTTGAATACTATCTGCTCCATAAACAGATGATTGTTCTTCTAAAATTAGAATTGATTGCTTTTCAAAAGTGGGGGAGAAGGAGAGCTGCAGCTCTTTTTCCGTTTGTGCAAAAAGCGTAGAAAAGGAGAGTAAGCATAGATAAAGTAGTTGTTTTCTCATGTATAAATGTTAAGTCTCAAAAAGGATACCATTTATAAGACAAGCCAATAGACGAAATTCCTACTTTTGTCATATACTTTTTAGTACAAATAAGGGATCATTTTCTTCGTATTCTTCCGATAGGCTTGGAATTCGGGAAGATGCCCATAACGTTTATCATTGGATCGTTCTAGAAAAGGAACACCACTTAGACTGGTCAATAAAAAGATAATCCATAATGGACTAATGATAGTTGCCCATTCAACTCCTTGTAAAATGGGAATAAGCGTTAAAAATACACCAACCCATACGAATATTTCACCTGTATAATTAGGAAAGCGTACGATACTAAATAAACCTTTGTCCATAAATTTTCCATCATTGACTTTATTCATTCGGAATTTAAATTTCTGTGCATCTGCAATCGTCTCTATTAAAAAACCTACTGCCCAAATGGTAATTCCAATATACAACAGAGGACTTTGTTCTACCATACTCACTTCTTCAGCAGTAGCACTTAATCCAACAATATAAGGCAATGCGATCACCCAAATACTTGTAGCTTGTAGCATCCAAAAGCGTAGATAACGTACAAAAATGTGCCGAAAAGCATCAAAGCGATGATCTTTTCCTTTTAGCATCACTCGTCTAAGTAAATACATTCCCAATCGTATGGCCCAAATAACAACCATTGTCAATAAAGCCACTTTGAATAGACTATATTTTTCCATCCCACGCCACCAAAAAAATAAGGCCAATAAGGCAAAGGTACAAGCATAGGTAATATCTGTCAGTTTATCCGTTTGCAAACGATAAGCGAAAATGAAAACAAATAAATTAATGGCAACACTAACGATTAAGGCAAGTAGAATGGGAGACATTGGTGTAGTTTTAAGATGAAACGATTGAATAGCTAACAGCAGAAATCTTGTTTTGTTAACTCAAGTCTGTTTTAAAACCATCCAAACTCACCGTATTTCGATCTTTCCAATATTGTTGAATTCCTTCTTCTCCTTTATGTGTGGCCCATTTCGTGAGTTGATCTCGATCACTAACAAAATCCATTTTAGGAACGGCAAATCCACAAGAGGTTTGTACTTGTTCAATGCTTACATCAAAGATTTGTCTTGCACCAGAATAATTTGGAAATTGCGCAATTAAATCCTGCCAATTTTCATCTGAAGGATGGATGATGCTTGCTGTTCCATAAACTCTTAAAATCAAAGGCTTTTCTCCAAAGGAACAAAACATAATCGTCATTCGATTTTGCTGTAAAATTTGAGCAGCAGTTTCATTACCACTACCTGTGAGATTAAGCCAAATAAGGCGATTAGGCGTGAGGATGCGTAGTGAATCCATTCCTTTCGGAGATACATTGACTGTCCCCGTGGGAGCAGCTGTTCCAACAAAAAATATAACTTGTTCTTGTATAAATTGGGTGAGAGTATCGGTGAGTTGAGGAAATAACTTTGCCATTATAAGAAGGAGCTTTGATGAACAATAAATATAATGAAACGAGCATGATATTTATTAATCATAAATAACACACAAGGGTATGATTAAAAAATATTATGCGAGAACGCAGTGCTTACATGTGTGCAGAAATTTTTCTGCAAATTTTAGCTACTGAAAAATTTTAAACACATGAAACATCCATGACTATAAATAGACACACAAAATAATGATTAAACTAATCGTAAGACGACTTGAAGTCGGCTCACGACAATAATTTAAACATATGAAAATAAAACTAGAAGTAGGAAAAAAATAATTTTTAGAGCATTATTTTTCAATAGTTTAACCTTAATTTTGCAAGTGAATAGTTTGGCATTAAATATGAGATATTTATAATTTGTGTCAAATCCCTAATTTCAAAGTAAACTTCCTATGACATATTTAAGATTGATCCCTATCATTTTAACACTTTTACTACTTCATTCTTGTGGTAGCGAAGATCATAGCCTTCCGTTTGATGCTTCTTCTCCTTTGTTTCAAGCCTTAAGATCAGTAGATACACAGATTTATTTTAAAAATGAAATCAAAGAAACTGCTCAAAACAACCTAACCAACAATAATTATATTTATTCTGGTGGTGGAGTGGCGGTTGGTGATTTGAACAACGATGATTTACCTGATTTGGTTTTTGTTTCTAATGAAGGCATGCCAGGGTTGTATATCAATGAAGGAAAAATGAAATTTAAAAATATTTCATTTGATTCAGGTTTGAAAAAAGTAGGCGGTTGGTCAACAGGCGTTTCTATTGTAGATATAAATGATGATGGATATGAAGATATTTACATTTGTCGCGGTGGTGAAAATATGAAATCTGCTACAGATCGTACCAATTTACTTTATATTAATAATGGAGATCTGACCTTCACAGAAAAAGCCGCTGAATATGGACTAGCAGATGCTGCTGTGAGTACGCTCGGAGCATTTTTTGATTATGATTTGGATGGAGATTTAGATTGTTATGTACTGAATGTTCCACTTGGAACACCTAGAGTGCCTTATGGCGATATGCGAAAATGGCGCAAAAACCCTGATCCAAATCGAGAAAAACAAGATTCAGATCACTTATATCGCAATAATGGAGATGGTACCTTTACAGATGTCACTCGTCAAGCTGGTATCTCCAATTGGGCTTATGGATTAGGACTTACTTTTGGTGATGTCAATCGAGATGGCTATCCTGATATTTATGTGACCAATGATTTTGAAGTCGATAATTTTTACTTTGAAAATAATGGAAATGGCACATTTACGGAGAAGCTAAAAGCGCATTTTCCACATTGTTCTTTCTTTGCAATGGGAGTAGATATGGCAGATATAAATAATGATGGTTATTTAGACATGTATGAAGTAGAAATGTTGCCCGAGTCGAGAAGTCGCGCTATTGTGAATATGAAGCCTATGGATCGCTATGCCTTTGAAGATTTACTCAAAGTGGGCATGCAGCCTCAATACATGCGTAACTCGCTCCAAATTAATCGTGGAAATGGCTACTTTTCGGATATTGCTCAATTTGCAGGCGTTAATAAAACAGATTGGAGTTGGGGAACTTTACTCGTTGATTTAGATGACGATGGACATAAAGATATTTTTGTTGCCAATGGAATAATGCGCGATGCAAAAGACCGTGATTTCCAGCATGAAGGCAATCGTTTGACCAAAGAAAGCCAAGGACGAATGAGTTTAGATCAAATGATCTCTCTTGTACCAAGTAATCCTATTAAAAACTACGTTTTTCAGAATAAAGGAAATCTTAAATTTGAGAAAGTAATGGATAAATGGGGTTTTGGTTTTAAAGGCTATTCCAATGGTGTAGCGTATGGAGATTTGGATTTAGATGGTGACCTCGATTTAGTAGTCAGCAATATGGTAGATGAACCCTTTATCTATCGAAATACAAGTGTAGAACGCGGTAAAAATGTACTCAATTTTAAATTTAAAGGCGCGAAAGGAAATCCTCATGGGATTGGAGGAAAAATTAAAATTCATACCAAAGATGGTATCCAATATCAAGAATTGTTTACCGCAAGAGGCTATCAATCCAACAGTGAACCCATCGTTCATTTTGGTTTGGGGGATATTACTACTGTAGATAAAGTGGAGATCATATGGTGGGATGGAAGCTATGAAGTGCAAGAAAACATTACAGCAAATCAACTCATTACACTCCAAAAGTCAAATGCTACTCAACGCGCCCCTAAAGATGAAGTGGTTACTTCTATGTTAAAAAACATAACTCCTGAATCACGGATCAATTTTAAACACTCCGAGGCTTATTATGACGATTTTAAAACAGAAATTTTATTACCGCATAAAATGTCTCAAAATGGACCAGCTTTGGCAACAGCAGATGTGGATGGTGACGGCTTAGAAGATATTTATGTGGGTGGAGCTGCTAATCAATTTGGTGGTTTATTTCTACAAAAAAAATTAGGACAGTTTAGTCAGGCTTTAGGAGAAGCTTTTCGACAAGATGCTAAATATGAAGATATTGGCGCCACATTTTTTGATGCAGATCAAGATGGTGACTTGGATTTATACGTGGTGAGTGGCAGCAATGAATTTGAAAAAAATAAATCTATGTATCAAGACCGTCTATACAAAAATGATGGGAAAGGAAATTTCACCAAAGCAACTTTACCTACAATAGATGCGAGTGGGTCTTGTGTAGTGGCGGCAGATTATGATGGCGATGGCGATCAAGATTTATTTGTTGGAGGACGTGTAGTACCACAAGAATATCCTCGTAATCCAAAAAGTTATCTCCTTCAAAATAATGGAGGAACCTTTCAAGATGTTACTTCAAAAATAGCTCCTGACTTACAAAAAGCAGGCATGATTTCTTCAGCTTCATGGACAGATATAGATGGTGATGGCGATCAAGATTTAGTAGCAGCAGGAGAATGGACACCCATTATGGTTTGGGAAAATAAAGAAGGACGTTTTGCAGATGCTAGTGATAAATTTGGTCTTGCCAATACAGAAGGCTGGTGGTCTTGTATCAAAGCAATGGATATAGATGGCGATGGCGATCAAGATTTCTTGGCTGGAAATATTGGACTTAACCATAAATTTAAAGCAACCGAAGATAAACCTTTCCAAGTCTTTTGTGATGATTTTGATGATTCAGGTACACCTGATATTGTCTTGGCGTTTCATCAAGATGATAAAGTGTTTCCTGTACGTGGGCGTGATTGTTCGAGTGAGCAAATGCCTTTTTTAACCGAGAAATTTCCCACTTTTGCTTCTTTTGGAAATGCTACTTTAGATGAAGTGTATGGGAAAGAAAAGCTAGAAAAATCCTTGAGCAAACAAGCTAAATTATTCAAAACCGTTTTACTCGTCAACGAAGGTGGAACATTTACCAAAAAGGTTTTACCTTCCGAAGCCCAATTTTCGGCTGTAAATGGTGCGGTGTTTCATGATTTTAATCAAGATGGGAAAAAAGAATTACTCCTTGCAGGAAATATGTTCCAAACAGAAGCTGAAACGAGCCGAGCAGATGCGGGTATTGGTTTAATGCTTCATGTAGATGAAGCGTATAATTTTGAAATTGTACCCACTTTAGAAAGTGGTTTCTTTGTCCCTGGTGATGTGAAAGCCATTCAATTACTCAATGCTACAACGGATAATCCAATCGTTGTTGTGGCAAATAATGATGGCTATTTGCAGTTATTTGGTAAATAAAACTTCGCTATAAAATATATATTAAGTCCGAATCGTCTTGTATAGAAGATTCGGACTTTTTTATTTAGGAGAATGGTTAAATTTGTGCAGAAATATTTTAAACACGTGAAAAATATACTATTCATTCTTTTTTTATTCCTATCCATTTCCTTACACAGCCAGATTAGTGATACTGAAATTATCCGAATAGAAAATAATACCGTTTATTCTATAGATCGAGTTTTTATGGCTGATAAAAAATTATGCCATGAGAAATATTACAAAATGCTGGAAGATGAAATGCATAAATCGAAAGAACATTTATTCATTGTAGGAAAGACCAGATTCTATAGTCTAGACAGTATGAAAATTTATTCTTATGATGTAAATGGACAACTTATTGATGCAAATATGATCGATGAAACTGACTTAATGGATCAATATAATTTTTTCCCTTATTCAGATACAGAAATTGGCATAAATGAAGAATCCTTATCTTTAGAAGGAAGAGAAAATAAATCGAAGTGTATTTCTATTGAACTTAGCAATCTCACGCCACAAAATTATTCGATAACGCTAAATTCAACTAGTCCATATATAGATTTACCTTCCAAATCAATAAATTTAAGGAATAGAACATCAAAATATATTGAATTAAAAGTAAAGCTTCAACCAGGTGTTAATGATATTAATTTAATGCTTGACAACTCAAATAAAAAATCAAAACTGATTAAAATCAATACAGTTGGCTACCATCTAACGCAATCCGATTTCTCCCCCAATAAAAATCGTTTAGTAAGAAGAAAATTCAAAGCAAAAGAAGCTATTTATATTGAAACTAAAGGCAATTATAAATTATTAAAAATAGAAAATCGACAAAGCGAAATAATATATTTACCAGTATCTAAAAAGGTCAATAAAATAGATGCCCATCTCCTAAAAAAAGGAAAATATCTACTAGAATTAAAAAATCTACAAACAAATGAATCTCTCTTTTGTAAGATGAAAATTATTTAAAAAACTTCACTTATAATGGATTAAATGGTATCACTCCACCACCAATTTGCCTGTCTTCAATCGCCCTTGTTCATCTTCTACATGAAAGACATAAAATCCTTTTTGTAAATCATCGCGCTGCATAACAATTCCAGAAGCCGTTCCTTGTTCCAGAGAACGTACTTCTCGACCCAGCATATCAAAAATACGAATCGTACTATTTTCTAAGCCACGATCAAATTCAAAAATTGTTTGTTCATTCATTGGATTGGGAAAGACGCGTACGCCATTCCAATCTTCCAATAAAATTTCCTCCGTATTTGTAGTTAAACCTTCTAAAGATTCCACATACATAATGACCAAAACCATCATTTCATCATCGGAAGTAGGGCCAAACCAGACATTACTAGGGCCATCATTGACCCAAGAAGCTTCATGTACCATTCCATTTAGAAAATTCATGCTGATGGGTTCAAAATTATCAAAATAGCGAATGGGAATGTGTTGATAATCAAAATAAGGCGATACACAACCGGGATTGCCTTGGGCGCAACTAGCATCATAAATGAGGTCAGTTTGTTGTCCAGCTTCCCGTTTATATACTTTATAGCCTGTGCCATATTGGTGCGTATGTCCCATCATTCCCCAGAGGTAAATATCACCCAGATTATAATTTAGGGTTTGTTCGTGAGTGACGGGGTTGCCATTATTAGGAATATAAATATCAAAATTGACGAGGAGTTCCGAATGCATTTCTTGTTCGGCAGTACCAATGGGTTGAGTATAGACATTGATATACACTTCTGCGAGATAAGTCGTCGTGGCAGAATAATTAATATAATGAGAATTTAGATCTAGCACAATATTATTATCCCATCGAAAAGCTGTTTTTTCGGGTAAACGCAAATCGGTGGCTTCTTGTATGGCAGTTACTAAACCAATATTGGAATGATCAGGATCAAGACGTAATCCAGCGGGAATAAATTGATCTCCTCCATTTGTAAAATCATAAACAATCAAATGATGTGAATAATTGGAGATTTTCATATCAATACGTTTCACTTCTACATCTTCAGGAAGATCGAGTTCATATTTCTGGAAGAATTCTTTTTCGCCATCAGGTTCTAATAAAAAGGAAGCCATTTTAATTTGGAAGCCTTCAGATGGATCGGGAGCAGCAGGTTTCTCAGGGAAAGAAGGAATTCCATTCCCACTATAATAATCATCAATTAAATCCAAGTCTACCACCGTTCCTCCAGATGGAGCGCCATAACCAATCCATTGACGGAAGAGTTCTTTTTCTTCATTGGTTAATTCAGACGCACCAGTTTCAGTATGATCGCCTTCTGCGCTATTGAGTTCGATACTGTTTTCAAAATCACCTTGGATCAATCGAAACAATGAACTTTTATCTACTCGCCCTGGATAAATATGTTTATAACCTTTACTAGCGGCATAAGTATTCGAAGGCGTTACATTTACTACATTTTGATATACTTTCAAGGCTTTGGCTTGAAGACTTGATCCACTCCCTTCTAAATCCAAACCAGCAGCAGGATCGGCATTGGAATGACATGAAGCACATTTATTTTGTAAGACAGCATACACATCTAAGGCAGTTGATTGTGCTTGAATATTAGCTTGAAAAAGGCAACTTAAAAAGAATAGAAGTAAGCTTGATCGCATAAGTGGGTGTATTTGAAAATGTAAAAATAAGGAGGTTTATAGTAATATACCCTTCTTTTAAGATATAGTTCATAGGTCTACATAAAAACTAAATTCTTACAGATGGACTGTTCTAAAGATAAGACGTTTAATCTGAATACTATCCCCTATTAAAAAGAGAAGAAAAATTATGCCATAGTTGCATCAAGAATAATTTTACTGGATAGACGATTTTTGAAGTATATAAGTAAATCCTTATCTTTAGTAGTATAAATACAAATACTCTATGAAAATGAATTCCCTACTTACTAGCTGTGTTCTCTTCTTTAGCTACTCGCTCTTTGCCCAAACGATCGTTTACCCAAATCCGTTGAATAGTCCAAAATTTAAAGGTGATGTAAAATCTGTTCTAATTTATAGCGCAGAACAAATAGACTTTAGATTGACTAAAGATTCGACTTTTATTAACGATCAAATGGAAAAAAGAGGAGGTTTGAAAACCGCTTATTTTTATGCTCCAAAAGGCTTATTAAAGCATATCGTTTCTTTTCGTAAAAATGCTACCTTAGAAGATATCTCAGTGACTTCCTTTTTCCGAAATGCAGATAATAATCTTCATCTAAAAATACAAGAAATGCATCCGTATCAGTCCTTTGAAAATCATGAAGCTGTTCAAGCTTGGATGGATGACTATGCTGTAGATTCTCTTTTTACGATTCAGTATGAATTGATTCAGGGTAAATATTCAAAACACTTAATTAAGCGAATGCCTGTTTCTTTTACGCGATATAAGTATAGCAGACAGTCCAATAAAGTTAGTTTAGTATCGGAATCTTCTGAGCCAGTTTACTTTTTAACGTTCGATGGGGATAAATGTATAGAGGAATATTCTTTATCCCCTAATAGCGGAGAATACGAACTAGGCAAAAGAAAATTTATTTATGAAGGCGACCTTTTAATGGAAAAAAGAATTTTAAAGAACGATGATACTCCAGCTCGATCTACTTTTTTTGAATATGATGAAAATGGGGAAAAAACACTAGAAAAAATAGTCGATTATTTGCCTACAGAAACAAAGACGATTTATGTAAAACACTATCAAAATGGAGCACCCACTTTCTATGAAAATTCAAAAGAAAATAAGACGGTTTACAAAACAGTTATTACTGGAAATAAAAAACATACCTCTACTTTTTCTACCCTAAAAGATGGTTCCTTAAAATTAATGGGTGAACTGATTGAATTTTTTGATGAACAAGGCAATATCATCAAAAAATATGAATTAGGATATTATCATCATACACTGAATGTTACCGAATATTATTTTGAGTATTATTAAGGTGGCCCTAAAATCTGTATATCAATAAAAAAATACGACATACTTATGCCCCATGGCAAATAGGTCTTTAACAATTCTTAAAATGTCTGTTATATCTTCATAAAAACTAGTAAAACGCCCTTCAGTATCATAGGAAATATCTGTAAAATATCCTTTGAAAAAATCCTTATCGTATCTCATTTGTAGATGATAATTAGGATTTTCATCTATTAAAACGAGTAATTTTTCAAGCCTTGTTATTACATCTTCTATTTTTGACCAATGTTTGGTGTTTTCAAAATAGTAATCTAACCACATCTCTTTTGAATGATCTAGCCCCTTTTTTAAAGCCTCTTTTTCTGACGGAGGCGTACTACTTGACCAATATAATGTTTCTAGATGAACGATAAACATTGGGCATTGCGTTTCAAAATTTGGTCTGATAAGATCAAGGTTTAATTCAAATATTTCTTCGATTTGTTTAAGTTCGGTTCTTTTAGCGGACTCCATTAGAATAACTACTAAAAAACTGTCTATCGAATATAAACTTTCCTCCAAAAAAATATAAATATTATCTCGTTCTAAATATTTGGGTTTTATGTATAGCGGCATTTTTCAATTGGATTGTTGTGATAGTCATTTATAAATTTATTCACCTAAAATCATCATTACATGACCCCAGATGTACTTCAATCATATAAATTTTCATAACTCAGGATCGTCGCGGATTGTATCCGCCGATGCGTTATGCTCGTACAATGTATTATAAAATATATCCTTCTGTAGCGCCTAAATTAATAATGCTTAATTCCAATAAGCCTTCCTCTCCTTTATATTGTTTAGCACTACTATAAGTATAATGAGTTGCATCTTGCACTAATCCACTCTTTACAGGATTGAGATGAATATAATCTAATTTTTGACGAATCCATTTTGGGCTTATCAATTCAATGGGTTTATTGTGTCTTTGCCAAAATTGATAAGTGTCATTATTAGAATTGTATTTTGCATAATACTTAAATAAGCGTAAGATCCATTCACTTCTACTTTCTTTCGGATTTTGAAGAATTGTTTTTATGATTTTTTTAGCAGTAAACTTTTTAAAATCTCTAATAATAGCTGACAATTGATAGGTCTCCTTAGCATGAACAATTAAATGGATATGATTACTCATAATAACATAGGCATGAAGGACTAAGCCTTTTTCTTTTTGACAATATTTTAAACTATCAATAATAATATCTCGATACTGCTGTCTAGTAAATACATCAACCCATCCAACAACCGTTATCGTTATAAAATGTAAACCACTTTGATTGATGATTTTATGTCCATTCATTTACTCTTTTTTTGTAAAACTACTATACTTGGTTTCTTTTTCAAAATACTTGATACGTATATCGCATTGTATATCCTTAAAACTTTATGTCCATACATTTTTTAATTATTTTTAGTTAATATATCATGTTATATGCATATCGTATCGGCGGATTCAATCCGCGACAATCCGAGGTTTGTTTTAAAAAATGAGAAGACAAATCTACAAATAGCGACAATCTTATCTTCGCTTTTCCAAAAAGAAATAAAGCACTCCTGCGATTAGAAAAGAATCTAAATAATAAATACTTGTAACACTAAAGATCTCAAAATAGGCGAGTAAAGCCACAATAGAACTAATCCCCCAAGCTAAAAGGGCATTCATACCCCAATTTTTGACTTGTTCTAATTGATAATTTTGTTGTTTGACGTAGAAGAAATCAATGAGATAAATGGCGGCAATGGAAGGAGAAAATACAGCCAGTATATTTAAAAAATCGATGAAATAATCAGAAAAACCAGCGAGTGCCATACTTGTACCCACGAGACTCGCCAATATACTCCATCTTGTATAGCTCCATCTATCCGACAAGGTTGCAAACGTCAAGGCAACCGAATAGAGATTCGTCGCATTGGTCACCCAAGTGGATACAAAAATTAAGATGAAGGCAGGCAATACCAAACTATAGTTTTTCATCATTTGGATGATGTCTACTTCTCCCGTTTTCATCGCTAAAAATCCTGCGATAATCCAAACTAAAGGCGTTCCCAAAGCCACCCCTAAAACAGAGAAAACACTTTGTCTATCATTGTAAATGTATCTAGAAAAATCTGCCATTAAAACAGGAACTAAAATCGAAGAGCCAATCAATGCTGATGTCCCTTCAAAGAGCGTGAGCGATCCTATAGTTCCTGTACTTTCTGCAATTTCATGAGTCGGTTGCCCCATTGCAATATACACCACATAAAGAAGGAAAACCAAAAGAATCGGAACGGCGATATTCGCAAGTTTTTCTAAGGTACGAATCCCATAAATCGTAGTAATGGTAATAAATATACTTCCAATAAGAATAATCAACCATAATGGGAATTGAATGCCTAATAAAACGGCTGAAGTATCGACTATCGCATCAGATAATAATTCTAAAGCCACCGAAAACCAGCCCAATAAACTGATCCCCATTAAGAAGTTAATCAATTTTGCGCCTTGTTTACCAAATGGAAAACGAAGAATCATATAAGTGGATAAGCGCGAACGATTCCCAATCAAAGTCGTCAATACACATAAGACACTTAAAACAGCCGTGGAGATAAAAAAGGCAATGACCGCATTGCGAAATCCCATCGCCAAAGCCATCTCAGAACCCAAATAAAGCATGGGAAGCGATACGCCCAATCCTGTCAGGATTAGAGCAACCTTCCAACCTGAAGTGAAATCCTCAGGCTGGACTTTGCTGTTCGTGTATTGTACTTTATCAGACATACAGTAATCAGTGAGTAGGATGTAATAATTGCTGCGCAAGCGGAATCAAATCTGGATGACAAATTTCTCCATGCTCAACAATTTTCACTTCATCAAGATAAATGGTAGCCTTTTCAATTACTCCGTCGAAGTGTGATTTTGCGGCTTGACCATGAGGCGGCATATCAATGGGACTGGTGTGTCCAAATCCAAAATCTACCCCTCCCCATATACGCTCATCCTCTACTAATTCGCCACTCAAGGATCGGATACTTGGATTCAAGCCGATCATGTTGTGGGATATTTTGTACATATTAGGATCATCAAAAGCAGCTAAAAATGCTTGAAATTTTGTTGCTTTTTCATTTCCAATAATTTCTGTGATTTTTCCATCCTTCATGATAAATTCGATGGTATCTTCTTTACCAAGTACTTCTGGATTTATCAATGCATCAAAAACGATGCGTCCATTCATGGAACCAAGCATGGGAACGATATTCACATAACCAGGAGCAGTTCCAAAAATGGGTTTAGAATAGTCCCCATCATCTATATCGAATGCAAATTTGGGTTCTGTAAAATAGCGAACGTCTGTACCATTTTCACTAGTAATTCGAATCTCTGCTGTTTCTTTCACTAATGCTAAAACTGCATTAAGGAGTTTGCTTAAACTTGCTACTTTATAGCCCGTAAAAATTCGAGTTAAAGAAGCAATACTACTATTGCCCAATACGAGATAACGAAGCTTTGTATTTTTATCTAGAGCTTCTTCCCAAATCGAAGAATACAACATAACCGCCGAACCCATATCAATCCATACATTAGCATTACAAAGCATCGTTGTTAGAGCTTCTGCAGGCCATACTTTCATACCAATCTCCCCATCACCTTCTGCTTGTGGTACTTTTATGATTAAGGGCTTGCCACCACATGCCAATACCTCTTGAAATAGGGCTTCTGCAATGTCTGGATAAGAGCCTTCGTCTATTGTAATGGCTACCGTTTCCTTTTTTTTGACCTGAAACATGTCTTTGATCAGCACTTTAGCAAAACGATCTCTTAATTGACTGGGATTTTGGGTCATGGTATAATTTGGTTAGTTCTTGAATATAAACCCAATGGAACATGTTCCATTGAATAGCCAAAACCTAATTTGAGCTTTTTTCTAAAAATCAATTCCAACACTTGCACCAAAAGTCGTTGGTCTTCCACGCCATCCAAAACCAAAGGAGTCAAACTCTAAATAGTATTGTGTATCTAAAAGGTTTCTACCCCAAAGTGTGAATTGTAACTTATTGATGGAATACGAAATATTGGCATCCAATAATTGATACGCATCAGAAGTGGATTCCGCATCATTAAAATCAGACCAATAAATTTTTCCTGTACCATTCAGATTGACGTTAATATCAATGCTAGAATTATCATTTACATCAATACTAGATGATAAACCTAGGTTGAAATTACTAACAGGTACAAAAGATGTAGTATTACCATTAAACTCATTTAAGTCTCTTGCCATACCATCAGTTCCTCCTGTAAATCCACCTGTCACAATTTTAGAATCGACCCAACCATAACTAAAGAACACATCTAAATACTTAAACAATCGAGCTTTAGTATCCAATTCAAAACCCAATATGGTACTTTCTTCATAATTGAAATTACCAGGGATAAAAAAGTCAGGTGTAATGGCAAACTGCTGACGATCCGTAAAATCAGAGAAAAATAAAGCACCATTTAGCAAGAAACGATTGTTCCAAGTAGAGGTCTTGAAGCCTAACTCATAATTATCGGATATCTCATCTCTAAAATCTCGATTGAATAATTCCGTTTCCTGTGGATTAAATCCTCCTGCTCGATAACCTCTTCCATAGTTTGCATAGAATAAAACTTCTTCTGAGACTTGAAAACTCAAGGAAGCTTTAGGTTGAAGTACATTATTCGAACGTTCGTTTACTATAGCTTCTGGTTCGCCAAAAAGTAATGGTATACGATCTTCTTGTGTAAAATTGTCATTGTCATAACGCAAACCAACAGAAGCAGTTAACTTATCCGTTAATTTATAATCCAAAAATCCAAATAGTGCTATGGTGCTAATGGTATTGGTATAGTCTGTTACCGCCCAATCAGGGTCTAAGGTCAAATCAGATTGATAAAATTCCCGTTCTACATTTTGGAAAAAACCACCCACGCTCCAGTCAACTTTTGATCCTCTGGTATTGCTACTGAGACGAAGCTCTTGGTTAAACGATTGCGTATTATTAAATTCTCCTTGATCTAATCCAAAAACAGTATAGTAGTACTCTTCTTTATCGAAAGGTTCTTCTGTGAAATCCAAATCGCCAGTTGTGTTTCGATCAACATTATTAACAGAGGTGATGCTTTGTAATTTAGCTTTACCCAAATTAAATTGAAGATTCAAATTTCCGAATAAATTGGTCATATCAGAAGCCCCAATTTGATCTTGATAAATGAGATTATTTCCATCTGCAGGATTAGAATCTAAAGGTTCTAGCAATCCTGTTGTACCAATACTATTTGGACTAATGGAGTAATAAGTCGCTCCAGCATCTGTATTGATATATTGTAATCCGACTGTGGCTTTAAATTTATTAGTAGGTGTCAAAATAACTTGACCTCTCAAGGTTAAATCTCGACTAAAATCTACTTTTTTATTCAAAAATTCATTGGTCAATAAACCATCAAAATTTTGATATTGAGAAGAAAAACGATAATACGCTTTATCTTCTTTGATTGCTCCAGAGGAAACAAATTGTCCCATGTAAGCATTTCCATTACCATAGCCTACTTTTAGCGAATTTTTTCTGGCGTTGGTAGGTTCTTTTGTATAAATATTGATCGCTCCACCAATGGCATTTTTTCCATACAATGCGCCTTGTGGCCCTTTTACGGCTTCTATTAAAGCCAAATCAAAGATTTCTTGATTCAATAAAGCAGGATCAGGAATGGTTACTCCATCCACTACAAAAGCAACGGGAGCATCTGCGTTTCGAATCTGAGGAATACCTCTTACGGTTAGAAAATTAACACCAACTGCTTGTGTTTCACTCAATTTAAGATTAGGAACAATCTGTGCAAAATCCGTAATATTTGAGATGCCTCTTTGTTCAATACCTTCACTATTTAAGGCTGTTACCGATTCTGGAATACGCTGAATAGATTCTGTTCTTTTTCGCGCTTTACCAACTACCCCAGAAAATCCTTGTACCACAACAGCATCTAGGACTTCAGCATCTTCTTCTAAGACGAAATTCATGCGATCGACATCTCGAACACTTATTTCTTGATTGGCATAACCTGTATAAGAAACGACTAAAGTAGAACCCAAGGTAACTGTAATTTCATAATTACCATTGTAATCGGATACTGTTCCATTGGTCGTGTTTTTTTCAAAAATACTCGCACCAACGAGTGGCTCACCAGAAGCATTAGAAATATTACCTAAAATGGTTTGTTGACTAAATACTTGGCTAGATAAAAAAAGAAAACAAAGAAGGTAGAATTGTTTCATGATTCATTTAGTTGACGTTTGAAAATTCAGATGATTGCAATGCAACTTAGGAAGAAAAGCTTCTTTTTCCGTTTTTTATTGCTATTTTTAAATTCCATCAGAATTCAAAAAATAAAATAGGAATTATATGGAAAAATTGAATGCCTTACCCCTTACAGCCTATTGTTTTGAACTACTACTAGAAGCTCTTTTTAATAAACTAGAGCAGCAACATCCCAATATTCTACAAACGGGTGTTAGTCAAATGTATGGTTTTGGAAGTTATGATACTCGATTACCTTCTTTAAAAGCTGAATTAGAAAAACTAGCTGGTTCATTTATCAATGGAAAATACCTCTACGATAAGAAAAGAGAATTACAATCTGGAAAACCAATTATCAAGCTCAATCGTCCTTATAAATATTTATTATTTGAGTACTTAAACTATGATGGAGTTCAAGATTTTATCCATAAAAACATCCAAGAAGAAAAAGAAAAGCAAGAACAACTTCAGTTGATACTTGCACCCAAAAAGAAGGAGAATCATTATTATGTATCTTATCATTTTGGGGAGTATCGAGAGATCGTAAAAGCACAACTGATCGTCAAAGACAATTGGAAAAGTGTGGAATACAAATACATTTATCCCCAAGAAGATGGCAGTTTCAAAACCTTTTTATATTACGGTACGGTTATAAAACGAGCAGACGCGCTTCACATCCAAACAAGAACACTGATGGATGGAAAGATGGTTACGGGAGGGGAGAATATCTTGTATATTGGGTATGGTGATCCTGCGAAGAGTAAATTTATTTTAGGCGTATTTTCTGCTTTTGATATTAATAACCGCTTGATTGCCTGTAAAATAATCCACGAGAAATGTTCCTCCTTTGAAGAGATGGAAGCACTTTCCTATGAAAAGAAAATTCCAGCCTATATCGTTCAAGAAATCCGAAATCAACGCCTTGAAAATGATATTAACATCCCCAATGATAAACTAGAAATTTCGAATAAAAGTCCTTATTATTTAACGTATGAAAAAATAGCAGGTGACTATTCTTTCTCTTTTAAAGCAATAGATGAACGACTTTCAGCGATCAATATTTCCATCGATCCAGACACCTATAAAATTAAATCCCTAATTCCAGGAGTATTGATTAATAAAGATGAAATTGAGTTGCTACATAATGGTTCTGTATTGCATTTTAGCTTTAAACTGACAGGATTAGCTTCTTTTTTACAACTGGATATTTATGTAAAAACCTATTACCTCAACAAAGGAATTGATAATATACAAGGCGTTTTTAGTGGTATTGATTTTGAAAATAGATTACTAAGTGGAGAATTGAAGATTAATTTTAGTCCAGCCAACTAAAAAAGGAGCGGCTTACACCACTCCTCCTTAAATAATTGGTTTTCGTCTTGTTATGATAGAATAATGAAAGGTTTATAAACAAAATAATCTTTACATTATTCGTCCGACGACTTGAAGTCGTTCGACGAATTTAAAAAGTATTAAGCTTCTTGCATTTCAGCTTTGTGTGCTTTAATGAGCTTTTGCTGAATGTCTGGTGGTACCGCCATGTACTCACTAAATCTACGGGTAAATTTAGCGCGTCCTTGTGAAATAGAGCGTAGTGTAGACGAATACTTATACATCTCCGCAAGGGGTACTTTAGCCGATATTTTCTGATAATGTCCTTCTGCACCCATACCTTGAATCATGGCACGACGCGTTTGTAAATCACCCATAATATCTCCCATCACCTCGTCAGAGCAAAGAATATCTACTTCATAAATCGGCTCTAAAATTTGAGGCTTCGAGTTTTCAAAGGCATTTTTAAAGACCTGCGAAGAAGCAATCATAAAGGCCATATCATTGGAATCTACCGCATGCATCTTTCCATCAAACACACAAACACGTATGTTTTGACAATAAGAACCAGTCAATGGACCTTCTTCCATTTTTTGAAGGATACCTTTCTTAATAGCATTAATGTATTTGGCATCAATAGATCCTCCTACGATACACCAATAAAAGACAAGTTTTCCACCCCATGGCAGTTCTTCTTCTTCGGTTTTTCTTACTGTAAGATCGCTTGGATCGGGCATCCCTTCATAGTACGGTTCAATGCGCATGTGTACTTCTGCAAATTGACCAGAACCACCTGATTGTTTTTTATGTCGATAGGAATCATCTGCTTTCCGCGTGATCGTTTCACGATAAGCAATACGCGGTTTTTCAAATTCCATAGATATTTTATTTACTTTCTCAATACGATACTTGATAATGTCCAAGTGTAATTGCCCCTGTCCGTGAAGGAGGGTTTGCTTGAGGGCTTTGGATTGTTCCACAATAAGAGTTGGATCTTCAGCTGCTATTTGGAAGAGGGCTTTCATCAATTTCTCCATATCTCCTTTACTCGGCGGATTTACAGCCGTACGAATACGCGGCTCTGGGAAAGATATAGGCTCAACGGTACGATCGACTCCTTTTACATTAAGCGTCTCATTCGTTCGAGCATCTTTTAATTTTAAGCTGACTCCAATATCTCCTGCCGCAAGGCTGTTCACACTCGTTCTATTTTTACCATTGGCTACATACAATTGAGAAAAACGTTCCGAATTTCGAGTAGTACTCGTCATCAATTCATCTCCACTATTAATCGTTCCTGCACAAACTTTAAAATAAGTAACATTACCAACTTGTGGTTCAGAAAGTGTTTTATAAATGAAAATAGTAGTCGAATCGCTGGCATCACAAACGAGTTCTTCTCCATTGTTTAAAGTAATAGATTGACGATCAGCAGGAGAAGGACAAATATCATTGATGAATCCCATAATTCGTCCACTACCCATATTATTGATGGAGGAACAACAGAATACGGGAAAGATTTCTTGTTGAGCTAAAGCGATACGAAGTCCGCTAGCTAGTTCTTCTTCATTTAGGGTGCCTTCTTCAAAGAATTTTTCCATTAAGCCTTCGTCGTTTTCAGCAGCTGCTTCGACGAGGGCATTGTGCATTTCTTGTGCGCGATTGAGTTCCGCTTCTGGTATGGCTTGCTTTTCTGGTTTGCCGCCGCCTTCTGGAAAGACGTACATCACCATTCGGAGGGCATCAACTATGGTATTAAAGCCATCGCCTTCATTGAGGGGATATTGTATGGGGAGTACTTTGCTACCAAAACGAGCTTGAGCTTGTTCTAGCGCGGTTTCATAGTTCGATTTTTCGTGATCGATTTGGTTTATAACAAAAATAGCTGGGGTATTGTATTGTTCAATATATTCCCAAATCAATTCTGTTCCTACCTCTACACCACTTTTTGCATTGAGCAGCATGACACCTGTATCCGCAACTTTTAGGGAAGATGCAATTTCTCCCACGAAGTCATCAAAACCAGGTGTATCTATAATATTTATTTTTGAATCCTTCCACTTAGCGTGTAGAAGTGTACTGAAGATGGAATTGCCACGTTCTTGCTCAATATTGGTAAAATCAGAGGTCGTACTTCCATCTTCAATAGTACCACGTCTTGAAATAGCCTTCGACTCAAACAACATGGTTTCAGCGAAGGTAGTTTTACCTGAGCCTGAATGGCCTAACAGGACAACATTCCTTATGTCTTTGGTTTGGTAAGTCATAAGCGATAGGATTTTGTAAGAGATTGTTTAACATTGATTTAGGTTGATATAAATCTTATTAATTAATAAAAAAATAAACAAGCTCTAGGGTTAAAAAATGAGAAGTTGGATGATTAGTAGTTTACCCGAAAATGGGCATACACAAGATGGAATTGTCACACAAGATTGTGTGGTAATACATTTAAATACCCAAACTTCCTTTTATTCTATGAATTAAATATAATATTAAATTATGAATAAAAAAGGAATAAACAAAATAAATTTTATTTTTACTTGAAGTGGAGAGATATAATATTGTGTCTTGGATAAAATGGCGACTAGATAATTTTGTGTATTAAAAATCGAAAAAGGTAGCACAAACATTCTTGTTCGTAAAAATCAGTAGATTTTTCCCTAATAAGTAGCCTAACTTATTTGCCGCGACTAAAGTGCGGGATTAAAACTTGTTGAATAAATGCTTCGCTTGTCATGGCTCCGATGAAAAATCCAGATTTGCATCCAGCACCTGGCGCGTCTAGTTGGGTGTTTATTGATGAAATGGTGGTAAATTAATTATGATTAGATAAAACAATAGTCCGTGAAGGATTAAGCGGCAATATTGCCAAAAGTGCAAAAGTTATCA
>JAHDES010000089.1 GCA_020628645.1 Saprospiraceae bacterium
TGACCAATGCCTACAGTTTTTGAAAACTGTAAAATTTTTATAGGAAAACCCTTCTTTCTTATTTATTCAATTCTTATTTTTTGAGTAAAAATCTGTTCTTCTTCCACTATTTCTAGTAAATAGAATCCAGCATTAAATTGATCGAGATAAAACGATTTTCGTTGAGCATTCATTTCATTTTGATAGATCAAACGTCCAGTAAGATCATATAATCGAATCTCTGCATATTCATCATTGGTTTTTTCTATGATAAACTGACCGTTATTTGGATTGGGATAAACTTGTATTTTTTGATGAACTAATTCATTTAAAGAGGTACTCAAATTATCACAAGAAATGGTATAATTCATGGCTTCATGTAAATCAATCGTATCGCGAATTACCGAACCATCACAAACATAGGAAATTTCATAAGTTCCCTTAAATCCTCTAGTACTTGCTTCTCCATTTGATGCCGCTATCAACTCTTCTTCCGTCCACCATTGATTAAATAATAAATCTACATAGGTATCTAAAGGTTGTGTTTCTGTCCAATCATTACGGAAAAAATTAGCCCCTGCATTTTGCCAAGTGGCACCATCCCAAAAATTCCAAAACAGAAATCCATCCATACTCGGATGACTATAGGTGGCGGTTAGAATATCTCGGAGGTAATTAGAGGCGAGTTCTTGATCTACAATAGTCGGTAAATCAAATTCGGTGACTTTTGCTTTGAGTCCAAACTCATTATAAAAATCATCAAAGGTAGCCAGAACAGATGGAATGCCATTCGGTGCACCACCGACATGACATTGAAAGCCAACACCTTCAATATCGACACCAGCATCTACTAATTCACCAATATAATTTCGTAGTGCTTCATACTGTGGGCTTCCTGCTTCTTGCCCTAAGGTTATGGTAATGTAATCATTGAGCCAAAGTCCAATATTGGGATCAAGTTCACGTGCTTTATTAAAAATTTCGACATACAACTCTCGTCCTGTGGTATAATCAGGTGATGCACTGAAGGCATTAGCGAGGGTGGTATTTACAACCACCTCATTGAGTACATCCCATTCATCAATTTGTCCAGCTACTCCAGGAAAGGTCAATACTTCTTCTAAATGATCGTTAATCCGATCCTGTAGATAGGGAATATTTCCTAGATTATTTGGAATGTCATTAGGTAGGTATTGACTACCGGGCCAAACGAGCGCATGACCCCGTATTTTGAGTCCTTGATCTCGAAGCCAAGCAATGGCATTCACCAATTCATCCTTATTGACAAACCATTCTTCTTCCCAAGCATCCCATTTGAGGTCATTTTCAAAAACAACAGTATTGAAGCCATGCCCTTCTCCATCTAAATTAATCACTTTATTTTGATACACCGCATTGAAAGCATTATTTCCATTAAATCGACTTGCGGTTACAGCAGTCCCAAAATCAAATTTGTGGCGGAGCATGCGAATATCAAAGGCAGCATTGGGAACAGGATTCCCTGCTAAATCCTCTGCTTGAATTGTTAAATCAGCTTTTCGTAATTGTTCAATTCGATTGGCAGCATCAGATCGCCAAGGCGCATCTTCTTCATATCCGTCATAAAATTCATTATTGATTTCGCTTGGTAAGGCACTCAATGGAACTTGATTTCGATAAGTAAGTACAGTAAACCCTCCAAATTCGATGGTTTGTGCTTTATTTGCCAAATGAAAACCAAAATTTAAGCGGTCAATATTATAGGTACTACTTGATGCGAAAGGAATGACATATCGTCGCCATTCTTCTGTAAGAGAATAGTTGAAAAATACTTCTTTAGCAAAGGTGGTAGAATTTTCAGCAAAAACACTGACTTCTCCAGTTCCATTTACAGAACGTAAATAAAAAACCATTAAGACTTTGTCATTTTGCTGAATTTGAGTGTTATTCCCAACAAACCAGCCTGCATCCCAAGGATTATTACCCTGATTATTGACGACACAATGTACTTTTCGTGAAAATATTTGATCATTTACCGCTTGAATAGAGTTTGTTGATCCCCATTGCGCAGCATCATTTAAAATTGCAATTTCATTATCAAAGAGCACCCATTCTGCCGCAGGCAAATCATAATCATTTTGTAATAAATCATCTAGATTTGTATGATAATCATCTTGTGCATTTGATAAGAAAAATGCAGCTAAAAAAAATAGACCGAGTATTACTTTTTGCATAAAAATCACAATTTTAAAATGGAAAAAGATGGGGAAGTTATTTCCCCATCTCGTGTAGTTGTAAATTCTAATATAGTTTCCCTAATTCTTTATTAATTTCAAAGTGCCGCTATTGACACCATTTACTTCTATCGTTGTAAAATAGATACCATTTGTTAAATCACGAAGATTCATTTCAGCGGTATTACTACCAATAAGTTGTTGCCCTAAATTCATGCTTTGTACCAACTGACCAATAGAATTGTATAAATTAATTCGTACTTCAGCTGATTGTACTAAATCAAACTGAAGATAAACTTGCTCCAAAACTGGATTTGGATAGGCTTTTAATTCATTCAAACGTGTAATATCATTAATGGATGTTTCTAATGGCATACCAAAAGAAATCCAATCTATGGTTACATCACCAGCAAATCCACCATCAGCAGCATTGACGAAAAATTGTAAATTCTCAATACGTTGACCATCTACTGGACAAGGTTGTACCTCACAAGGTGAACCGCCATAAGCACCATCTTGATACGAACCAACATAGTTGTATTCATAAATAGCGTATTCTGTATTCAAATTATTTGCTACTGCATTTAAATTAGATACATAGCCTTGATTGTCTTGTACATCAATACGTAATTCTGTGCCATCTACACTTGCTTTAGCATGAACATACATCTTATCACCACTTCCAACCGCATCAGCAATAATCGTTTCACCTAAGTCATTATGCATACTGTATACCACAGGCGTATAAGCACCAGCTGTACCATCTCCAGTAATCGTCCATTCATCCGCTGTTACTGTAGAGGTAAAACCATTCATATCTGCAAGGAACAAACTGGTATTATCATCCATTTGATCACTATAATCAATCACTCCTGTCGGACCTAAATCTTCTCCTAAAGGTTGTCCTATCGAAATAAAATCAATATGTACATTTCCACTAAATCCTCCAGCTACAGGATCTACATAAAAGAGCATTTGACGAATCATAGTTGCATCAACAGGACAAGGCCCTGCATCACAAGCGGTGCCACCAAAACCACCATCAAAGTAGCCGCCTGTAAAATCAAATTCATAAATGTTATAATCTGCACCTATTACTTTTGTCAAACTAGCCTGTGAGGTATGGAAATTTAAAGTATCTACTAAATCTAAACGTAAAGGAACATCTCCCCCATCCGTACGCGCACGAACGAATACTTTATTTTGAGCTGGTCCCATATCGACAAAGATGTCTTCTCCAGTCGTTTTATCATGTAAAATATATGAAATTGCAGCATATGCACCAGCACTTCCGTCACCTGCGATCGACCATTCCGTACCAGCTTCCGAGCTAATAAAACCTGGGGCATCACCGACATATTCTAAGGTAGCATTTCCAAAATGATCGCCATAAATCAATTGTGCTTCGGGGCCTGCAGGTTCTAATGGAATACCAAAAGAGATGTAATCAATGGTTATTTCACCCAAAAATTCTCCTGAACCAGGATTGATGTACAATAAAATATCTGCAATACGCGTCGGGTCAACAGGACAAGGCGCTGTTTCAGGTGTACAAGGTGTACCACCATAACCTAAATCTTGATACGTTCCTGTAAAGTCATATTCAAAAACGGTATAATCCGTTCCTAAAATTTTGGTAATTGAACCTTGGGTCGTAATAAACCCATCCAAATCTTGTAGATCAATTCGTAAAGCAGTATTGGCTAAGGAAGATTTCATTTTGACATACAATTTGTTGTTGCCAGATACATCTAAATCAATCGTATCCAAAGTAACTGGATTTCTAAAGATATAAGTAATTGGATCATACGCGCCACTTGTACCATCTCCAGTTACTACCAAATTCGATGAACCATCTAGATCTACACCTAATCCAGCTCCTACATAAGCAATCGAATTGATGGAGCTATCCATATCAAAATGATCTTGGAATACATCTGACATAATCACTTCAGAAGGCTCTTCTCCGAAAGCAACATAGTCAATAATAATAGTTCCAGCAAAACCACCAATACCGGGGTCAGCATAAAAAACCAATTGATTTGACATTGTACCATCTACAGGGCAAGGTGCATCAGCAGCATCACATGCTGTTCCGCCATAACCACCATCTTGATATACACCTGTAAAGTCAAATTCTAATACTTGATAATCAGTCGTTAAGGTTTTGGTTAGACCTGCATTCGTCGTCATATAGCCACCAGCATCTTGGATATCCATCCGCAATTGTGTCCCTACATTAGAAGCTTTTGCTCTTACATAGACTTTATTATTACCCGTTGCATCAACAATAACACCTGCTCCTGCACTTGGATCATGCATTTGGTAGGTAAAGACGTCCCATGCTCCTGTACCCGAACCCGTCACTACCATTTCTCCATTCATCTCAGCAATAGAATACGTCCCCGCGCCACCTGTAAATGCAGGATCATCATTGTCAAATTCATCTAAATAAACTTGCGCTACAACCGTAGCACTCAAAAAAAGAAAACTTAAAAGTATCGTAAAGATTTTATTCATAATACATGATTTAAGGTTAAAGGTTTTGTTCTCTAAATGCTGTGTTTAATCTGTTCAAGTTTCAATATTTTTGCAACACAGATAACAAGGATTAGAAAGATGGCAAACGGATTTTTTCTTTCCGTGTAAATCTATTTGACCTGTATGCTATTCAGTTTTATTTTATAATATTTCTTCAAAGCGGATATTATCTACATTAATTTCTAAAAGACTATTGGATTCTCCTTCATCATTGAGATGTATTTTTAAAATGCGCACTTTGGCTGGATCAACAATAAATCCATTCAAATCTTCAAATCGACTCAAGGGAATAGACACTTCCTGCCATCCTTCCCAATCCACATGAATGTTGTACGCAAAATCATTGGGAGATCCATTATTTTCTAATAAGATGAGAATGATATGCGTATTATCTCGACCATTGTTGTTGATGTCCATTTTTAAAAGCGTATCACCTGGTCCAGTGGAGATACCAAAATCAGTAAAATCATCGCCCATTGCACCAAAATAACTTTGCGGGCCTCCAATCCAATTTCCACTTTCGGGGGCAGTCCCTGTTACTTTCATATAATTGCCATCAATGGCATTGGGGCTATTTTCTTGAATGGCAGTTGCTGCTGTTTCATTGATAAAACCGAGATACAACCACTTGCTATTATCCGATCGTACGCCATTACCATCAAAATCATTGACTACAATTTGATTAACAGAAAAGAAATTGACAGGCGATAAGGTGGTTCCTCCATTCGCATTTAAGCGGATTCTTCCTTTTTGAACACCATCTGGGACAATGACTTCCATAGAATCTGGAAATTGGGTAATAATTTCTGCGCGTACACTATCAAAAAAATATACTTCTACAGGGTCAAAAAAATTCTTTCCCAAAATAGTGACAGTCTCCCCAGGAGATGCCGATTCAGGACGTACTTCAAATATTTCTGGTGGTTCGAGGGTCACACGAAAATTAGTCGTGGCTGTCCCTCCTGCTGTTGTAATGGCTACCTCATGTTCGCCTAGTGGTACATTAGTCGGAATGCGAAGCAATAAAGCATTATCAGAATTGTAAGCTGTATTGAAATTGATGACTTGCCCACTAAAACTTAATTCGGTAATATCCGCCAAATTCATTCCTTCAAAGGTCACGAGTGTTTCCGAAGGACCAAAAACTGGATCAACATTTTCAATAACGGGTGCACCGACGTCTTTTTCGCAGGCACTCCATAAAAATATGATTAGAAATAATGGTATAAGTTGTTTCATCAATTTAAAAATTTGGTTTCTTATCGTGCAGCCGACTCTAAGTCGTCCCACGATTAATACAATCCTTCCCTCTAATACCCTGGATTTTGTTCTAAATTGGGATTGATTTCTAGTTCACCTGCAGGAATTGGAAATAATAAATTATGGATCGCAATATTTTTTCCATGTAAAAGCATCGTCTCCATTGCTTTTCCTGAGCGTAATAAATCAAACCAACGTTGTCCTTCAAAGGCAAATTCTACTCTTCGTTCATGAAAGATTAAATCTAAATCTATTTCACTAAGGGGTGCTAATCCTGCTCGCGCTCGCACTTCATTAAATGCGCCAAGTGCTTCTGGATCACTAGTTATGCCTCCATCAATTTGGGCAATACTTTCTGCCAAACTCAATAACACATCGGAATATCTTACCAAATGAGCATTTTGTGGCGTACTCATAAAGCAAATATTCGAACCACTACCCACTACATATTTTTTGATATTAGAAGCACTCGCAGATGCTCCTCCCGATGGGTATTCATATCCGCCATCATCAGGATTAATAGAGGGATATTCAACACCAGGAGTCATCACAGAAACATTTTTACGTAAGTCATCTGGTTCAAAAGCATCGACAATTGTCGTATTTGGGTTATTGACGATCGGCGCAGTTGGAATTTGTGAACCCCAACCATCTCTGTCTTTTGTTATTCCTTCTCCCCAAGGCGAGAAAAAAGCTTGCAAAGCATTTCCTGTTCCCCAAGGACCACAGCCAGAGTATTGAATCTGAAAAATAGCTTCTGCATTATTATCACTGGTAGTTAATTCAAAATTTTCGGCAAAATCATCCATCAAACGATAGGTGCCTGAATTAATTACCGCTCTTGCAGCATCTCTTGCTTTAATATATTCGCGATCGGTAAGGTATACTTTAGAAAGATAAGCTAATGCCGCCCCTTTTGTCGCACGACCTATATTCCCTCCTGCCCATTCCAGCGGTAAAAAGTCTTTCGCAAATTCTAAATCTTCAATGATTAAATCATATACCTCTCTAACACTAGCCCTCGCTAATAGAAAATCTTGTCCATATTCGGGCGCTTCTGTCACTAAAGGCACTCCTCCATAAATTCGTACTAAATCAAAATAAGCAATGGCTCTTAAAAAGCGAGCTTCCGCAATGATGGGGTCTTTTTCGGCTTGCTCTACTTCCATTGCTTCAACCTTAGACATGACTATATTTGCCAAATTCACTTGTCGATAATGTATTGCCCAATAATTGGCTACTGGGGGATTATCAGCCACTACTGTAAAATTGTCTATTGGTGTAAATTCAGGATCCGTTCCACCTGCTTGTGTATTATCAGAAGGAATTTCTGTGATCATCCAGCCTTTACCATGCCACTCAATATCTTGCATCGAAGAGTACACAGAGATCACTGCTAAATTTGCATCAGAAACGGTTTTATAAAAGGTCTCATCTGTTAATTGATCGAGTGGGGTTCGATCTAAGAAACCTTCACAGGAGGTCAATCCCAGTATGAGGATCAAGCTGCTTATTTGATATAATTTATGTTTCATCAATATAAAATTTTTAGACGTTCTAAGTTGGTAAAACTTAGAACGTCAACCTAAATCAAGTTTAAAAAACTACATTTAACCCAAAGGTATACGAGCGCGATAATGGATAACGTCCATTTTCTACCCCATTGATTAATGGATTTTGATTGTACGAACCAATTTCAGGATCATAGCCTGAGTACTCTGTCCAAGTGACTAGATTCTGCGAACTTGCATACAAACGAAGCGATTGTACCTTCAAACGACGTAAAAGATTGCGTTCAAAATTGTAGCCCAAGGTGATATTTTTCAATCGAATAAATGATCCATCTTCAATAAAACGATCTGAAATACGACGATTGGCATTCGGGTCAGTTCCAGTAGGACGTGGCATAGTAGTACTAGGTTCGAGAATAGAAAAGCGGTCGATAACAGCAGTAGATTGATTACTTAAACCTGCCATTCCTTCGGTATCTCTACGTACTAAATTGAGGATTTCATTGCCAAAAACACCTTGAAAAAAGACATTTAAATCAAAGCCTTTATAATTAAATTCATTGCTAAGATTAAGGGTGAAGTCTGGAATTGGACTACCGATAAAGGTTTGATCTTCGTCATTGATAATACCATCGTCATTTAAATCTTTAAAGCGAATATCACCTGCTCGCGTACCATTCGACTGAAAAGCATGCGCTTCTACTTCTTCTTGTGTCTGGAAAATGCCATCTGTTACGTAGCCATAAAATTGACTAATGGGCATACCAACTACTGTACGTGTTACAGGAATACGCTGGATGATTCCAATCAAATTTCCATTAGAACCTAAATCAATGACTTCATTTTTGTTATTGGAAAAATTAACGCTTGTTTTCCATGTAAATGGGCCCGTCATATTTACCGTATTTACTGAAAGTTCCAAGCCACTATTTCTTATTTCACCGATATTGACAAAAGGAGCATTTAATGAACCTGCTGTACTTGGGAGTAAAGCAGGAAGCAACATCCCATCTGCTCGTTTGATATAGTAATCAACAATGAGTTCTACCCTATTTTTGAATAAACCCAAATCCATTCCGATATTCGTCTGGAAAGAAGATTCCCAACGTACATCTGAATTGGCGATATTATCTTGCGCAAAACCTGTCACTAATTGATCGCCGAAGACGACATTAACTGAACGCAATGCCGTTCTAAATGAATACAAACCAATTTCTTGATTTCCAACTGTTCCAATTCCAGCCCGAAATTTCAGATTATCTAAAGCATCAATCCCTTTCAAAAACTCCTCATTCGATGCCCTCCAAGCCACTGCCGCAGAAGGAAACAATCCATAACGATTACTTTCACTAAAACGAGACGAACCATCCATACGAAGGGTCGCGGTTAATAGATAGCGATCATCAAAGCCATAATTGAGTCGCCCAAAATAAGAGAGTAAGGCCCAATGTCCTGCCCCTCCATTATTTTGTTGTATCCCTGCATCTCCTAAGGACAACTGTTGTAATTCATTATTCGGAAGATTATCACGAGACGCAAATAAATATTCATAGCGTCCAGATTGTGCTTCAAAACCTAATAAAGTGGTTAGGTTATGTTGTTCTGCAAATGTTTTATTAAAAGTAAGGAGGTGTTTATTAATCCAAAAAACACTATTGCTTAAATTACGGCGAACGCCAGATTTTCCAAAGAAATTTCCGCGTTCAAAAGAGGGAAAAAAGGTATTTTGATTGGAATAAATTAAGTCTGTTCCTAATTCAGTTCGATATTTCAAAAAAGGAAAAATATCGGCTTCTAAATACAAATTAGACAACATCCGAGTTTTGGTATTGACATCACTCGTCTCCAAAGCCCGCGCTAAAGGATTATCAAAGGATAATGTAATTTCTTCTTGTGGACCAGCAAATGAACCATCTACATTGCGAACGGGCGCATTGGGCACCATTAATAAAGCGGTATACACTACCCCATTACTATTGTCATTGAAAGTGATATTTTCATTAGTACGACTAAGGATAAAACTATTCCCAAAACGTACTTTATCCGAAAAACTATGATCTAAATTAAATTTACCCGACAAACGCGTAAAATCTGATCCTTCCACTATCCCTTCTTTAAAATGGTAACCGCCAGAAATCGCATAGCGTGTTTTTTCAGAACCACCAGTTGCCGTTAATTGATAATTTTGCATTTGCGCTTGACGAAAAATCGCATCTTGCCAATTGGTTCCTTCGCCCAATAATTCTGGCCGCTCAAATTCATCAATTGCTTCCCAACCTACATCGGTATAATATTCTGCATATTCGCGGAGATTGAGCACAGGAACTTCTCTCGCGATTTCTTGAATGCCATAATAGGTTTCAAAAGAAAGATTGGAGCGTCCTTTTTCGCCACGTTTAGTCGTAATCAGTACTACTCCATTCGCCGCACGCGCGCCATAAATCGCTGTTGCAGACGCATCTTTTAAGACCTCAATAGATTCAATATCATTTGGATTGATGGTATTTAAGGCATTGGAATATTGCCCTCCCCCATCTAATTCACTCAGATTGGTGGATGAGCTAGCATTATCATTGACCACTGGAATGCCATCTATCACATATAAAGGTTCAGCCGTGAGTGTAGAACCAATTCCTCGAATTCGAATGGAAACTCCTCCTCCTGGTGCACCTGAATTTTGGGTCACTAAAACCCCTGCTGCACGTCCTTGTAAAGCTTGATCGAGTCCAGTGTTGGGTAATTGTTTTAATTCTTTTTCTCCAACTGAGGATAAAGCCCCTGTTAAATCCGAACGTTTTTGAGTACCATAACCGACTACCACAACTTCTTTGAGTTGTTTGGCATTTTCGGTAAGGGTGATCGTTCCGAGATTGGCTTTATCAGCGGTAATTTCAGTTTCTAGATAGCCCACATAGGAGAATTGAAGGGTAGCTCCTCGCTCTACTTCTAAAGAAAAATTTCCATCATAATCGGTTACGGTGCCCTCCGTTCCTCCTTTGACAATAATGTTGACTCCAATTAGTGGTTCATTGGTATCCACATCAACTACGAGACCAGAAGTCGTAATTCGTTCCAATTGAAGAGTAGTTGGAAGGCTGATTTTTTGTTTTTGGGGAGTACTCTGTTTTTGAAATGTCGGCGCTTTCTTTAGTTTTTTAATGATGTAGGTTTGTGCATCTATTTTTTTATAGGTCAGATTTAAGCCTTTAAGTAATTGTTTTAAATCTTGCTCAAAAGAGTGTTTGGTGAGTTTCCAGTTTTTAACTAATAGCGATTCTATTTGCTCAATATCGTAAATGATACTGATGTCATAAATAGCAGCTAAATCATCCAAGGCTTGAGGCAATTTGATTTCATTATCTACCGCTACTCGATGTGCATTAGCAGAAGGTTGTGCCTGAATAGTTTTGAAATTAATCCCCAAAAGGACCATTAAGATCAAACATGTTAAGGAATAGGTTGTAAACTTTTTTGGCATAAAAACTGGTTTTTCTGGTATTAAGTTACCTAGCTTATCGGATTTCAAAGGTTAATTCCCCTGTCTTCACAATATTGATTTCATAGATTTCACGTAGGGCTTCTAATAATAATTCTGGTTTTTCCTGTGGTACAGTTGCTTTTATTTTTCGATCCAAAATCGATTGATTTTCGACTTTTATTTGCCAATTGTATAATTCTTCTAAGCGATCAATGACTTGTGCTACTTTTGTATTTTTAAATACTAATTTCCCAGTTCGCCAAGGAGCAAGTAATTCCACATCTGCATTTTCTTTTTGAATGCTACCATTTTCAAGACTGAGTACTTCACCTGGAGCAAGTTCAATTCTTTTTTCATTTAGCACATCAACCGCCACTTTTCCTTCTATTAAAGCTACTTTTAATTGTTCGGATCGATCTTGCACATTAAAAGATGTTCCCAAAACTTGAATATCTCCTTTTGAAGTATGTACTATAAATTTTTGTCCATTTTGAGGTACATCAAAGAAAGCTTCTCCCGTCAACCAAACTTCTCGATCTTGTGTTTTTTTCCAAGACTCGGCAGTTTTTAAACTAGAATTGGCATTTAATTTTACGCTTGTTCCATCTGTCAATTCAATACTTTGTGTTTTACCAAAATCAGTAGTGTATACTTGTAATGGAATATCTTGAGGCATCATCCACCAAGCAATCGCAGCTAGTAGCAGAGTCAAAGTAGCAGCAATAGCCAACCATTGTCGTCTAAAAATTCGTTTGGGTTGTTTTGAAGGTGGTGTTATTTGTTGAGAAAGGTCTTGAAAAGCGATTTGTAGTTCTTCTTTGGGAATTGGTGCACTCAGTTGAAGCACCATTCGTTCTGCCGCGTTAATTGTATCGGACTGTTCGGGATGTGCTGCAATCCATTTTGTCCATTGTTCAATGGCTGCTTTATCCGTTCCAAGACAATAGGTCTGAAAACTTTCATTCGCGCAAAGTTCCTCGACGGTAAATTGGTTTTGATTCATCTATACTAATTTTAAGATCGGTATCTGAGACGACCTTTTAATCATATAGAGGAACGGAAATTCGATTTTTACTATTGAAAAACAAATTTTTTTTCGAAAAAACTCGATTTACAATTAAAAATAAATTCAAAAGGGTACACAAAAGCTAAAATTAGGACAGGATAAAAAAAATCGCTTAG
>JAHDES010000090.1 GCA_020628645.1 Saprospiraceae bacterium
TCTCCGAAATCCTCAAAATTTGCTTCTATCAAAATTCGGGATGATTCATGGTTTTGAGTGAAATTGGCTAATAGAAATAGTTTGACTTTCTACAACTTCTCCAAAATAAAATTCGTCATCTTAGTATACAAATGATAGCGGGTATTGCCACCATAAATACCATGATTTCGATTAGGATAGAAGTAAGTGTCAAATTGTTTATTGGATGCAATCAAAGCATTAACCATCTCCGCCGAATTTTGAAAATGCACATTATCGTCACCATTCCCATGAATCAATAAGTAATTTCCCTTTAATCCATCCGTAAAATAAACAGGAGAATTATCTCTGTAACCACTTTCATTTTCAGCTTCGGTACGCATGTATCGTTCCGTATAAATGGTATCGTACCAACGCCAGCTCGTTACAGGCGCAACGGCGATAGCTGCCTTGAATACATCATTCCCTTTAAAAAGGCAAAGTGAAGACATATAACCGCCATAACTCCATCCAAAGATGCCAATTCGAGAAGCATCTACATAAGGCTGATTACCCAAATATTTAGCTGCATCAATTTGATCCATGGTTTCATACTTACCCAATTGGAGATAAGTCATTTTCTTGAATTCCTCTCCACGCGCACCAGTACCGCGATTGTCTACACTTACTACGATATAGCCTTTTTGCGCCAGCATTTGAAACCACCAATAATTTTGTCCACCCCATGAGTCGGTTACGGTTTGACTACCAGGACCGCCGTAGAGATACATGAAGACAGGGTATTGTTTCGAGGCATCGAAATTAGGGGGGGTGATCATGTAGCCATTTAGCTCATCTTGATCTCGATTTTTAAAAGTGAAAAATTCAATAGCTTGTGTAGCATACAATTTCTGCTTTTTCTGGATACCGATATTATCTTCTAACTTACGGAGTTCTTGACCAGCTCGATCATACACCGTATACGTTGCTGGCGTATTGATATTGGAATACGTCAAGGTATAATAATCAAAAGTACTACTAAATTGAGCACGATTCGTACCCACTTGTTTTGTTAATTGCTTGGTTTTTTTACCTTTCAGATTAACAGCGTAAATCTCTCGCTGCAAGGGAGATACTTTAGCCGCTTGATAATAGACGAGACTATTTTTTTCATCAACGCCATACAAACTCGTCACATCAAAATCTCCTTTGGTCAAAGCTGCTTTTTGATTGCCTTTCATATCATACAAATAGATATGATTAAAGCCCGATTTTTCACTTGACCATATGAAATGTTGCCCATCTTTTAAGAAGGTTAAATCATCTGTGATGTCGATGTAGTATTTATTTTTTTCTTTTAATAAAGACGAACTTTTTCCAGTAGCTGCATCTACTAACAATAATTCCAATTCACTTTGATGACGATTCATGGTATATACACAAACTTGATTGGGATTTTGTGTCCATTTCACGCGAGGCACATATTCAATTGATTCATTTAATTGAACAGGCGTAGATTTATCTGTCGATAGATCAAAAATGTGAATGCTGACTTTGGCATTATCTTCTCCTACTTTAGGATATTTAAAGGTGACATATTCAGGATACAGCCCCGCTTTAAAATTAGTCATGGTAAATTCTTTCACCGCACTTTCATCAAAACGATAATAGGCTATTCGTTTACTATCAGGCGACCAAAAGAAAGCCTTAGCAAAAGCAAATTCTTCTTCGTAGACCCAATCTGCTCCACCATTAATAATTTCATTATACTTACCATCAAAAGTAACAGGAAGCGTGATGCCTTCTTTTAAATCGAGGTAGTAAATATTGTTTTTCCAAACATACGCCACTTTTGTACCATCGGGAGAAAGCGTTGCATACATCACTTTATCTTCCTCATAAATAGGCGTTAATTCCTTGGAAGCTCGATCATAAACATAGAAAAAAGCTTTAGAAGATCGACGGTAAATACTTTCACTTTCCGATTCAATAATGATTTTCGATTCATCAGTATGAAAACGATAATTATTAATATCACCATTGAAACCACCTTTGCCTTTGATCGCTTCGCCACTAAGTATGTTTTGGACAAAATTGCCAGTGGTAATATCGTATTGTTTGATGGTATTGTCTTCTAAACGGGTATAGTGTTTTCCGTCATTCATGAAGTTGAACCCTGGCACGGAGCGAGCGTATAAGCTATAATTTTGCCATAAATCTTCAAGATTGATGGCTTGTTGCGCTTGGGTTGTTGTTCCTAAAATTAGGAAACAAAAAAGAGAGAGGAGTATTCTGTTCATAGATACAGTTATTCAGTTAAATATATTTATGTCTTCTTTTTAAGATACAATCTTTAATTATAAACTTGTTCGATTTAGGTGATTTCGATAATATTGCTTTTTACCTGTATAAACAAATCAACCTAGGAGCACATTATTTAGTAATGATTATATAAAGTAGCTGAATTTAGGAATGATAAGTCTTATGTCCTATGTCTCTGAGTCAAATTGTCCATTTTTAGTTACTAAATTCTTCTTGAATAGTTACCCTAGATAAGATCACAATTCCTAAGACAAAAAAGACAATCAACGCCAATATACTATTGCGCATACCGCCCGTAATTTGATTAATAAAACCAAAAGAAAATGTTCCTAATACAATGGATACTTTTTCTAATACATCATAAAAACTGAAAAAAGAGGTCGTATCGTCTGTATCTTCAGGAATTAATTTAGAATAAGTAGAACGAGACATCGACTGTATACCGCCCATCACCAAACCTACTGCAGCAGCGATAATATAAAACTGCCATTTTTCCGTAACGAAATATGCCACAACACAAACGATTGTCCAGATGAATAATTGAATCATAATCGAGATTTTATTTCCTCTCCATTCTGATATCTTAGCAAATAAAAAGGCACCAATAGCTCCTACTAATTGTAAAATTAAAATGACGACAATTAATTCTCCTGTCTCAAAATTAAGTACATCCGTGGCGAAAGTAGAGGCGAGCATAATGACCGTTTGTGCTCCAGCCGTATAAAAGAAAAAAGAATATAGGAATCGTTTCGTATTAGTCAATTGTTGGACTTGTTGCCAAACTTTACGTAATTCTGCCATTCCTTTGCTCACTATAGAAGGCTCAAGCGGTGTTTTTTCATCTTTTGGTAATCGACGAAAAGGAATTTGAGCAAAGCCCAACCACCATAATCCTACCATGACAAAAGCAATTCTTGTAGCTAAGGTTTTACCACCAACGACTAAGTCTTCATACCCTAGGTTTGCCGCCCAATCATCCAGCATAAACCAATGGGGGCGTTCGATCATCACTAAATTCATAATCAAGAGAATTACACTGCCAATGTATCCAAAAGTGAAGCCTTTTGCACTTACCCGATCATAACGATCTTCGGTAACAATAATGGGTAAAAATGAATTGTAAAACACTTGACTTCCTGCAAAACCAATAATAGCTAGCATAAAACCAATTAATCCAATATACAAGGATCGAACAGAATCATCTTTAAACGCAAATAAGGAAATACAAGCTAAGGAACCCATGATCGTGAAAAACTTCATAAAGGACAGACGTTTTCCTCCATAATCGGCAATTCCTGAAAGAACAGGCAGCATTAAAGATATAATTAGGTATGCAGCAGCAATAGAAAAGGAAAATAAGGCGGTATTCTCAAAGGTAAAACCTAAAATATCAACGGTATCTCCAACAGTCGCATTGAAATAAATCGGAAAAATAGCAGTCGTTATCACCAATGCGTAAGATGAATTGGCCCAATCAAACATGGCCCAGGCATTAATGGTACGTTTATCGTTGACTTTGATGGTGCTTGCGCTTCCCATAGGATTTGTTTTTCGTTCTTTGAATAAAACGCACTAAGATAGGTTTTTTATTTACCACATAAGCAACAAAAGAACACAAAAGAGTGCTTATGATTTCTGACGTGTCTTTTATGGTAAAGGAATAGTAGGGCTCAATTCGTTTGAAATAACTGTACCACCACTGATTTTGAAATAGGCGTATGGCTTTTATCGGCGAAATGATTTACTGGAACAAGTACATTGGCTTCAGGGAAATAAGTCGCTACACATTTAGTAGGAATGGGATATTCCACAATCATAAAACGAAGCGCTTTTCGTTCTATACCATCATAAATACTCACCAAATCTAGATGTTGTCCTTGTTTCCAGCCTCTTGCTTTTATATCCGCTTTGTTCATTAAAATGACCCGACGACCATTATAGATGCCTCGATAACGATCATCTAATCCGTAAATCGTAGTATTGAATTGATCGTGCGAGCGAATGGTCATCATCAAATATTCTTCTTCCGATAAATTGATATCTGATAATGGATTGATGGTGAAATTGGCTTTACCTGTTGCAGTTTTAAAATCGCCATCTCTAGCACAATTCGGAAGATAAAAACCATATCCAGAACGAACACGTCCATTGTAATTTTCAAAACCTGTTATGGTGGATTCAATCGCATCTCGAACTAAATCATATTCATTTTGATACAAATGCCAGTTAACCTTGCTTTTTTCACCTAAAGTAGCTTTTGCTAATTCACAAACAATAGCAGGTTCACTCAATAAATGTTTAGAAGCAGGAGTCATTGTTCCTGTGGAGGAATGTACAATACCCATTGAATTTTCAACGCTGACAAATTGTTCGCCACTTCCTTGTACATCTCGTTCTGTACGTCCTAAACACGGTAAAATAATCGCCCTTTTTCCCGTAATAACATGAGAACGATTGAGTTTGGTAGAAACTTGAACCGTTAAATTGCAGTTTTGTAGGGCTTCTGCTGTATAATTCGTATCAGGAGTAGCAGAAATAAAATTTCCACCCATCGCAAAAAATACCTTCGCTTTACCTTCATGCATGGCTTCAATAGATTCTACCGTATTAAAACCATGATGACGAGGCGGCTCAAATTCAAAATTAGCTGCTAATTTATCTAAGAAAGCAGGTTTCGGTTTTTCCCAAATGCCCATCGTACGATCGCCTTGTACATTGCTATGTCCGCGTACAGGACAAGTACCTGCGCCAGGTCTTCCCACGCTTCCTTTTAACAAAAGTAGATTGACCACTTCTTGAATATTGGCGACGCCATTTTTATGTTGGGTTAAACCCATTGCCCAGCAAGTAATAATTTTATCTGCACGAGCAATCATACGGGCAGCTTTCTTGATTTTCTTTTCTGAAACACCTGATCGTTGTACTAAGGTGTCAAAATCGTACTGCGTAATATCGTTGATGAAATCTTGATAGGCAGTTGTTTGAGAAGCTATAAAATCATGATCAAAAAGGGTTTGTTCTTGATCTTTTTCGATTAATAATTTTAAAATCGCTTTTAAGAGGGCAATGTCTTCATTGATACGAACAGGCAGAAATAAATCCGTTAAAGTTGTTCCTCGTCCCATCATATCCGAAGGGCTTTGTGGATGTTTGAAACGAATTAAACCCGTTTCGGGAAGCGGATTAATACTAATAATTTTTGCTCCTGCTTTTTTTGCTTTTTGTAAAGCGGAAAGCATGCGCGGATGATTGGTACCTGGATTTTGACCAATGACAATGACTAAATCCGTGATATAAAAATCTTCTAATTTTACCGAACCTTTCCCTATGCCTAAAGTTTGTGATAAAGCCACTCCACTACTTTCATGGCACATATTGGAGCAATCAGGAAGATTATTTGTACCATATTGTCGAACAAATAATTGGTATAAAAACGCGGCTTCATTGCTCGTCCTTCCAGACGTATAAAAAATAGCTTCATCAGGTGAATTTAGGCTATTCAGTTCAGTGGCTATCGCTTGAAAAGCTGCCTCCCAAGAAATTTTTTCATAATGTGAAGCTCCTTCTTTTAAAATCATCGGATGGGTAAGGCGCCCACTTTTCCCTAATTGATAATCTGACCAAGTGGACAATTCTTGAATGCTATGTTGTTGAAAAAATTCAGGGGTGACTCGTTTAGCGGTGGCTTCTTCCGCGATGGCTTTTACGCCATTTTCGCAGTATTCGCCTAGTCTGGAACGTTCATCATCTGGATCGGGCCAAGCGCAACCAGGGCAATCAAAGCCATCCATTTGATTCATATTAAACAAAGCTGACGTACAATTCGCAAAATTTTGTTCATCTCGAAGATGTTTAGTAGAGGAAACGAGTGCAGGTAAACCAGCGGCGACTTCCTTGGGTTTGGAAATCTTAATTTTTTCTTCTTCGAGGGGTGGGATAGGGGAGAGTGGGTTTTTCATTAGAGGTGGTTTTAAAGTATCAAACTCAAGATCAATATATGAATGTTTATCGTTAAATTTTAATTCTATTTGGATGCGTATAGCAATTCATCTGCTGATTTTTGACAAAACCCAATAAAGTCATCCCTGTATCTTCTGCCAATTGAACAGCTAAACTAGATGGAGCGCCCACAGCAGCCAAGATTGGAATATCTACCATGACTGCTTTTTGAATCAACTCAAAACTAGCTCTTCCACTTACCATAATTAAATGTTCATTGAGAGGTAATTTATTGTCTAAAAAGGCTTGCCCAATTAATTTATCCACTGCATTATGTCGTCCTACATCTTCTTTTAAAAGTACTAATTCGCTAGCAAGATTAAAAAGAGCTGCTGCGTGAATACCACCTGTATCTTGAAAAACTTGTTGAGCATTTTGCATCATAGAAGGGAATTTCATGATGTGTTTTGCTTGAAATACAGGGTAATCTTTTTTTAGATTTGGTGTACGTTGCATTTTAAGTGCATCAATAGACGCTTTTCCGCACACCCCACAACTAGAAGAAGTATAAAAATGACGATCTAGACGATCAATTTGCACCTTGACAGATTCTTTTAATTCTACTAAAATTTGATTGTCTTGTTTAGAAGGATCAAAAGAGGTAAGATGCTGACAATTAGCGATTTCTTTATTCGATTTGATAATACCTTCTGTATATAAAAAACCCAATGCAAGTGCCTTGTCATCTTTGGGCGTACGCATGGTAATTGAAATGGGTTTTGTGATTTTTTTTCCATCTTGATAAAATGAAAGTTGGATTTCTAAGGGTTCTTCTACGGCAAGAACGTCATCCAACTTTTGTAAGGATTGATCCTTTATTTTTTGGATGGAGGTGGAAAAAGTCGCTTCCATTTAAAAAAGGTGATTTTGAATGGAAAGATACAATATTTTGATGGGATAGTATAAACTTACTGCTTTAAATAAGGAAACCCTCATGGCGTTAGCCACAAGGATTTCGTAACATAAGAATCATAGGGAAAACCAATTATATTTATTGGTTAATCGTTTTCTCGGGTTAGTATAGTTAGAGACTAGAGTTTTAATAGTGTTTACAAACCTACAGGCAAAGCCCTTCTGCGTTTATCAAAAATGATAAACAGAATATCTAATTGATAGTGTCAATAGAAAGTAGAATTTGTAGAGGGGTAGTATTTGTAAGCGTTTTTGTATTATTTGTTGCCCCTTTTATGACATTTTGTACATTTCTTTAGATGTAGTAAATACAAAAAAGTAACACCTTCACACAAAAAAAATAACGCTTTAGTAATATTTTATTGCGCTAAATTTTGTGAATCCCTCAAAATCAGCCAACTACATATTTTAAGTTAAGCTATAAAGTTGTATACTATTTGTATGGTTAGTGTGTATTGGAATGCAATGAAAGCTTACTGTTGGACGTTTTGTTCTAGAAAAACTGCTATTTTTCGATCATTCGATAAGCGAGGCACCTTGTTTTGCCCACCCAGTTTTCCTTGTGTTTTCATGTATTTACGAAAGGCATCTCGTTTTAAAGGGCGTATTTCTAGGCATTTTAAGATATTTCCTTGAATCAAATCTTTGTAATAGATATTTTGTTCACACATTAAAAGGTCAACTTTTTGTGCAAACTCATTTAAATTAGAGGGAGCATTATCAAATTCAATAAACCATTCATGATAAGGTGTTACTCCATTCGGAGGATTAACTTGAGGTGCTACTGAAAATTCTACTACCCGTACACCTTCTTCTCTTGCAATGGTCAATAAAGCATGATTGACTTCCTTTCCAATAACATGTTCTCCAAAGGCAGATATGAAATGTTTTATTCGTCCTGTAACGATTAGTCGATATGGATTTAAGGAAACAAATTCTACCGTATCACCAATGTTATATCCCCATAATCCTGCATTATTGTTGATGATGATTGCATAATTTACACCCAATTCTACTTGTCCTAAACTCAAGCGAGTAGGATGTTCATTAAATATTTCATCAGCAGGAATAAATTCAAAGAAAATACCAGAACTAGAATTTAATAATAAGCCTTTTTCGGTTTGACTATCTTGAAAAGCAATGAATCCTTCAGAAGCAGGGTAGGTTTCTACGGTATCAATTCTTTTTCCAACTAAAGCTTCTAATTGTGCTCGATAAGGTTCAAAATTCACACCACCATACACAAATACCTCATAATTTGGGAAAACATCCTTGACATATTGCTTGCCTGTTCGCTCCAGTAGCCGTTCATAGTACATTTGTACCCAAGGAGGGATACCGCTAATCAAACGCATGTCTTGATACATGGTTTCTTCTACAATGTGATCTAGTTTTTCTTCCCATTCTTCAATACAATTAGTCTTATACGAAGGTAACTGATTGGTACGAAGCCATTGCGGTACTTGATGATTGACAATACCTGACAATCGCCCCGTTTTGATTCCGCCTACTTCAGTCATTTCTGGACTGCCTGATAAAAAGATCATTTTGCCATCGAGCCAGTTGCCTTTTCCAGTTTGGATGTAATAATTGAAGAGGGCATTACGGGCAGTACCGAAATGATTGGGGATACTATCTTTGGTAAGTGGAATATATTTTACACCAGAAGTTGTGCCTGAGGTTTTGGCGAAGTACTTAGGTTTTCCTTTCCATAATACATCTGCTTGCCCATTTTTGATTTGTTCGATGTAAGATTTTAAACCTTCATAATCACGGATGGGAATTTGTGTCTTAAAATCATCATAGGTTTTGATTTGTTCAAAATGATGATCTTTTCCAAATTGGGTATGTTTGGCTGTTTTAATCAACCGTTTACGAATTCGCTCCTGTTCATTAACAGCATCTACAGACCATTTTGCAATGTTTTTTGCAATACGTTGTGCAACAGGTTTAATAACAAATGATTTGAATCCCATAGTTGATCTAAGTTAGCGCCATCAGCCAAAGATAAAAAGAGTTTTTAGGAAATTAAAAGCGAAAGGACCTCTTTTAAATCCCTTGATTTTTTGTACATTTAAACAGAATCTGTTATTTAGGATAGCTTTAAAGCAAAAAAATGAAAAATCTTGTTTTCTATTCTGGAAAGGATGTGAATTACTTTTCTGATATAAAAAGCCATATCAGTTTGGTTGTTCGAAATCATGGTCTAGGCAGTATACGATATATTGATCTAGAGCAACGAACGATTTTGCTTTCTGAAATGGAGAAGTATACCAATGAACCCACTTGTATTATCTGCTTATTAAGTCCTCATTTTTTAGATACAGAATTAGGCTATGGAACAAACTTACAATTTTTAATTAGTGCCCATTTAAAACGTCAGCTTTTACTCGTACCCATCTATTTGGATAATACCCCTACTTATCCCAATCCATTGGGAAAAATAGTCCGTCTAAACGCTAATCAACAAGCCTTAAATGAGTTATTGGGACAACATTATCATCATCAACTTTCTTTGATGGCAGAAGAGTTGAAAGATAAAATTATAGCATCAGCCGCCTATCATCAAAGCATTGAGGTGAATTGGAAAAAAGCCCAAACTATTCATTCTATTGAAGGATATACCACCTTTATAGATCATTTTTTACATTGTAAATACATACGCCAAGCTAAGGCGAAACGGAATATTCTAATAGAAGAAAAACTCTGGACTGAAGCTCAATCTTTTGATAAAACATCTTATTATTTGACCTATTTAACGGATGCGCCTTTACAACATCAACGAAAAGAAGCCATTAAAAAAATAATTGCTATTGAATCTAGTGAAAGTGTAATACGGGAGGATGCGATGAATAATACAAATCTTGGTCTTTTACTGGATTATAAATCAAAATATCGACATAAAATAGATGAAGTAGAGGTAAATGATAAAATTTTTGAACTCTTATCTAACCCCCTTCGATTTACAAGTGATGAAATGGATTTAGGTACAGAAGCGTATTTGTTAAAACATAAATTATTTGAAAAATCTACTCCAAATGAAGCCTTTACTTTTGATTTGTTAGAAGAATTTGCCAAAAAATTGATTTTAAAAATCACTATAGTCAAAAAAAACTTAGATAATAAAAGACAAAACATACGATTTTATAGCTTACTTGCACTCCTTATTTTTTGTGTATTTATTTTGGGGGTCAAATCAACGATTGATCGTCATTTTATGAATAGTTTTTTCTGGTATTTAGAAGATCATCCTATTAGGTCTTTTATTTTGGGATCAGCTTTTGTGAGCATTATTATTTTATTATGGCGGGAGATAGGACGAGATATTTTGGTCTGTGATAAAAAAATAAAAGCGATTGAATCTACTTTAATTGAATTAAAACTTGCCTTTATCATCAAAGATTTTCTCGGAAAACCGATCCTTTTTTTACACAATACAGAAGAGTGGATACAGACTTTAAACCAACGCGGAATTTTATATTACCTTAATCGCATTTTTACTTGGAAAAGTGAAAAGCAAAAAGAAACTCCACAAGAACAATTAGCAACCCAAAATGTCAAAGGAATTACGGGTTAAGTTCAGTAATCTGTTAAAATTCTCCCAAAGATTTGTTAAAACATTAATGGACGAAACATAAATACGTATTCGTCGTCGTTTATAGGTAGATAATTTAGAAATTCCATTAACTGTATTAACAAACATCCCCTATGAGAATTAAAACAATACTCCCCATTCTCGCATTATTATTGGTCATTCAAACTGCTTGTAAAAAAGATGATGACGATGTCACGACGACTGTTCCACAAGAATGGCTCACCGTTGAAGTACAAGATTTATTTGTAGCACCCCCTTCCAGAGTATCCGTTTTCTTTCGTGTAAAAGATCAAGATGGGCGACCTATAGCTGGTTTAGACCCGTCAAATTTTGTAGTCAAAGAAAAAGGGCGAAATGATGACGAAGCCCGCTTGATTTCTGAAGATGAAGCACAGCGCATTTTATCAGATAATAAACAAGTGTTTGATTATAAAGTCATGTTGTTACTGGATTTGAGTGGTAGTGTGGTAAATAATGATTTAACAGGTTTGAAAGAAGCAGCACGTGAATTTGTGATAGATGTTATGACAGCAGATGTGAATTCCTCTACGCAAATTGGAATTTGGTGGTTTGATGGAGCTGATCAATTACATCCTTTAATTGATTTTACATCCAATGCCGTTGCCATTCAAGAAGCAATTATTGGAATTAATTCTAGCATGACACAAGATTTGTCTACTGATTTATTTGGCGCAGTGATTAAAGCTACTCAATTGGCAGAAGCGGAACTGCAAGCGAGCGATATACAAGGGGTAATGGCGGCTTCTTCAGTTATTGTCTTTACAGATGGAACAGATCAAGCAGCGCGCTATGCTCGCGAAGATGCCTACGAAGCGGTGAATAGTGCGAGTCAAAATATTAATTATTATACAATTGGATTAGGGGCAGAAATAGATGAAACTGTGCTTCGAAAATTGGGAACAGACAGTTCTGTTTTTGCAGATGATGCTGCTACTTTGGCAGCTAAATTTGAAGAAATAGCTCAGTTAATTTATGATGAAACGAATAGTTTCTATCTCTTTGAATATTGTACCCCAAAAAGAGATGGAAGTGGTATAAATGACTTGGTTATTCAAGTAGTAGATGGCAATCGAGAGGGGGAGACCATGACGACTTTTGATGCCACAGGCTTTAAAAGTGGATGTGTACTATATTAAAAACTAGCTTATCTTCTTTCAAAGCTTAATCAATTTTGAAACGATTGATATCCGTCGTAAAGGAAAGCGCGTACTGCTGCTATGGGATGATAGCGTGGTGGAAAAGAACGAGAGTTGGTTAAGCGAAGGGCTATGCTCTGTCCCTAGTA
>JAHDES010000040.1 GCA_020628645.1 Saprospiraceae bacterium
CGGGTATTGATTGTGGCGGTAGTTTATGTATAGCTTGTCCGAGTTGTAATGATGGCATCCAGAATGGTGATGAGACGGGTATTGATTGTGGCGGTAGTTCTTGTTCAGCTTGTCCGACTTGTAATGATGGCATTCAGAATGGCGATGAGACAGGTATTGATTGCGGCGGTAGTTTATGTATAGCCTGTCCAAGTTGTAATGATGGTATCCAGAATGGCGATGAGACGGGCGTTGATTGCGGCGGTAGTTCTTGTATAGCCTGTCCAACGTGTAATGATGGCATACAGAATGGTGATGAGACAGGTATTGATTGTGGTGGCAGTTCATGTATAGCTTGTCCAAGTTGTAATGATGGTATCCAGAATGGCGATGAGACGGGCGTTGATTGTGGTGGGTTATACTGTGCGGCATGTAGCACAGGAGGTTCAAATAATGATAATTGTAGCATCATTAGTCTAGTAATAAATCTTGATAATTATCCTGAAGAAACGAGCTGGAATATCAAAAATGAATTTGAAGATGTTGTGGCATCGGGAGGAACTTATGAAGAAGAACCAGATGGTGCAGTTATAACTGAAGAAATATGCCTTCCTGATGGTTGTTATAAATTAACTCTTTACGACGAATATGGAGACGGTTTATGCTGTGCTTATGGAATTGGATTCTATGAATTATTTGATGAAAATGGAAACCTTCTTGCAGAAGGAGCTAGCTTCGATGAGGAAGAAATTTCAGAGTTCTGTCTTGGTTTACCTGCGACGTGTAACGATGGCATCCAGAATGGCGATGAGACGGGCGTTGATTGTGGTGGTAGTTTTTGTTCTCCTTGTTCAAATTCAAGTGAATGTCTTTATGTAACTATTGATGAAAATGACCTAGAAGAAGGTTGGGGTATTTGGAATGACGGAGGCTCAGATGCATCCCGTGTTTATAGTGCCTATTATTCTTATACAGGAGTACGTTCAATTCGATTACGTGATAATTCAAACTCTTCAGTTACCTATACAGATAAGCTAAATTTAAAATCATATGATGAATTATTGATTTCGTTTACGTATATGGCAGTAAGTTTTGATAATGCTGATGAAGATTTCTGGTTGCAAATATCTACGGATAATGGACTTACTTATACTACGGTTGAAGAATGGAATCTGGGCGATGAATTTGAAAACTTTGAACGAAATGAAGATTCAGTTGTCATACCAGGACCATTTACAAGTAAAACACGATTACGTTTCCGTTGTGATGCTTCTAAAAATTCTGATTGGGTTTTACTAGATGATATTAAAATAGAGGCTTGTACAGGTGGCTTCCGTTTAGCAAACCCAGATAATGTTATTACTAGTAATGATTTTGATGAAGATGTTCCTAGTGTAGAAGGACAAGCTTCAAATCAAACTCCAATAATTGGATCGGGTAGTATTGTACATTCTAAAGAACAATTTGGAAGTCTTATTTTGGCTCCTAATCCTGTTGAAAAACAATACTCTTTAACTTTCAAGAGTGTAGTAACAGGAGAATATCAGATTTTAGTAACAGATCTAAATGGTCAAACAATTTTAAATCAGACCCATTGGTCATACAAAGGAAAAAATCGAATTAATTTAGATGCGAGTAATTATCAGTCTGGTATTTACTTTATCCATTTAATAAGTCCAACAGAACGATTGACACGCAAATTTGTCAAAGTAGAATAAAGTGATAAAACTTTATATTAAACATGATTACGAAATTTTGCGAGTTGGGAAACTCGCTTGATACATTTTGGAGAAGTTGGGAAACTTCTCCAATCACGATTTTTTTTAAACAGAATAGGGGAGCAATGTATTCGTTGCTCCCTTTTTCTTTATAAAGGAACATTAATCATAGTGGATGTACCATGCCCTTTTACAGAATGAACACTTAAATCACCTTTCAAAAAATTAACACGAGAAGCGATATTTTCGGTACCCATTCCTTTTTTTACGGTGTCTATGGCATAACCCACACCATCATCTTCTACCATGATAATCAATTCTTTTTCTTGGGCTGTAAGTTGAATGATGATTTCTTGTGCTTTGGCATGTTTGATAGAATTATTTAACAATTCTTGAATGATTCGAAACACCATCAAGGCAATGGTATTGTCTAGTTTTTGATGATCTAAACCATAATGTTGAAAGTCAATTTCAGGATAATGCTCATCTTGAAAACGATTAATTAAATCATTTACCGCTGGTACTAATCCCAATTTCACCAAAGCTCCCGGTTGCATATTATTGGAAATGTTCCGTACTTCTTGACAGGCTTCATCTAGCATCAAACTTGCGTTTTGAAATTCTTTTAAATTATTAACTGTAGGAGCTTTTGTGGGAACTGATTCAAATTGAAGTTTAATCGTTGACAATAAACCACCTAGACTATCATGAAGATCTTTAGCCACCCGTTCTCGTTCTGCTTCTTGCCCAGCTAGCATTGATTGCATGGTTTCAATCTTTAGATTATTTTCAAGTTCAACGATTTTTTGGCGATTAATTTCTTGATTTTGTTTAGTAATAATCTCTTTAGCAGAAATTTGTTGTTGATAAAAACGGATAATAAAATAAACGCCCAAAAGGATAACAAAGACTCCTACAAAAAAAGAGTAAATAATCGTGCTTTGGCGTTGTCGCTCAATTTCTGCTTCTGTTTTTTCTCTTCGTAGAGCTTCTATTTCTTCTTCTTTTTGTTGCCGTTGATATAAAACGGCAATTTCATCTACGCCTTTCTTTTTATCAGCTAATAATTGAAGGGATTGATGTTGTGCATGTTTTTCTAATGATTGATGAGCTTTTTCATATTCCCCAATAGCTTTAAAAGAAGAAGATAAATCTACATAATAAGGTAACATCAAGGCTGAGGCATCAATTTGTTGCAGTAAAGTATCTCCAGTACTAAGAAATTCAATTGCTGCATAAAATTTTTCTCGTTTAAGATTAATTCGCCCCATTTGTAAATTGCCTAAGGCTAAATTTAGGGTATCTTTCTCATCTGAAGTAATCTCAATTAAACGCGCTGCTGCTCGCATGGCTGTGTCCAATTTCATCATATTGGAATAAACATCTACATAAGCTAGATAAGTAGCGATTTCTAAATCTTTATCCTCCAATTTTTCATTAGCTTTAATGGCTTTATTTAAATAAATTGCTTCATTAAAAAGATCTTCCTTTTTATGAAAAATATCTGCAAACTCTTTATACAAAGAGGGTAAAATGACTTGATTTTTGGTTCGTTCAAAATAGTTAGCAGCTCCTTCATATAATTCTATCGCATCCTCATACAATTGCGCATTGGTATAATACTTGGCTAATTGAGTTTGTACTTTGTGATAATTCAAGGAATCATCTCGGACTCCAAAATATTGACTACTTTTTTTATAGGCATTAAAAGCATCTTCTTTATTGTCAATTTTGTAATAGGCATCTCCCAATTTGGAATATGCCATAGCAATGGTCTGGAAATCTTTATCCACCAAAGCTTTACTAATTAACTCTTTTAAAGCAGGAATAGAATAGGTGCTATCAGGATTAATGCTTGCTTTACCAATTTGATAAATCAATAAAAAGAGGAACAGAAATACGTGTTTTGAAGAGGGCATGTTAAAAGAGCTAATCTTCCAAAAGGTTATTTTCTAAAGTGACCCGTACTAATCCTGCGGTATTACGAGCATTGAGTTTGGCTAATAAATTGGAGCGATGCGATTCTACCGTTTTTAAACTGATAAAAAGTTCGTTAGCAATTTCTTGAGTAGTATGTTCTTGTACAATTAAACGGAGTACTTCTTTTTCTCGACGCGAAATTTTAGGGATATTTTTGGTTTTTTTATCTTCTTTTTTCTGCTGTTTGAGCAAACCCGCCATAATGGTTTGAGTGACAGCGCTACTAAAATAAGATTCGCCTTGATGCACTGTATGAATGGCTTTTAATAACTCGGTTCGTCCCGTATTTTTTAAAATGTACCCTTGTGCACCATTATTTAAAATCTCGGTGATAAAACTTTCTTCATTATACATAGAAAGTGCTAAGACTTTAATGGTTTTATTTTCTTTGAAAAGGCGTTTACACACCTCAATTCCATTCATTACAGGTAGATTGACATCTAAGAGCAAAACATCAACCTCATTTTTTGCCAGGAAATCAAAAATAGCACCACCATCATAGCACTTTCCTACCACTTGTACACCATCCTCTGTACCAAGGATAGATTCAATCCCATCTGCAAACATGGTATGATCGTCAGCTATTAAAATTTTTATCATAGGTTGATTTCAATTAATGAAATTAGTTTAGTGGTATAGAGAAATCTGTCCTTTATTTTTTAGGCTTACTAATAGACAAATTTCTCTAAGCAAAATATCTTATTTGCCCGTTGCTTTTTCAACAGGATCAGCTTTTAAAGTAAATGTTCGTGTTACTGGATTTAAAGGGGCTTCAATTTTTACACCCTCATCATTAACGAGTGTAAGGGTAATTGTATTTTCTCCCATTGGTAATCCTTCGATATAATAAGGCTGCCATTTATCTAATACATGTTCCTTACCATTGATATCCGCTTTAACCTTAAAGCCATTTCCAAGTTCGGCATTGGCAACATAAAAATCGAGCATGACTTTGTCTGTATTGGCTTTACCAATATACGTTCCTTTTGGTCGTGAGTAAAATACCATTGGCATTTCTACTTCTTCAAATTCTGTAATCGTATTATTTTTAATATCAACCCGTTGAATGACAGCGGCACCAGCTGATTTAATACTTTCATGATACGAGCGAGATAAGAAGGCAAGAATATGATGAATGCCATCCTCTATTTCATAATCAAATGTGTTGGTATATTTTGCTGCATAGGGTGCATCGTTTACGATCAAATGAATGTGTTGTCCTTTAGCAGAATTAGCACACATTTTTGAAGAAGCATCATCTGTTTGTACGCCCAATTCATAGCTAGATTCATTTAAAGTAAATTCAAACTTGCCATTTTTATACGACATCTTTTCAATTTTAGCATCTTCAAAGGCTTTGGAAGGCGAAAAAGGAGTAACTGTTAACTCTTTTTTCACTTCAACTTCTTTGCTTGTCGTTTCCGTATTTTCTGCTGTATCAGCGGAAGTAGAGGAGGGTTCACAACTAATGATCGTAAATGCTAAGAATAGTAGGAGGGTGGCAAATCTCATGGTTTGGATTTTAGTTTGTAAGATGATATAAAAATTGAATTATGTAACGTATTTCTTGGATAGAATGTTTGCGGTCAAATTTAAGAAAAAATTAGCGGGTATATAAAAAATTGATTTCCAAACCGTCGATTGTTTCGATTTGATCAATTTCTTCAATGCGTACTTTAGCAATTTGAGCGCGAAGACGACGAAGCGTTTCTTCTAATTGAGATTGGCGAATGGCAATTTTCAAGACTCCTTCTGCTTCAAAAGATTGAAAAATGATTTCTAGTTTGTTTTTCTTTACTGCATTCATCACATCACTCATAATGGCATAGTCAAAAGTGAGTTGATAAATATCTTCCACTAATTTTTCTATGATTGAAGCATTATTAAGTGCATCAGAAGCCCCATTTCGATAAGCATTGATTAAGCCTGAAGTTCCCAAAAGTGTTCCACCAAAATAACGAACCACCACAATCAATGTATAAGTTACATTATAGCTATCTAATTGACCCAAAATGGGCTTACCTGCTGTACCAGAAGGTTCACCATCATCATTAGCGCGAAAATTAGTTTTATCCAAGCCCAAACGATAAGCATAGCAATGATGTCGAGCTTTGGGATGTTCCTTTCGTACTTCTTCCAATCGCGATTTAATGCTATCTAAGTCATAAACAGGAAAAGCGTAAGCGAAGAATTTACTTCCTCGATCACGAAATTCTCCTGTACTTGCCTCAGCTATAGTTTGATAAGTATCTAGCATCTTGGAACAAGGTACGGAGAATTGCTAGAAATGTTATAGAATGAAGTGATAAGTCTAAGCCAGCATCGAGTGCTTATTTACGCTTCATTTATTGAGCAAGTCGAACATTTAATGCCACTGGACCTTTAGGACCTTGCCCTTTTTCAAAGACGACTTTATCATGATCTCTGATCGGTTCTTTCAATTGATCGGTATGAACAAAGTAGCTTTTCTTTGTTTTAGCTTCCAAGATGAAACCATATCCTTTCTCTTCATTGAAAAATTTGACTCGACCTCTTACTTCAGAAAGTTCTTCTTCGTATTCACCTTTTTTAGGTGTTGAAATATCAATATCATCTACGGATATTTCTCGTTTTTTATTCGGATCGGGAGGAGTGGGAGAGAGATTGCCAAATTGATCTACATACATAAATTCAGGTTGTGTACTACCATCTTCTTTACGTTGTTGTTTTCGTTCGCGCTTTTCTTTTTTACGTTTTTTACGTTTTTTTTCACGTTCTTTTTTATTGAAACTGTCTGCCATATAAGAATTTAAATATCTGAAAATATGCTATGATCAGATTTAAGAAAATAAATTTTATTAGAACGTATCTAGTTAAGCCTGAGAATAACGAAAGCACGAAGATACGTTTTTTTTTAAAGTTTTTTAGAAATGAATTTAATTAGAAGGATTGTTTAATGGTTTATGAGATATTATTGTCCAGTCGATTGTTTTTGAATTGAAGCTATAAGGCGATCCATTTCCTGTAGGGCTGTTTTTCTGTATTGTCTTCCACTTTGATTTATGATAAGAATAGCTATTACCAATATTCCACTAACGAGATAAATTATCCCTGAAGGTAGATTTTGTTTATGGATTACATTTGCATCTTGTTTTGTATAAAAATTAAGAGCTATAACTAAAATAATAATCCCTAATCCGAAAATGGTAAAAATGTCAAAAAAGGAATTACTTCTCACTTTGCACTCAATTTTTGTATGTTCTTTTACTTGTTTAAATGTACCTTTTAAATAATACTCATGTTTTTCAATACTACGGAGAAATATAAATTCATTTTTCGATTGAAGTCTAAATCTTGATTTACCAATAATATTACCTTTTAGTATAGTATCGTTTTTTAGCCGTTGATTAAATTCTTTTTTTACAGATGCTAAATCTTTTTTAATGAAATATTCTTTTTTAATTGCTCCGATTATTCCCATAACTACGCTATAAAATATGTTCTTTTATAGAGGCATTATAATACACTGTAATCGAAATAATTTTCAACTTCAATATGTTTATCCCAATTATAACATTCTGAATTTCAAGGGAACATGTTCCCTTGGGGCAATCATAAAACTTAAACTAACTTAGATTACAGTATAATAATTTATGCCTTTATGCTAAAAGTAACTTTTTAATCAATACCACTTGTCCCAAATGATAGTAGGCATGCTCAATCATTCCTTCAATATTACGGCGATAATCACCATATTTTTCATCGACGAATGAACTATTCAACTGCTCTTGGGTCATTTGTTCCACATGATTAGCAAATTGCTCTGCATTATCTACAAATTCTTGGTAGAGTTGATTCCATGCTTCTTGGGTATTTATTTCAGGCAAATCAAAACTATATTTATCTCGGATTTCTAAGTTGCCGCCTTCAAAGACATTTAGAACACCTGCCATGTAATAATTGATATGAAAGGTCAATAAAGCGATGGTATTTAAGTTTTCAATGCGATACGTTGCTTCTTGCCAAGTCAAATTAGTAATGGCTTCTTTAAAATTGATATTGGCAATCCATTTACCATTGAGTAAAACTTCTCGAAATCGCTTGGCGAGTTGTTGTCCACTTTCCATAATTAAAATCGTTTTCCATACAAATTAAAAATAGGTACATCTACAGTTGCGGTAAGCATAAATCGCCACGCGCTTGTTTCAAAGGTGGTATTGTTTCTGGTGATGGTGCGCAGTTGAGGGCCATATTGCATACCCGCCCCAATGGAGAAAGGAGATTTGGGTAAGTTGTATAATAAATATCCACCAGGGGCAATGATATTCTGAAATTTCAAATCGGGTAAAGGATTATCGGCTTCTCCCAAACGGAAACTAGTAACTGCCCCAATATCTAAAATAGGAGCAAAAAGTGTATACGATCCCTTTTGATCCCTAGAAGTTTTCCAACTCATTGAAATTCCTACTGGTACAGTTAAACCAATACTATTGAAAAATTTATTTTCTACAGGAATGGCTTCATTGGTTAATCGTTCATGTCCCAAACCCAAACCAAAATAGGAATTTACAGAAATATTGAAGGGTTCTTCTCGCTTCAAACGAGAACTACCAGGAGGCAGAGCAACTAGTTCTAAAGCTCGACGCACATCCTCCGCTTGCTGTGCCATCGCTACATCTGCAATGAAAGTACCATAAATGAGAATGCCATTGCGAATGCGTTCATTTTCATAACAATCATCCTTACTTTTTCCTTTTTCTTCTTCGCAATGTGCAAGGGTACGTTCCGTAATGATTTTGTATAATTCAAGGATATTGTAAATGGCAAAATTAAATTGTTTATCTTGAATGTTTTCAAATAAACTAAGTGTATTAGAAGTGATTTTAGGGATAAATGCCAAAGAAGTATCTCGTTCTGCAAGTGATTCCACTAGTTCAGGATTTCGATCATTAATTAAAATGGGCGTTTCAATAATGGTATTAATCATATCGGCTGCCACTTCCACGAAAGGAAAGAAATCTTCAAATTTTAATCCAATTCGATTTAGTTTTTTGAATTTTATACTATCTCTATTCTGACGAATGTCTGCAAAATTATTAATCATTCCTGCGGTGAGTGTCGCTACGCCTCGACTAGAAAAATCACCTGTTGGATAAAGCGTATTTAGTCGTTGATACAATAAGCCTAAGAAGGCATCGCGCTGAATATCATCGCGGATCATATCATTAAATTGTTTTTGAGTGATCCAAGTTTTATCCTCCCCATGATTAGTTTGCAGCAAGAAAACAATATGTGCAGTAACTTCTAAAACCTTACTCAAGGTAGATGTATTGCGTCTTGCCTTTATGAGATCATTCGCATAAGTAGTATCCAACTGACTGAATTCGTCTTGTAAATCATAAGTTTGTTGAAGAAGATTTAAAATAATACTATCAGGTTCGACAATAAGAATGGGTATATCTTCAGTTTGGGTCAATTTTTTGAGAAGTGGACTTTTGATTTGTTTGTTATCTTCAATTTCTTTTAAGCGATCAATGGCTGTATTTTTAATGCGTTCTAGTAAAGAAAGACGTGTGTTTATGGTTTCTAAAAAAGAAGATTGAGAAACATTGGTCAACAAACTATCATTTAAACTCTCTGCTAGATAGAGTAGGGCAACAGAATCGAAAACCATATTTTGCTGTCCCCAATTACTAGATGCTGTAAGCAATTCGTTTTGTAAATTTAGTCGTTCCTGTTCGATTAATTGAAGTTTCTTTTGTAAGCCTGAATTTGAATTTTGGGCAATAGAATCTTCTAAGGCTTGAATTTCTAAGAGTGTAGTTTGAAGGAGTTCATCCCATTCTAATAAAAGTTGCGCTTTATTGGGTTTGCCATTAATTCCATGAATCATATATCGAGATAGTTCTAAACCTGCTGCTTTTAGTTGACTAGGACTAGGCGGATCATCAAAAATTCCTGGGTATTTATCAATGGAAGGTTCTTCAAGAATTTCCTTAAAATAAAGTTGACCATTTAGGTTGTTTGGAATGTGGCGGATGGTATCCCAAGCATTAAACATTTCATCATTTATGGCATCTGCTTTTTCATGATAATTGAAATAAATATTATCATATTTATCTCGGACAGCTTCATCAGGTTCAAGCGCTTTCATTAAGAAAGTTACTTCTAAATCTGCTTGCTGATCTAATAGCTGATCCCTTGCTTTAATCAATCCATCATCTAATTGTGTAATCTCATCACAAAGATTGGTATAAAGATTATTGTTTTCGAGGGTATCAATTAATCGTAAATTAATAGATTTATCTAACTGATGAGTTCGTGCTTCTACTTTTCGATATAAAAACGGCAGAATTTCATCAATAGGAATTTCTCTATAAATCAAATCAATCATCGTATACAACAGAAGCATGTCATAGACTTCAGGTATATTTTGAATGGACTCATATTTGGGCAAGGTAAAAACGCGAGGCATATTAAAGGTCAAATGATGAATATCATTCGTAAAGGCTTCCCTCGCAGATAATAAAGCTGATTTATAGTTGGTAATATCAATTTGATTGAGAAAATGCTTGGATTCTGGAAAAAGAACATGCAATTCTGCAAAAGAAGTATCATTCAAACGATCCCGAAAACGATCCATAAACGTGATATTAAACTCTTCTTGTGCTCGTTTGGCAATAAAATCAGATAAACCAGCTACAAAGGTGCTTGTATTAAATTTTAAATCTGTAGATACAGCTGATTTTGAAATGCCTTCTGAAATATCTACTAAATCATTGGTGGAACTGATGACAGGCTCTTCATATTTTTCTTGTACTGATCGAATGGATACAAATTGTTGCACATCGGTGATGCTATCGACATAGAGTGCTGCTCTAAATTTTTCATAATCTTTCGCTCGCTGATCAATTAAATTTTCAAAATAGTCTTCAAAATCAGCTTCAATTTCTTCGTCTGTATCATACGCCATAAATCTTCCTAAATAAGGATTGTTTAAATAAGCATCATAGGTCGAAAAATCTGTACGATGAGATATTTGTTCATGAGCATCTAAATAACTTTGTAAGATAGCTTTAGTAGTGACATAATTTTGTTTTGGTATCTTAGTAGAAAAAGTATCAATTTTGACCGAAATGAATTCATTACTATTATTCAATTGAGCTTCTGTACCAGCAGAAGTATAAGTATGTACTAGTGTATCGTAATTTAATTGTATCGTATAAGAAGCATCAGGATCACGTATAAAAAAATCACCTTGTTCATAGATTCGTATAGAATCAATTGGCGGCTCAAAACTAAAAAATGGTGTTTCTATTCCATTTTCTTCATAATACATACGTATAGTGGTATCACTTTCAATGACAATTTGGACAAAATTATTTTCTATAGCATTGGCAAGTAGTATAGCATCATCATAAAGAGATTGAGCAGAAAGTTGTTGTGATAAGAAGAGAATAAAGAACGTAGGAATAAGGAGGATATGTTTAGTCATAGTAAAAGTATTTTGGGGTTTTCTTTGGTTTTAAAATCTATTATACATCACCTTCTAAATCTGTATCAGAATCAGTTGGAGTGGTAGGAGTTTCAGGAGGCGTAGGTTCACCATCAACTAGATCGGTTGAAGTATTAGAAGAGTCATCTTCAGGAGTATCGTTTGAGCTTGGATTTGGTGGACTTGGAGAAGGGTTTGGTGCTTCTACTACTCGAATACCTGCATCCGTAAGCCGTGCATCTATGAAGGAGAGCATTGCCTTAATTTTATCTTCTAATAAGTTGGCAGCTAATTGACGTAAAGGTTTGACGAGTTGGCGATATTCATTTAATAAAATGGTAGAACTGACATTTCCGTCTTTGCGCAATAGTTTGATGTACTCCATTGCATCTTTTCCTAATTCATCGACAGGATCATGTAGTTTTTTTCGCAATTCATCAGTAATATCGTCATCACGTAGTCTTACATTTAATACTTTGAGGGAATTAAAAACGGCGATGATCATTTTTTGGTCTAAGTCCATTTTGAACAGTTTTAGGGGTGATAAAGTTATCTCAAATATACTTATTCTCCTTCAAAATCTTCATCATCTCCAAGATTTAATTTCGCACCAGCTAGTTCGCTAAAGGCATGTTGATCACCTTGTGATTTAGCAATGCTCATTCCCTTTTTATAAGTAAAAAAAGCATCCTCAAACGCTTCTTTTTGTTCGTATAATTTCCCTAAATGGTAGTAAGTACCTACATAATTAGGATCATTTTTAAGCAAAAGAAGATATTGGGCGAGTGCTTGATCAGTTTGATTTAATTTTTCGTATTCCTTTGCAATGGCAAAAAGAATGAAAGAATCATTTGGACTATCTGCTAAAAAAGCTTGTAATTGCTGTAAGCGAGGGCTATTCATATAAATTAGAATGGATTGTAATCAATAAATTTTTGGTAGTTAAGTATTTATCACTACCCTTTAAAGTTATTTCAAAAAAATGTAAAAATAGCGAATTTTCGCTAAAATGGGTTTCGCTCTATTCTTAAAATAATTATATTTGCAGCGCAAAATAGATAGACCTTTAAGAGCAAGCAAAAAATATAGCATTTTTTCTGTTCAAACATAATCAAAATAATCACGTTTATAACAATATAGAGCAAGATTTAATATTCTTGGATACTTAAATAAAATCTAAATTAATACAGATGAAACTTTTAGTTTGCGTAAGCAAAACACCAGAAACAACTGCTCGAATCGCATTTACCAATGGCGATACTGAGTTTGATACCAATGGTGTACAATATATCATGAATCCTTATGATGAGTGGTACGCTTTAGTTCGTGCGTTAGAATTAAAAGAACAAGTTGGAGGTACAGTCACGATTATTAATGTGGGGCCTTCTTCCAATGATACCGTTATTCGTAAAGGATTAGCGATTGGAGCAGACAATGCAGTGCGCGTAGATACAGAAGCAGGAAGTGCATTAAATGTAGCTAAACAAATTGCTGCACATGCCAAAGCAGAAAACTATGATGTGGTTTTCTTAGGAAAAGAATCCATTGATTACAATGGTTCAGAAGTAGGGGCGATGATCGCTGAATTATTAGATATTCCTTTTATATCCTATGGTACAAAACTAGAAATGAATGGAAATGAAGCGACCATTGAACGAGATATTGAAGGTGGAACAGAAGTAGTAGCAGTTAATACACCTTTTGTTGTCAGTGCTGCAAAAGGGATGGCGGAACAACGCATTCCAAATATGCGAGGTATCATGATGGCAAAACGTAAACCTTTAACGGTAGCTGCGGCTGTTGATGCTGCTAACCATACCAATGTGGCTGCTTATGAATTACCTCCTGCAAAATCTGCCGTGAAAATGGTTGATCCAGAAGATATGACAGAATTAGTTCGTCTATTGCATGAGGAAGCAAAAGTCATTTAGTATCCGATATAAAAGGACACATTTTAAATCAAATTTTAATAACCAAGATGAAGATAATTGCATCTTTATCTTTCAACGATAAAATTAATAAATCATGGTACTTGTATTTGCAGAAAGCCCAAAAGGACAAGTCAAAAAAGCTGCTTTCGAAGCAGTGACCTATGGTGCAAAAACAGCAGCTGCAATGGGCACTTCATGTGTAGCACTAACTCTTGGAGCAGTGGATAATGCAGCAGAATTAGGAAAATATGGCGCATCAAAAGTATACAATGTTGCAGATAGCAATCTTGGAAATTTTGATAGCCAAGTTTATACAGCAGTGATTGCAGATGCTGCCAAACAATTGGGGGCAGAAGTAGTTATTGTTAGTCATTCTTCTACTGGAAAATCTTTAGTAGGCCGTCTAGCGGCTCGTTTGGATGCAGGTTCTGTACCTGGGGCAAATGCAGTTCCTACAGTAGATGGTGGCTTTAAGGTGAAAAAAGGTGTTTTCTCAGGAAAAGCAATTGCGAATGTGGAAATTACTTCTGCGATGAAAGTTATTTCATTAATGGGGAATTCTATTCCTCCTGAGGCTACAGGAGCTGATGCCGCAGTAGAAGCACTTTCTGTGAGTGTACCTGCGTCAAAAGTGACCGTAAAAGAAGTTAAACGAGTAGAAGGCACGGTACCTTTACCAGAAGCAGAATTAGTAGTTTCAGCAGGACGTGGAATGAAAGGCCCAGAAAACTGGGGAATAATTGATGCCCTTGCAAAAGAACTAGGTGCTACCACAGCTTGTTCTCGTCCAGTAGCAGATACGGGCTGGCGTCCTCACCATGAACATGTTGGACAAACAGGTGTAGCGATTCGTCCTAATCTGTATATCGCAGCAGGAATTTCTGGAGCGATTCAGCATTTAGCTGGAGTGAATAGTTCTAAAGTAATTGTAGTGATTAATAAAGATCCAGAAGCCCCATTCTTCAAAGCAGCAGATTATGGTGTTTGTGCAGATTTATTCGATGTAGTACCTCGTTTAACAGAAGCCATTAAAGCATATAAAAATGCCCAATAGTAAACAAGATTATTCTTAAAATATACAAAGCAGATAGCCATTTGTGGTTTATCTGCTTTTGTATTAATGGGATTAAGATAAAAGTTGCCTTAAAAAAACAGAACTTCTTCTTGTAAAAAACGTTTTCCTAAATAGTTTTTTATATTAAAATTATTACTTTTGCATGCTAATGCATAAGCTCTTTTTTTGGACGCATTTTAAGTTGGTAAGAAAGCTGCTTTTATTTTGTTGAACATGATTTAAGTGACTGATAGTCAGGTTTTTATAAATGAATTATAAATGTGGACTAATATTTGCACTTATCAACAACAGTATTTAATGGTGGATTGATTTTTAAATTTGCCATAGACCTTTTAGATTTAAACGGATGAAACGAACGTAATATTTATTAATCATAAATTATAAAATAGAATTAAAAAATATTATGTGAGAGTGTAGCGGTTACAGATGTGCAGAAAATTTTCTGCTATTTCTATTGCTGCAGAAAATTTTTAAACAGATGAAAAAGATTGCACTTGATATTGTTGCCCTTTCCCACAGTGTTACCCAATCCCATAATTATGCGGTCGTTTTAGGGGAGCAAAGTGGATCTAGACGCTTACCCATTGTGATTGGTGGTTTTGAAGCACAAGCAATAGCTGTTGCAATGGAACAAATGACTCCAAATCGTCCTTTGACGCACGATCTATTTAAAAATGCTTTAGAAACGTTTGATGTAGAATTAAAAGAAATAGTTATTAACAATCTATTAGATGGGATATTCTATGCACGTCTAATTTGTATGCGAGATGGTGAAATGGTAGAAATAGATTCCCGTACATCTGACGCTTTAGCTATGGCAGTACGTTTTGATTGCCCTATTTTTACCTATGAATTTATCTTAGATGCAGCAGGAGTTATTTTAGAAGAACCTGATGAAGAAGGCGAAGGAGAGACAAGAAAAGCATCTTCTGCGGTGGCTTCTTCTGGCGGAGGTACTTCTCAAAAAACATTATCTTCTTATTCTTCGGATGATTTAAATAAATTATTAGGCGAGGTTTTAGCTGATGAAGATTACGAACGTGCGGCTCAGATTCGAGATGAATTAAAACGTAGAAAAGAACAAGGGTAGGAACTTTTTTACCCCCTAATTGTTGTTAAAGTTAGAATTAAAAGAAATAAAATGGCGATTATAATAACAGATGAGTGTATAAATTGTGGTGCTTGTGAGCCAGAATGCCCCAATAATGCTATCTATGAAGGTGGAGTAGAGTGGGCAATGTCGGATGGAACGGGTGTAAAGGGAGATTACACACTAGAAGGAGATAAAGTGGTAGATGCTGATGCTCAAAATGCACCAGTTGATGATGATTTATATTATATCGTTCCTGATAAGTGTACGGAATGTATGGGCTTTCATGAAGAGCCACAATGTGCTGCTGTTTGCCCCGTCGATTGTTGTGTACCTGATCCTGATCGGGAAGAAACGGAAGAAGAATTATTAGCTCGTAAAGAACGTTTACATTTGTAGTAAACAGAGATAAAAATCTTTTAAAAAAGGCATTGACTTAAAATTAGTCAATGCCTTTTTTTGTTGTTTTTTCAAAAAACTTGCATGATATTTTTGGATAATTTAAAATTTTAACATATTAAAAAAGATGAAAATATCATTCTGTTAAATGCAGGCAATCATAATTTTACAAAAAAATATTATACTAATACAAAATAGTTAGTATATGAAAAAAAACAAAATCCTTGCTTTTTCCATTTTTTTTTCAATAATTTTACGCAACGAAACAAACTTATAGCCAAGAAACACTTCTAAAAGGCTTTCCATGAACCCCAAAGCCGATCTACTAAAACTCCAGTATTTTACACACACTTGTTGTGCATTCTAAGCGTGTAATGTCAACAAATTAAATTCCAATAATCACCAGTACGTGTATGTACTACATCCCCTACCGTTTACATATTTCAATATTTTGAGATAGTAGCCCTTACTATGCTATTATCCCATCTTAATCGCTAAGACCACGAACTTCATGCGTTCCTATCTCATTAATAGAAACGTGTCAAGTAGTGTAACCATAAAAACGTTAAACTATTACTAAATAAAACTGAATTAGCTATTGATGTAATCCTCTTTTAAAATCTCTTTCAAAGATCAACAAGAATCATATCATTAACAAGAAGTTTATGCACTTCATTGTACTGGGAGGTTTATGTCATTGACATAAAAATTTATGTAAACACGGATCGCCATGAGAAAAAAACACCTATTTACCATCAAACAACTATCGTTCGCCTTCGGTAAGCGAATACGCTATCTTTTTAGCCCCACTTATTCATTCACCTATCGAAGAAAAGACGCGGGTTCGCCCGGTCTTGGCGATTCGTATGATGGCTCGGCTGCCTACTCACAAACGAGTATGGCGGTCGACCATCCTATTATACGAATAGCAGGTTATTTTATTATTCCTAACACAAATTTTATTCAACTATACCATAATTCACCATTCTTTAGGTCAAAGGCCTTAAAAGGAATAGAAATTTATACATTAAAATCCCAAAATTTATGAGAAAGTCAATATTAAATCCCCAAAAATGGATGCTTTTCCTAAGGTGCGGAATAAATATTCTGTTTTTATTTTGTACTTATTATGTATCAAATGCACAATGTGACAATACATTATCAACTGTTATTGTTGATCTTTCTGCATCGGCTGATGCAATAGATGTTGTAACTATAGGTGGTGCCGCCGTTGAAAATATGAAATGCTGTGATAGTCAAGCTAGTAATCAGGAATGTCAAATTCTTTCTATTTTACTTAATCCAGATTCTGAAGGGATTGATATAGTTTTTAATGGGCCAAATCAATGTGTTATTGATATTTATAATACAATAACTTGTCCTGTTGGTACTTCGCAAGGAATATGTGAACCTCTTTGTCTAGCAGGGGGATCAACAGATATACTTCTGTGTAAATCTGGAAGCTTTCAAGAAGTTGATGTGACGGTGACAGCTAGACCAGCACCAGTCGTATCTTCTTTTATTGGTGTTGAGGATTGTTCAAATACCTTAAATGTTGATGGGATTACTGGAAGTATAGATTGGACTTGTACTTCACAAATAGATGATGGCAATAATATATTAAATTATTTAGATTGTGGTTCTGGCCCTGGTGTTGACATTATTTGTGCCAACCCATCCTTCAATTATACGGGGCCTACTATTACAGATTGCAATGGAAAAACACTTATTTATTGTGTCCAAGCACCAGCTACCGATTGCTCGCCTGCGCAAGATGTTACTGCTAATGTTATACTCTATCCAAGTATAACCAATACTGATGTAGAATATAACTGTTCAGCGGATAATAGTAGTATTACATTGATGGTAACTTCTAGTTCTAGTTGTGCCAATTTAGAATATCAATGGGTGGACAATGCAGATAACCCAATAATGGGAGCAACTAGTTCTAGTTTAACGGTATCTCCAGATGATAATATGTATTGTGTAGACATTAGTTATCCTATGCAAAATGGATGTCCAGCTGTTAGGGTATGTGGAACTGCATCCTTAAGTAATTGTTGTATATCAAATGCAGGAGATTTGTCATCAGCTACTGCTTTAACAGGATTTCCTGCAATTACTGTATGCTCTGGTGAGGATGCAGAAGATGATATGGGCAACCCATTAGTTATTACTACCAATTCTACGCCTCCCACTATGGATTACCAATATATGTTCTTATTAAGTGATGCAAATGGAACAATTATCCAGTCGAATTCGGATGGTGATTTTGACTTTTCAACTTTAAGTTCAGGAGATTACAATATCTGTGGTTTATCCTATGCTAATTCAAATATACCCGCATCTATTAGTACCTATATCAACAATATTAGTATGGATATGGATAATGATGATGTTTCACAAATTACAGGAGATGAGTCTACATTTTGTTTAGATATTAATTGTACAGTGGTGGGAGGAATGCCTATTTCAATAAGTATTGAAACGACACCAACCATAAGCTTATCTTCAGGTCCTAGTTGTGCAGGAGATTTAATGTCTTATTCGCTTACGGTATCTACTACTGCAGCCTCAACAATTAGCACCTCAACAACAAGTATGAGTGAGACAATTGTAGATAATATGGATGGTACGTTTACCGTCTCAGGTATTGATATAGATGACGACATTGTAATTGTAGCAGAAAATGCTAATTGTAATAGTACTGGATTAGATGTGTCTGCCCCTGATTGTGCTTGCCCTACAATTGATCCTTCTTCAATGATGCCGATTAGTGAAGAAATTTGTGAGGGAGATGCTATTCCTACACTTTCCGTATCTGATCCAGGTGTTGGCTTTACCATAAATTGGTATGTAAGTACTACTGGAACCACGCTTGTATCAGGTGCTACTTTAAGTGGAACTTCAAATGAAAGTATTTTATTAAGTACGAGTTCTAATCCTTCGATACCTTCACCGACTGGAAATGTTACTATTTATGCAGAAGTGGAGCAAGATATATCTGGTTGTACTAGTAGTACCAGAACACCCGTTACCTTAACAATTCATCCAAATCCTGCTCCTACTATTATTTCAACATATACAGGAACCAACTCAAATATGGATGCGATTTGTGCAGAAGATATTGGTACACCACAGGGAACACTTACTTTAGATGCTGGATCAGGCTATTCCATGTATGCTTGGTCTACAACTGAAACGCCCCAAACCATACAGGTAAATCCCAGTGCACCATCAAGTACTTATACAGTAACTGTAACGGATGCCAATTCGTGTACAGCAGAAGATGAAATTACAATTACCGTAAACAATTCCCCAAGTGCTTCAATAATGGTCACAGAAAATAGTGTTACCCCCAATGATGGATTAATTTGTGGAGGAGAAGAAGTCACACTAAGTGCTAGTGGAGGTTCGACTTATCAATGGAGTGCAAATGTAGGAACCCCTTCCGATGTATCAACAGTCATGGTCAATCCTACTTTAAATACAACTTATACTGTAACAGTTACAAACGCAGATGGATGTACAAGTGAAGAATCTGTTGATATTACGTTAATAAATAGTCCAAACCAACCTATTATTACTCCAAGTTCGTTAAGTCTATGTTTAGGCGATATTATAACTTTAGAAACACAAGTTTATGCAGGAACAGTAGTAAATTATTATTGGGATTGGATGTTAAGTACCAATTCGCCTATACCTATTCTATCTGCTGATGGTAATATTATAACTTCTGGTACACTGAATACCAATTCTATCAATGCTCAACCTACAGAAAGTGGTACTTATGTGTATACACTTTATGTAAATGTAGACGGATGTGTATCAGAGACAGCACAAATTGAAATATTAGTTTATGAACATGCAATGCCAATATTAACTTCTAATTTAGGTACGTCTATTGAATGCCAAGAAGGAAATGAGACCTTAACAATTTCTGTAACCCAAGGCTTTGATAGCTATAGCTGGAGTGGACCAGATAGTTTTACTTCTACAATGCAAGAAGCAGTTATTGATAATGTTACTTCCATTAATTCAGGTACTTATTTTGTAACTGTAACGGATAATAATGGTTGTACTGGAGTAGGATCTATTGATATTGCAATAAGTGATCAATTACCTGATCCTACTGTAATGGGTAGTACCGTGATAGGGATTAATTGTGCAGAAACCCTCACTAGTAATATCCCTCAAAATGGCAATATTATTTATAATTGGAGTGTATCACCTACTGGTGCTGCTACAATTATAAATAATAATGATGGAACAGCGACTATAACAGGTTTCACTAGTGGAATTGTAAATGTGATGCTTGAAGTTACTGAAATACATAATAGTCCTTTGCATTTTTGTAATAAGACAACATCCTTTGCTGTAGAGGTAAATCCTGAACCTGTTATTTATGCACCTTTATTGGTCTGTTCTTCCCTACCTTCATTTTTTATCGATGTAACTTCTGTAAATACTAGTGATAACACATTAGCATCACCTTTTGATAATGATGCTGATCCAGCAACTATAGAAAGTGTAGCTTGGTTAAATGGAGCAACAGGAGAAATAATTCCTACTGCGGCTGATTATCCTGGAGGAACAGTCACTGTATGGTATCACTATAGCGAAACGGCTTCTCCAAGTTGTATCAATTCAACTTCTTTTACATTTTATGATGAAACTTTTGCAAATGATGTGTCTCTTGTCAATTGTGCATTGACACCTGGCGCCACTACAACGGAGATTGATTTAAATGATGCACTTGATCCGTTTTCTTCTACTAATGTATTTAATGTAGATGCAGATATAAGTGGAGATGCTTCTACCAATGGGTTAAATGCAAGTTTTTATAATTCTATTGTTGATGCTAATGCTGCAAATAATCCAATATCTTCTATCGTATCAGCTACAGATGGACAAGAATATTATATCAGACTAGAACATCCATCTTCTTTTAGTTGCTTTAGTATAGCAAAAATTACCGTTTCAATAGGAAATTCTCCAGCGGTTGCAGCAAGTTCTAATAGTCCCGTTTGTTTAGGAACTACCATAAATTTAATGGAAACAGAAGGAGATGCAATTGCATGGAGTTGGAGCGGACCAAATGGTTTTACCTCCAATAGTCAAAATCCTTCAATAACGGCTACATCTACTTCTGCAGGAATTTATACAGTTACTGTAATGAATGCTGATGGTTGTACAAATGAAGAGGAGGTAAGTGTTGTACTTTCTAATCCAATTGGAACGGGAGGCGATTTTACCTTATGTGAAGATAATCCTGCTATTGAATTAAATGGACTCATTCCTGTAGGAGCTACTGGTTTTTGGAGTTATGTTTCAGGAGGTAATGGTGGTATGTTTGATACTTCTAATGGTATTTCTTTTGGTTCTACCTTAAATGGGCCTAACATAGATGACACCTATTCTATAAATTTATTACCCAGTTTTGATTATGCTATGCCTATTATTTTGGCATTAAATATAAATGCTACAGCTGATTGTCCTGCATATGATGAAACTTTAACTATATATGTAGACGAAACCGTTCAGGTAACCACCCCATCTACAATTAATACTTGTCATGATGATGTCTTTACAATATCAGGTACAGTTTCAGGAGGTTCTTTTAGTAGTGGAAATGCTATCCCCTCAGTTTCTTCTGGAACATGGTCTACATCAGGGGATGGAACTTTTTCTGATGAGATTACAGTTTCCTCTACGGTTTATTCTGATTATACACCAGGACCAAATGATATAGCAGCTGGTACAGTAACATTAACACTTTCTGCTAATGATCCTAATAATACATGTATTGCAAATAGTTCTTCTACTATCGTTACAATTGAATCTGAAATCATGGTAGAAGCAGGTACTTATCCTTCCATTTGTGCTAGTGATTTACCGCTTGCTTTGGAAGGTGTTGTGACGCAGGGAATGGCAGTAATGAACCCATCGACTAATATTACTTGGTCGGGAGGTGCTGGTTCCTTTTCGGATGTAAATGACTTAAATTCAACCTATACTCCGACTCCAGCAGAAATTGCATTTGGTACAGTTACTTTAATGTTAACTTATGATGATCCTTCAGATGCATGTCCTTCAGAAAATGATGAGGTGACACTCACATTTATCAATGAAGCTATCCCATTTACAAATACTTATGCTCCTGTTTGTTCTGATGATCCAAGCATTTCCTTAAATGGAATGGTAAACGGGATTATATCAACAGGAACATGGTCTGGAGCAGGAACATTTGTTACTTCTGGGACAAGTACAACTACCAACTTATTAGATATTTATATGCCAACTGCAACTGAAATTTCAGATGGTATGGCTACGCTTACCTTGACCGCTGATGCAGTAGGTATTTGTCCTCCTATAGCAGCTATGACAACGATAATCATAAATGATGCAGCCACCGCCGATGCTGGTGCAGACCTTACTATCTGTGAAGGAGATGTAATCAATCTTTCTGGAACAATAGGAGGGGGAGCGATGATGGGACAATGGGAAGTCATAAGTGGAAGTTCAACCTTAACTTCTACTGGTATGACAATAGGTACTTCAAGTGCTAATCCTGTAAATGATTCCTATACACCAACGGCATTAGATATAGCCAAGGGTGTAGTAGAATTTCATTTGGTGGCTGAAGATCCAGATGGAGCAGATGCTTGCGGGCAAGTATATGATACCCTAATTGTTACGATCAATCCTATTGCTGCTGTAAATGCAGGAGGAGATCAAACGATTTGTGAAGGAGAAGTCGCTCTTTTAGATGCTACATTAACAGGTGCGGCCACTTCTGGAACATGGTCAGGAGGTATGGGCGTTTTTAGTAATGTAAATTCTCCAACTTCGACATATACAGCTGTAGCAAGTGAAATAGGAACTACAGTTACCTTGACATGGACAAGTGATGATCCCGATGGTGCAGGACCTTGTATGATAAGTACAGATGAGGTTGATATAGCTATTAATCAAGCACCAACAGTATCTGTTACGCCAAGCAGTACAACGGTATGTAGTGATTTATCACCAGTGGCTTTAAATGGTACTGTAGGAGGAGTTGTAGGTGTATTTGGTCAATGGACAACTGTTGATGGTACGGGTACTTTTGGAAGTACTAGTTCAATGGGAAGTGGTAATTTAATGGCGGGTCCTTCCATTATGGATACCTATACACCTAGTGCAGCAGATGTTGCTAGTGGTTCAGTTGTTGTTCAATTAGTAACAAATGATATTGATGGAGCTGGCCCTTGTGAAGTACAAACAGTAGATTTTACAATTGTATTTGAGCCATTTGTAGATGCTGGTCCTAATATAGGGATATGTGATATGGGGTCTAGTGGATTTGTAACACTTAATAGTGCTACTGTGTCGGGTGCTACTAGCATATCTTGGTCAGCACCTGCTGGCAGTGGAGTTTTTGCTTCTACAAGTACAAATACAAGTACAACTCTAGTTGATAATTTTACTCCAGCTTCTCTAACTGCTGGTAGTACCATTAGTTTAACATTGACAGTAAGTCATGCAACATGTAGTGATTATTCGGATAATTTAGATATTGTAATTAGTGATGATGCAGGAACTACAGCAACTGCTAATGTTTTGACTGCAGGGCCAATCTGTAGCGATCAAGAAGTACAGTTAGCGGGTTCATTCAGTGGAGCTGCATCTTCAGCTTCTTGGACAACAAACGGGGGAGGAACTTTTTCTCCTAGTGCTAATGACTTAAATGCTATCTATACTCCTTCAATTACGGATAATGGTGTAATTACCTTTACATTAACTACAACTGATCCTGATGGGGACTGTATGCCAGCAATGGCAACTACTATGATTACGATAAATGATGATGATGTAGTAGAAGCAGGTAATGATATTGAAGTTTGTGAAAGTAATCCTGTTGCTACTTTGAGAGGTATCGTCAATGGTACAACTATGGGTAGTTCTACAGATTGGGTGTGGTCAGGAGGAGCTGGGGTGTTTTCTGATGTAAATGATTTACAGTCTACTTACACCCTTGATGCTGCTGAAAATGTAGTAGGAAATACAATTATTTTAACATTGACGAATATGGATGGTGTATGTACTAATTCAGATGAAGTTACGATAACTGTCACTGGACAAGCAATTGCATCAATGGGGTCAGATGTAGCGGTATGTACAGATGATCCAAATGCTACTGTCGTTGCTTTCCCTAGTGGTTCTGCTAATTCAGGTAGTTGGGCAACTTCAGGTGATGGTACATTCATGCCGAGTGCAAATGTGGATAATCCAACATATGTCCCTGGTACAAATGATTTAGCTGGGGCATTTCCAAATGTGATTACCCTAAGTTATACAACGAATCAAAATGGAGAATGTCCTCAAGTAACAGGTATGTTGAATTATACCATTTACCAAGAAGTAACAATTGATGCTGGTCTGGGTGCTACAGTATGTTCTAATAATCCTACTGCTACTATTGCAGGGATGATTACAGGAGGAGCATCTTTGGGTACATGGCGAAGTGTAACCGATAATGACCCTACTAATGATGGTACGTTTGGTACTATGAATATGGTGGATGTAGATGGGAATTTCTCCAGAACGATTGCTAATTCTTATACCTTATCTCCATTTGAGGTCGCGTTAGGATATGCTACTTTACGATTAACCTCTGATGATCCAGATCCATCTCCTTGTAATGAAGTCTTTGATGAGATCACAATCATGGTGGATCCTGCTGCCATGGCATTTATAGATGATAGTGAGATCGTAATTTGTGAAGATAATCCTACAGTAGATGTAGTTGCTGAGGTAAGCGGTACAGCTACCACTGGCACATGGACTACCTCGGGTACAGGTTCATTTAGTGCTGTTACCACTACAGCGGGTACACCAACTACCGTTAGTGCAACTTACAATCTTTCCGCTACGGATATTACAAATGGTATTATCGGTACGCCAATTACCTTAACCTTCACAACTGATACACCCGCTGGTCCGTGTGGTCCAGATGTAGCTCAAGCAACTATATATGTTGATCCAGTTGCTGTAGCTGATGCTGGAGAAGATCAAACGATGTGTTCTGATCAAAATATTGCTTTAGATGGTACAGTTAGTGGATCTGCAACATCAGGTATATGGAGTAGCTCTGGTACAGGAACATTTACAAGTATGTCTGTAACGCCTACAGGATCTGGATTCTTCTCAGTTAGTACTATTTATACTCCTTCTAGTGCAGATTCTACTGCTGGCAGTGTTGTATTAACCTTAACGACAAATGATCCAGATAATCCTTGTGATGCTGTTTCGGATGATATAACGTTAACAATTGAAGCTGCTCCTTATGCAGAAATTATGTCCAGTAATGATGTTATCTGTAGTAATGAAGGGACAGTTGCATTAACAGCTACTTTATATGGTACGGCTGTTTCAGGTTATTGGAAATGTGATAATTGTACTGGTAGTTTCAATGATTATACTGCACTTTCAGCTATCTACACGATGGGTGCAACAGATGCTATTGGTACTGTCTTAGAGTTTGAATTTGTTGTAGATGAACCTATTGGAGCGTGTGATGCCTATATAACACCTATCTATTTAGTAGAAATAGTGTCTTCGCCAGTTATTATGACCATTTTACCAGAAAAAATCTGTGAAGGGGATGCTGTTCAATTAATAACTACGACTACTAATGGTTTAGCACCTTTTACTTATAATTGGTCGCCAAACACCAATATTGATGATAATACCTTAGCTCAACCTACAGTTAGTCCTTTAGTTTCTACAACTTATATGGTTACTGTTACTGATGCGAATGCATGTACAGGGGTAAATACTGTTCTAGTTAATGTTGATCCAAAACCAACGGGTACTATAGCAATAGCCGATGTGATTGATCCAAGTTCTTGTGCTGGTACAGATGGCGCTATCATTATAAGAAATTTAGTAGCTAATGATACATTTTACGTTGATTATACCTTTAATGGAATATTGACTCAAACAGCTTGTATCGCTACTACCAATACAGACTCTATTCTAATTGGTAATTTGGCCGCTGGTGAATATGAAGATTTTGTTATTACCAACTGTCAAACAGGATGTGTTGGAGATCGAATTGAAGGCCCTTTCTTCTTGAATGATCCAAGTCTCGATGTTCCCGTATTTGGAGATATGAGTAATCCAACTGCTTGTGGATTAAGCGATGGTAGTATCATAATAGCAGGATTAACATCGGACGATTCTTATAATGTGTGTTATACAACTGATGGCGTTTTACAAAATGCAGGAACATTTGTAAGCTCTAATAATAGTATTATAGTTCCTAATTTAGGTGCTAATATATTATATGATGACTTTTTGATAAAAGGAATTGAATCAAATTGTACGGTAGCTCTTTCTGGTAGCTTTACTTTACAAGATACCTTCCAAGCTATGCTTACAGATACCATCTTGTATGTGTGTGAAGAAGGTACTATTACCTTAAATACAGTTATAGAGCCTAGTGATCCAATGAGCACCTTAGTCTATGAGTGGTCTCATACAAATGGATTCTTTTCAAATGCAACTAATCCTGTTATCGACCCTGTTTCACCTCAAGATACAGGAGTTTATACATTAGTGGTTTATGAAAATGGCTGTGCTTCTAATCCTGCCTCTGTAACGGTAAGAACAAATGAAGCGCCAGATGTGATGACCTTGGATAATATTACGATTTGTTTGGATAATCAAACTGATCTTGATTTACAGGCTACTGTCAGTGGAGATATGCCGCCCTATTCTTATAGGTGGGAAGGACCTAATGGATTTATATCTATGGTAAAAGATACTACGCTTTTAGCTACAGATCTAGATGGTAATAATAATAGTGGAATCTATACAATCACTGTAACTGACGATAATGGATGTTTTGCTAGTTCATCTATAGAAGTCATACTAAGCTCTCGTCCTAATAATCCAAATTTGACAGCAAGTACTATAGATGTTTGTGCAAATGAAGAGGTGATTATCTCTTCTTCGACCTATTCGGGTCAAACGCTTGAATACTATTGGGATACCACAGGAGCTACACCACCTGCAACATTTATTTCAACCAATTCAAATGAACTTTCATTAACACCTACCGATACAATTACTGTAGCGATGTATGTAAGTGTAGATGGCTGCATTTCAGATACATCTTATATTACGATTAATGCACAGCCATTTGAAGGTATGCCAATGCTTACATTTACTAATCCAACAGGCTGTGGATTAACAGATGGTACCATTACAATAAGTGGGCTAACAGGAACAGATTATGATATTTCGTATGATTATAATGGCATACAAGAAGATTTGGTGGATGTAGATACAACATCTCTAGGAGAAATTGTGTTGACTAATTTTGCAGCAGGGATCTACGATGAATTTAGATTAACTGATGCGAATGGATGTACTTATGCACTAAATGATGTACTTATTCTAGTTGAACCAAACGCACCAAGTGTTAGTGTTTCTAGCAATAGTCCAATTTGTTTAGATGGATTAACCGATTTAATGTTATCTTCTACAGTTACAGGAGGCACTGCTCCTTTCACCTATGCATGGTCGCATTCAAATGGATATACTTCTTCGGATGAAAATCCAGTTCGATTAGCTAATACCTTAGATGCAAATGCTGATGCTGGGACGTATACCTTAGTTGTTACAGATGATAATACTTGTTCCGCGACAGCTTCTATTGACATCACATTATCAAATCCACCAGCTGATCCAACTTTATCAGCAAGTGCTATTGATGTTTGTGCAGACGAGGAAGTTGTCATTTCTACTTCAACGACTTATTCGGGTAATATGGTTAGTTATTATTGGGATACCACGGGAGTCTTACCACCAGTAAGTTTTGAAGCAACGAATTCCAATCAATTGACAATTTATCCAACGGATACAGTTACGGTAGCGATGTATGTAAGTGTAGATGGTTGCATTTCAGATACAGCATACATTACGATTAATGCGCAAGCTTTTGAGGGTAGCCCGTCTCTTTTAGATGCTGATCCTTCTGGATGTGGATTAACCAATGGATCTATCGTCATTACAGGGCTTACAGGAATGTCTTATGACGTATCCTATGATTACAATGGAGAACAACAAGATTTAATTGATGTAGCTTCTACAGGTACAATAACACTTAGCAATCTATCTTCGGGTATCTACGACGAATTTAGATTAACAGATGCCAATGGCTGTTCTATTGCTTTAAATGATGTAATTACTCTTGTAGAACCAGATGCTCCTAGCTTGACATTATCCAGTAACGGACCTATTTGTCTCGATAATACGGATAATCTGGAACTTTCTTCAATGGTTTCAGGAGGTACAGCACCTTATACGTATGCATGGTCGCATCCAAATGGGTATACGTCTACTGATGAAAACCCAGTTCGATCCTCAAATTCTTTAGATGCGATGGCAGATGCTGGGACGTATACCTTAGTTGTTACCGATGATAATGGTTGTTCTGCTACAGCGGCAATTGAGGTGACCTTAACAAATCCTCCTGTTGATCCAACTCTAACGGCAGATAATACTGTGGTTTGTGCAGGTGATGAAGTGACGATTACCTCTAATGTGTATACAGGTACTAGTGTAACCTATTTCTGGAATGATGGAAGTGGTATTATCATTTCTAGTTCAAATGAGTATACATTTACACCAACAAGCTCTACTACAGTCCGATTATCTGTGGTTGTAGATGGTTGTACTTCTCGAACAGCTATTTTACCAATAGGTACAGATACTTTTGCAGAAACTGTTTCTATTGCTTCAAATATCAATCCTTCAGATTGTGGTGGAGCAGATGGAATGATTATGATAGATGGATTGATAGATGGAGACATTTATGATGTGAGTTATACTTATAATAATGGAACTGTTCAAATAGTCGATAATTTGATTGCGAGTGGAGGAATGATTCAACTAAGTGACCTGAGTGCAGGGAGCTTTGAAAATATCATTTTATCTAATGCCAATGGTTGTTCTTCTATTACTGCTTTAGCTGCAAACTTATCAGATCCCGGTTTTGCAAATACGGCTATGATTGAAGTGGAAGGAATGCCAACGACAACTTGTGATGGGGATGATGGAATGGTCTCTATTAGTGGTTTAGTTTCAGGTGAAGTATATGAAGTGAGCTATTCTTATGATGGAGGCGCATTACAAACACTCAGTAATCTGATCGCCTCTGATGGTGAAATATTCTTTTCTGGACCAAGTGGTATGTATACTAATTTCATGTTGACCGATAATAGTGGTTGCCAAATGAGTTTAGCTGGATCAGCAATGGTGACTCAGAATAGTTTCATAGGAAACCCAATTATTTCTAATCAAGCTACTTCTGCATGTGATGGAACAGATGGGATGATTATCATTAGCGGACTTTCTAGTGGACATACCTATCAAGTAAGCTATAGTTATAATAATCAACCTTTAACGACAGTAACTAATCTGGTAGGCTCTTCTTTAGGTGATTTATTTATCCAGAATTTAGCGGCGGGTTTTTATACCAATATAAGTCTTATAGATGAAAATGCTTGTGAATCTATGAGTTATACTGAGACCATTCAAGATGCATCCTTTAGTACTTCGGGTATACAAGTTTTGGGTTCTGATCCCTCTTCTTGTGGGGGTGAAGATGGATACATTGCTATTAGTGGTTTAACAAATGGTGCTTCTTATGAAGTCAATTATACTGCAAATGGCGTTTATCAATCAACAGGAGCTTTAGCTGCTTTTATTGGAGGAGCAATTCAAATTCAAAACCTAGAAGCAGGTGTAATTTACACTAATTTTGAAATCATAGAACTCAATACCGATTGTAGTGCAAACGTCGATCAATTGGTCTTACTTAGCGATCCTACACCGCCTACAGCACTTGATCCAACTGCTGTAATAGCAGTTTGTGAAGGAGATGCTATTTTCTTTGAGGTTATTACTCCGCTTTCTGGCATGCCTGCTGATGCAGTCTTTGAATGGATAGGCCCAGATGGATTTATTTCTACAGATTTAGAACCGATCATTACAGATGCGGCTATTGATGATGCAGGAATGTATATGCTAACGATTACTGTCGATGATTGTACTTCTGCCCCGAGTATGGTAGAAGTTGTAGTCAATGAAGTGCCAGAAACACCGTCTATTGTATTAAGTAATTTTAATACAATTTGCGATGGAGATGCTATCTTTTTATCTACGAGTTCCAATTGTGAAACCTATCAATGGATAGGTCCAGATGGAGATAGTCCTAGTACGTTAAATAATCAATTTTTAACAACATCAGATAATAGTACAGTCATTCCTTCTTTCCATCCTGCTTATGAGGGAGGTATGTGGAGTGTAATTTGTATAAATGAAAGTGGCTGCGCCACGCAATCTATTGATCAAGTAGAGATAGTGATTAATCCAGTTCCAGATATTCCGCTTCCTAGTAGTAATGGAGATATTTGTGAGGGGGAAACGATAAGTCTTTTCCCAGGAACGGTAAATCATCCAGATGCGACTTACATTTGGTATGATGGTAATCCTCAAGATGTTAGTTCTAGCATTATTTCTACAGAATATAGTCCAAATATTGATAATTTAGACGCAGCAAGCTACGAATATTGGTTAGTGGTAGAAATCAATAGTTGCCGATCAGATGCAAATATGGTCAGTTTTGATGTTAATGATTTACCTAGTGTGAGTGCAACCAACAATGGCGGAAATTGTGGAACAATCCTCGAGTTATCAGCTACTCCAACTGATCCTGATGCCACGTATTCTTATGCTTGGAATGGGCCAAATAATTTTAGTTCAACAGAACAAAATCCAGTTATTACACAGCCAGATGAGGATAATATTGGGACGTATTCTGTCATCATTACCAATGAAAATAATTGTCAATCGGAAGTCGCCATTACTCAAGTAGATGCAGTAGATGAAGTAACCGTTACGCCGACCATTGATGCAGTAGATTATACCTTGTGTGAAGGGGAAGAAATACAATTAGTAACGGATATCATTGATGGAGATGCGGTATCGTATACCTGGACGATCATTAGTGATGGCACGTATAATTTTACGACAAATGAACCTTTCTTTAATATTTCAACTACAACAAATGCTGCCAATGATGGAAATTATTATGTAGTTGCCAATGTAGATGGTTGTGAATCTGCTCCATCTGAATTACTACCTATTACGGTCTTTGCTACACCTGAAACGCCTGATTTGCCACCAACCGCAATTTATTGTGAAGGTGATATGATTCAGTTTAATGCAGCTCTTGATCCAGAAGCTTCTTATTTCTGGTCAGGGCCAGGTGGATTTACCTCAGATATTCATAATCCATCTATTGAAAATGCACAGTTGAATAATAGTGGAGCGTATAGCTTATATGTTGAAATCAATGGTTGTTCTTCTGAAGTGGCTAATATGGGTTTAACCGTGAATAATCTTCCAGATGAAGTAGTTATTACCAATGATAGCCCAGTTTGTGAAGATGGAGAAATCAATCTAGTCGTTGCTAATCCTGATCAAAATTCCATCTATATTTGGAGAGATGAAAATGGAGCGATTGTAGGTGGTGGAACATTATTGACGATCTCAGATGCAACAGTAGCAGACGCAGGTAACTATTATATTCAAGTAACAGAAAATGGCTGTACCTACAATGCTCTTCAAGATGTAGAAGCAGATGGTGGGATCACAACCGTAGAAGTTACGCCACACATTACCTTTGCTGCGGATGCAGGACCAGACGATTCTACTTGTGAAGAAGTGTATCAATTGAACGGTTCTTTATTGCCATTAAGTTCTTCTGCGAGTTCGCAATGGGATGATATGGGAAGTACAACAACCATAGTAGATGCAACAGATCCGAGTGCGCAAGTCCAAAACCTGCAAGCAGGTGATAATACCTTTATTTACCAAATTGATAATGGCGTTTGTGGCGTAGAATCGCAAGATACAGTGGTGATTACTTATGCAGGAAGTCCTATTGCTTTAGATGATGAATATATTTTAAATTTCAATGAAGGCTTAACATTCTTCCCACTGGACAATGACTTTGTATTAAGTCCATATCATTATTTATTTGATAATTCAAGTCCATTAAATGGCGAAATGAATGTTAATGCAGATGGAACATTTACTTACGTGCCAGACCCATCCTTCTCTGGAACAGATGGATTCTCTTACACTGTTTGTAATGAACTTTGTCCTGGAGATTGTGCAGAAGCATTTGTTACCATCATTGTAGAAGCCAATCGTGAATGTGTAGCTCCAACAGTCATTACGCCTAATGGAGATGGTTTAAATGACTCCTTTATTGTGCCATGTTTGGGCTATTACCCAAACAGTTCGATTATTTTCTTTAATCGTTGGGGAGATGAAGTCTATCGTAGTGACAATTATCAAAATGATTGGCAAGGCACATACAATAATGTTGATTTACCAGTAGGTACGTATTTCTATATTCTTTCTGTTAATGATGGAAATGATACGAAATTACAAGGATACGTCTATATTCAGCGAGAATAGTTTTGATTCTAAAAATAGATTTAGAACGAATATTCTAATAATTAACTTATTAAATAGATTCCATAAATTTTTATACATATGAGACAATATATCTTTATTTTCATCTCCATTCTTATGGCAGTTCAATTGCAAGCACAGCAAGACGAACAATACACGCAATTTTTCTTTAATAAATTAGCACTAAACCCTGCTTATGCAGGTAGCGATGAAGGCGCTTGTTTAACAGCACTTTATCGAAATCAATGGATTGGTTTAGAAGGTGCACCTACTACTCAGGCATTTAGTTTTCATACAGGGATTTTGGATGGACGTGTAGGTTTAGGTTTATCTGTGGTACATGATAATATTGGCCCAACGGATTCATGGCGTGCAAATTTAGCGTATGCTTATCGTATCCGACTTGAAACGGGAACTTTAGGGATTGGTTTGCAAGGATCATTACGTCGTTATCAAGTGGATTTTATGGCGGAGACGACCACCCACCCAGGCGATAACCTCATTCAAAGTGCCGAACCTACTACAACTTTAGCGAATATTGGAGCGGGGGTGTATTATGAATCAGATAAATTCTATGTAGGACTTTCTATTCCTCATTTTATTAAATCAGACATCAGTTTGTTGCCAAGTACGTTTACCACGACCAATATTACATCTCGGGAAGAATTGCATTTGTATGGTATGGCAGGTCTTATTTTACCAATTTCTAATGATGTGAAATTTAAACCAGCCGTTTTATATAAATATGTTCAAAATGCTCCCGTAGATTTTGATATTAATGCAAGTTTATTATTCATGGATCGTTTCTTATTTGGATTAACGTATCGAACAGGTGGATCATTGGATTCTACAGGAGAGTCTCTTGACTTAGTTGCACAATACAACGTTACTCAAGCTTTTCGTATTGGTGCAGCCTATGATTTTACCTTGTCTGAATTATCGAATTACAATAATGGTAGTTTTGAGATTATGGCGCAATATTGTATAGGACGAAAAGAACAAGTTACGAATCCTCGATTTTTTTAATATCCCAATAAAATGAGAAGCATCTCAGGTTTAAAAGATGCTTTATTATGAACTCAAAAAAAAGGTCATGTTTATAAAAAAAATACATTTATTCACCCTTCTATTACTAATTAATACAATAGTGATAGGACAATCTTCAATTGAGATCACGAATGAAAGTGCTATCAATTCTGAAGAATTAGAATTTAGTCCTACTTTTTATAGTAAAGGAATTGTATTCGTTTCAACCAAGGCATCCGATATTCTTTCCTCTAATCGAGAAGATAAAAAAATAGGCGAAAATTTTATGACACTCTTTTATGCAGAACGCAATGTAGAAGGGCAACTAGGAGAGGCAGAAGAATTTTCTTACAACTTAGGTAGTCGTTTCCATGAGGGGCCTCTTTCTTTTAGTCGCGATGGCAGACAAGTCTATTTTACTCGAAATAACTATGTCAATCGTAAAGTTTTTAAAGATTCAAAGGGAGTGGTCAAATTAAAAATTTTTACGGCCTCTCGCCAAGGAGATGATTGGGGAGAGATAAGAGAATTAAGTTTTAATACAGATGAATATGACGAAATGCATCCTACTATTTCTGCAGATGGTAATCGTCTATTTTTTACCTCTAATCGTGAAGGAGGTTTTGGTGGCTCAGATATTTATATGGCAGTAAAAGTAGGGGATAGTTGGTCCGATCCTATTAATTTAGGCCCTTCTATTAATACAACAGGCAATGATGCCTTTCCTTTTCTCCATGAAAGTGGTACACTCTATTTTGCCTCGGATAGTCGAGATGGTTTTGGAGGATATGATGTTTATTCTGCTTCTACGACGGATTATGTGAATTGGACAGATATAACGAATGTGGGGACGCCCTTTAATTCTGACGGCGATGATTTTGGATTTATCATAAATAAAAAAGGAACAAAAGGATACTTTACCTCCAACCGTACGGAAGGTGCTGGACAAGACGATATTTATAGTTTTAGTGTTCCTGAACGAACCTTAACTCCTTCAACGGATCAATTTATTACAGCAACTATTTGTGCTGAAAAAGAAGGAACCACTAGCCGTTTAGAAGGGGTACAAATGAAGGTGTTTGAACGATCCTTAGATGGGAATTTAAAAGATCTAGATAGCGATTTTGTTATTACACTTGAACCAACCAATTCTCCCAATGAATATGGTTTAAATGTTAAACCCAAAGGACAAAGTACTGCAAAATATACCAATACATCTGGTGAAATAGAAGCCATGCTTTCCCCCGGTAGAGATTATCGAATTATTGCAGAAAAAGACGGCTTCAAACCCACCGAAATGAATATCACAACTCGTGGAAAACAATTGGATGAAAATCTTTCCTTTTGTGTACAGTTGACAGAAGACCGTTGTATGGGAATCTCAGGTACAGTACTTAATATGAAATCTAAAAGTTTAATGCCTGATGTAACAGTCAGTTTGACAAATCATTGTACCAATCAAGTACAAACGGCTCGTACAAATATAGATGGTACCTATCGTTTTTCATGTGTAGATTGTTCCTGTGAATTTACAATAAAAGCAGAAAAAGCCTCTTACATTACTGCATCGGAGCGGATTCGTATGAATAATGCGAATTGCTACAATGGAGGAGAGCAATATTATATTTTGGAGTTAGCTTCCGTAACAGCTTCTACTAATTATAATAATTCAATGAGTTCTGTACCCTATCAAAATAATTCTTATTCTCCTTACGAAAATAACAGCAGTGTCACTCAAACCTATGATCCTTCTAGTGTTCAATTACAAGCAGGCTCAGTGATTGAATTACCTAATATTTACTATGACTTTGATGAGTATTTTATCAATATGGAAGCGGCAGTTACCTTAGATCAAGTCGTTGAATTGATGATGGAGTATCCTAGTTTAGAAATAGAATTGGCAGCCCATACCGATGCGAGAGGTCGTTCCAAATATAATCGTTACTTATCCAAAAAGAGAGCAAGAGAAGCCGTTAACTATATCTTATCTAAGGGAGTCGAATCCTACCGTTTAGTAGCGGAAGGCTATGGCGAGAGTGAATTAAGAAATCATTGTGATGATGGCGTGGATTGCTCAGAAGAGGAGCATCAATACAATCGACGAACAGAAGTGCGCGTCAAGAATTTTGATCGTTCAGATATTAGTGTACGCTATAGAAATGACGATCCAACTTTGGTCAGAAAGTATTAGAATGAAATTTATAAAAGAAATTAAATATTGGGATTTAATATGACCAAATTCATCATTTGATGAATATGTAGGAAGCCTGTTCTTATGGAGCAGGCTTTTTTATTCGGCAATGATGGCGGTAGCTTCTATTTCTACTAACATATGAGGATCGATAAGACCACTTGTTCCTACCATCGTGGAGGCAGGTTTGATGGTAGCAAAAAACTCCCCATGTGCTTGACCAATGGCTTCCCAATGTCGAATATCTGTTACATAAATGCGCGTTCGCACTACATCAGCAAGAGAAGCTCCAGCATCCGATAAGGCTTTTTCTATGATGAATAGAATTGCTTTGGTTTGTAAATAAGGATCATTTTTCCCAATTACATTTCCATTTTGATCAACAGCGGTTGTGCCTGCTACTTCAATAATATTGCCGACTCGTACAGCACGAGAATAGCCAACTATATCTTCCCATTTTGCACCAGAGGAAATATTCTGGCGTGTTGTTTTTTCTCCCATTAAATTTAATTTTGTACTGGAATTTCTTTCAAAGTAGCTAATAAATATTCCCAAAATTTCTGTACCGAACTAATTTGTACTTTTTCATCAGGAGAATGCGCCCCACGAATATTTGGACCAAAGGAAATCATTTCCATCTCAGGATAATTTGTACCTAAAATACCACATTCTAAACCTGCATGACAAGCATTGACGTGTGGTTCATCTTTATACATATCACGATACAATTGACTCATTACTTTGACAATAGTAGAATTAGGATTGGGCGCCCATCCAGGGTATGTACCATCAAAAGAAACAGTTGCGCCAATCAATTCAAAAGTACTTTTTATGGCATTGGCTTCATCTTGTTTTTCACTATCAACGGAACCACGTGTTAAACAAAGCACTTTATAAGTACCATCCTTTACCAATACTCGCGCTAAATTATTGGAGGTTTGCACTAAATCTTCAATATCAGGACTCATACGATAAATCCCATTTGGACAAGCATAAATGGCTCGTATTAATTGTTGCTGAAAAGAAATGGGTAGCACCGATTTAAAGGCTTCATCTTTCTCAAGTGTACAAGTGATAGCCCCATCCGTGCTTTGATATTCTTGATGAATTTTTTGTCTATAACTGGAAATGAAGTTTTCAAATTGTCCTATAGACGAAGTTGGAATAGCAATTTGAGCAAAGGATTCTCTAGGAATGGCATTCCGTAAACCGCCTCCATCTATGGAATGGATTCGATATTCTACAACGGCACTTAATTCAAACAATAAGCGATTCATCAATTTATTGGCATTGCCTCTTCCAAGATGAATATCCATACCAGAATGACCACCTGTTAATCCTTTTATTCCAATAGAATAATAGTTGAAATCTCCCTGTAGTTCTTCCTTTGCATAAGTACCTGTAGCAGTCACATCAACGCCTCCTGCACATCCAATGGTTAATTCTGTATCATCTTCCGTATCGAGATTGAGCATGATTTTACCATGTAGTAAACCACCTTTTAGTTGTAAAGCACCCGTCATTCCTGTTTCTTCATCTATGGTGAACAAGGCTTCGAGGGGAGGGTGGGGGATGTCAGTAGATTCCAAAAGTGCCATGATCGTTGCTACACCAATTCCATTGTCGGCACCTAGGGTTGTACCTTTTGCTTTTACCCAATCTTCTTCCACAAACATTTGAATGCCTTGGGTGAGAAAATCAAAATCAGTATCCGCATTTTTTTGATGAACCATATCCAAATGGCTTTGCATAACGATTGGCATCCGATTTTCCATTCCTTTAGAAGCAGGTTTTCGAATAATCACATTTCCGATATGATCGACTATTGTTTCTAATCCTAAGGATTCGCCAAATTGTTTGGCAAAAGCTATAACCCGTTCTTCTTTTTTAGAAGGACGAGGTACGGCATTGAGATCAGCAAAATTTTTCCAGAGGGCTTGTGGTTGTAATTGGCGGACTTCTGTGGACATGAAATGTAGTATTTTAATTGATATAGAATGACAAAAATAATCTATTCTTTTCGAATGGTAGTCAAACAATAGTAATTAAAAAAGAATTCTTTTTTAATCAGAACGGTATTTTGGATGCTACATTTAAGATCCAATAGCATCTGCTGATATTCTTTTAAATCATATTGATGTGGATGTAAAATATCACCGGGAATGGTTCGGAAAAGATGTTTAAATCCTTGATAATTATGGGCATCTATCGAAACCACTAAATGTCCTCCTTTTTTGGTAATCGCTATGAGTTTATCAAAACATTGCCCCAAGTCAGCCACATGATTAATAGCATTTAAGCAAAAAACAACATCAAATTGCTTTTGAGTTTCAAATTGTTCAAAAGGTAAGGAATGAAAATCAACATTTGGATATTGAAGGCGATTAAAATGCTCAATTTTTTCTTGATAAGCATCTATAAGTGGATCAACAGCCGTTACAGCTTGATCTGGAAAAAGCATAAAAATACCTGCTGGGCCACAACCGATATCAATAATGTTATCCGTTTTTGAAGGTGAGATATTGATTTGATCTAAAAAATTAGCCCAATATTGCGTTTTCCAACTGAGATAATCTGCTTTTGGACGTTTCTTTAAATAGTTTTGCCACCAACGAATTTCAGCTTGTTGTGCTATTTTCCATCGTAAATTCATGCTGCAAAATAGGGATTCTATTGATAGATTTAGGGATTTTTCACAAACAATAAATCTGGAATTAAACAAATTCGATTTTTACCTGTATTTTGTATACATTAATGGTTTAATCTAGAAAGAAAAAAATTAGAACCTGATATTTTTCATTTTCATTTTCATTTTTATTGATTCCTCATGGTATTTTCAATAGGTACAAAAGTTCGGCTTAAACATACAGGAGATATTGGTAAGATTACCGCTATCTTGGATTTGGGTATGTTAGAAGTACAATTGTTGGATGATGATATGACCATACCGATCTTTGAAGATGACTTGGAACGTTTTGAAGAAAATCAATCTAAAGCTACAGCTAAAGTTGTTCAAGGCAAACAAAAAAAAGAAGCCGTTCCGCCGCCAACTCCTAAAATTGAGACGCAATACACTATTCTTAAAAGTGAAGGGATACAACTTGCCTTTGATCCTGTTGAAAAAGCAGATGGCACAGTAGATTTTTATCATATCATATTGTTGAATGATACTACTTTTGATACCATTTTTACGTTTACTCTTTCCTTGTTAGATGCTAGTTTGCGAAAAGTGAATGGAAAATTATCCGCTGTTTCAGTTGAAAATGTAGGTAAACTCACCTATGATGAATTAAATGACGCACCTATTGTCAATGTTGAAATATGGCAAGTGACGACAGTAGGTACGGGTAATAAATTGAGTGCAGAAATTAAAATCAAACCCAAACAATTTTTCAAGAAAAAAAGAACAGCTCCTTTTTTAAATCGACCTGCTCATCTTTATTCTTTATTTACAGATTTTGATCCTCCAGAAAAAGAATCAGGAGAAGATTTAGAAACATACACCAAGAAGAATATTCGACCCATATCCAAAAAAAGGAAACAGAGCTATCAATATTCTAGCATTCCAGATACAGAAGAACTGGCTCAATTTGTACCAGAAATTGATCTTCATTTGGAAAATTTAATGAGTCGTTCACAAAATAAAATGAGTAATGCAGAGAAAATTCGTATTCAACTTAGTCATTTTGATAACTTTATAGAAAAAGCAATTCGTTTAGGCGTAGATCGCGTTTTTATCATACATGGAGTAGGGAAGGGGCGTTTGCGCGATGCCATTGCTAGTCGATTGATTCAATTTCCTGAAGTAAAAACCTTCAAAAATGAATTTCATCCTCGTTATGGTTATGGTGCTACGGAGGTGATTTTTAAGTGATAACTTATCTAAAAATGAGAAAGCCCAATACTGAATCAGTATCGGGCTTTTTCTATTATTAAAATAGGTAGTACCTATTTTGCTTTTTTCTTATTGGGTTGAATCATCACGATCATACGGCGTCCCTCCATTTTAGGTAAAGCTTCCGCAGAACCTAATTCTTCTAATTCTTTAATAAATCGAAGCAACAGTAATTGTCCACGATCTTTAAAGACAATCGTACGTCCTCGGAAGAAAACATAGGCTTTTACTTTAGCCCCTTCTTCTAAGAATTTCTTTGCATGTCGTAATTTAAATTCAAAATCATGATCGTCTGTATTCGGCCCAAAACGAATTTCTTTGATCACCGTTTTTGCGGTTTTCGCTTTGAGTTCTTTTTCCTTTTTCTTCTTTTGATAAAGGAATTTTTTGTAATCAATGATTCTACAAACAGGTGGTTTTGCTTTAGGAGAGATTTCTACTAAGTCAAGCTCTACTTTTTGAGCCCAAGATTGGACTTGTCGAGTGGGATAAACACCAGATTCAATTGTTCTACCGACAGCTTCCCCAATTTCAGCGAGATTATCCCCTACTAAACGGATTTCAGGTACTCGAATGTAGTTATTAATTCGGTGTTGTGGAGCTGTGTTGACCCGTTGGGGTCGTCTACGCATTCTTTTTGCCAAATGATGATAATTTAATTAAAAAAAATAAAGGATTTAGTTTCCTCTTGAGTGCAAATTGTATTGCTTCTCAATAGTATAAAAGTAAAAGAACTAAAAAAGTTCCATTAAAGGTAAATTTTTCTGGATAAATATGAAACTAATTGATAACAATATATCACAAAAAAAAATACACTTCATCTATTTCAGACAAAGTGTATCTTTTTTATTGTATAAGAAGGTATTTATTTCTTGACGTTTTTAGATTTACCTTTTGTTAAGGTGATTTCTAGTTGATCGCCAGATTTCGCCATTACAGCTTTGAAAATGCTTCCTTCTGGTGGATTTTTACTAAGTATAAATTCAGCCAATGGGTCTTCAATATATTTTTGAATAGCTCGATGCAATGGACGCGCTCCAAACTGTGGATCAAAACCTTTCTCCGCTACAAAATCTTTAGCTTCTTTAGATAAAACTAATTCGTATCCCATTCCTTCTAATCTGCTGTATAAATCTTTTAGTGTAATATCAATGATCTTGAAGATATCTTCTTTTTCAAGGCTATTGAAAATCACCACATCATCAATACGATTTAGAAACTCAGGAGAGAAGGTACGCTTTAACGCATTTTGAATCACACTCTTTGAATGATCATTAGCTGCATCTTGTTTCGCTTTTGTAGCAAAACCAACACCCTGACCAAAATCCTTCAATTGACGAACTCCAATATTAGAGGTCATGATGATTAAGGTATTTTTAAAGTCTACTTTACGACCCAAACCATCTGTTAATTGACCATCATCTAATACCTGAAGTAAGATATTGTATACATCTGGATGCGCTTTTTCAATTTCATCTAAAAGAATGACAGAATACGGCTTACGTCGCACTCGCTCCGTTAATTGACCACCTTCTTCATATCCAACATATCCTGGAGGCGCACCAATTAATCGACTGACAGAGAATTTCTCCATGTACTCACTCATATCAATACGAATCAGTGAATCTTCTGAATCGAAAATATAACGTGCTAATGCTTTAGCCAATTCGGTCTTACCGACACCAGTTGGTCCCAAGAAAATGAATGAACCAATAGGCTTAGAAGGATCTTTCAAACCTACGCGATTACGTTGTATCGCTTTTGTGATTTTAACGAGCGCTTCATCTTGCCCGATAATAGCACCTTGAAGATCAGTTGTCATTTTGACCAAACGATTACTCTCGCTTTGAGCTACCCGTTGAACTGGAATACCCGTCATCATGGCGACTACTTCAGCAATATCCTCTTCATTTACAGGATAGCGTTTAGTCTTAGATTCTTCTTCCCATTCAATCTTAGCAAACTCTAATTGACGAACTAATTTAGATTCATCGTCGCGTAAATCAGCCGCTTTTTCATACTGCTGATTTTTAACCGCCTGACTTTTCAAATCTTTTAGGTCTTCAATTTTTTGTTCTAACTCTTCAATATGCTTTGGTACATGAATATTTTTCAAGTGTACGCGAGCACCTACTTCATCTAAAACATCAATTGCTTTATCTGGAAGGAAACGATCACTAATATAACGATCACTCAAACTTACACATGCTTTAATCGCATCATCCGAGTAATTTACATTGTGAAATTCTTCGTATTTAGGTTTGATATTTTCTAAAATATGAACAGCTTCTTCTGGAGATGGTGGATCAACGATTACTTTTTGGAAACGACGATCTAAAGCGCCATCTTTTTCAATATGCTGACGATATTCATCTAAAGTAGAAGCACCAATACATTGTAATTCACCTCGTGCCAAGGCTGGCTTGAAAATATTAGACGCATCTAATGAACCCGTCGCTCCACCTGCACCTACAATGGTATGAATCTCATCAATGAATAAGATGACATCTCTCGATTTCTCCAATTCATTCATGATTGCTTTCATACGCTCCTCAAACTGACCACGATATTTTGTGCCAGCTACCAAAGCAGCTAAGTCAAGCATAACGATACGCTTGTCAAATAAGGTACGAGAAACGCGTTTTTGATTGATACGTAAAGCTAATCCTTCAACGATGGCAGTTTTACCAACACCAGGTTCACCAATAAGGATTGGATTATTTTTCTTACGGCGACTCAAAATTTGAGAAACGCGTTCGATTTCATTTTCACGACCAATGATGGGGTCTAATTTACCTTCATCCGCCAATTTGGTGATGTCTCTTCCGAAATTGTCCAATACAGGTGTACGCGATTTAGAATTTCCTTTACGTTGGAAGCGTCCACTTTGATCTTCCTCTTCGTAAGGATCTTCAGACTCAGGTGGTACTTCATTGAAGATGTCAGGATGAGTAAATTCTTGTTCTTGGCGAACATATTCTAATTCTGCTTTGTAAATCTCATAATCAATATCAAATTGACGGAGAATACGAGAAGCAAGATTGTCTTTGTGTTTAAGAATAGATAAGAGTAAATGCTCAGGGCTTATCTCATCACTCTTCAACATTTTAGCTTCAAGAAAAGTCACTTTCAGTACTTTCTCAGCTTGTTTGTTTAATGGAAGATTTCCAAGATTCAAAGAAGTTTTAGAAGAAGAACGACGTTGAATTTGATCTTCTACGGTATTGCGTAATTCACTAGAATTGACATCAAGTGATACCAACACGCGCATAGCGAGACTTTTTGATTCTTCCATAATGCCAAGGAGCAGATGTTCTGTTCCAATGTAATCATGTCCTAATCGGATAGCCTCATCTCGACTTTTGGAGATAACTTGTTTTACTTTGGGCGAAAACCTTTTATTCATAAGTAAGATTTTTTCTTTGCTACTAAATAAGTCCACAAAAGCCTACATTCCCACCAAGCACTTTCAATACAATAATACAACTTAAATTAATGCCTTTCAATAGCATTTTCTGTAAGGTGTTATGGACGACACAAAATATACGCTAAAAATTGTGCCAGTACCAATCTGTCTACAACAAATGTATTGAATATTTTATATAAATAAAATTTAAATTTTGCATTCTGCGAAATAAAAATTTTATTATTACCTGTTTTGTGATTTTCGTAAAGAAGGATGTGTAAATGAGACTTACGTATGTTGTTTAAAACTATAACGTTGAAATTTCCTTTTTTGATGCAAATCAAAGAGGCTATTTCTCATTAATGCCGACAGCAATAAAAACACCTTAAAAAAGAGAAAGTTTTGATTTGGATATATTTGATATTAAAACACTGATTATTAAGTTGTTAATAGCACGTTTATTTCTTTTATTATGGGGCAAGTTGAAAATCTTTCTTCCAATTCTAGCAATTTTTTAGAATATAAGTTTTACTTTTGTTTAGTCTGTTAAAATAAACATACCTTATGAAGTATTCAGTTGACAAGCAAGAAAAATATTCTGTGTTCACCTTAGATGAGCACAATCTAAATAGTGTAGTTGCTCCCGAATTGAAATCTAAATTTGTTGTTTTACACAATGAAGGAGTCAAAAATTTAATTCTAAATCTAAAAGATGTCACCTATGTAGACTCTTCTGGATTGAGTGCCATTTTGACAGCAAATCGACTTTGGAATGACAAAGGGGCATTCATTTTAACTGAAATCAATCACATTAGCGTTAAGAAATTAATTGAAATTTCTCGCTTGGATTCTGTCTTAACCATCATTCCTACTTTATCTGAGGCAGTAGATTATGTATTCATGGAAGAATTAGAGGGTGAGCTGAAAGCAGGTGCCGATACGGATGAGTAAAATTTTGCCCAAATAACTAACACCCCTTACTTATGGTAGACGCGCTCTTGTACGAAAATGAAAATTTTGTACTATTTGGGACGCAGCATCTATTAACCATTCTATTCAGTTTTCTTCTCGGTTTAAGTTTGATTCTTCTGGGGCGTCGATCCTCCGAAGCCCGTAAACAATCTATACTTCATGTGGTGGGGTGCATTATCAGTGCTACTGTGGTACTTTGGACGTTCTTGTGTTATTATTCAGGGCAATTTAATTATAAGGAAGATTTACCCATTTTGATTTGTAATTTGATGGCGCTTTTGGTGCCTTTTTATACGGCTCGTCCTAATCTGCGAATGTTTGAAATCGGGTATTTCTGGATATTGGGCTGGACGTTTTTGGCAATCGTCACCCCAGACCTTTCACATGGTATACCACATTATGATTATTGGAAGTTTTTTATCGTTCACATCGGATTGGTCTTTGTGGTGATTTATAGCATTTTTGTATTTAATTATCGTCCACAATGGCGGAGCGTGTGGCGAGCCTATGCAGCGATGTTTCCCTATTTTTTGTTTGTTATCATTTGTAATTGGATGTTAAAAGCCAACTATTTTTACATTAACCATAAACCTGAAAATGAGACGGCAATAGATATATTTGGAGATTGGCCCAGCTATGTAATATGGATTTTGGTGATCTTGCCTTTTTATTTTATGATGTTGTATGTTCCTTATTTTCTAAAAGATCGTTTTTCCTCATCGTCTTAATACTAACACGCCTACTTGATCTGTTCGTTCCCCAGCTTTTCTTAATCTTGTGAGTAGATTTTCGGCTCTATTGATGGCTTCATTTTGCGTATCATATAATAAATCTAAGAACACAATATACCCTTCTACATCACTTTCAAAACAGCCATGCCAGACCAAACTCATACGAAATCCTTTTTGCATTAAGCGCACCATTTCATCGGTGGCATCATGAAATTCACCATAAGTTTGCCATTTTATCAGATATTTGGTTTTTTCTATATTATACAATCGACTACAATCATAATACGTAAACAAACGTGAATCACTGGCTAAAAAACTTTCAATTTCACTCAAATAAGGATCGGAAGGCGGAGGTGTATCTTCTGGTAAAATATCTAGATAACCGACTTCTCGTTTTGCCATTGGGATGTGCTCTTTTGAAGTAATATCTGTGATGCTAGGTTCTTTTTTGTTGCCTAAATTTTCTAATTTTTTCTCCCATTGACTTTCAGACGGATATAAAAAAGGACGATCTAAAATTTGACGAATAAATAGACTTGCCAAGATTAATAAGGATAAAAATAGACTCGTTATTTGAAACGCTCCAATGTGTTGAAAACGCAATAAAAAATCTTTAGGAGTCATACGACGAAACCACTTCATAATCCAAGCCCCACTTGATTGCATTGCTTGAAAAGAACGTTTTCCTAAAGATTTCTTTTGGTCAATAAATTGAATGTTTGATCGCTTCTTCTTTACTTCATCATGTCGAGCAGGGGCGATAATGAGGGTAGGAATTTCTTCCGTATCTATAGATACTAAGCCAAATCCATTATAAATACATTGTCGTTTGAGTTCTTCTAAAATAGGATCATCTGGAGATTGAAAAACATCTTCTCCCATTGCAATCCATTGGTCATCTGCTTGGAATTGTTTGAATTGTTCAATTGCAAAAATATACCGATAAATTCGATGGTTTCGACGAATGAAATAATAAAGAATTCCTGTGATGAATAAAGTACCAATGACCACTAAAAGATTCAACAATAAGCCATGTGTACGTATGCTCATCCAAGCTTCTTCATACAAAATTACATACAAGAGCATAGCAATAGTTGTACCTACGCTAATGCTATCCCAGCGTAATTTTTTTTCTTTAGGCAGGTAACGAATTTCTTGTTCGCTTGCCTTAGAAGTAGCTTCAAAAGTAGCTAAGTATTGCTTTCCATCTTCCAGTTGAAAACTCAGTTGTCCATCAGAAATGATGCCGCCTTCTCCTTGTTGATCGACTTGCAAAAGCATCTTACCCGCAAAATCTTTACGATAGCGATAGTATTGTCGCAAGAAGCGCAACATGATGATTTTGATTCTATCTTCAGAAATGGAATTCAAGTAATGTTTGTTTGACGATTTATACACGACACGGGATAAACCTGCTTGCCATTTCTGAATTTTACATAGCAGGCAAGAAAGTGATTTTGAAATCTGTTTTATCCTGTATCGGTATATACCGCGTAAGGATAATTTAATTTTTGACAATCACAAAATTATCCCCACGCGAGTATATTAGTGGCAAAGATACGTATTTTTCGCTTGCTCCAATTCTTGCCACAATTGAATAACTTCTGTTGCTTCTTTTACATCGTGCACACGAAGGATTCTTGCGCCTTCTTGCAAGGCAATCATGTGAAGGGCTGTCGTGCCATTTAAGGCATTTTGAGGTGTACTATTAAGAAGTTTATAAATCATGGATTTTCTCGAAATTCCGACCATAATGGGAACATCTAGAATGTTGAACGCATGTAGATGTTGTAAAATTTGATAATTATGTCGTATGGTTTTTCCAAAGCCAAATCCGGGATCAATGATAATATCTTTGATTCCCAAGGCTCGTAATTTTCCTATTTCAGCAATGAAGAAATCGACAATTTCCACCAAGATATCTTCATAATGAGGATTTTTTTGCATGCTATTGGGCATCCCTTGCATGTGCATTAGGATGTAAGGAACATTGAGTTGTGCTACAGTTGAATATAAGGTATCATCTGCTTTACCTGCTGAAATATCATTAATGATACTGGCACCTGCCTCAACTGCTGCTTGGGCTACTTTGGCGTGAATGGTATCAATCGAAAGAATAGCATTTGGAAAGGATTGATGAAGGATTTCAATTACAGGCAGTACTCGATTTAGTTCTTCTTCTATCGAAATAAGTTCAGCCCCTGGACGAGAAGACATGCCACCAATATCCAAAATTGCTGCGCCTTCTTCCAATTGTTGCCCTGCTTGATCGACTATTTGTTGGAGATTCTTATATTTTCCACCATCATAAAACGAATCAGGCGTAATATTGAGAATACCCATAACAATGGGTTGATCTAACAATAACAATTGCCCATTACAATTGAGGGTTTGTTGTGGTGCGAGCATGAAGGATTCTTAGGCAGATTTTCTGAAAATGGCTCTTAAATTAAAAACCGTTACAACAATGGCAATGACTAACCAAATGTACATCCAAACTTGAGCGGGAGGAAAGACAAATAACTCAGCATATTTTTCTAAGTCGGAACGTGGACCAATGTTGAAATCTTGAATGATATAAATTACACATGCCATTCCTAAAAACATCAATACTTCAGCATAAATATTGGTCTTATAAGCGATAAAAAATAGAACAGCACAAAATAGTAATAAAATTCCTGTCGTAAACATTGAATTATGCCAAAATAAACCCGAAAAAAGCATCGCTAAAGCCAAAATATACATGGCATATTTAGCTCCATTTTGCTGTCGAACACCTAGATAGAGTAAAATGTTTCCCAATAAAGCACTTCCCAGATAACCACCCATTAAAACCACAGAACGAATACCGCCACGCGTAGTTGTATAGCCACTTCCATCTTCACTTACTTGCAAATTGAGTACTTCTCCTCCCGTAAAAATAGCTCCTAAAGCATGCCCCAGTTCATGTAAAAAAGTGACTAATAATCGAATAGGGTACATAATGGTGCGACCAATATCACCTCCTAAATAAGTGATGCCCAAATAAATAGCTAAAGCAACTACAATTCTGATTAAACTTCTTTGTTGCATAGGTTGACAGGTTTAATTTTATTTCAATCTACTTAACTTAACTCTTTTTCCATCATTTTATAGCTTAAAACATCAGCTCGATAGACTAAATTCGCCATCCAAACCCCTAAAAGTGTCCATCCAATAATAGCAGGATAAAAAACCATTCGCATACTATTATCTAGATCATCGCCTCCAAAACCAGGATTTCCGCCATTCCCAGGATGCAAAGAAGCCTCGGTCATACGTGGAATAACGAATAAAAGAGGAACCATCGCTACAAATGCGAAAATACTATACACGGCACTGATTCTTGCCCGTTTTTCTTCATCTTCAAAAGAGGAACGTAAGACAAAATAGGCTAAATAAATCAAAAGGGCGATAGCAGATACATTCAGTTTGATTTCTTCAAAAGTCCACCAAGTGCCCCAAGTATTTTTTGCCCAAATCGAACCCGTAACGCAGCCCAATATCCCAAATAGCACCCCAATTCTTGTATAAGATAATACGCGTAAATCGGCGAAAGGATCAGCTTTTTGTAAATATTTGATACTATAAATCATCGCTCCCAATAAGATCAACACCATTCCAAACCAAAGCGGAACATGATAAAATGTATTTTTAATGGTTTCATAAATAATGCCGCGCATAGGAAAAGACATTTTATCATAGCGATGAATATCCTTAATAGGCGGATAGGTCCAAACCGATTGCGCACGCGTTGTATCTATGGTATTTTGGGTGATATTGATGGCGCGTGGACGTACAAATGCCCCATGCTCTTTTTCATCTAAGACAAGGGCAAGGCTTTTACTTTTTTCAACAAAAGGGAGAAAAGTGGGTAAATCAAAATCAATTGAAAGTTGTCGATTGTTGAGCATCCGAGTTTCGCGTGCAGGGATGGCATAGTTAGAATCAATACTGATCCATGCACGGATGTTATCTCCTTGTTCAAATTTGGTGTTGTATGTATTAACGATGAGGGTGGGGGAGGTGCCTGCTTCTAAATTATACGGATGTACTTGTAAGATTCCTGGTTTTAAGGGAATCAACATACCCGCGATAATGGAATACAATACAATTAAAACAGCTAAAGCTTTCCACCAGTGTTTTTTGATCATTTACTTTAAATTTAGCGTTAAAATCATCGGACGACTCAGTACAATGTAATCTAAATAATTTTCAATTTCAATTCGATCTAATTCCATTTTAATATCCAGCATTTCAAGGGAACATGTTCCCTTGGGGTAATATCAAATTTGAACTAACCTAGGTTATACTGTACTTAGCATCGTATTACAATTAAACGATTACATTAATCTCTCCATAAATACGGAAATAAAATTAATGCCATTCCCATTAAAATTAAGTCAATGGCAATTAATATGGAAATATCGGTATCTATAGAGGTATCTCTCATCAAACCAATAGCGTTGGACGAAAGACGTAATAAAGTCAAAATGATAGGAATCAAAATCGGAAACCCAAGTATTGCCATCAGCGTTGCACTATTAGATGCTTTGGATGCAATAGCAGAAATGAAGGTTAGGGTAATGGAAAAGCCCATACTTCCTAATAAAATCGCCACAAAAAACTGTTGTTGATCCCGTACTGGATTGCCAATAAATAAACTAAAGGCAAAATAAGATAAGGCACTCATGCCTAATAAAATAAGGGTGTTGTAGACAATTTTAGACAAGATCACGGCGATGGGATTGACCAAAGTATAATAATACAATTGGCGATAGCCATTTTCTTGTACAAAACTTTTGGTAATCGCATTGACAGAAGCAAATAAAATCACAATCCAAAATAAGGCATTCCATGCGTTCCGAAAAAGATTGGATTCTTGTAAGCCTTGTGATGACATGTATACGATGAAAACAGTAGAGAGCACATACAAAAAGATACCACTAATAGCGTACTTTTGTCGCCATTCGAGTAGCATTTCCTTTTGAATTAAAAAGAGGGTTTCTTTCAGTGTTCCCATAATGTACAAATGTAAGCAAGGATTGTCAGAAATTTATCGCTTTTTTGTCAGGAATAAAGAAAATTCAATCTATGATGGATCAATTAAAAACGCGCTGGACCAATTTATGTGCCATCTATACCCCAGATGAAGATTTTGTGCTTCATCAATGGCGTTTGCTTGAAAAAGCCTATACCACACCCAATCGTTTTTATCATAATTTGACGCATCTCCATACTATTTTTACAGATTTAGATCAATATGATTTACCTATAGAAAATAAGCATTTACTTGAATTTGCTATCTGGTTTCATGATGTCATTTATGATGCTGTGGTAAGTGATAATGAAGAACAAAGTGCGATAGCTGCAAAAGATTTTTTAGTACATCTCTTACTTTCAAAAGAAGAAATCCAACATTGTTTTGAACTCATAGTTTCAACCCAAAGACATCAAGCCATTTCTACCTTTTCAAAAAGAGATAATGAATGTCTAATTGATTTAGATTTGGGAGTACTGGCGTGGGATTGGGATGAATATGAGGCGTATACCCATTAAATTCGGAAGGAATATCAGGTTTATACAGATGCTTTATTTTATCAAGGACGAAAAGCTGCAATGGAGCATTTCTTAAAACGAGATTGCATTTATCAATCGGATTATTTTTATGAATTGTGGGAGGAAAGAGCGAGAAGAAACATACAAAATGAATTAGAAAAATTAGCGACTATTTGAACAGACAAATAGACTTGTGGACATAGGACGTATGACTTTTTCTCTATTAGTTCATATTTTCAATAATGCCCCTAAATTCATGTGTTAGTTCAACTATTTCTTAGGTTCAAATTATTCTAATGAACAGCAACTATTTATAATGTATTTTTATTTGATTGTTGGTGTTTTATCGTCTAAATGTTTGATTTCAGGCTGTTATCGCCTCTAGCCGGCTGGGCTTTTACTTTTTTGCATTGCCAAAAAAAGTAAACAAAAAACGCTAGAAAAGATAAACTCCTTCCAGTCAGACAGTATCTTTTCGAGCCACCCGCCTAATTTTTCAGACTTAGTTTATTTAAATCATTCACAATCATTTTTTTATATGTTATTAATTTTTAGTGTTCACTAGAATAGGTTCAAATCAATTTTATACGTTCTAATAATTCTTCTTTATAAGTTCGTCCGATAGGAATTTTATGATCTGCTAATACGATATGATTGCCTATGATTTTATCTATTTTACTGGTATTGATAATAAAAGATTTATGACAACGGACAAAGGATTCATCTAAATAAGAAAGTATCTTTTGCATAGAAATATTGGCAATTTCTCGTTTCTTTTGGGTACAAATAAGAATGAAATCTCCTTTGGCTTCGATGTATTCTATTTCAGGAATCATAATTTTTTTCAAGGCCCCTTTATTTCGTACAAAAAGGGTTTGTTGAGATTTATTAGAAGGTGTCAGCTCATCTTTTTTTGGGATTTTGGAAATTGCTTTTAAAAAACGTTCAAAAGAAAAAGGTTTCAGTAAATAGTCCACTACATCCAATTCATAACTCTCAATCGCATATTTTGAAAAGGCAGTCGTCAAAATTGTAGGCGGGGGCTGATGCAATGATTTGAGTAATTCGATACCTGACAATTTGGGTAAATGAATATCTAAAAATAGAATATCGACTTTACGATTTTCTAAATCCTGCAAGGCTTCCAAAGGAGAAATATAAATATTGAGCAACTGTAAGGAAGGCACTTGTTCGATGTATCCTTGTAAGGTTTTTTGTGCAGGAATTTGATCTTCTACGATTAAACAATTCAATTTTTCCATTATTCAGCTTTTACATTTAATTTGACATGATATTGCTCTTTATTCTGTTCAATATGGAGATGATGTGCATCAGGATACAACAAATCTAGCCTTTTTTTGACATTGACTAAACCAATTCCACCATGCGTTAAGGATTCTCTAGGATTACCATTTGCTTCAAAATTATTGACTACTTCCAAATGAATATCTTGCTCTTGTAAATAAATTTTTATGGCGATACTAACGTCTTTTACTTTTGTACCAAAACTATGCTTAAAACTATTTTCAATAAAAGGAATTAACAAAAAAGGCGCGATTTTGAGGCTTGTATCTTCTAAAACGGCTTCAATTGTATAATCAATCGTACCTCTACCCTTATATTGAATAATTTGAAGGTCAATATAATCTTTGAGAAAACTTAGTTCTTTTGCTAAAGACACTTTTTCATCGCTTGTTTCATATAAAATATAGCGTAGTACATTGGATAATTTCAGGATTAATTCAGGCGTGCTATCTGATTTTTCTAAGGCGAAATGATATAAATTATTTAAACTATTAAACAAAATATGAGGCTGTATTTGCGACTTGAGCAATTGCAATTCATTCTTGAGATTATCTTGTTTAATTTGCTGCAATTTTTGTTGTTGTGCAAAATTGTCAAATACCAATTTCACGGATGTAAATGCCAATAGCGGCACTAAAATTTCTCCTGCAAACCAATAAATAGATTGCCAAGTAACCGCATTTCGACCTCTACTATTTGGACTTAATAATTTTTCAATGACTCCTTCTTCGATTATTCCAAAAAGAATAATACAACCAATCAACGCTAGAAAGAAAAGTAGATATTTTTTGGTGTAAAAAAGTTTTGGAATTAATACAAAGTTGACTAACAAAAATAAGAGGACATGATAAACAAAAAACAACAAATCTATTCCAATACTATTGGAAATAATCAAGCCTTCATGCTCCACATAGACGATACTACTGACGAAGTATATGAATAAAACCAAAAATTGAAAAAACCACTCTTTATGCATTGTTTTGATCGTTACTTAGTTTCAAATAGCACATATTTTAAGCCTAAATTAATTTGCCGCGTTTGCCATTTATAGGTTTTTGTAATTGCAACAGCCGTAGTCTGTATAGAATATACGTATTGTCGTGTATTAAAAAGATCACGAACCACAAGCGAAATACTCCCTCGTTTATTTTTGAATCGTTTACGGATACCAAGATTCATATAATAAACAGCATGGGTTTTTTGTTGTGCTTCAAAAGACGGGCCATTATAAATTTCAGATAATTCAATTTTCCAATCTTTTGCCAAACGCCATTGTTGTTGGAGGCGTAGTCCCCAATTAAATTGTCGATTATAACTGATTTCATTCTCAGCATCATTAAATGTAGCTTGATTCACTACTAAAGTACCACTTGTTTTAAAACCTTTTGGAAATCTATATTCTAGTTGAGTTCCCAATCCTTTTTGCCGTTCTTGTCCAATGTTCATGGGAATCGTGAGCGTTTGATTTGTTGCTAAAACTTGCAAAATAGACTGAATAGCGTGCTTCACCTCATTGTAATAAGCAGTTATATCCAAAACTAATTGATCTTTTTCAAGATGGTAATTTAATTCGAATAAATCGCCAATTTCGGGCTCTAAAGATGGATTTCCTGTCTCTAAATTTAATGGATCTTCATAAGAAATGTACGGATTTAAATGGAAAAATCTAGGGCGATTCATCCGTCGGGTATAATTAAATCCAAGTGTTTGCTCGTGCTTGGCGATTAAATAATTTAGTTGAACAGATGGAAAAAGACCTGTGAAATCTTGAGTGAATCTAGTTTGATTCGCTTGTTGAATTGCCTGACTAGCAAAATGTTCTACGCGTAATCCCAATGCATATTCCAATTTTTTGATTTGATGTTTATGAATTAGATATGCACCTATTTTTTGTAAATTAATCTGGAAGTCATTGTCTGCTAGAGAATTAGCATTATCTAAAAGCTCTATTTTTTGAAGAATATTATATTGGATAAAATCCGTTTTTATACCTGTTTCAATTGTACCGAAACGATTGAATGGAATTTCATAATCAATTTTACCAAGATAATAACGTTGTTGCTCTTTTTCTTGAGAAGAAGCCAAAAAATAATTCAAACTAGTAGAAGAACCACTCAGACCATCCATCTCATCGAGTTGAGAAAAATTCGATTCATTTTCACCACCTACCGTAAAAGAAGCATTAAGTTGATGCTTTTTCATTTCTTTTTTGAGCGAAAAATTAATCCACAATTCATTTTCTAATTCTTCACGATTTGTATTGAAATCAAGTGTTTCTTCTGGAGAAGATCGATATTCAAAAGAACTTGTTTGTTCGATCTCGTTAGCTAAATCCCATTGATCAAAATTCATCTCCAATCCTAAAGAAAAACTAGTATCAGGTTCTAAGGTAAATCCAAGTGATGCATTTGCTACTTTTCCAATACCATGATGGACCGTAGCATTTTCAAAAAGAAGAATAGAGTCTGGGCTCCCCAAATTTTGTCTACTCGTATGAGCTAAATCTTGATAACGGCTATAATCATACGTCAAATTCGTAAAAAAAGAAAAACGCTCTTGACTTATACTCGCATTCAAGCCTATATCGGATCGACTTGTCAAGGGATTTGAAGCAAGAGAAAGATTAGAAAGCCCTTCTAGTTTAAACGATTGTATTTTATTTTTTTTGTAAACTAGGTTGATGATTCCACCCACGCCCTCTGCATCATATTTGGCAGAAGGATTCGTTATTACTTCTATTTTTTCTAAAGATTCAGCGGCTATAAATTTAAGCGTAGTCGGCGATCGTTTGGTTTCTTTTCCATTGATATAAATGATAACATTTGAATTGCCACGAATTTGAATTTGCCCTTTTGGCGTGGTAGCAATAGATGGGATGTTCTCCAAAGCTTCGATCGCCGTACTTCCAGATGAGCTAATATCTTGCCCTATACGTAACACTTTTTTACCCAGATGACTTTCTACAGTTGATTGTCGGGCTACGACTTCCACTTCTTTTAGCAAAGTAGTTGTCTCCTTCAATAAAATAGGTTGCAATTGAATAGATTTAGTTAAATCAATTTGTTGCTGCCAGTCTTCATAACCAATCATTTGAACAGTTAATTGGTAAGTTGTTTGGTTTAAATTTGTAAGAAGAAATTGCCCTTTTTGATTACTTATCACACCCTTTAATTGGGTACTGTCGCTAAGTGGAAAAATGCTCACAGAAGCATATTCAATAGGCACTTGATTTTGGGTGATTAAGATTCCTGAAAGTTGAAATTGTGCTAAACTTAGTTTACTTAAAAAAAGGAGACTGAAAAGGAGAATTGATTTTTTCATGCTATTGCAGTTTTTGGTTAAGACTCAACTGCAAATAGCTATTTTTTACTTTAGCTCAGAAATTTATCCTTTGAACGACACTTTTATAGGGTTGAATGACAGATCTAACATATCCTATAATTTATTGACTTATTCCAAACACTTTTTTCCATTTGGCTTTATTAATTCCAAAAAATATACCCCCAAAAAGCATTACTCCTCCCGTAGCAAATCCCACCATAGCATAAAATGGGGTTTCGGGTATTCTAGTTATAAGTTCAGCTACAAAAGCTGCATATAAACCAATAACGGACCAATACATAAAGGTAAAATGTAAATACTTCCAGCTTTTAGTTGGCTTTTTAGTCCAAATCGGAATCATGCCAAATGCTATAGTTAACAAACTTATGATAGTGGTATAATGAAATATTCCCCAACCATCAAATAGACGATAGATCATAAATGCTGTAATAATTACGATTGCCATACTAATGACATAGACGTATCCAATTTTTACATGTCTTTTTGTTCCTTTTTGGGCTAATAAAATGTAAGTACCTGTTAATAAGGAAAGGATAGAAGCGATGAGATGGATCAATCCTGTAGTATCTCCGACTAGATGATTCATAGTACTTTTTAGTTAAAAAAAATCCTTAACACTCATCAATTAGCATTAAGGCGTGAATGCTTTACATAACAATATGTTGATATTTGAAATTTTTGCTAGAAATATGGCGTGAAATCCACTAGTAATTACTTTATAAAGGGTTTTCCTATAAAAATTTTACAGTTTTCAAAAACTGTAGGCATTGGTCA
>JAHDES010000041.1 GCA_020628645.1 Saprospiraceae bacterium
AAATACGACAAAAACATGATCGATCAATTAATTTGTGTACCCTTTTGAAAAAATAAAGGAAATAAATTGTTTTGAAGCATAAAATTCGAAAAATCATACTAAAATATGATGTAGTTGTTTCCGTAATTTCTTAATGGCTTGGAAGATTTGATTGTAAATAGTTTGCTTGCTTTTGCCTGTAGATTGCGCAATTTCTTCATAAGAAAGTCCTTCTTTAAATCGAAGATCAATCGCTTTGCGTTCTTGTTCGCCTAATTGAAGTAGAGCGTTTTGCAATTTATTATTTTGTTCTTTTTGGATTTCTTCTTCTTGTAAAATTTGTTCAAAGGAAGGGATCGTCAACGAATTTTCTACTATAGACTGCGGATGAGTTTGTTTTTTTTGTTGAAGCGCTTGAATGAGTTTGCGATAAAATGATTTGCGGAGGTAGGCATTCCAATGGGTAACGTTGAGTTGATTTCGTTTTTCCCAGATTTCCAAAAATAGCGACTGGATCACGTCTTTGATTAGTTCGCGATCTTTGCAGATTTTTAAGCCCATCAAAAATAGTGTGTTATAGTGTTGATGAAAAAGCTGCTGATATTTTGTATGATCTAGTGTTGCTATTGTATTCCTTTTTTAAAACCTTCTAGCAAAATAACAAAAAGTATGAATAGTAGAAAGTTCTACAAAAAGGAATATCTTTTTTGTCGGTTTTTGATAAAAAAACGAACGACACCCTCCCATGAGGATGCCGTTCCTACTTTAAACTCTGCAATAGATAATTCTATATCTCGGGTGTTAATATTGTTCTTTTTGTTTTCGAGCAGCGCGTTTAGCAGCTCGTTTTTGTTTTCGGATTTGTTTTTTAGATAGTTCTCTACTTTGTTCACTATCTAAATAATAAATATCATTTTCTCTTAGATGGGCTATATCATTCAATGATTTAGTAGGCAGATTTTTTATTTGTTCTGCGGTGATCATATTATTATTTTTTGGAATAAGAGGAACACAACACGTTCTATTATGTCTTGTATTATCTATTGCCCCTTCTTGAATTGACATATTATATTTATTCGATTTGCCTTCTAAAATTATGATATCTAGCACCCTAATTTTAAAATATCCAGTATACCTTATTTCTATATCATAAACTCCAGCATCTATAGAATTAATTTGATAATTCCCATCAAAATCAGTTTCTGCTCCTGTTATCAATTGACCATCTTGATATACCACTACTGTTCCAAATAGGATCGGTTCTCCTGTTTCGACATCAGTTACTTTGCCTTGAAGACTTGTTTGGGCAAAACCAGCTAATGAAAAAGCAACTGTTATCAAAAGTGAATAAATAATCTTCATATTTACTATTTTTCAGTTGCCAAATCGACGGATTTGGTCTTTGTTATAAATTTGCCCTGACTGAAAAGCATCTTGCTCAATGATTGGGATATTGATACTCTTAACTACACATGAAGGCAAAAGCCCTTCTTGAATTGTTATATCTAAGGTTACAACCTCCGCTTCTTTTGCAAGTACTCCTGTTATCCGACTTGCGGTATAACCTGTATAAGCCGCTTCTATATCATACATTCCCGTCGCTAAGGAATCAATTTGATAATTCCCATCAAAATCGGTTTCCGTCCCTCTTATTAACTCTCCATCTTGATAAACGACCACTGTCCCAAACAAAATTGGTTCACCCGTTTTGGCATCTGTTACTTTACCTTTTATTGTACTCTGCGCAAATACGGGAGAAATAAGTGTTAATAAAAAGATGATTATCGTATACTTCATTTTCCATAGTTTTTTCAAAATATCATTCTCAATTTCCTTTTTTCCGTTTTCTTGGAAAAAGCTTTGTTGTATTTTTAGTTTTTGGAGAAGAACTGTATTGTTCTTCTTCCTGATTATTTGATGATACATGCCTTAATACTTCGGTCAATGCAAACTTTGCAAGTTTCATCCAATTCTTTTTTGGAATACTCAACACAAATTGGTTCGACATTCCTTCTTCAACAAGTACTTTTGATACTCTAATTTTTTTATACCCTGTGTAAAATGCCTCAATATCATATTCTCCTGGATTTATCATGTGATAGCTATAAATCCCCTCTAAATCGGTTTCCCCACTTGTAAGAAGTGCTCCATCTTGATAAATCACTACTGTTCCAAATAAAATCGGCTCGCCTGTTTCAGCATCTCTCAAGTCGATTTGTAATGATGTCTGCGCAGCAATAGATAGTACAAATACCATTAGATTAATAAGCGTAAAGATGTTTTTCATAGTATTTCTATTTTAGGTTCTAAAATCACTATTTAATCATCTATCGCTTTAAAAGAAATTGGCTGCAAAACTGAATTGCAATACAGCCAATTTCACATCAAAGAGAGTTTATAGAGCGAACTTCTTGGGGTTAGACTAAATTTTCATGCCTTATTCTGTTTTCAAACTTTAAAGCATTTTCAAGCTTTATAATCATTTATTAAATGATTTCATAGATTACATTTTTAAGTTGTCATTTTCATCAGCTTCTTTCTTGGGTAATTTTACAATTTGACTATTTTTATTGGCTTATGTTAAAAAGTAGCTTTTATCTTATTGTTGAATTATATCCACAAGTTAAGGGCAAAAAAATGGAATACTTCACCAAACACAGCCTATAAGTCAGGTTTCCGATTAAAGTTCTCCACAAGTTGTGTATAAACAATTTGGGCTTTTTTTTATTCTAATAGGAAGTTTAAGTACTTTTGCAGCTTCTGAATGAAAAACTACATCATCCACGCACTTTTACAAACAAACAAATACATCATTTGACAAGAAGCATACATTCCATTTTGGAAAAAATTCAGTTTCCTTCCTTGTCTCAACTGTTTGAAAAAACTTAATTTCTACTATAAATTTCCGTTCATGTCGTTAAAAAAAATCAATTCTGCTCTTATTTCTGTCTACGATAAAGGAGGTTTAGCACCTATTATTGAAGAACTAAATCGACTTAATGTAAAACTCTATTCTACAGGAGGTACGCAACGTTTCATTGAAGGTATGGGCGTTCAAGTAGAAGCAGTGGAAAATGTCACTTCCTATCCTTCTATCTTAGATGGACGAGTCAAAACCTTACATCCAAAAGTATTTGGAGGACTATTGGCGCGACGAGAGGAGGCACATCTAGCACAACTGGAGCAATACGATATTCCAGAGATTGATTTAGTGATCGTAGATTTATATCCTTTTGAAGATACGGCGACTAGTACAGATGATGAGTCAGCGATTATCGAAAAAATAGACATTGGAGGTATATCTTTAATTCGTGCAGCGGCTAAAAATTATAAAGACGTGGTTGTTGTTCCATCCAAAGAAGAATATTCGCTTTTCTTAGAAATGCTAAAAGACAATCAAGGCTTCACTTCTGTTGAGATGCGTAAGGAATTGGCGCGTCGAGCTTTTAAAGTATCTTCTCATTATGATACGGCTATCTATACCTACTTTTTAGATGGACAAGAAGATGATGCATTTAAACATAGTATTCATCAAGCCAAAGTATTGCGCTACGGCGAAAACCCACATCAAAAAGGCATCTTTTATGGTAATTTGGATGAGCAGTTTGAAAAGCTCAATGGAAAAGCACTTTCGTATAATAACTTAGTAGATATAGATGCAGCGGTTAGTTTGATGGCAGAGTTTAAAGATGCCGAACCAACTTTTGCCGTTTTAAAGCATACCAATTCATGTGGAGTCGCTACTCGCACTACTGTATTAGAGGCTTGGGAGGCGGCTTTAGCGGGTGATAATATTTCTGCTTTTGGTGGTATCTTAATTTGTAATAGTACTATTGATCTTCTTACAGCAGAAGCCATTGATAAAATTTTCTATGAAGTTGTTATGGCGCCCAATTTTACTGATAAAGCAAAAGCTCATCTTTCTAAGAAGAAAAAACGGGTCTTATTAAAAATTAAATCTTTTGACGTCCGTGCTAAGAGTTTTAAAAGTTTACTTAATGGAGTCATCGAACAAGATACTGATTTGAAAATGGAATCGGCTGATGACTTTAAAACGGTTACTAAAACAGCACCTACAGCAGAACAAATCAATGATCTAATCTTTGCCAATAAATGTGTAAAGCATTTAAAATCCAATACCATTGTTTTAATTAAAAATAATCAATTAATTGGAATGGGCTGTGGTCAAACTTCACGAGTAGACGCTTGTAAACAAGCAATCGCTAAAGCCCACGCCTTCGGTTTTGATACCAAAGGAGCAGTTATGGCATCCGATGCCTTCTTCCCTTTTCCCGATTGTGTAGAAATTGCCCATAAGGCTGGAATTTGTGCCGTAGTTCAACCAGGTGGTTCGATTAAAGACCAAGAAAGCATTGATTATTGTGATCAAAATGATATTCCCATGGTGATGACTGGCACACGCCATTTCAAACACTAAAGCAGCTAAGCGGACTTGCTAGATTTAAAGAATCTGGCAAGTCTAGCCAAGCAAAACAAATCTTCCATTGACACACCAATTTATCTTTTTCCATCATCTAAATTAAACAAAGACTACCCCTTGCAACACCTAATTATTGATATTGGCAATACTCGAACAAAGCTAGGTCGTTTTCAAGGAAAACAACTTTTAGAGCGAACCATTTGGGAAGATTGGAATTTAGAAGATTTAGAAAAATACATAAAAAAATATCCGTCCATACAACGAGTAGCGGTCTCTACCGTCACTTATATTTGGGAAGAAGTTGAAGACTACCTCCAAAAGCATTTTTATTATCTAAAACTCACACACGAAACCCCTTTACCACTAAAAAATGATTACCAAACACCAGAAACCTTGGGTAAAGATCGACTAGCTAGTGTACACGGTGCTTATGATTTATTTCCACATCAAGATTGCTTGGTCATTGATACAGGTACTTGCATAAAATATGATTTATTAAGTGCAGCAGGACATTATCGTGGAGGAAATATTGCCCCAGGAATTGAAATGCGTTTGAAAGCCATGCATCAACAAACAGCTCGATTACCGAAAATTGAACAAGCTCCTATTCAAAATATAGTAGGAAAAACAACAGAAACAGCGCTTCGAAATGGCGGTCAATTAGGTGCATTAATGGAAATGGAAGCCTTTATTCAACATTTTGAAGCCCAATTTGGTCAACAAAACGTTATTTTAACTGGAGGAGACGCGCTTTATTTTGTGAATAATTTGAAAAAACGGATATTTGTCAACTCAAATTTAGTCCTCATTGGATTAAATAAAATATTAACCTACAATGTTGAAAACTTTTAGACGAATCAGCCTACTTTGTTGCTTGCTCTTGACGATCGGTCATGTATCTGCTCAAATAAGTACAACGGACAATAATACGGCAAAAGATAACTCCCCTTACTCTAGATTAGGATTGGGAGATTTCACCTCCCCTTATTATGCTGGTGCTTTAGGAATGGGAGGATTGGGTGCAGCTTTCAATGATCCTTTCCAAACCAATATGGTTAATCCTGCATCGCTCTCTTTTCTTCGGACGACTTCTTATGAGGTAGGACTTTTTGCACAATATGCCAGCCTAAATAGTCCAAGTAATGATCCGATTGGTGTCTGGAGTGGCAATTTGCAATATATTTCATTGAGTTTTCCTATGCGAAATCCAATTAATGAAGTACTCGATCAAAAAAAGCGAGACGTACATTGGGGAATGGGAATTTCCCTTCAGCCTTATACGACAGTAGGTTATACGCTAATTTCAGAAACAGCAATTACTGAAGATAATACTTCTGTAATTACAGCTTTTAATGGACGTGGTGGTACCTACAAATTTCAATGGGCTAATAGCGTAAAATATAAAGATTTATCTGTAGGTGTAAGTTTAGGCTATCTTTTTGGTAAAATTATTAATGAACGAGATGTTGCTTTCCAAGACAGTGATGCTGGTTTTAATAATGAGTTTTTAGATGAATTAAGTATCAATGGAGTCGTTTGGAATTTTGGCGTGATGTATAAATATTCATTTAAAAAACCAAACAAAAAAGGAGAACTCGCCAATACTGGAAAATCCTTTACTATTGGAGCCTATGGTAGTTCTGATAATACGATTTCTACTAATTCCAGTCAATTGTATCGTCGCTTCAGCCGTAATTTTGGAGTAATAGATACCTTATCGGCATTTACAGAAGTAGAAGGCGAAGTAACTCTTCCTGCCACCTTCGGAATTGGAGTAATGTATGAAGATTTTAATAAAATACGTGTCGGATTCGACTTTTCTGCGTCTCAATGGAGTAACTACCGTAATGACGCTAAGCCCGAAAGTTTTGATAATACTTCTCGCACGGCTTTTGGAATAGAATATATTCCTGACGTAAATTCATACAACAATTATGCGAAGCGCATGCGTTACCGTTTTGGAGGCTATTACGAGACCGATCCAAGAAACATTAACGAACAATTAACTAATTATGGTATAACATTAGGCTTAGGTTTACCCGTTATACTGAGGAATAAGACATCCTTTGTGAATTTATCTGTCGAAGCAGGAAAATTTGGAACGGATACTTCTTTTAATGAAAATTATATCAAAGCCACACTTGGCTTTACTTTAAACGATAATACCTGGTTCTTTAAACGTAAATTTGAATAGAAGATGGAAAAGTTAATTCAATTTAAAACAATACTCCCAACCCTACTATTGCTCTTAGCTGCGCAAATCACTTTTGCCCAGTGTAAAACATGGAATGATTCACCCGATAAAGGGAAAGCAGAAGATGCACACTCTGTTTATCGAGGACTCATCAAATCGGAAGATTATACTAATGCTTTTGAAAGCTGGAAAGTCGCTTATGATATCGCTCCTGCTGCAGATGGCGGACGTGATTTTCACTACTCCGATGGTATCAAAATTTATAAACACAAATTCGAAAACGAAACAGATGCTACTAAAAAAGCAGAATATGGAAAGCGTGTTTTAGAATTATATGACGAAGCTATCGCTTGTTTTGAAGCAGGTGTCATCAAAATGAAAGGTGGAGCAGACAAACGTACCGCATTCTATCGTAGTCGTAAGGTATATGATATGTATTATACCCTTCAAACGCCTTATGTAGATGTCATCACAGCAATTAATGATGCCCTAGATAAAAGCGGAAACGCTGTAGAATATACTGTATTCCAACCTGCTGCGGATATTGTGGTTTACCAATTTTCAAATGATGAAGGTTTAACCAAAGAGGAAGCTCGTAATATTTATCAAAAATTAAATGATATTGCCGATCACAATATCGCTAATAATGAAACTTACGGCTCCTACTACCAGCAAGCGAAAGATGCTGCAAATGGCACCTTCGCACAGATCGAGAATAATATCTTCGATTGTGATTACTTCGTTAAGAAACTAACACCAACTTACGAGGCTAATCCTTCTGATCCTGAAGTTTTACGCAATACCATTGCTAAATTGAAACGTCAAGGATGTGATGGAAGCAATGCCTTTTTAACCAAATTAGAAGGAGAATATTCTCAATATGCTGCTGCCGAAAATGCACGCCGTAAAGCAGAATACGAAGCCAACAATCCAGATGTAATGGCTCGCAAATTACGTGATGCTGGGGATTATAATGGTGCAATTGCTAAATATGAATCAGCAATCGCTAGTGAATCTGATCCACAAAAACTTGGACTATATTACTACCAAATCGCACAGATTAAAGGTAAAAAAATGAAGAGTTTCTCTGCTGGAATGGCTGCAGCTCGTAAGGCAATAGAGCAACGTCCAAATTGGGGGCAACCTCACATGTTGATCGGAGATTTATACATCCAAAACAGTAAAAAATGTGGAAATGCATTCCTTCAAAAATGTTGTTACATTGCTGCTGTAGATAAATACAGAAAAGCCAAATCTGTTGATCCAGAAGTAGCTGGGAAAGCACAAGAAAAGATCAACCGTTATGCAGGTACTAAACCTGAAAAAGAAAATGCTTTCATGCAAGGCTATTCTGAAGGTCAAACTATTAGTTTACCTTGTATCGGTACATCCATTAAATTACGATTCTAAAAATAGAATTAGTTAGACAAAAAACATGGATTAAACTCATGTCGAAGGTCTAAACATAAAACTACAACCTTGTCGAAAAAGCCTCGTTTAACCCATTAAACGGGGCTTTTTTGTCCCTGCTTTCAAGATCGTAGGACGACTTGGAGTCGTACAACGATTAGAATGCTAAATTCTATACAGATTAAACCATCCAGAACTGATTTTTTAGATACACAAAAGGATGATTGAAATAATCATGGGACGATTTTGGATCGGCAACATGATTAGAAAATTAAATTTTATACTAATGAAAAACACAAGCATCTTCATCATTATATTCACTACTATCACACTTTCATGGTGGGCCTGCACCCCTAAAACAGTTGAGCAAGCTCAAGCAAGTGAGCCCGTTGAACAAGCTCCACCACTACCCGTCGAAGAAAACTTAAGCCCATGCGGTAAATTTAAAGAAGCGAGTAATCCTGATAATGCAGAGACAGCGCATGTTTTATATCGTGATTTTTTAAAGGTGAAAAATTATGATGAAGCTTATAAATATTGGCAAAAAGCATTCGAATTGGCTCCTGCAGCTGATGGGAAACGAGATTATCATTTTACCGATGGTGTAAAAATCTATGAACATTATCTACAGCAAGAAACAGATGAAACCAAGCGAAAAGAATACGTTGAAAAGATTTTCGGTTTATATGATAAAGCAACAGAATGCTATCCAGATAATGCTTCCGTTTATAAAGGATTAAAAGCGTTTAAATTATACTATAGTTTTCCAGATATGGCTTCTCAAAAAGAAATTTATGCCCTTTTTAAAGAAGTTTTTGATAAAGAAGGCGAAAAAACACCTGATTTTGTAGTAAATCCATTCACCGCCTTAATGATTGATTTACTCTTAAAAGAAGAAATTTCACAAACGGAAGCTCAAAAATATGCTAATCAAATCAGCGAGGTAGTCAATTATGGCATCGAAAATTGTGAAACGCCCAGAGCTTGCGAACGATGGGCTATTGTTGAGAGTTACGCACCTGCTCGTTTAGAAGCATTGGAAGGAGTAGAAGGTTTCTATGACTGTAGTTATTATAAAGAACGATATTTTGCAGCATTAGACCGTAATCCTTCAGATTGTGATACGATAGGTATGATTGTAGGGCGATTAAAGTGGGGAAAATGTCCTGATAGCGATGCTGCGCTTGCTGCTGCCTTAGCTGCCAAACAACAACATTGTTATACTGCACCTCCTCCCCCAGGTGAATTACGTCAAGCCGTAGATGCCCTCAACAATGGTCAGTATAATAAAGCCATTACCCACTTTGAAAACTTCATTCAATCCACTGATGACATACAGAAAAAAGCGAAATATAATTTAGTGATCGCAAAGGTTTATTATAGTAATCTGAAAAAATTCTCTTCTGCTCGCACCTATGCTCGTAAAGCAATAGATTTGCGTCCTGATTGGGGTGAACCCCATTTATTGATTGGGAAATTGTATGCCTCTAGTGGCCCCTTATGCGGCCCTGGGCGTGGTTTCGATAGTCAACGAGTTACTTGGGTGGCTATTGATGAATGGAATAAAGCCAAACGTAAAGACAGCAGTACAGCAACAGAAGCCAATAAATTAATCTCACGTTATCGCCAATACATGCCTACAAAAGAAGATATTTTCCTTAGAAATCTAAAAGCAGGCGATTCTTATAAAGTACCTTGCTGGATTCAACAAAATACGACCATTCGTACGGCTGACTAATTAGATTTTAAACTTAAATGTTCTGTCAAATCTTTTACTAAATTTGACAGAACATTTTTTTGGTTCTGATACAAATCCTATGATTACTAAGTCAATTCACATCTAAATCTATTCACTCATTTATTTTGAACTGACCATGGAATTTGTCTAAGAAGGATTTTTTTAGTTTCCTTAAAAATTATTAATTTCACCCCGTATTCTAAAATGGGGGATTAGCTCAGTTGGCTAGAGCGTTTGACTGGCAGTCAAAAGGTCGCAGGTTCGATTCCTGTATCCTCCACTCTTTCTACTCCATAAATAAAAAACAGCACCTATACGATTATAAGTGCTGCTTATCCTATGCTTATTCCAATTATTATTTCTTATCTATTGATCGGTATCATTTTCATCTGAAACATTTACCCCACCACATCCATCTATAAAAGCATTGAATATCGCTCCTACTTGAACTTCAAAATCCGCATTCAATTCAATCTCGGTTGCTGCGTTATAATCTACTTGTGCACCACTTTGTATGACCGTAGGAGCTGTTGTATGAATGAAGCTAGTCGATTCATACACTTTTACCCCCGTCTCATTAGTACCTAAGCCATTGGTATTATTCAAATCCGTAAAGCAATTACTTCCGCCAGAAGCCGTTGTCAACGTTAAACACCATTCATCAAGTGTTCCTGTATCCACTCCAGCTCCATCAACAACTGTAATCGTCCATGTTCCTGCTTGATCCATACCATTAAATGCACTCAATGGATTTGCTGGATTATAGGTTCCTGTATAAGCAGGTGAAGCACTAGTGCCTCCCGTACAGGCATTGGCGGAGAACGTTCCATTCGTAGACGAATCGTCAAAAGTAACATCAACTATATCATTTGAGTTACAACTTGGTTCATTAACTAATACTACAGTAGTTCCATTGAAGGAAATACTTATCGTTAAATCACCAATATACGTATGTGTTATATTTAGATCAACATCTAAATCTGTAATCGTAGCACTATTCGTTATCACGATGTCACTTGATAAGCCTGTATTATTATTATCAGGTATCGCATTAGTTGTTGGGCTATCACAAGTACTATCGGTAGTACAGGTACTAAAATTGATCGGATAGGTGTGCGTTTTGGAATCCGTTCCTAGCGCATTCATTACATCAAGGGTTGCTGTAAGTTGACCAGAACTACTTACTGTAACTACAGGAGATGGATCACTTGAAGTTGTAGGTGAAACCCCCGCACCACTGAACGTCCAAGACCATGAAGTAGGTACACCTGTGGAAGCATTATTGAATTGTATATCACTAGCCGCACAAAATGAAAAAGAAGTCATATCTGTTGGATTAAACTCCGCAGTAGGCGGCATTGGCGTTGAACAATTTGTATTATCCATAAACATAACACCTGTACCAATAGGATCTAACCAAGGTGCTAAGCGTTGCGTATTGGTAGCTCCATTTTGATCCCAAGAGTACCATATTTTTCCATACCAATCTGCTAAACCATTATTGGAAGAGCCACTACAAGCTGCACCACCTCCATGTAATTGACCGATGATTCTTTTTGTCGTTTGGTCAAATAAGGGTGAGCCAGATGATCCACCTTCTGTCGTACCTGCATCCCAATCTGGGACACGCCAATGTGTTAGATTCGCTCCTTGAGTGGTACTACTATAGCTAGTAGATTCTAAAGGGTCATTCTCAAAACTAATCTTCTTGACATCTCCTGCTGGATGGTGGATTCCAACTGCTGAACTAGCCGCAGTATTCTCTCTATCCCATCCTGAATAGTATACATCATAAAAATCTAAAGGATTAGCTGATAATTCAATTAAGCAAAAATCAGAATTAGACGCTTTTGCGACTATTGTTCCACCTGTAATACTTTCGCTAGTTGATCCATCTCCAGTTGGTGTTCCTGGACAGGCTGGCGTAGGGCTATGATAATTAAAAACAAACATATCATTTAATACTGAACCTGCATTTTGGCTGAAACAATGATCTGCTGTTAAAAAATACGGTTTACAATCGCCTGCTGTATTATTGATTAATGCTCCTGAACACCATCTTGTGCCATTGGCTAAAATGTGTAAGGCAACAGATTTAATTTGTTCTTCCCATGCTGCCCCCATTGCACAGTTTACATCATTATTACAAGGACCAGAACTATTGAAATCTTTTAAAAAGTCATCAACAAAACTTCGGATGGACTTATAACCGTGTACAATACCACTAATTTCTATAGTACTTTTGCCTATTGCGTTTCGAGGTTCATAATATTCAATGGTACATTCTTCGCCTTTGGTAAATCCTGTGGCAAATTCTCCGTTGATTTTTTCATTTTCTCGGGTAAATGGACCCAAGACCTCCGTTTTATCTTTATTATAAATGAAGAGTTTGCCACCAAAAGGTACATTGTACTTGCTATAATTAATGTTTATTGTTCTTGCTTTAGGTGCAAAAATGCTTAATCGCCAAATCCGATCTCCATTGGGAAGTCGTTCCCAGTGTCCTGCATTTTCTAAAGAATAATTCACCTCATGTAAGAAACCAAATCGTGGCGCCATACCAGCGGCATCATCTTTTTCATCTTCTTTTAATAATTTATCATAATCCAATTCAGGCATCAATTCAACAGGAATAGCATTGACACTTTTTACTTCTGTCGGATGCTCAAAAGTGTAAGGAATCCCTTCTTCATAGACCGCTTGTGAAAAACCAATAATGGTATAAAAGAAAAAAATGGAACAAAAAAGTAGTGTTAGTATCTTTTTCATGGAGCTTGTGTTTGTAAATATGAGTAATAAGGAACGATTAACTGCAGGAGATTTGAATTTTATTTTGCACCATTAAATTTATTAAAATAAATGATGAACCACAATCCTATTTATAGATTTGTAGGAAATGATTATACTTTTGTAGGGATGATTCATACAAAAGGAGATGGAAATTTAGATTCTCTTTTAAAACAGCCCTCAATAAGGAAGAAAAAGAACAAACAGGTAGACTATCCGTTTTCATGACGATTAATAGGGGTATAGTGCTGCTAAACAAGTGAACAAGCATTATTTCTGGTAAGACAACTTGTACTTATTGCAATATATTTACAAGATTCTTAAAGGCTTTTGCTATATTTGATGATACAATTGTAAGAGATAGAATAGTCAAAATATGGAGCATTATTAAATCCATAAAATAAAGCTATCCAATAAGAATGGAAGAGATAACAACTAGAAAAACAACGCCATATTTACCCAAAATAATACACGCCTAAAATGACAGATCAAGCCAAAGAACGAATCGAAAAAGAACAAAAAGAAAAGACAGGTAGACTGGATTTAAGCTCTTGTGAGTTAGAACAAATTCCGAAGGAAATTGAAAAGATGACTTGGCTAACTGAGCTTTACCTTGGAAACAATCAAATAACAAAAATTGAAGGGCTTGGCAACTTAATTCAATTAAAAGTCCTTTCCCTTGACAACAATCAAATAACAAAAATTGAAGGACTCGACAACTTAATTCAATTAAACCAACTTTTCCTTAACAACAATCAAATAACAAAAATTGAAGGACTCAATAACTTAATTCTATTAAGTATCCTTCACCTTGACAACAATCAAATAACAAAAATTGAAGGACTGAAGAATCTAATTGATTTAACTGAGCTTATTCTTCATAGTAATCAGATCTCTGAAATTGAAGGACTTCACAAGTTAACTAGCTTAACTGAATTTTATCTTAACAACAATCAAATAACAAAAATTGAAGGGCTCGACAACTTAATTCAATTAAACCAACTTTACCTTGACAACAATCAAATAGCCAAAATTGAAGGGCTTAACAACTTAATTCAATTAAATACCCTTTCCCTTAGTGACAATAAAATCTCTAAAATTGAAGATCTCAATAAACTAGTTCAATTAAAAAATTTCGATCTTTCTCACAATCAAATCTCTAAAATTGAAGGGCTTAACAACTTAATTCAATTAAATGTCCTTTATCTTCATAACAATCAAATAACAAAAATTGAAGGGCTCGACAACTTAAACCAATTAAATATTCTCTCTCTTAAGAGCAACCAAATCTCCAAAATTAGAGGACTCGACAACTTAAACCAATTAAATGCCCTTTACCTTCATAGCAATCAAATTTCTAAAATTGAAGGACTACTAGCATTATCAAGTTTAGAACTATTATTTTTAAACAATAGTCCTATAACCGTACTTCCAGTAGAATATCAATCTTTCTTGAGCAAACTAGCCGTTTTAAATTTAAGCGAAACGAAAATAAATGACCTTAGCTCTTTTTATAAAAGTATAGGAAAAGGGAAAAAGATTCTATGGGAAGATAGAAACTTTTTAAGCGGAAACGCCCCTAATAGAGAAAGCTATTTTGAATTTAAAATTAATAGGCAAACCTTTCATTACAAAAAAGGCATAAGCGTAAAAGATTGCCCAAACTTAGCCCCAGAATTAGTAGCTGCTATTCAAAATGGGCAAGCAGCGCTCCTAGAATACATCCAAGCACCCAAAGAGCGACTATTTGAGGCACGCGTATTGATTTTAGGAGAACCGAGAGCAGGCAAAACGACCCTACGTAGAAAACTCCAGCATGTAAACAAACCTATGCCTAGTGTACAAGAAAGTACCAAAGCCTTTGAGATAGAAATCGAACCTTATGAATGTGAGATTGAACTCACCGAAAAAAAAGAAAAATTACGCTATCATTTATGGGATTTTGGTGGACAAGATTATTATCGTTTGTTGCATCAATTATTTGTGGCAGAGCAATCAGTCTATATCATTGTAGTGGGCACGGATGATCGAGAGAAAGAGGAGAAAGAATTGGAATTTTGGCTCGATACAATTGAGCGGCTCGCTAAGGATGAAAACGGACAATGCGGCCCCATTATTTTATTACAAAATCCAAAAAATAATCGAGCAGGCGGTAGTTTTATAGATTTAAAAAGTCGCTTTCCTTTTTGGCAACAAACCGAAGATTTCACTATTAATCTCAATGCCATCAATAAAGAAGAGAAAGATTTCTTCGATCCATCCGCCTTAACTGCCTTTCGCGGCTTTGAAAAATACCTGAGTCGAAGTTTCTGCCAATTGGAGCACATCGGAAAGGAAATGCCTGTCAAGTGGATTGCTGTACGAGAAGCCTTACTTCAAGAAACAGGAAATTGGATATCAGTAGAGCGTTTTAACGAACTATGTACCCAAAATGGCATTACAAAAAAAGAACAGCGAATTAGTTTACTGGATATTTTTAAACGATTAGGCTATTTATTACACTATAAAAATACCGCACTAAAAGGCATGGTCATTCTCAATACAGAATGGGTGGCAGATGCCTTATATCGTGTATTAGATGATCCTATTGTTGAGCGGAATAATGGATGGTTTGTAAAGGAGGATATCGCACAAATATGGCATGAAGAAAAATACGAAAATAGAACCAATGAATTGCTTGCACTAATGCAAGAATTCAAGTTTTGTTACCAAAATCCTATTTCTCAAAAATATATTGTTCCTTCAAAACTGCTTAGTTCTACCGATAATTTACCCCTTTGGGATACCAGCAATAATGTTCGATTACATCTACAATACAACTGGATGCCTAAAGCCATCGTGATACAACTTTTGGTCTCTTTACATGAGTATATCGTAAACTTGAAAGATGGAAATCATTGGATTTGGCGAAAAGGTGCAGTATTGGATGGTAAACAACTGGATTTAGCTGATGTACAAGTACGCATAAGAGAGGAATACGACAAAAGACGCATTGTAATTGAAGGAAGAGGAGCACATAGTGAGGCTATCATTCGAGTGATTATGAAAAAATGGCGCGAAGTCCATGAACCTTTCAAGGATAAAGTAGAGGTTACGCCCATGATTGTATGTCCTTGTAAAAGTTGTTCTGAATCAAAAACGCCTGAATATTTTAAATATGAAAACGTCTTAAACGCCAAAGAAAAAGGCAAACAACAATATTGTAATGCTTCGAATGAATTTCTTGAAGCAACAGCTATATTAAAGGGAGTATATGATGAAACGACCATTTTAATAGATTCGCTCCAAACAGAAAGAAATAAACATTCGAGTGTACTCGATTTGATCAAAGCCGATGAACTAGACAAAGCTATTGATACAATCAGTTCGCCAGAATATAATACGCTGTTCAGCAGACGACTAAAACAATTAGAAAAACAAAGTCTTTCTGGTACACTTACGTATGAACAAAAAAATCAAGCGAGGAATACCTTAGCCCAAGAATTAGTCCAGTATTTTACATCGAATAGGTGGCAAGAACCATATAAATTAGACCGATTTGGAGATATATTCACACGCGAAAATTCTAAAGAAAACAGGGCAGTCAGCAATGATATTGCTACTAAAGAAAAAGAAACAACTCCTGTACAAGTCATCATCAATAATACGAATACAAACACACCAGAAGATACTTCCAAAACTGAATCTGGTCGTCAACATGCTACCCCTAAGATCAGCCTTTCTACTCCTATTTCTAAACCAATACATCAACAATGGTGGTTTGGCAGACTAGTCGGTGCAGTCATTGGAGGGGGTATTTTGAGTTATTTTGCTAGTAAATATGCTGCCTTTCATTTTGGCGATACTTGGCTCGGCATCGCCTCATTAGCATCTGCACTATTACTCTTACACAATCCCAAACGTGTCTATCTACGCTGGGCAGGATTTTGTGTAATGGCAATTGCAAGTATTAATATTTTATCACAAATAGATATTGCTTTTAAGATCACCAATAGTGAAACTTCTAGTCCCTGGGATTTATTTTTCAAGCTCGGTTTTGGAGAAGAACCGATAATCTCTGTCATACTAGGAATATTAGCAGTAGTACTATTTGTATTAGACTATCGAATGCGAAAAGAAAAACTTTAGTTAAACTAGTTCTTCAATTAGTATCGTGAAACAACCTTAAAGTCAGTCTTACGATAAAAGTATATTTTTAGCTTTTGAAACGCTGTAATACAGCTTTCATCCCCATTTTTTTGAACTTGCACTTGATGCTTGCACTTGATGCTTGGAAAGTTCTAATTCCCACATCCACCTATTTTTCCTTCAAACTCGCCACCGAGTTCCACTTCAAATCCTGCATCCAAACAAAGGGTCGTGCCTGCATCCATGACGACAATCGCCCCATTTTCTACTATCGTATTACTAGAAGAAATGGTATTGCCTGCTGTGATGTATTGAACTTGACCATTGGGATAAGAAGTCGCCAAATTAAGATTGAAAGGACAGGAGGCGTTGGGCGTTAAATAAGTAACGGCTTCACAAATAATAGCATTTCGAGTAGCTGCATCTACAATCGTTTCCAACGGAAATCCAACATTGATGACCCCAAAATCACTTCCTTTATAGGCTATACCTGCTCCATCTCCTGTACCACCTACATATTCAAGTACCGTAGTAGCTCCTCCGAAAGGACTGATTCGATCTGGAAATTCGACATCATAATTATTACTATCATCAAATGTACCACTCAAGCCATCAAAAATATCGCCTGATGAACCTGTGAAATCATAGGACTGTCCGTCATCTCCCACATAGGTGGATTTTAAATAGTTATTATAAAATGATTGAGATGCATTTGCCGAAGAAGAACGCCCTATATCCCAACCAATTTCTGCACCAGAAATGATCAAATTCCCCCCATCATCTAAGTAATGAATCAGCGCCGCTTGTTCATCCGTATCCAAAGAAAAATCAGCAGTAGACTCCTCCCCTGTGATCCAATCTACCCCTTGATACAAACATAAATTAAAGGTAGGATCTACCACTACCTCATTTGCTGTTCCATCAAATGCAACATCGCAATACTCCAATCCACGCGCATGTTCTACCATGTAATCATAACGATTCATACGCTCTAAAAACATTCGATCGACTGTACCCAATGCAGTACTTTCAAACTGACTCACTGCCCCAAAACGATCCAAGCGATCAAAACCATCTACAATTAAATAAGCTGGTGTAGATCCCTGTGCTGGCGTCCTTGCTGCTACGGTAGCTGAAGGAAAAGATTCACCCCCTGCATTGGTAGCAGTCACTTGAAAATAATAAGTCGTACTTGGCTGTAATCCTGTAAAGGTAGCACTTGTTCCTGTTACAGCTATTCCATCTGCAAATCCTTTTCCGTGTGTACTTAGATAAACCTTATAGCCTGTTGCTGCATCACCGACAACACCTCCCCCAGAAGTCGGGGCATTCCAAGTCACCGTAACTTCACCAGTATTGCTATTCTTTGCGTATAAGTGAGTGGGTGGCTCAGGTAGTAAATCTATCGGACTTCCATCTCGATCATTAAAGAATTTGACGATTCCTTGATACATTGCCCGTGTAGCAAGATTGCGAAAAGCAGGTGTTTTTAAGGCTGTTACATCATCTGGATTATCATGAAAAGCCACTTCTACCAAACATCCGGGCATGGTAGTAAGTTCGCGTAGTTCTCCGAAATTAGCTTGATTAGTGCCTCGATCATTCCAATTTGCATCCCAGCCATTGAGAATATCACTTGCTAATTCTGCATGTACAAAATCTCGAAAGTCATAACTCCCCGTTGTAACAGGATTAGAGCCCGTTCCATCATAGGCAAAAGTAACTGTTCCATCTGCTGTTCCATCAAAAGCATTGGTATGCCAAGATAGATAAACAGCATTGGCTTGTTCAGTTGTAGTTCCTTTGGCGAGTTCCCATTCTGCATAATGTGGACGTATCACTACATCATTTTCACAAGTTGGATAATTTTGAAATTGAGCATACTGACGTGCAGCTTCTTCAAAACGAGGTCGTCCACTTGGGCTGCCCCCAAAAGTACAGTCGGTTGTTGATCCCATTCCTCCTCCAAAACGAACAGCATCTGCAATAATAGCTTGCCCAATTTCATTAGATTCGTTACTTAATACGACTGAGCCTGAACTGCCTGCATCAAAATAATATTCTCCTAAATAGACCCAAGTTTGTCCATGTATTTCTTGATTGATGGAGACGATAGTTTGTCCACCTGCATGATTAATTTTATAGCGAGTATCAGCAGAGCGATTTGCACCTTCTCTATAATAAACGGACACCCAATACCAACCTTCTTCTGTAAACGTAGGGGTATAAATTGCTGTAGCATCTTCCGTCGCAGCTGAATTGACGAAACGATAAGTACTGCCATTGTATCCTGTACTTCCGGAGGTAGTCCATGCGCCTGTTTCAGTGTAAGTGGGTGCTCCATCATCATTATTGACCACAACTTCATTGGTATTGACATCTCGTTCTCTTACTACCCAAACATTCGCCCCTGCATTATACAAATAGCGTTGTAAATAGTAATCAATTCCTCCTACTGTTCCAAAATCTTCTACATAATCATTGGTATTGCCCCGTTGGGTGAGCCAATTATTATTTGAGTTATCTGCTTTCCACCCATGTCCTGGGCTCAACCAAACTGTTTTACCTGCGAGTGAACCTGTGGGCTGCACTTGCCCTTGATGGGGATTTCCTGGGCCTTTAGTTAGGTCGGAATAAAGATCAGGAAAAGGATCCTTATTTTGGGGTGGATAATAGGCTGCTCGTTTTGAATGGGGGAAATAGTGTGCAAGATCATTATATTTACTTTCATCTTTGGTTTTGACAAAAAAGTTTAGCTGTTTTAAACGAAATTCATCTAAAGCAGGAAGGAAGGACTCCAGTAGATGATCGTATAAATCAGATGCAATATCCTCTTGATGATCAAATTCAAGGTATAATTCTAAGGTTTTTTCATTTACTAATACTTGACATAAAGCAGGTGTTTCATGGAAATGATAATGTCCACAATTATGTTGATTTAAGATTCGATCTACCATTTGTTGGATATATTCTTGCGCAAAAGAAGAACATATTATTACTAAAGAGAGTAAACTAAGAAGTGTTATTTTTTTCATCGGGGGTAGTTTTTGTTAGAATAAGTTTGAGCATCAAAATACGAAATAAAATTGGAGAAAACACTAAATTGTTCTACTTCCAAAAGTATCTAATCTGTAAAGTATAAATTTTTTATTTATGTGTAGTTATTCAACCCAAACTAATTTGCGATAGATGATTTTTAATTCTATTTCTTATGTTATTTTTCTTCCAATTGTTCTATTGATCTATTGGTCATTTAAACAACATAAACGAGCACAAAACTTCATTTTATTAATTAGCAGCTATATTTTTTACGCTTGTTGGGATTATCGATTTCTTTCTCTAATATTAATAAGTACAATAACTGATTATTTTGTAGGCTTAAAGCTTTCCAAAACTACAAATCAAAAAAGAAGAAAATATTGGTTGGGATTAAGTCTTTTTATTAATCTAGGAATATTAATCTCCTTCAAATATTTTGCTTTTTTTATTGAATCCTTTTCCTATCTTTTAGAACAGGTTGGTCTCTCTGCCAATGTATACTCTTTACAGATTATTTTACCTGTAGGGATTAGTTTTTATACTTTTCAGACCCTCAGTTATACCATTGATATTTATCGAAACAAACAACAAGCTACGCCAGATTTTTTGACCTTTAGTACTTTTGTAGCTTTTTTCCCTCAACTAGTAGCGGGTCCTATTGAGCGAGCAAGTAATATCATTCCTCAATTTCAATCCAAACGATCCATTAATTATACGCAAGCAGTTGATGCATTTCGCCAGATATTGTGGGGCACTTTTAAGAAAGTGGTAATTGCCGATAATTGTGCCATTTTCGTAGATCAAATTTATATACAACATGATACCTTATCTGGAGGTTTGCTTTGGCTTGGAGCTTTGTTATTTACCGTACAAATATATTGTGATTTTTCAGGATATTCAGATATTGCAATAGGTAGTGCCAAGCTTTTTGGAATCCATTTAATGCAAAATTTTTCCACGCCTTATTTTTCAAAAAACATCAAAGAATTTTGGAGAAGATGGCATATTTCTCTGTCCACTTGGTTTAGAGATTATGTATTTATCCCCTTAGGTGGTAGTAGAGGTACTCAAATTTTTCAGATCCGAAATATTTTTGTTACTTTTTTGCTAAGTGGGCTATGGCATGGAGCGAATTGGACCTTTATATTTTGGGGCTTTCTACATGCATGTTTGTATACCATATCTTTATGGTTGCCATCCTTGTCTACCTTTGAAAAAGGTAAGTATAATCTATCTTCAAAGTCAATCTCTATTATACAATCTTTTGCTTTTTTTGTCCTTATTGTTATAAGTTGGATTTTTTTTAGAGCAACAAGTATACAAGAAGGATTTAGTTATTTTATAGGGCTATTTCAATTCCCATCTTCTATAGATACGAAATTATCTATAGCCAAAAACTTCACCCAACAATTAAATCTAGGGCTGGTTATTATACTTTCTATGGCTATGTTTTGGGTAGAATGGTTTAACAAAGAGTTGTCTCATGGTTTAGAACGAATGAGCACTTATCCTGTATTACGATATTTAATTTATCTTATTCTAAGTCTTTTGATTATGGAATATTTTATTGGTGACAAGCCGTTTATTTATTTCCAATTTTAACACATGCGAAAATTAATCTTCAAACTCTTACTGCTTTTATTAAGTCTATTTACCATCGTGCAAATCATAAAGCAACAAGTACCTTTTTATTATGGAGATGGTGTTTTTAAGTGTAAGTACAACGATTTGTTGAAGCTACATGATCGATATGAAGTTTTTTTCGTAGGATCAAGTCATGTAAATAGGCATATTAACACTCCACTATTTAGTGAAATAACTGGCAAATCTGCATTTAATTTAGGTAATGGAGGAATGGAATGTATTACATCAATGTATCACTTAGAACATATTTCGCAATTAGCTTATTTTCCAAATTTGAAATATGTGGTCTTTCATTTAAATGAACCCGTCAACCCCATTAACGATAAAAATTTATCATCGATCAAAGCTAGATATGGTATTGATAATACACGCTTTTCATTCGCTATGCGCTATTTTTATGCTAGGGGTCAATTTAATCACATGAAGAACTATGTATATGCTTATATTACTAACCTTTTTTCTATAGGACAGTTAAAAGCTCTTATATTTAATTCAGAAGAGGCCTGTAAATTTAGTTATACTGATAAACAAGGATATTTACCATACATTATGGTAGAAGAAAATCAATTTCAAATTAACTATAAGAAAAAGAAAGGGACACATCTTATGAAGGGACATCAATTCATAACAAAAGATAAAAATCCTAATATTACAAAAGCAGACAACATCTTAATTAAAGAATTAGAACGACTAGAAGAATTATTTGCTGCCAAAAATATTCAACTAATTATTTTAGTGCCACCTAATAAAAATTTTCATCATAAAGCCCCTCAATTCAAATCTTTATACATGGGAGATGGTAAAAGAAATCCATCTTATTTTGATGTCAACTACAGATATAATGCTGGCCATTTAAATAGCGAAGGAGCTGATATTTACACTAAAAAATTAGCTGTAAAATTTAAAGCATTACTACAATAAATGATTAAAATGATAAACTTATTCCTTTTCACAAAACCATTTTTCATTTTTCTGTTCTAAGTAAATATCTCATCAAAGCAGCAGAAGTTCTATCTTATTCGTTGAAGCAATGTATATTAGGTATATTATATAAAGTACTAGAAGCTTCTAAAATATCGTTTTAATTTAACTATTATTGGCTTCTAGCACTGAAGCGATAAGTTCAGCGTGATTCTTGGTATAGAAAGTGCTATTAAAATCAATAGAATTTACTATCTTAGATCACATTTCTAAACCGTATTATTTTGGGCAAAATTCACTAACCCATGGATATCGCTTTAAAATTAAAACACGAAGAGAAAAATCTCATCACTGCCTGCATTCAAAAGGAACGTTGGGCACAAAAGAAGCTGTATGAAATGCACTACGGCAAGATGATGGGGGTATGTCTTCGCTATGCGAATCATCAAGAAGATGCACAAGATATTTTACATGAAGGCTTCATTAAAGTTTTCAAAAATCTTGGAAAGTATCAACTTGGAACTTCTATTTCAGCTTGGATTCGACGCATCATGGTGAATACCGCTATTGACTATTATCGCAAAAGTATTCGTCGTAGGACGGAAGATATAGAACAAGCTTACTCTATTAGTTCTTCAGATGCTGATGCAGTAAGTCAATTAACCGAAAAAGAAATTTTAGCAGCCGTTCAAGCATTATCTCCTGCTTATCGTGCTGTATTTAATTTATATGTTATTGAGGGATTTTCCCACAAAGAAATTGCTACCCAATTAGATATTACTGAAAGTACCTCCCGTTCTAATCTTGTAAAAGCTCGATTAAAACTGAAGGGCATTATTAATGCCTACTATAAATAGGCAACAACATGTAGCAAACAGAGAGAATGAATCAATCATTTGACGACATTATTAAACAACGCCTGCAAGACTTAGCAGTACATGTACCTGCTGATGCTTGGAATGCTATGCTAGAACAAATCGAGGCAAATCCCGATTTGTTAGCAGATGCCACTACTTTTGATGAAATTGTAGGGGCTAAACTCGTTGAAACAGATGTACCTCCCATGAACTGGGATCGAATGGAACAAATGATTGAAGAAGAAGGATTGGTAGAGCATCCAAATGATCAACTCATAAAGGATACCCTCACTGACTTGAGTATCCCCCTTGCAGCAGGTGCGTGGGCTGCCTTTGAAACGGAACTTGATTTGGCAGAAAGTGGTATTAATGAACTTTTTCAAGAACAACTTGATACCGTAGAAATTCCTTATGATGCAAACTCCTGGGAATTGCTTGAAGCTAAAATGGATTTAGAAGCCAATATCCAAGAAATGGAAACGGAAAATAATCCGATTGATCAAGTCGCTTATAATAAATTAAGAAACTTAGAAGCTCCGCAGCATACTGCAAATTGGGCACAATTCAAACGAAAATTAGATATTGAACTCTCTTTCCGTAAGCGATTACTGTATCGCTATCGCTTGGCAGAGGTTGCTTTGTTACTTCTTTTGATTTGGACAATGTTTAATGTAATTCCTGCACACAAGGAGTTACTACAAGACACTTTATCTATTGTTATCCCCAAAACAACAATTGAAGAAACAACACCTACAAAAAATAATACCACATCAGATATAGCTTCCACTAAAGACTTAGCTTCTATAGTAACGAATACAACTAATAACACAGAGGATAATAGTGGGATTGACTCAAGTATAGATATAGCTGATAATACGTTATCAGGTACTAATCTTACTCCTAGCTTAAATTTTGATTTGCCAATACTACCCGTTTCTTCTTCAACCACTCAAAATAATACAAATCCAATTGAAACAACTAAACTAACAGCTTTAGTGGTACAAGATGAAAATGAGGAGGCGAAACTCACACCAGAATCAGGACTCAATTATTTCAAAAGTGAAATTGGTTTAGGTTTATATAATACTACGCTTTTCTATTTACCTTATTTAAAAACTAATTATCTTTTAAACCAACAAGAAGAAGACATTAGTAGTAAAACAAATTTTTTCTCAAAAATCTTTACGCCCTTACAAATCCGTATGAGCATGCTTTCAAAAGCGGATTATGTCTACATTATGACGCCTCATGATCGTATATTCGATAAAGCTTCTTACAATAATACCGCCTTTGGTTATGGGATGGGCTTTACACTTGGTTTGGGCTATGGACGATGGGAAGTAGAGACTGGTGCTATTTATAGTGCCTTCCGTTATGAACCTAATTCGATAACTGAAATTATAGGTGATTTTGAATTGGGTTACGTCAATTATACCTTACAAGATATTCAGTTAGATATTCTTCAAGTACCTTTAAATATTAATTATCAGTTTAAGGATACTGAAAAATGGGATTTCTATGCGAGTACAGGGGCTACGATGAGTGTCGTTCTTCAAAATACACATAATTTTGATAGTGATTATGCAGCTCGTCCAAGTTCTACTACAGATCGTTCGACTGAAGGCAATAGTCTTGGAGAAATTATTAATGAAAATTCTGTTTTCAATAATAAAATTTCTTCTGATGGTTGGTTGAAAGGTGGCTCATACCTTCAAAATCGATACTTTACGGCTAATTTAGGTTTAGGAGTAGAACGACGATTGGGTAGAAAATGGAGTGTCTTTATGCAAAATACTTATCAACACACGCTAACTTCTAATGGGTATGGTATTAATAAAGATCGTTTCAATACGATTTCTATTCTTGCAGGAGCGAAGATTAAGTTGAAATAAAAATCATTACTCTTCTATCCGTATCCCCATATTTTTCATCAAAAGCGTGGCATTAAAGCTTTTACTGACGCCTTTTTTGATTTTATAATCAAAATGAAGTTGATCTTTATCAACGGCTACTTCCATACATAAATTTTCGATCGCCCCACCATAAGACGCCTCTAAAGCTCCCAACTCTAAATCATGCGTTGCAATAATTCCTGATCCTTTACTTTTTATCAATTGTTGTATCAAGGCTTTTGAACCCGTATGACGATCATTGGAGTTTGTTCCTTTTAAAATTTCATCTAGCAGAAAAAAGATATTGGTTTGTTGTTCAACTGCTTCAATAATAAACTTCAAACGTTTTAATTCAGCATAAAAAGAAGAGGTACTCTCATGTAAGGCATCTTGTGTGCGCATACTCGTATACACTTGTAAAAGTGGGGTTTGAAACGTATTGGCACAAACAGGTGCGCCCGCCATTGCCATAATAATAGTTAATCCGACCGTTCGAAGCATCGTACTTTTTCCTGCCATATTGGAGCCTGTCACCAATTTGATGTGTCCTTTGGTGGGAATGTGAATGTCATTACAAATGCGCTTAGATGGAGCGATTAAAGGATGTCCCATTTCAATGGCATCTACCTCATTTTCCGCAGTAATCGTAGGCATTATCCAATCTTTTCTATTATAAAAGACAGTTGCTAAACTCAATAAGGCTTCTATTTCTGCTAATGCATCAAACCATTGAGGGACTTGTTTTCGATGAGTTGTTTTCCAATTTTCAAGTTGAATTGTCCAATGAATATCCCATAATCCAATAAGATTAAAAAAGATGGCAAAGAAATTATTGCGTACATTCAATTGACCAATAAGGTAAGACAATCGCTTAATTTTTTGAGAAGCAGTTTGTTCTCCTTCGAAGAAGCTATTTTTTAAGGTTTGTAATTTTGGTGATTGGACGTCTTTGGTTTCAATTAAATTCATCAATTCGCCATAATACGCTAATACTTTTTCAGCACTTCCTGTTTGATGAGCAATTCGATTGATCTCCTCTAAACTTGTTTTTAAGAAATAAGCCGAGGGTAGAAAAAATAGGACGAGCAATTGCCAAGGCAAAATAAAAGCTGTTGCCACCATTGCGCCTATTGTCAAAAGGGGCACCCAATAACGAGCATTGCGAAAAGAAGCTTTTGAAGCAATGACGGGTTCTTGACTTAACCATTCTTTAAGCGCTGCAAGGTGAGAAAGATGATCTACTGTTGCCATTCCTGTAGCTTGAAAGCCTTGTCGCCAGTCTAATTGCTCGCGTAATTCAAGAACCGCTTTTTGTCGAGCAAGAATTTCTTCTTTTTGAGTTTGTGAGCTCGTATATTTTCCTTTTAGATAATCCGCAAGTCTATTTTTTCCAATAGCCGTAGTAGTACGATTGAAATATTGAAAAACAGAATAATCACCAAACACATCTAAATCTACCGTATAAGGATGAGCAGCATCTAAAAACTCTTCTCCATTTTCAAAAACGGAATAATCATCTTGCAAAAAAGCAATTTCATTTTGATTGACAATAGCTAGATGTTCTTGATATTTTTTCTCCTTTAAAATCGCCTGATGCCAAAAAACAAATTTTGCAAAACCATAGATAAATAAACCTATAAAAAACAAACCTACACCCCACCCCAAACTATTCCACAACCAAATCGCTACTGCCACTCCTCCAATAAATAAGCCCAAACGAACTAAACCCAATTGATTGTATCGACTACTTAATAGTTGAGCTTGATCCGAGGCAGCTTGGGAACGGTGTTTATAATCTTGTATTAATTTTTCCATAATTTCTTTCCTAAAATGGGGCTGTAAGTTACAAATTATACCCGTTTTAGCCGTTCTTTTCTCTTCGGGTGTAACTAAAAAATCTATTTCTTGTTAAAAAGAATATAGGTAAAAGGTTTTTTCATATTAGTACAATGTAATCTAACTTAGTTTAAGTTTCATGATTGCCCCAAGGGAACATGTTCCCTTGAAATTCAAGACGTTATAATTGGTGTAGACCATATTGAAGTTGAAAATCATTTCGATTACAGTACATTAGACCTTGCTTAGATTAATTTATTACAAAATAAAGGTTCTTTTTTTGTATCTTTAATTCAATAGATCATAGTTTACAAACTTCCCTTGGGTGTGCATTTCAATTTCACCCTACCCCACCCCATTCATAGTTACATTAATTTAATTCACCAAAAAAAATTAAAATGACTAGATTAATTTATCTCTCCGTACTATTCACATTTATCACCACCACTTTATTTAGTACACATAATAGAGCAGGTGAAATTATGGTAAAACAATTAGACTATCTGCAATATGAAGCAGTAATTAAAACCTATACCAAAGAATCGAGCGTTGCCGCCGATAGAGATAGCTTACAAATTTGTTGGGGAGATGGATTATGTGAATGGGCATTGAGAGCAAATACCGTATCGTTAGGTTCTGATATTAGCTACAATACCTATATTTCTCAACATACGTATTCCAACGAAGGAAATTATGCCATTTCAATGACTGATTACAATAGAAATGCAGGCATTCTCAATATAAATCCCCCGCTCTCTGAAATGGTTCCTTTTCATCTTGAAACCACGATCGAAGCTCGTTCATTCAATAATAGTTCTCCAATATTTCTAAATCATCCCACCGAAATGGGGTTTGTGGGAGTTCCTATTTATCATAATCTAGCAGCGATAGATGTGGACGGCGATAGTCTAGTATATGAATTAGCAACTCCTTTGTCGGATGTAGATGTTCCCGTTTCCAATTATGCCTTTCCTAATGAAATTTCCCCTGGGGCAGATAATAACATTAGTATTGATCCTTCAACAGGCACTATCACTTGGGATGCTCCACAACTCCAAGGTTCTTACAATATCACCATTCGTGTACTCGAATATAGAAATGACGAATTGCTAAGTACTAGCATTCGAGATATTCAATACGATATCGAACTCCTAGAAATGATTGCTAGTCCAGAACACAATCTCCCTACTGATGAATTAATTATACAAGATGGTGAGACAATCAATTTCAATTTCACTATTGGCGAAAACACAAATCATGAACTAAAAGTAAGTGCCTTGGGACTACCATTTTTGATGAATAATCCAGCTTTGATTGATCTTCCGACTGACTATACCACAACAATTATTGAAGGTACATTTTCTTGGGATGTTTTAGCAGAACATGCCGCTTCTAGTCCTTATCATATTGTTTTTAGAATAGATACTAAAATAGAAGATAAAATTCATACAGAATATCATGTTGTTACCATACGAGTGAATGCAAATGCCTTAAGGATTGACGACATTGAAGATAATTTATCATTTGATATCTTTCCAAATCCAACTTATGGAGACCAAGTGTTTATTCAACTAGATGAATCATCTGATTTGCCTTTAACGATTAATATTTATGATAACTGGGGGAAATTAATATTTCAAACCTATTCTTCTGGAAAAAATATTCCTGTAAATATTTCGTCACTTCAAAAGGGAAGTTATTTTATTCAAATAGTATCTGATAAAACGATTGGACTCAAAAAACTAATGCTGTTTTAAGAAGATCGCATTATTCGTCAATGAAAGAAATTACATCTTCCTATAAAATTTTGTTCTTTGGTTTATTCTTGTTGATGACTATCGTCGCCACGTTTTTGAGTTATTATATTTTGTTCAATTCTCCTATCAATCTATTTGAGGTAGACTTATGGGGGGATGGTGATGCGCGTGTGGCGTACTTTGTGATCTTGGGTTTAAATGGATTTATGATTCATCGTTTTATCAAGGAATGTGCTTTTATTCGTATCGAAAAGAAGCATTTATATCTTAGTAATCCTATTTTCCCTTTTTTGAGGAAAAGAATCTCTTGGTCGGAACTAGATTTTTTCATTACAGTAGATGAACAATCCCGTTATAGAACCAATGAAGCTATTTGGATTATTAAAGATGGAAAAATCATCAAACGATTTTCTAGTTTATTCTATAGCAATTATAAAGAATTGAAGAAAAACATTCCCATAAAAAATAAAGGGAAACGACCTTATCATTTCTTTGACCAACTCATCATTCTTTTAGGCTTCAAGAAAATCTATAAATAATCTATTTTTCTTTAATTAGGATTTTACTTTTCCCTTAAAAAGGACTAAATTTGCAATCCAAATTAAAAAAGAAGAAAAAACGTAGCTTAATGGCACATCATAAATCCGCAAAAAAGAGAATTCGTCAAGACGCTAAAAAGCGTGTACACAATAGATATTACAAAAAATCTGCTCGTACGGCTATCAAGAAATTGAGAGACATGGAAGATAAAACAGAAGCAGAAAAATTCTTGCCTAAAGTAGTCAGCATGATTGACAAATTGGCAAAAAGAAATACTTGGCACAAAAACAAAGCGTCCAACTTAAAAAGCAAGTTGACTCGCTTCGTAGCTGGCTTATAAAAGTCATATATCTTTGTCTAGCACCTACTGAATTTAGTTTTTATTCAGTCAAAAAGGTATATCTCCAAACAGGGGTATACCTTTTTTGATTTGCTTTAGAAGCTGTTTGAATTTAACACTTTCTATCTATGATGTCCCTTTTTCCATCACTCTTTGTTATTAAAATAGTTATTTAGCTGGGCTAAACGCCTATTTCAATGCCTCGATTGTTGAAAAAATGACCTATCATATTTTAAAAAAGCTAAACTCAAACAGCTTCTTAGAATAGTAATGAAAATCCAAAAATCAAGCTCATGATAAAAATCGGTATTTTCTTTGGTGGCCCTTCTCGTGAACGAGAGATCGCATTTGCTGGTGGGCGAACCGTCTATGATAATTTGAATAAAACTCTTTTTGAACCTATTCCTATTTTTGTAGATAGTCATCGTAATTTCATTTTACTCGATTGGGAATACGTCTATAAAGGAACAATTCGTGATTTTTATCCTCCTGTTAGTAGCCTTCCTGCCTCCCCCAATCATTTCCAGATTTATCAAGAAAGTTTAGGTAGACTTTCTGAGGAAGAGACAGACAGAATGATTGCTCAAGTAGGGAAAAAGATTGCTTTGTCTGAATTGCCTGATTTGATTGATCTAGCTTTTCTTTCTTTACATGGCGTTTTTGGTGAGGATGGTCAATTGCAAGGTTTGCTGGAAAGTCTTCAAATTCCATATACAGGTAGTGGCGTACGTGCCTGTGCTATAGGAATGGATAAAGCGTTTCAGAAAAAAATGATGGAACAAGGTAATTTTGCTTGTCCAGAAGTTTTAGTTATTGCTAGAAAAGAGTGGTTAAACGGTGTGCCATCCTCCTTTTTTGAGCAAGCAAAAGAACAAATTGGTTTTCCTATGGTCATCCGACCCGCCAATCAAGGATCATCTATTGGTGTTACGATCATCAACAATACCGCACAACTTGCTGATTTTGAAGAATATATTAATCATGCCTTTTTCTGTAAACAATTAGCCATAACAGATTGGTTAGCCTTAATAGAAGAAGAACGCGTCCAATTCATCCGTCAGCAAACAGATATTCGTTCAGGATTGGGTTTTCCTATAGATTGTAATGGACAAAGCTTTTATCATCCAGAAGAATTATTAGACTTTTTAAATTCTTTTTCTGCCAATCATCCCAATGCCAGTTTACGTCTTGAAAGTCATTGGAGTGAGCAAACGGTAATTGTAGAAGGCTTCATTGATGGGAAAGAATTCTCTTGTATCGTGTTGCGAAAAGAAGATGGAGGCGTAACAGCTCTCCCTCCCACCGAAATTGTGAAAGGAAGTGAAGTTTTTGATTATCGTTCTAAATATTTACCTGGTTTATCTCGAAAAGTAACGCCTATTGATTTGGCAGATGCAAAAATTGAAGCCATACGAGAAGAATGTGTTCGCTTGTTTAATTATTTGGAATTTAATACCTATGCACGGATCGATGGTTTTATTTGTGCAGATGATACGATCTATCTCAATGATCCCAATACTACTTCGGGGATGTTGCCTTCCTCTTTTTTCTTTCATCAAGCAGCAGAAATAGGTTTAAATCCTTCTCAGTTTTTAACTTATATCATCCGAGTTTCTTTACAAGAACGACTGGCAACGAGTACTGATAAAATGCCTTTTGACTCGCTCTTACAACAATTGGATGCTGCCATTTTAGCCTTAAAAACACAAACAAGAGATCAACAAAAAATCGCCGTTTTTTTGGGAGGTTATTCTTCTGAGCGACATATTTCTGTAGAAAGTGGACGTAATATTTATGAAAAACTAGCTAGTTCAGATAAGTATGAACCCATTCCTATTTTTCTTACAGGTAGTAGTAAAAAACATGAATTGTATCAACTTCCCATCAATTTATTATTGAAAGATAATGCTGATGACATTCGAGATAAAATTTATAATTTCAAAAAGCATACAATAGTTGAAGCCATCAAAGAAGAATGTGCTTCCATTATTGAAAAATATGCTTCCTCCAATGTTACTTTTGAACCCATCACTTTTGATTATCAACAATTAAGTCAAACGGTAGATGGAGTATTTATTGGCTTGCATGGACGCCCAGGGGAAGATGGTGAAGTACAAGCAAAACTGGAAGAAGTGGGTTTAGCATACAATGGTTCGCCTCCTTCCTCGGCGCAAATTACAATAGATAAATACCAAACGCTTCAAACCCTCAAAGCACATGGATTTGAAGTTACTCAACAACTATTGCTTGAAAAATCGGCTACTCTGAATGATTTTGATGATTTTATTTCAAGGAGTATTCAGCAAATTGAGCGTGATTTTGACTATCCACTAATTGCAAAACCTGTGGATGATGGCTGTAGTTCTGCCGTTAAAATGGTAAAAAATCAAGAACAATTAAATGCTTTTTTGCGAACAATTTTTAGAAAAACAGAGCAGATTCCTAGTCTTCAAATGCAAGTATTGGATTTAAAACCAAAAGAAGAATTTCCTCAAAAAGAACGAGTACTCATCGAACAACTCATCACAGCAAATGGAGCTACACATTTCTTGGAAATTACGGGAGGATTATTGACACATTATCAAGACGATCAACTTATTTATGAAATCTTTGAGCCATCAGAAGCCTTGGCAAGTGGGGCTATTTTATCCTTAGAAGAAAAATTCTTAGCAGGAGAAGGTCAAAATATTACACCTGCTCGTTTCGCGCCTACAAAAGAAGCGTATCAGCAAATTGCCACACAAGTAAAAGCAGATTTAAAACGTGCTGCCCAATTATTGAATGTACAGGGCTATGCTCGAATTGACGCTTTTGTTCGTATATTTGAGGATAATCGAGCGGAAACCATTATTATTGAGGTCAATTCCTTACCCGGAATGACGCCAGCGACCTGTATTTTTCATCAGGCAGCAATAAATGGCTATAAACCTTATAATTTTGTAGATCAGATTCTTAACTTTGGTTTTGAACGAAACCGAGATACGATGTTGACTTAAAGCTTTACTGGAAAAAAAGAACTACTGTGGCAGAACAAACATCTTTTATTGAGAAACTAAAACACTACCTTAAAGAACTTTTCTATTTCCTTACGAGTGGCATTTTCTTAAAGAATTTCTTAGGAATGCTCCTGACGGTAGTGTTCTGTATACTTATGACTTTTTGGTGGCTTCGATGCTATACAAAACATGGGCAATCGCTTTCCTTACCTAGTTTTGTGAATATGACCTTGGAAGAAGCACAAGAAAAAGCCGATCGTCGAGGATTTGTCTTGATGGTTAATGATTCTGTGTCTCGACCAGAATTACCTCCCGCTTATATTTTAGATCAATCGCCCAAACCTGAATCTCGCGTAAAAGAAGATCGAACGATTTATCTACAAGTTACGAAAACGGTTCTAGATAATAATCCACTTCCTCAATTGGCTGGAAATTATAATTATTACCAATACAGTGCAAAATGCGAACGTTGGGGCTTCAAAACCGTCATCAAAGAAAAACAATTTGATGCCAAACAAGCTGAAAATACCATCCTTTACTTTTATCATGATGGTAAAAAAATAACACAAAAAGATATTGAAGAAGGCATGGAACTACCTGACGGAAGTACATTAGAATTTGTCATCACAACGCGCTCTGGAAGTAGTGTAGAACTACCCAATCTCGTTTGCCAACCTTATAGTGAAGCAAAATTTATTGTAGAAAGTTATCAACTCAATGTTGGTTCTATTATTACGGATGCAACCATTCAAAATGTAGAAACTAGCTATGTTTGGAAACAAGTTCCTGAGTACAATTATCAGCAAATTCCGATTGGCGGAGTAGTTGACCTTTACCTTACGCAATACCGACCTGACAATTGCAATACAAATAGTTATTAGTCCTTTCTTTATCAGCAACATTTAAGAAAGAAGTTCGTTTTGAAAAGGAGTCTTGAGTCCATTTTCATAAATGGCTCTATTTCCTTAATTGGGATATGTTGTCCCTTTTTCAACCATTCAAGAAGCAATTCATGCGATATATCGTCTTACTATTTTTAGGTGTATTTGGAATAGCAAATCTACAGGCACAAGTTCAAGAAATCCCTTTACAACATAATTCCGTTGTGTATCAACATTGGAATAGTCAACAGAAAGATAAAATAGCAGCGCGACAATCGTTTATTGAACGACATCAATTTAGCTCGTTGCGTTCTGATTTGATTCAAGAAGATAATCAATATATTATTTCTGGAGATACACTTACTTTTTGTAGAGATACTAGTTTTTTAACAGGTGCTGGAGGAAGTTTTGATCTATTAGAATGTGATCCTATTGGCTTTGGTATGGTGAGTATTGATTCTACTTGTATTACCTATGCTTCTAATGCAGGAATTACCCTAGCGAGCGATACCATTTGTGTAGAATTTTGTAGAACAACGAATGATTGTGATACACTACAATTTCCTATTATTATTAAACGTCCAAACGGTTGTATTCCCAAACCATTGGTGAGTATAGCTGCCGAAACAAGTACGACCAATTGTGTAGATGCAGATACAATGGGTTTACCTGGTACATTTCAGTCTATCGAATTAATAGATGACTCCTTTTGTGGAGATGTAGACGATCAATTAACCGAAGTAACACTTGCTGGTTTCTGTGTATTGTATGAAGCAAGTGCTTTAGCGGATACCGATGAACTCTGTGTTTTAATATGTGATGATGCCACCGTGTGTGATACGTTAAAATTAAATTATGAAGTAACGCAAGATACTATTTCACTAAATGGAGAACCCTTTTTTGATGATTTCAATTATGCAGGGCCTTACCCAAATCGTACGAATTGGCTCACAGACGATGTGTTTGTGAATTCTACTATGGCGATCAATCCCCCTTCTATTGGTGTGGCTACTTTTGATGGCGTTGGTCCAGATGGAAGTCCCTATGCCGTCGCTGCAGGACCTTCGGACTATTTGACCTCTGTCTATTTAGATTTGAGTGGCATGACTCCTGATCCAAGTTTTCAGTTGAGTTATTTTATACAGGCAGGCGGATGTGGAAATATTCCAGAAGAAGATGATGAGTTTCGTCTAGAATTTAAAACACAAGATGGAGAATGGAATATTGTAGATGTCATTACGGCAAGTATGGTCGCAGATTCTGCATTTATCTATCGAAGTATCCCATTTAATACGAATGAATTTCTTTATGCTGGTTTTCAATTTCGTTTTGTAAATCTTTCGTCGAATACGGGTTTTCTCGATCATTGGAATTTAGATTATGTTTATCTAGGCGATCAAGCAAGTAGTACACCCGAAGATGTTGCGTTTACTGCTGTTCCAAATGATATTTTGAATCCGTATACTTCCATGCCTTGGCATCATTTTGAAGTTGCTGTTGCTGAAGAAATTGACTATTCTTTTCAAATTGAGGCGCATAATTTAGCGGGAGCAGATATTGCGATAGGTTCTTCTTTAGCAGAAATCCATGATGCCGTAAGTGGCTCTAATCTGTATACAGGAACCACTATTTTTGATCCGTTTGATAGTACCGCTTTCTTTGAAGCAGATGAACGAAAAATATTTGATCGAGCATTACAAAATACGGCGCCTTATATTTCTAATCTTCAAAATATCAATACCGATCCAGTTATTGTAGAAACTATTTATAGTTTAACTCTTTCGAGCCAATTAGATCAATTTAAATCCAATGATGAGGTAATTCGTCAGACCACTTTTGGTAATTATTTTGCTTATGATGATGGAAGTGCCGAAGGAAGTATAAACGCACAAGGCGCAGGCACACAAATTGCCATTCAATTTCATACGAATGTAGATGATTCTTTAAATGCTGTACAAGTTCATATTCCTCATATAAATATTGATGTTAGTGAGCAGTTGTTCCGTTTAAAAGTAGTATTTGAAGATTTAGAAGCAGAGCCTGTTTATGAATCTATTGATTTAGTGCCTTTATATTTAGATGAATTTCAAGAAAGTATTCAAGGATTTACTGTTTATCAATTAAAAGATGAATTAGGGGCACCTGCTCCTGTTTTTCTACCTGCTAACACTAACTTTTATATCATTTGGGAACAAATCACGAATGAATTTAATGAAGCTATTCCTCTCGGTTTTGATAAAAATAGTCCATCTGGTGCGGCTCATTCTTTTTTTAAGACTCCGACGATGACCGAATGGGCAACATTCCCTTCTACGCTTTCAGGTGCAGTGATGCTACGTCCTGTAGTTGGGGACAATACGGTATTCACAACTGCTGTAGAAGAGCAGGAAATAAACAATACCATTCGACTTTATCCCAATCCTACTGCTGGATGGATTAATGTAGCTTTAGAAAAAGCCAATTATCAAGATTTTGATGTTGAGATTTACACCTCAAGTGGTCAATTGGTACAATCTGGTAGTTTAAATAATAGATTAGAACTAAATGGCTTCGTTAATGGTTTATATTTTGTAAAAATTATTCATCGAAAAACAAGAGAAATTTCGCATCATCGCGTAATTTTGACAAAATAATTAACCTGACAAACTATACTATGGATATCACAGTACAAGAATTAAAACAAAAAATGGATGCCAAAGAAGATTTCATCTTCATTGATGTACGCGAAGCGCACGAATTTGCTGATTTCAATCTTGGCGCAAAACTAATGCCTTTAGGTACAGTTCCGACTTCTATTGAAGATTTAATGGAGCATCAAGAAAAAGAAATTGTTATTCACTGCCGTTCTGGAGCTCGAAGTGGACAAGCCCAAGCTTATCTTCAGCAGTTTGGCTTTTCTAATGTTCGCAATTTAACGGGAGGCGTCTTGGCATGGATTGATGCTTATGGGCGTTAATCAAACTCTTTCTTAAAATAAAAAAGGCGATTTCAATGATTGAAATCGCCTTTTTTATTGTATTATTTAGATATTACACACTCGCCATTGCTGTTGCGAATGCAGCTTTGACAGCATCTACCATATCTAATTTCTCCCAAGTAAAGGTTTCTACTTCCATTTCTTGAACTTCACCTGATCCATTAGCAAATCGAACTGTTTTAGTTTCAGGATTTCGTCCCATGTGTCCATAAGCTGCTGTTTCAGAATAAATCGGCGTTCTTAATTTTAAGCGACGTTCAATTGCATAAGGACGCATATCAAATATTTCAGCCACCTTTTCAGCAATCATACCATCTGCCATATCTACTTTGGAAGACCCATAAGTATTTACATAAATATTTGTTGGTTTTGCAACACCGATCGCGTACGATACTTGTACTAATACTTCATCACAAACCCCTGCCGCTACTAAATTTTTAGCAATATGTCGAGTTGCATAAGCTGCTGAACGGTCAACTTTTGAAGGATCTTTTCCTGAGAATGCTCCTCCTCCATGTGCGCCTTTTCCGCCGTAAGTATCTACAATAATTTTTCGCCCTGTCAAACCTGTATCTCCATGAGGACCACCAATTACAAATTTACCTGTAGGATTAACATGGTAAGTGATTTCACCTTCAAATAAAGGTTGAATGGAGGCTTTACATTGCGCTTTCACTCTAGGAATAACAATATTAATAACATCATTTTTGATCTTAGCCAACATGACCTCATCTTTATCAAAAGGATCATGCTGCGTAGAAACTACTATCGAATCAATTCGAATTGGCTTATTATCGTCACTATACTCAATGGTTACTTGAGATTTAGAATCAGGACGAAGATAAGTCATCATCTTGCCTTCCTTACGAATAGCTGCCAATTCTTGAAGTATTTTATGCGAAAGATACAATGCTAAAGGCATGTAATTTTCTGTTTCATTACTTGCATAACCAAACATCATACCTTGGTCTCCAGCGCCTTGATCTTCAGGATTGGCTCGTTCTACGCCTTGATTAATATCAGGGGATTGCTCATGAATCGAAGAAAACACCCCACAAGAGTTTGCTTCAAACATGTATTCTGATTTGGTATACCCAATACGTTTGATAACATCTCTAGCAATTTGCTGAACATCTAAATATGTTTTTGATTTCACTTCACCAGCAAGTACTACTTGACCTGTTGTAACGAGTGTTTCGCAAGCTACTTTAGACATAGGGTCAAAGGCTATGAAATGATCGACTAATGCATCTGATATTTGATCGGCCACTTTATCTGGATGTCCTTCTGAAACAGATTCTGAGGTAAATAAATAAGGCATATTCGATGATAATTATAGTTATTGTTAAATTCTAATTTCTTTAAAACGAACAAAATTAGGAATAGTTTGGCTTTTAGAAAAAAGATGGTACATTTAAATAAAAAAAAATGTGATTTCAGAAGAAACTACCCTTTCTTTTCAGGATGGAGCAAAAAATAGCATTGTTTCTTACATCGCTCCATCTGCAAAATCTGTAATTATCCTGCTACCTGCCATGGGGATTCGAGCCTCCTATTATTATCGTTTTGCAGAACAACTTGCCCAACAAAATATATCAACCATATTAATGGATTGGCGCGGCTTTGGCAAGTCTTCTGAACGTCCTTCTCATCGTACCAATTTTGGTTATCAACAACTTTTGGAGGATACTATCTTGCTCCTACAAACTATAAAAGAGCGATATAAGGAGCAGAAAATTTATCTTATGGGACATAGTTTAGGAGGGCAAATAGGCGCATTGAGTCTTTCGACTATGAAAGAAAAAATTGATGGGTTAATTTTAATTGCTTGTGGATTGCCCTATTATAAACATTGGGACGGTTTAAAACAATTGCAATTACATTTTGCCAATGTCATTTTTCCCTTAGCAGCTCGAATTTTCGGATATTTCCCAGGACACATCATGGGTTTTGCAGATAAAGAGGCACGAGGTGTCATGCGAGATTGGTGCTATACGCTCAGCAATGGAACATATCGTATTAATGGGAAAGAGTACGATCCTTTGTTGAAACAACTTCATATTAATACCCTCGTTTTAAGAATTGAACATGATTGGTTAGCACCAGAAAAAGCCATTAAGGGCATCTATGAAAAACTACATCCTGAGAGTGTTAGCGAGAAATATGTTTTACCTCAAGAATTGCCTAATGGAAAAAAACTCAATCATTTTAACTGGACGAGATATTCAGATCTTGTGATAGAGAAAGTATTACAATTTGTCACTTATACACGACATGGGGTGAAAAAGTAATTTTGAAATCTATTTTAGCCCGTGTCGGTATATACCGATAAGGGATAATTTTAATTTTAACAAATCACTAAATTATCCCTTATCGAGTATAATTCCAATCTCCAATTTAATATTATCTTAAAACTAGGAATTAAGATGTAGGTCTATCCAAAAGATTCGTTCTTTATCTATCTATCTATCTCTTTGACCAATCGCGTGGTCAGTTCAAACTAAAAGAGTAAACGACTGTAAGAAGTGAACGATTTTAGATTTGAATTAACTTTTTCACGGGAAAAGTCAAAGAACCATCTATCTTTGTAGTCTAACCAAAATGACACGTATTCACCCTTGATACAAGAAGAAAAAAATATTAATCTATTAAGTATTTTCATTTTAAGCTTTTTGGGCTTAGTCTGGGGAAGTTCCTTCTTTTTAATCAAAAAAAGTTTGATTGCTTTTTCTTCTCAAGAAGTAGGGCTATTACGTATTTGTATTTCTGCTTTGGCATTTTTGCCTTTGAGTTTGCGCTATTTTAAGCGTATCAAAAGAAAAGATCTTGTTCCATTGACTGTAGTAGGATTGTGTGGTACAGGCATACCTTCTTTTTTATTTCCGCTGGCACAAACGCAAATTAGTAGTTCCATTGCAGGTGTGTTAAATTCGCTTACGCCATTATTTACACTTATCTTAGGAATTTTATTTTTCAAAACGGTGTTCTCCTGGTCTAAAGTAGGAGGCGTTTTATTGGGTTTATTGGGTGCTATTTTATTGATTTTGTATGGCGAATCTATGGATGGAGCCGTAAATATCTATTATAGCCTATTTGCTGTGGCAGCCACCATTTGCTACGCTACTAGTGTGAATACAGTAGGAACCTATCTAAAAGAGCTTGATCCCATCACTACTAGTGCTTGTTCTTTTATTATCGTCGGTATTCCTGCTTTACTTTATTTGACCACTACCGATATTGTCATGATTGTACAAACCCATGAACATGGTTGGCAATCCTTACTTGCTGTAAGCGTTTTAGGCTTGGTGGGAACGGTTATTTCTACAATCATTTTTTTCCAGTTAGTGCAACTTTCCAATGCCTTATTTGCTTCTACTATTGCCTATGTTATCCCAATTGTGGCACTTGCTTGGGGGGCTTTTGATGGAGAGCCTATCACCATTTATCATGGTATAGGAATGTTATTAATCTTAATGGGGGTTTATCTTTCGAGAAAGCAGTCCATAACTTCTATATCTAAAACCTAACCTTTTTTATTAATTGGCGTATCACAACCATATTTTTCTTAGCTACAACATGAAAGCCGTATGAGTCAGCGTCAACCCAATCTACTAATTGCTGCTAGTGGAATACACGGAAAAGGCGTTTTTACGACCTCATTAATTCGAGAAGGGGAAATTATCGAAATTTGCCCTGTCATTGTCATTCCTACTGAAGATGTTACTACCATTCATCAGACGATCCTTCATGATTATTATTTTATTTGGGGAGAAGATGATTCTTGTGCAGCCCTCATTTTAGGGTATGGTTCTATTTATAATCATGCCTACGAACCCAATGCAGAGTATTATCCAGATTTCCAAGACAATGTACTGCGTGTTTATGCCTTACATGATATATTACCTGGAGAAGAAATTACTGTAAACTATAATGGTGATCCGAGCGATCCATCTAAGTTGTGGTTCGAGGAGGAGTAAGCTCGATTCAGATTAAACCTTTATTTTGTTTAATTTCATCTGTTTAAAATTTATCTGAGGCTACGCAAAATGCAGCTAAATTTCTGCACAGATGTAACCACTGCGTTCTCGCATAATATTTCCTGTCCTCTCTTTATGGTTTTGTGATGACAGGCGGGTTTAATCATACCCTTGTGTGTTATTTATGATTAATAAATATCATGCTCGTTTCATATGTTTTAAATCGCCATTTTGCCATTGTTGGCGTGCTTCAATAGAAAAAAGTAAATCTTTCGAGTAATATGCGAGTGGAATTTTTTTACTTGAAATCTCTTCTTTTGTATATTCTTGACAAGCTGTTGCTAAATCTTTAAAATCTCCTTGAAGTAAAAAATTTTTAGCATGAATCATCCAGAAGATCGTCAGAGTTTCGTGATAACCTGAAGTCGATGTATTCGCTGTACCCACCGCTTCATTGTACTGATAAATTGCATTTTTCACCAAAGACAAAGCTTCTTCAAAATCATAATGCCAATTGTAATGCAACGCAACGACCAAATGTGCCTGATGCGTCCATTGTTCTTTGGGAAGAGTGCAATTTTGGAATTGTTGGATGAAGTTGGTGATAGATGATTGGGAATAAGACATTTGTTTATAAATCAGAAATGTTCAATAACGAAGTTATTGTGAAAGTTCGTCTAAAACTGATTTAATCACAATTTGATACTCTCGCACAACACCTTCTAAATCATCTGAATTAGTACTAAAGCCCCATTTTTCTATTGTATCGTTAAATTCTAGTTGAACTACTATACTTCCTTGGTCATAACAATCTGGACAACCATATTTACGTTCTTCCGATTGAAGCAATTTGTCAGGAAATTCTTTCCATAATTCTTTTGCTAATTTGTATTTATCATTTGAAAGAGGATCTGTCTGAAATAAAGGGTCTGCACTATGTCCTTGTTCTACATTATCTTCAAATAATTGTTTATTTTCAATTTTATACAAACGGACACAATTTCCATTACATTCACTATAAGTTGTTCCAAATACAAAGTATTCATCTTCTCCCAAACGACCATTAAAATTATCTTTATTGCAAGAAAAAACAAACCCCAATATACATGCTAAAATTACTGTCTTTTTCATATGAATAGTTTTTATTATTTATAACTATTATGAAAGACTATTATAAGTAAGCAAATGGTTGGGTCGATGTGTAAGATTTTACCCCTTAAACCAATCTGCGTACATCACATAATTATTGGAGATTCGTTCTACGGTATTTTTGAAGCGATCTGCCCCAAGGGCTTTTACTTTTTTAGCGGGAACACCTGCGTAAATGAAGCCTGATTCTAAACGTTGATTTTCTAATACAACTGCGCCTGCTGCAATTAATACATGTTCCTCCACCACTGCATGATCCATAATAATCGCGCCCATGCCCACTAAGACATTATCATGTATTGTACATCCATGCACGATGGCTCGATGCCCAATAGAAACATTATTACCTATCGTAGTGGGTGCCGTTTGATAGGTACAATGAATAATCGCACCGTCTTGAATATTGACTTTATCGCCTATCCGAATGGAATGTACATCGCCACGTACAACTGCTTGAAACCACACGCTACAATCCTTCCCCATGACCACATCTCCTATCACAGTAGCATTCTCTGCGAAATAACAATTCTCTCCAAAAACAGGCGTATACCCTCGAACTTCCTTAATCAATGCCATTATTTTACAGGATTAATCGCTGTTAAGGTATAACCTTCTTCCCGAAGGAGTGCTACTACACCTATTGGTCCGCCCAGATGCCCTGCTCCTACTGCAAAAAAGGTAGGTTTATCATTCATTTGTTCTGCCATCACTGGAATCCAGTTGCGATTACGATTGTGGAGGAGTACATCTTCGAAATCTGCCATACCGCCACTTTCTTCCGAAGCAATCATTTTTTGCATGGCTCGAATATCTTGCTTTTTATACATTTCTACCATCATATCAAATTGTCCATCATCTGTTGTATCTTCTGCTTTGATGGATTCTACTAACATGACGGCTTGATCTTTATAAGGAATGCTATCAAAAACACTCATTTGATACTCGGCTGTTTCTAAACCTGCCATTTCTTTTTCGGCTTTTTTTGCCATTTCCATGAATTCCATTTCATAAGAAACGATGGAACTTGCTGTAGAGTCGCCTCCCATTCCGCCAAACCCGCCTTCAAACATATCCATATCACCTGAAGCAAAAATGGATAAGAACATAGGTTTTATTCGTTCCAATAAGAAAAGAGGCATCCCCATTTCTTTGAAATGTTCATCTACAACTTTATAATCTTCATCACTTAATAAATCTTTTAAGGTGACGCCATCTTTCATAAAAGCATCCATCATCAAAGACATTTGCGAACCAAAATCCATCATATCCTCTAAATTAATCTCAAAAGTAACGCGTTCACAAACATCAAAAGCTTCTTCTGTTTCATCTGTCAAAAAATAATCTTCTGAACCAATCATATGGATTGTACCATACAAATAGGATGGCGTGGATAATTCTTTTCCTTCAATTTTCCAGAGTAGTGCATTTTCATCTATTGTTGGTGCGTAGGAAGGGGCGGTTTGGGTATCCGTTTGGGCAACGCTTATGGTGATGAAAGCAATTGCTTGGAATAAACATAAAAATAAAGATCTCATTTCGTAAATCTAGTTAATGTGAATTATCAATATCTTCTACGATACTGACTAATGTATAAATATCTTCAAAAAATTCTTTTACTAAATCAAAACTTACATTTGATTGAAAAATAAAAGGTTCCAGTAGGTTTTTGGGTTCTGTTACAGCAATATAAATATTTTGTTCTATAAATGAAAGATAGATTTCTTTCCCAGTTGTAAGTTTAAAATCTACCAATCGTTCTTGCAAATCAAAGGGTAAAAGTTCACGCATAAAAACATCTGCCGTGGCATAAGTACTAAAATGATCTTCAAATCCTTCTATAAAAAACTCATTTGAAGACTCAACTTTTTGTCCTTTTACTTGAATGAATTCTCGTACCGTTCGTGTCAAATATTGACGAAATGCTTTGGGTAGAATAAGCATTTTTCCTGTCAAAGGTCGTTTTGTTTCACTATGTAAAAACACACCACGGAACACATAGTTTAAACGGCTACGCACACGAGAATATTCTCTAACGTTCAACTCACACAATTCAAAATCTAATTCTCCTATTTTACCACTGATCAAATCTTCGCCCTGATATTGTGGAGCAGCACTCGCAAAGATCATACTTTTATAAAACGTATCTTTTGGTATAAACGCGTGGGGTTGATAGGTTAATGTGCCGTAATTCACGCTATCATCGATGAAATCAAGGATTAATTCGACCACACGTGGTTTGAAATTATCTCTGTATTGTTGAATTAAAAAAAGAAGATAGACAATAATGAGTCCAATAGGAATCATTAAAAAGAGGATAAAGGAAACGATATTGATATAAAATTCTAGAACAATAAGCCCTATTATCAGAAGACTCAAACCAAATAATAGCCACAATAAACGTTTTCGGCGACGCTCCATTCGCATCAATTCAGGATGAATGGTATGATTGTAAAAAATACGAAAATCGTCTAGTCGTTGCATGACTAAGTGTTATTAGTACAACTTGTGGATACAAAAATTCCTGTTTGAACGGTATGTTTCAAACAGGAATTTTTGTCTTGGAGAAATCCTATCATTAAGTAGTTGATCCATTCTTTTTTTCATAATCATCAATAAACTCAGAAACTACATCTCCAATAATATCTTTTAGATAAACGCGCTGTTGCTTAGCAATTTGCTTTAATCTGGCTAGTTTCTCACGATCAAAAATAAAGGTGACGCGTTTTTTCATTTTAGCACTCAAGTCATCTCCATCATCTGTTCGTCGTATCAAGGCATCTAGCCCCGTTAAAGCAGAGCGTCGTTCGCGTCGAGACGGAGATATTTTAGATTTATCTTTTACTATTTTATTAACTTTATCCTCCAAAGTTTCTTTAAGTGCATCTTCAAACAGCGAATCTAAATCAGAGGTGAAATTTTTAGACGATCTTTTCTTTTTATTTTTAGGGCGTTCTTTTCTAATAACTTTTTCAACTGTTGTTTCCACCAATAATGGACTTTCCTCTTGTAAATCGCCTCCTGCAGGATCACTTCCAAATAGACTTTCTAAACCATCTTTAAACTTTTTCTTACTCACAATAAATATGTTGGGGAATTACTAAACGGTAGTCCATTTAGCTATCCTAGTTCTCAAATAGTGTGTTTTCTTTTAAGCTGTTGTAGTAGCTACCTTTTGTGTCATTCCAGTACGTTCTAAAATTTCCTTACTTAAACTCAAGTAGTCTTTTGCACCTTTGCTTTTCTTATTATAAGAAAAAATGTCTTGGCGTTGAGCAGGAGCTTCAGCAAGTGCAACATTATCACGAATGAGCGTTTTGAATACCTTTTCTCCGAAATATTTTTTGATTGTTTCTACTACATCACGATTCAAAACTTTACGTTTGTCATACATTGTAGCAATTACCCCACCGATAACCAATCGCTTGTTCAAACGGAAACGTACTTTATCAATGACTTGTTTGATTTTGGCTAAGCCTTGCAAAGCTAAAAACTCCGTTTGAAGTGGAATATAAACATAATCACTACTTGTGAGTGCATTTAACGTGAGCAAGCCAAGAGATGGTGGGCAATCAATGATGATAAAATCATATTGTTCCAATACAGGCTCAAATAATTCCCGTAGAATAAACTCGCGCCCAGCTTCATTAATCAATTCCATTTCAGCACCAGATAAATCCAGTGTAGATGTAATAACATCCACATTAGGCTTTACATTGTAAGGTACTAGCTCGCTTTCGCCGCGAACGGCCTCATAAATGGTATAACGTTGTCTTGGAATACCTAACGATAAAGTTAGATTGGCTTGTGGATCAAGGTCGATGAGCAATACGCGCATACCTAGCTCTGCTAATCCTGCTCCAATATTAATGGCACTTGTGGTCTTACCTACTCCTCCTTTGTGGTTGAGCAAAGAGATGATCTTTCCCATAAATGTATGTTCTTTTTCAGACTGTAGGTAAATATAAAAAATACCGTTTCGTCTATTTTATAGAATGTTTTGTTGTCTTAAATCTTTAATTAAAAGATTTCCTTCTTAAAGGTGAAATTAATGAAATATTAATAAGTTCTATAATAATTTCTAAAAATAGTTCAAATCAATTGTTCACTAAGGGTATTTGCAATTATCGAACCAAATTTATTAAGAAAATTTCTATATGAAACGAGCATGATATTTATTAATCATAATTTAACACACAAGGGTTATGATTAAAAAATATTATGCGAGAACGAAGTGGTTACATTTGCGCAGAAATTTTGCTGTAAAATGTAATCACAGCAAAATTTTAAACGGATGAAAAGAAAATAAGGCTTTTTAAAACTATAAATTCATACAACAAAAAATAATACATAAAAAATAATGAAAATATTTGTTTGAAAAAATATTTTGTTTTAACTTAGTGGCAGAATTAAAACTATTTATAGTAAACTAAGCTTTGAACTAAAATTTATTTCTTATGATACGAGAAGATCGAATAGAATTAAACGACCGATTTATGAAGGTTTTTGAGTTGCTGGAAGAACGTGGTGAAATTGTGAAAAATGATCGAAATGGACGCGGCATGGGTGATTTTGCCCAAAAAATCCTTGGCAATCGTGCTTATGGACACATTATCCGTGCTTTTCTCAATCCAAAAGATAAACGGGTAATTGATTATCATCAAGCTCGTACACTTTGCCGCTTGTACGGTGTAAATGAAGAATATCTTATTGATGGTATTGGTACGCCATTTGGCTTTGATCTACCTCGATCTACAACTGCTGATGTCCCTGTGAATTTAGGGAATATTCTCTTCACCACTGTTGAAGCATTTGCAGGTACTGCTATTGATACAGGTACTGCTGCGCCAGAAGATTTAGAATATTTTGCAATTCCTGGTATTTCTGGAAATGGATTAGTGGCTTTCCCTATTCATGGAAATAGTATGGAGCCTGTCATTATGGATGGCGATATTGTAATTTGTAAAGAAGTAAGTAGTCTTAGAGATGTTATTGATAATGAGATTTATGCTGTGAAGCAAAATGGCGCAATTTGGATCAAGTACTTACAACGTATATATGACCATAAAAAACGAGTTCGAAGCTTAAAATTGATCTCTGCCAATTACTTGGAACACGACCCATTTGAGGAAGAAGTCAATGAATATACCCGATTGTATAAAGTGATTAGCCGTATCAATAAATTATAAATCCATCAAACCGAAAAATTGGGTTAATAACGGTCAAATGATTAATCACAAAGAAATTAATATCCTGCTGTTTTTCTCAAAGTAATCTCTTGTTAAGTTAAGTTTACTTTGAAATGATGAAGCGCTCTTCTAGTGTAGAAAGAGCGTTTTTTATTTTCTATAAAAGAGAAAGAGCATCTCAAAAATAGAACCCTAGTTGCCATTATTGTGTAATTCTTTTTTGATTTATATCAAAATACAATATTGTCAGCTTTTTTTCTTTCCTACCGAAAAGTTGGTATTGTATTGGATGTTTATAAATATTACACTTAAATTCGCACTACGAATAAAGCAAGTTTCTTTTCTAATTCGTACATGCGTTAACTTCATAGTTCTAATTCACTTCGTCTTGACAATTAATTCATTGAATTTGCTTTAAAGTAATTTCTTATCAAAAACATCGTAATCACATTTAGACACATGAAAGCCTTTTTAAATACTCTGATATTTATCCTCTTTTTTCAAACGGCTTTTTCCCAAACCGATGCAAGAATCGCAAAAGGAACACTTCCCATTGAAAAAATCGAAAAAATGGTCATGCCAAAACAAGATAATGACCGTTTATTGGAACAAGAACTCAAAGAACGAAAACCTGGAAGAGCTGACCATTTTGCTGTACCTATGGAGGTTTTTATCACCCCTAGCACTCATGGAACATGGGAAAAACTCATGGATGGCAAATCTGTATGGCGAGTCCGCATTCAGTCAGAAGGAGCAAAATCTCTTAATCTTGGATTCACAAAATATCTGATGCCAAAAGGTGGAAAAATGATTATGTATTCTGCCAATCAACAAGAGGTACAAGGTCCATTCACCCCCGCAGATAATGAAGAGCATGAACAATTGTGGACCCCCATTATCGAAAGTGATGATTTGATCGTAGAAGTTCAATTACCATTTGATCAAAAAAATGAGCTTAGGCTAGAATTAAAATATATCAACCATGATTTTATAGGCTTTCGGCAGTTGAATTCTGGTAGTTGCAATCTTGATGTAATTTGTGGAGAAGAAGATGGATGGGGCATAGTAGATGAATACCGTGATATTATCCAATCCGTTGCCTTCATGCATGTTAATGGTTCTGCTAATTGTACAGGCTTCTTAGTTAATAATACTAGTCAAGACTGTCGTCCTTATTTTATGACGGCTTATCATTGTGGTGTAAGAGCTGGAGATGCCCCTACTCTAGTAACCTACTGGAATTTTCAGAATAGCGAATGTCGCCAACCTAATTCTGCAGCAAGTGGACAATCTGGAGATGGACAATTAAACACTTTCAATTCTGGTTCTGTTTTACGTGCAGAATGGAGCGATACTGATTTTACTTTACTTGAATTAGATGATCCAGTAGTATTAGAAGCAGAAGCTTATTTTGCAGGATGGGATGCTACGAATACCATCCCACAAAGTGCTATAGCTGTACATCATCCCAGCAATTGTGAAAAAAGAATCTCTTTTGAAAATGATCCTTTATATCCAGGAGAATGGGGTGATGGAGACACTAATATCCCAAATGGGAATCACCTTATTGTTCCCGATTGGGATATAGGAACAACAGAAGGTGGTTCTTCTGGTTCACCACTATTTAATGCCAACAAGCAAGTCGTTGGTCAATTACACGGCGGAGCTGCTGCTTGTGGAAATGATGAATATGATTCGTATGGATGGTTTTATTATTCTTGGGAAGGTGGTGGAACACCACAATCTCGATTGAAAGATTGGCTTGACCCAAATAATACGGGTCTTATGTCTATTAATGGCAAAAATTGCAACTTTTTTGTAGAGGCTAGTCAAACTAATTTTGAAATTTGTAATTCGATTAATACCGTTGATCTTGAGATTACTCCTAGCGATAATTTTATTAACCCTACGGCTCTTTCTGTTGTCAATTTACCTGCTGGTATGATGGCAAACTTTGAAAATCCTACAGTAAACCCCGGCACTTCAACTACGCTTACTTTATCTAATTTTGGAAGCCTTGCTGCGGGAGAATACAATCTAAAAATAGAAGCTACAGATGGGACAGAAACAGGTGATGTTGATATTATCATTATTTTATATGATGGAGTTCCTGCATTACCAAATCTCAATAGTCCAACAGATATGGCAATGGGCGTAACGACGATGCCTAACTTTTCTTGGAACACTGACGATAATGTTGCTAGTTATACCTTAGAATTAGCAACCGATGCCAGTTTTATGAATATTGTAGCTTCTGAAACCGATATAATGGGCAATACTTTAATGAGTCCTACAATACTAAATGCTATCACTACCTATTATTGGCGAGTAATGCCTGTAAATGAATGTGGTTCTGGAGCTTGGTCAGATGTTTTTTCTTTTACAACAGCAAATATTCAATGTAATACTGTAACTCCAAATGATTTGCCTATTGAAATAAGTGATGGTGGTCCAAACGATATTGAATCCTCTTTAGAAATCCTTACAGATGGAGAAATTGTTGATGTCAATGTCAACAATGTAAAAGGTATACACACTTATGTGAGTGATTTAACTGTAATTTTAATAAGCCCTGCTGGTACAGAGATCGTTCTTTGGGATAATAAATGTGATGATTTAGATAATTTCGATATTGGCTTCGATGATGAATCCTTAAATAATACTTTTCCTTGTCCACCAACATCTGGATCGATAGTTCGACCCCAAGGAAGTTTATCTAGTTTTAATGGTGAAAATGCCATGGGTACTTGGACATTACGTATCGAAGATGGCTTTAATTTAGATGGAGGCAGCTTAGATCAATGGGCCTTACAAATTTGTATTATACCTTCTAACGCAATTTCACTTTCATCCTCTATAACTACAGCTTCTCTTTGTACAAGTGAGGATGAGCTTAATTTTAATCTTCAAGTTGGTGGTGGCTTCAATAATCCTGTAAGTATTAGTTCAAGTGTCAATCCATCTGCACCTTTTACAATAAGCTATGATTCTGACGAAACCAATGTTTCTCCAGGTTCAAATATTGGTGTAACTATTAGTAATATAGGCGGTGTAAATATTGATGATTATATTTTCACATTTACAGCAAATGACGGTACTAATACTGAAAGTACAACTGTAGGATTACTAATTAATGATATTCCAAATGCTCCTTTATTAAACTCGCCTTTAAATGGAGCGACTAATGTTGCACTAGAGCCAACTTTTTCTTGGACTAATGTTGCTACAGGTTCTGGTTATACTATTGAAATAGCAACAGATAATAATTTCAATTCAGTTGTGGCTAGTGAAGCACTAAATGGCACTTCTTTTACGACTACTTCACTTCAAGATAATACACAATATTTTTGGCAAGTCACTGCTACAAATGAATGTGGAACGGCTTTTTCCGATGTATTTAGCTTTACAACAGAAGAAAGTAATAGTATTCAAACCTTAGATGGTACGCTATTACAATTATCTCCAAATCCAACCAATGGATTAGTTAATCTAAAATTTGGACCATCTTTTGCGGAAGAATTGAAAATAAACTTGATGACCATAGATGGTAAAGTATTAAATCATTGGACGATAGAAAATCCAAATGATTTATTTACTATCGATTTATCAAATTATATTAATGGAATTTATCTGATCCGCTTAATAACTGATAAAGGGATACTTACCAAACGAATCGTTTTAGCTAAAGAGTAATACCACCCCCCAACGGTTACACCAAAAGAGATAGTTAGTACACCTGGCTATCTCTTTTTGTTTTTAATCCATCAGGTATTCCATTATCTTTGCAATCCTAAAAGAAAATGATATGCTTCGTTCAAAAATAAAAGATTTAGCTAAAGCTAATTTTTCAGAAATAGTTGCCATACGTCGCCATCTGCATCAACACCCTGAATTATCCTATGAAGAAGTAGAAACAGGTAAATACATTTCCCAAAAACTCACTGAATTTGGTATAGAACATGAACATGGCTGCGCTGAAAATGGCGTAGTTGGACTTATCAAGGGAAAAAATTCTTCTAAAAAGGTAATTGCACTTCGCGCAGATATAGATGCTCTTCCTATTACTGAAGCTAATGATGTTCCCTACAAATCTAAAAATGAAGGTGTCATGCATGCTTGTGGGCATGATGTACATACTTCTTCGCTCTTAGGAGTAGCTAAAATTTTAGATGCTGTAAAAGATCAATTTGAAGGTACCGTAAAATTAATTTTTCAACCAGCAGAAGAAAAACTACCTGGTGGTGCTTCCATTATGATCAAAGAAGGCGTCCTAGAAAATCCAAAACCTGTTAGTATTATCGGACAACATGTACATCCTCCACTCGAAGCTGGTAAAGTGGGGATTTGCCCAGGACGATACATGGCTTCTTCTGATGAGTTGTATATGACTGTTCGTGGTCAAGGTGGACATGGTGCACTCCCCCAAGATTGTGTTGATCCAATTGTGATCACTGCACATATTATTACTGCCCTTCAACAAATCGTCTCTCGTAATGCCAATCCTACCCTTCCTACGGTCGTTACATTTGGAAAGATCAATTCTACAGGTGGTGCCACTAATGTGATTCCGAATGAAGTCAAACTACAAGGTACTTTCCGTACAATGGATGAAACCTGGCGTTATCAAGCACACGAAAAAATGATTAAACTCGCTGAAAGTATCGCCGAAGGAATGGGAGGAAGCTGTACCTTAGACATTCATAATGGCTACCCTACCCTTTTTAACGATCATGAATTAACTGCACGTACAAAAGCTAATATGATAGATTATTTAGGAAAAGAACAAGTTGTTGATCTCCCAATTCGAATGACAGCAGAAGATTTTGCCTACTATTCTCAAAAAATGCCCGCTTGTTTTTATCGTTTAGGAACAGGAAATAAAGCGAAAGGAATTACCTCACCCGTTCATACCAATACATTTAATGTAGATGAATCTTCTTTGGAGTTGAGTATTGGATTGATGGCTTGGTTGGCGATAAAGGAATTAGATGGTTAAGAAAAATCCAAACAAACAATTCAACAGTACCGAGCATTGCGCGCTGGCGATAAACAAAAAAGAGCCTGAAGCTTAGCATTAAACAGAGCATAGCTTTGCGCGCAAGCAATAAACAAAGCCAAGACTCGCGCATCAGCAATAAACAAAGAAGAGCCTGAAGCTTAGCAATAAACAAATTAACAACGCCCAGCCCGCGGGCAACTCCATCTATGCGCCAGCAAAAACCTACTCATTTCTGTCGGCTTGCCGATTTTTTAAGACTTTTTAAGAAGAATTAACAAATCTTTAATAATCTTCCATACAACAAATTAGGTCAAAAAGCTGTCTATACTTACAAGAAATCATCCGAAAAAATACAAATTCACGGGGCAAGCCCATTTACCGATTAAGCCCCGTGTTTTTTACCAAATCGAGAAACGACACAACATGAACACCAGAAAGATAAAATTAGGATTAACGATAGATTTATTGAACAATACACAATGTTCTACTTGTATCAATGTAGTAAAAGAAAAAATGGCGAAGTTTGGAAAAGAGGTAGGTAATCTAATACAAGCAACCATTATTCGTATTTCAGAGGTGAATAGCGAAATTGAAAATCGTACTTACGCCTTACAATATGAAAATTGTACCCTCAATGTTGATTTAGCTTATAATAAAACGAATCATAATCAATATATCAATGGTTTTCAGTTGATATAAACTACTAAGAAAATAACTACACCATATATACTTTAACCGTTATCTTGAAAGGCTGCTCTCCGAGCAGCCTTTTTCATTTCCACCATTCTTTAAGGATTGTTTCTGCCAATTTTTCTTGCGGAGAAAAAGTAATGGCATGATCTGATTTCAATTCAGAACGCCATTGCCAAAACTGAACACCCGCAAACCATTTTTCATCCCAAAATACCTTAAAAAAAGCCTGATAAGCTTTGGCTTGTGCCTGTTCGGACGCTTGGTAGTTCGCATCTTCTTTTTCAGCCCAATCCCAGGGGCTTATCGCCGTATCGCTGGTACTTTTATAACCCAACTCTGTAAATAAAATGGGTTTATTAAATTCTTTACTTATTTGAAAAAGTTCTTGAACATACGATTGCCAAGCTCGCTCTAAATATTTGATAGAAGGATTCTCCTTTTTACCTAAAGGAAAGTAAGCTTGTATTCCAATATAATCCAGCTCATCCCAAAAATCAATCATCTCGTATTCTTCATACCAATTGGCGGCATAGGTCAATTTGCCAGAATATACTTTTCGAACCTTTTGAATAAGTTGCCGCCAAAAAGCAGGATGATGTTTTACAATACTCGTCAATTCCATTCCGATACAAAATAAATCGACCCCAGTTTCTTCTGCTAGCCTTGCATAATGTAAAATAAAACGTTCATAATCATTAGACCAAGAGACCCAATTTTCGGGTAAGATATCCTCTCGCCACTTTCCATCAGAACTATTATTCAACCAAAGATGAGGTTTGAGCATTACCTTTAAGTTCAATGCTTTTGCCTTATGAATAAGTGCAATTCGATCTTCATCCCAAGAAGAAGTATCTTCATGATCGGCAGCACTAGCTAAGTTGGAGGAGTTATAATTTTTTTGAGCACCATAAGGAAATAAAGTGATCCAATTTGCTCCTACCTCAATTAAATCCTCTAAACAATCTCCCCCTTTGCCCCAAGCATTATACAAATGAAATCCCTTTTGTTTTTCTTGTGCAAAGAAAGTGGTCAAACATCCCAGTAAAAAAATTAGTGTAAAGATGGTACGCATTTTCTATTTTTGTGGAACAGATTTTATTCTAATGAAGCAAATTCTATTAATACAAACGGCATTTATCGGAGATGTAATATTGGCAACGCCTGTATTAGAACGTTTGCATGAAGCATTTCCTGATGCGAAAATAGATTTTTTGCTTCGTAAAGGAAATGAAAAACTCTTGGATCATCATCCCTTTATTCGAGAAGTCTTAATTTGGAATAAAAAATCACAAAAAACAAGAGGACTCTTAACATTAACGCGCCAAATTCGGCAACGGAACTATGATTTGGTGGTGAATATGCAGCGCTTCTTTTCTTCAGGAATTTTGGCAGGATTTTCTGGAGCGAAACGAATAGTTGGTTTTAATAAAAACCCCTTGTCTTTTTTATTTACAAAAGCTTTTCCACATCAAATTGATCTCGAAGATGAATTTGTACACGAAGTAGATCGAAATTTATCCTTATTAGAAGGTATTTGTTCTACGAAAACGATTCGACCCAAATTATACCCGTCTATTACCGATCAGAATAGGGTTCGCCAAAAAAATCCTTATATCTGTATTGCCCCTACTTCTGTATGGTTTACCAAACAAGTGCCTGCAAAAAAATGGGTAGAATTAATCGAGAAACTACCAAATGAGCTGCATATCCATTTATTGGGCGGACCAACCGACCAAGCAGCTTGTGAAGCCATTAAATCTGCTTGTCCAAACAAAACAATCATCAATCAAGCAGGAAAATTAAGCTTCTTACAATCGGCAGCTCTCATGCAAAACGCACAAATGAATTATGTAAATGACTCCGCACCCCTGCATATAGCATCCGCAATGAATGCACCTGTCACAGCATTATTCTGTTCTACAGTACCAGCCTTTGGATTTACACCTTTATCAGAAAATTCCATTATTTGGGAATCACCTTATCAGCTGGATTGCCGTCCTTGTGGTTTACATGGAAAGAAGGCTTGTCCTAAAGGGCACTTTAAGTGTGGAGAAATTGAGTTGAAAATTTAGAATAAGTCTTCGTATTTAATTGTCCAGTCTAAGCTTGCTAATTTAATTGTGCCAGAAGTAATAATGGCTTCCTTGGTATATGCTCCATTTTTCACATCACTAAACACTTCTACTTGTTGATCTTGTAAATTGACGATCCAATATTCAGGAATAGCTGCATCTGCATATAAAGCTTTTTTGACGGTACGATCATATTCAAGAGACGAATCAGCTACTTCTATAACTAGATAGATATCTTTGGGGGTAGGATGGTTTGAAGAATAGTAAGTTTTATCAAATTTAGCAATTACCAAATCAGGTCTTGGTTCATTCGTGTCATTTAAATGTATTGGATTATGAACACTTACAATTACTTTTTCAGATTCGAAAGATGGAATCAAGAGTCTTGTAAGACAATTAATCATTCCAGAATGTTTGCTTACTTGAGGTATTCTTTGGATAATTTGACCATGAATTAACTCTACGCGATCTGTAGGTTTCAAAATACCGACCTCTGCCATTTTGTAATAATCCGTTACTGTAAATTCTCGTCTATTGAGTTGAAGTGTCATAATACACAATTAAATAAATGCTTTCGCAGAAACATACCTTAGACGTATTCCCGACTCTTTGAGTACGGGATTTAGGAAGATGCCGTACTTGATTCATTCTTAATATATACAAAATGAATTAATCAAATCGGCATAAGTATTCTAATGAACAATAAAAAGTATTAATATGATAGGGTTCCAAAAAGATGGAAC
>JAHDES010000004.1 GCA_020628645.1 Saprospiraceae bacterium
ACTGGAGCGTAAAAAATACATATTAAATAAATCTATCGTTCAGTAGATAGATTGATAATAAAAAAGTTTATAAAGCTCTAACATCAAGAGGATTTTCACCTGACATTGCTCATAAAATCACAAAACTAACCACTTATAAAGGCATGGTGCCGCAAGGAGCTCCAACAAGTACTTCTATTGCAAACTTAGTTTTCCATCCAATAGATCAAAAACTTATAAAAGTCTGTGAAAAATCAAATATTACATACTCAAGATTTATAGATGATTTAACCTTTTCTTCAAAAGAAGATTTCAAAAATATCATTCCTGAATTATTGAAAATAATTGTAGATTCGAGTTTTAGAATAAGCGCTAAAAAAACATTTTACAAAACAAGAAAAGTAGTAATTACAGGAGTTGAAGTAGGTGTTAATTCCTTTAATGTTCCTAAAAAAGTTATTACGAAACTCAATGATCAAAATTTGAGTCAACAGCAAATTAATGGAATTAATGGTTATATTGAATACATTGAAAAAGTAAGAAAAGACAAGTAACTCTTTAACTTAATAAGTTATTTTTCTAATTTTTCCTACAAAAAATCCACATCCACACCATAAGGATATTTCATTAAGTAATTCAAGGCTTTTTCTTTTTCAAATCCTTCATAGATGATACTATACAACATTTGGGTGATGGGTACTCTAATTTTCTGGGCATCAGCAAGGAGTTTCATAATCTTTAGGGTACGAACTCCTTCTGCCAATTCAGGCATGGTTTTTAAAATATCCTCCATCGTTTCTCCTTGCCCCAATCGCTTTCCAAATATAAAATTTCGGCTATCTTGACTAGAAGCAGTTGCTACCAAATCGCCAATTCCTGCCGTTCCTAAAAAAGCAGAGCTTTCTGCCCCTAATCCTTTTCCAAAATGAATCATTTCATTCAATCCTCTAGTAATCAAAAGAGCTTGAATATTTTTACCCATCCCCATTCCATGCAAGATTCCAGCTCCTATTGCAATCCCATTCTTCAAAGCACCCGCCAATTCTGCTCCTAACAAATCATAAGATCCAAAAACATGAAATCGACGCGAATTGAGTACTTTTTCTGCTATTTTAATTACTTCGCGAAAACGACTAGCGACTACCGTAGCTGTAGGTTGTCCTGCTAATATTTCAGAAGCCAAATTTGGGCCTGATAAACATCCCACTCGAAGTACAGAGCTTTCTTGCAATATCACCTCAGACATGGAATAAACCTGACGACGACTTATAGTTTTTAAATCAGGATTATATAAATCAATATCTACAGTATCAAAACCTTTTGTCCCGTGAATAAGAATATGGTAAGGACGAAGATAAGGTGATAAAGAACGTATCATCTCTCGAAAATTGACAGAAGGTACAATTCCAAATAGCAATTGACAACGCTTCGCCATTTCTTCTAAATCATCTGTAGCTCTAACATTTTCAGATAGTTGAATCCCAAAATGTTGATGGGTTTCATTGATCTGTTGTACAATTTTAGTTTGACGTGAATATAAAAGTACCTCTGCATTATCTGAGATTAAATCAGCAATCGCAGTACCAAAAGATCCCGCACCTATGACACCTATTTGTTGCATTTCGCAAAGCTACTTAATTCTTTTAGTAAACATTCCTTTGAAATCAATGTTTTTTAATAGAGAATGCTTAGTTTTGCATCTTCAATTTTAAACTTTAACGATTGTATAAAAAATGGCAAGAATAATTCAATTACGTGAAGCCTTACGAGAAGCAATGTCAGAAGAAATGCGTCGAGATGAGCGCGTATTCCTAATGGGAGAAGAAGTAGCCCAATACAATGGAGCTTACAAAGTGAGTAAAGGAATGTTAGATGAATTTGGGCCTCAACGTGTAATTGATACGCCTATTGCAGAATTAGGGTTCGCAGGGATTGGAGTGGGTGCTGCCATGAATGGTCTTCGCCCCATTGTTGAGTTTATGACTTGGAATTTTGCGGTTTTAGCTTTTGATCAAATCGTCAATAATGCTGCTAAAACTCTTTCTCAATCTGCAGGTCAATTTACTTGTCCTATCGTATTTCGAGGGCCATCGGGTTCAGCAGGTCAGTTGGCTCAACAACATTCACAAACCTTTGAAAGTTGGATGGCAAATTGCCCAGGTTTAAAAGTCATTTCTACCGTTGATCCTTATGATTCAAAAGGATTAATGAAATCTGCCATTCGTGATGAAGATCCAATTTGCTTTATGGAATCAGAAGTGATGTATGCAGAAACAGGTGAAGTACCAGAAGGAGAATATACGGTACCTATTGGTGTGGCTGATGTGAAACGTACAGGAACGGATATTACGATTGTTTCCTACAATAAAATGATGAAAGTTGCCTTTGCCGCAGCAGATGAATTAGCGAAAGAAGGCATTTCAGCTGAAGTGATTGACCTTCGTACCATTCGACCACTCGATCATGCTACTTTAGTAGAATCCGTTAAAAAGACCAATCGTTTGGTTGTAATAGATGAATGCTGGCCCTTTGCTGGCGTTTCAGCGGAAATTGCCTATGAGATTCAAAAATTTGCTTTTGATTATTTAGATGCACCTGTGCTTCGAGTCAATTCTGCGGATACTTCCCTACCTTATGCCCCCACTTTGGTTGAAGAATATTTACCAAATCCTGCTAAAGTAATCAAAGCAGTGAAGGAAGTAATGTATGTGAATGGCTAGTTTTTTCTAAATATAGTGCGCTTTTATTCCAAGATAATAGCATCCATTTCTCGCTGATAGGTTTCGCCATTATTCAGTTCAATAATAACCTGAAGTTCTAGTTCATGTGGTAAGGAAGGAGTTTCCAATAAGGTCAACCAGATATCTTCTGCATAAATCATCTCATTTTCCTCTATGAATTCTTGAAGGTTAAATGTTCCATATCCTTCTGTATGTCCTTGGAATATTGAGGTAATCGTATCACCTGCTAGATAGTTTTCATTATAATCATTTTGAGTAATGATAGTGACTGCCTCAAACATTTCTTCTGTACCTGAAATACCATTATACAAACAACTACAGCCATAAGCCGTACTCATCAAATCAAATTCTGACCAAATAGAAGGGGCTTTAGGTACAAGATCACTATAATAATCTACCTCGAAATGTAAGCCCAAGGCATAATCTTGCCAAGCTACCTCATCTATCACTAAACAGCATAGCTCTGTATCGGAATGATGTGCAAAGTCAATGCCTTTAATATCAAAATACTCTCCTTCTATCGGAGGGCAATTACAATTCAAACCATCATCTGAACAAGATGGCAAACTAAAACCAATTGCAAATAGGACGGTAAGAAAAGAAATTTTGAATTTCATAACTTTTTGATTTCAAAACAGTGGGATTAAAATAATTGAACATCCATTTGAATAGAAACGCATCCATTTCCATTTCTGTGTATTGGCATTACAAATTTTAATCACTAATTTGTTCCAAAACGTATTTGATCAATTTATCTACTGTTTCTTTTGGAGTGGAACTAAATTCGCCCGTCTGACGATTCGCCAACAATACATTACACGATATAGCACGATGCTCCAATAATCGCGCCATCCCATAAATTCCTGCTGTTTCCATTTCAAAATTGGTGATACGAAGATTTTTATGCTGAAAATCTGCAAATAAAGGAATAAAATCTTCTACGATTGTATTCGCTCTTACTTTTCGACCTTGTGGAGCGTAAAAACCGGGACAGGTAAGCGTAATGCCTTTAATCATTTTTTGACCTACTTTTTCAATCAAATTCGTTGATCCTTGTGCTAAATAGGGACGAATCGGATAATTTAATTCTGAAGGACGATACTCCATAAAATCATACTGCAAAAGCGTTTCATCGGCATTATTTTTATAATCATAATACAACATCAAGCCATCCAACCCAATCCCAAAAGAAGAAATTAAAAAACTATTCACTGGAATATCTTCTTGCAAACAGCCCGATGTTCCAATCCGAATAATATCCAAACTCGTATGTTGTTCTTTTACTTTTCGTTCCTTAAAATCAACATTCACTAAAGCATCCAATTCATTCAATACAATATCAATATTGTCTGTACCAATTCCTGTAGAAATAACGGAGATTCGTTTCGTACCAAGATAGCCTGTATGCGTTACAAACTCTCGTTTTTGGATTTGAAATTCAATTTTGTCAAAATGTTGACTAACTGCTGCCACACGATCTGGGTCGCCTACCGTAATAATTGTTTTTGCTAAATGTTCTGGTCGTAAATTCAAATGATAAATGCTACCATCTGGATTGATAATCAATTCAGATTCGGGAATATAGGTCATAATTTTGTTATATTTAAATAGGAGATTTTTTCAAAAAAAGATGTTTGGTATATTTGATTCAAAATAAAATACAAGATGAGAAAAATCTATCACTTAGCCAATTGTAGCACCTGCCAACGTATTATAAAAGAACTAAACAACGGAGAAGGTTTTGAATTGCAAAATATTCGGGAAGATAAAATCACAGCAGAACAAATTGACGAAATGAAGGAAAAAGCAGGTTCATATGAAGCCCTTTTTTCCAGAAGAGCAATGAAATATCGTGCCTTAGGATTGAATGAAATGACCCTTTCAGAAGCAGACTATCGAAAGTACATATTAGAAGAAGATACGTTTTTGAAACGTCCTGTTATTTTAATAGACGATGAAATTTTTGTCGGTAATTCTAAAAAAGTAGTTGCAGCAGCAGTACATAAATTGGAAAATACATAATTCTTACATAATCTTTTGTGCCTTCTTGTGGTTCAAAAATAGTAAATAATGATTTCAAAAGAACAAATTGCCAATTGGTTTCGGTCACTTCAAGATGATATCTGTGAACAATTAGAAACAGCAGATGGTGTAGGTCGTTTCCATGAAGACCAATGGCAGCGTGCTGAAGGTGGTGGTGGACGGACACGCATCATCATGGGTCAGCATATTGAAAAAGGAGGCGTGAATTTTTCTGCGGTTCATGGGCCTATGCCTGAGAAAATTACTACAGCACTGAAACTAGAAGCAGGTGCTGATTTTTTTGCAAGTGGCGTTTCTATTGTATTGCATCCTAAAAATCCTTTTGTACCGATTATTCATATGAATGTTCGCTACTTTGAAATGAGTACAGGCACTTGGTGGTTTGGAGGTGGGATTGATCTTACGCCCCATTATATCAATACAAAAGAAGCAACGTTCTTTCATCACACCTTGAAAGATGCTTGTGATCAGCATGATATAAACTATTATCCCAAGTTTAAAAAATGGGCAGACGATTATTTCTTTATCAAACATCGAAATGAAACACGAGGAATTGGAGGGATTTTCTATGATCGTTTAAGCAACAAAGAAGGCAAAACAAAAGAAGATCATTTCGCTTTTACTCAAACGATCGGCACTACCTTTTGTAAGGTTTATCTCCCTCTTTTAAACAATAATAAACATAAATCTTTCTCCGAAAAGCATCAACAATGGCAAGCCTTACGACGAGGACGATATGTTGAATTTAATCTTGTTTGGGACAAAGGCACAAAATTTGGTTTAGATACGAATGGACGTACAGAATCTATTTTGATGAGCATGCCACCTCTAGCCAACTGGGTGTATAATCATCAAATGGAAAAAGGAAGTGCAGAAGAAAAGACGTCTTCTCTATTGAAAAAAAATATCTCTTGGGTCGATTAAATCAAACTTTAAAATAAAATATAATGCCTAGATTAATTTTAACAGTATCATTTGTACTATGTTACCTACCCTCTATATTTAGTTTACACCTAAGCAGTCAAGAAGAAATAGATAATTTCCCTATTAATTTCCCCAATGTTGTAAGCATAAACGAGCCTCTTATCATTACAGGTAATGACATCACTAATCTTGATGCTTTAAGTCAAATAGATTCTGTCATGGGCAACTTAACTATCTCTAATTGTCCTGACTTATTAAATTTAGATGGACTTTCAGATTTAGCCTATGTAGGTGAAGGAATACAAATTTTAAGTTTATCAAAAGTAGAATATATTAATGGTTTTAATAAGATTGAAGATATAAGTGGAGGGTTAAGTATTTCTTCCTTGGATAATTTAAAACAGATTAATGGATTCTTAGGATTAAAAAATACATATTCTCTTTTTATTACAAGTTGTGGGCTACTTACTAGCATAGATGGCTTTCATCAACTTAAAGAGATTATAAGCACAATGATTCTAGCTTATTTAACTAATTTAGAAGAAATAAAAGGATTTTCAACGCTTGAAACTATTGGTAGTGGGGGCTTAATATTAGATGAAATCCCTATACTAGTTGATACAGAAATTTTTGAATCTCTTCGAATTAATGAAGGACAACTTTTCATAAATGATTTTTCTTTGCTCAACTTTAAAGGATTCAAATCCTTAGAAAGGATTGATGGTCTTTTCATTATTCAAAATTCAGATGAACTTGTGAGTTTTGAAGGATTAGAAAATTTGAAAAAGATAGGTGGCATAACTTCTATAAATAATAACAACAACTTAGAAACATTATCTGGTCTAGATAATCTAATTCCCGAAATGATGAACATTTTTAATATAGAATCATGTCCAAAACTATCCAATTGTAGCATCAAAAGTTTTTGTGAAGCATTACAACTAGCTGATGAACAAATTAGCTTCAGTCAAAATACACAGGGTTGTAATTCAAAAGAAGAAGTTGTAGAAGCATGTATGACTATTAATACTTTGGAATTGGATAGCGAATCTATTATTATTTCTCCGAATCCTACCGATAGATTTATAAATATTCATCTGGAAAACAAGAAAAATGTATCCCTCAAAATTATAGATCAAATGGGACGAGTGGTTTATCATCTAGTAGATCACACCTCCTCTGTTTATAATTTGGAATTAATACAAAAAGGCATTTATGTAGTTCTAATTGAACAAGATGGAAAAATTATTACCAACAAAAAAATTATGGTGCAATAGCAACGCTCTTCTAACTTGACGATTAAGTACACTATAATAAAAGATTTGATTTAAAGTCGAATGAACCTGCTTGTAGCATAGAATTCTCAGGCAAGTTCGGCAATTCTTTTATTGAAAAACTTCTATTAGGGGTATTAATTTCAATTTGGAAAATTATTTCTATTTAAATTTCTTTAAGCTATACTCCATTTTATAGTATATTTATCGTTTATATTTAGACTTTATAGACTTTTCATTTATGGCAGATAGTGTTTGCGAGGAAAAGGTTTTCCATTCCATTTTCGTCGCTCAAGCAGAAAGTTTACGCAATTTCATGTATTACAAAACAGGTAATCTTCAACAAGCCGAAGATTTAATGCAAGATGCCTTTGCTAAATTATGGGAAAACTGCGTCAAAGTAAGCTTAGAAAAAGCGAAGTCATTTCTATTTACCGTCGCTAATAATCGTTTTCTCAATCAAGTACAACATAAAAAAGTCGTGCTGAAATTTGAACAACATTCGCATACGCAACAAACCAATGAAAACCCGCAATTTCTATTAGAAGAAGAAGAGTTCAAACAACGCCTCATGGCTGCTATTGCCGAACTTCCCGAAAAACAACGCGAAGTCTTTTTACTCAATCGGATTGAGAAAATGAAATATCGAGAAATCAGCGAATTACTCAATATCAGTGTCAAGGCAGTAGAGAAAAGAATGCACAACGCATTGAAGGCATTACGAAAAATTTCAAAAAAGGTGTAGGGTAAATCTATCATCACTTGTTTTATTAATGAGAATTAAAATTAAAATTGGAAGATTTTAGTTTTTCATTTTGATTTTAATTGCTGTGTACAGGACAAAACTTAGAATAAGTGGTTCTTTTTAAGGGCAACGCAATAAATTACGTTGGAATAAGTCCCGTTTCAAGGTGGTTTCAACCCCTTGCATCCTTCTAACAATTATTTTTGTCCTGTACACAGTTTTTATTGTAATTATAACCAAGGACTTAACCCATGTAGTTTATGAATGAACAAGATACACTATACGCTCGATGGCTAGAAGGGAACATCAGCCCAGAAGAGCTGCAAGCACTCCAACAAAGTGGCGAGTTGGAAGAGCTAGAAGCTATTATCCAACAAACGGAGAAGTTGACTATGCCAGCCTACAATATTGAGGAAGGTTATCAACGTTTTAAGAATAAAAACCAAAAAAAAGAAACACCCATTCGAACACTTTCTATAAGTAAGTGGGTAATCGGCATCGCCGCGAGTTTAGCACTTTTGGTAGCTGCTTGGTTTTTAGTTTTTAATACTAGTCAAACAGAACTAATTGCCTTGAATGGTGATACTAAAAATTTCACTTTTGTTGATGGTTCTACTGTGGCACTAAATGATGGTTCAAGCATTTATTTTGATGAAAAAAACTGGACACAAAATCGTTCGCTTCAACTCAAAGGAGAAGCTTTATTTCAAGTGCAAAAAGGAGCTTCTTTTATTGTAAATACACCAAACGGAACAGTTGAAGTTCTAGGAACTCAATTTAATGTGCGCGCTTGGGGAGAAAATCTTCATGTAGAATGTTATACGGGTAAAGTACAGGTACGAAGTCAAGGACAAGAACAGATTTTAACCAAAAATCAGTCCGTTCATGTAGTCAATCAAAAGATGCAGGATATAGAAAGTATCCAACATGAAAAACCACTTTGGTCTACAGGTAATTCTCGATTTTACGAAGAAGATATTCATGAAGTATTTGCTGAATTGGAGCGTCAATATAATGTAAATGTAACTGCCTCCATAAAAAATCGTACCTTTAGTGGTAATTTTAATCATGACGATTTAACGGCTGCTTTGACCAATATTTGTAAACCTTTGGGTATTAAATTTACTATTTCAGCGGATCAAAAAACAGTACTTATTGAAGAGAAATAATACAATTAAATTTAACATATTAGCTTTCACTTTTGGATGCTTTCTTTTGTCGTTTCCTCTACTTGCACAAAAGAAAGCATTCTCCTTTTCAGGAACTCCCATTACTGAAATTATCAAAACCATAGAAACCAAAGAACAACTCATCTTCAATTATGATCCTGCTTTATTAGCTGATTATTCCTATAGTGGACAATTGGATTTTCAATCTCCTACAAAAGCTATTGAAAAATTACTTTATCAAACGCCTTTTTCTTTTGATGTAAATGAAAAAACAGTTCTCGTTTATTTACCTTCAAAAACAACGTATTCCATTTGTGGCTATGTTTATGAGCATTTAAGTCAGTCGCCGCTCCCCTACGCCACCATTGTAAGTGAAGACCATACCTTTTTCACACAAACTAATGAAAAAGGTTATTTCCAATTAGATTTAGAAGTCTATAAACATCAAAAAGTAGCCATCAGTTATTTGGGGTATGAATCCATTAATTTAATGATTCAAGAATTTCCGCTAAGTGATTGTAAAAAATTCATACTTAAAAATGATCTGGATTTATTTAGTCAAGAAATCATTGTTACAGAATACATTTTAGATGGTATTTCACAAGGGGAAACCTATAGCGGATACACTATGGATTATGAAAAACTTACGAATTCCTATTCTTCTGTCGAGCATGATATTTTGAAAACAGTACAACTTCTTCCTGGAATTACGAGTTTGGATGAAAGTTCTACTAATCTACAAATTCGGGGAAGTAGCGTCGATCAAAATTTAATTCTTTGGGAAGGTGTCCCCTTATATGACCCAGGGCATTTATTTGGGATGATTTCGGCAATTAATCCATTTGTGATTGATGAAGTCAGTGTTTTCAAAGGCGCTTACGATCCAAAATACGATAATCGTGTAGGGGGCATCGTTGCGATGAGTTTAAAAGATTCCGTTTCCAATGACCTTCGTGGAAGTATAGGAACAAGTCTTTCTGAGGTACACGCCAGTCTGGAAATTCCGCTGATAAAAGATAAACTTTCTTGCTTAGTTTCAGGACGCCATACCATCCATCCCATTTATGCCTCGCCTCCCTTGAATAGTTATTCGCAAAAAGTATTTCAGTTTTCCAAAATAGATGAGCAAGCAGAAGATGTCGAAGAAGGCTTCATTGATATTGAGCAATTTTTGAATTATTACGATTGGAATGCCAAATTAATTTATCAAATCAATGATCGTTTAAAATTTAAAACTAGTGTTTTTAATAGTCAAAATCGTTTTAATTATTTCGCGACCATTTTGGACGAAGATTTGCATACAGAAGATGAAGTAGATGTCCAATCTTTTGCGCTTAAATCCAGTTTGGAAGCACAAATCAATCCTAGATGGAATAGTGAAATTGCTGTTATGCGTTCGGTCTATACCAATCGATATGATTTTCAATTTTCAGAATCGGAAGATAGCATTTTGGTAGAACAGAATATGCTTTTCAATGATATCGAAGATAACACTATTGCTTGGAGTAATAGGTATCAACTTACCCCCAAAATGAAATTGACTTTTGGTTATGATTACAATATAAAACAAGTCAATTTTAATTTTGAGAGTCAAAATCGCTACGAAGGAAGCTATAATGATGTCAATTTTGCTTTGGGGCATTATCATAATGCGTTTGCAGGGATTTCTATCCTACAAAAAAACTGGCAATTTAATACAGGTTTACGGACGACCTATGATGTAGAAAACCAATCCTTCACCTTTGCGCCACGCCTTAATTTTGAATATGTACTAGAGGAAGGATTAAAATTTAAAACAGAAGCAGGTATTTTCCATCAATATATCAGTCAGTTACGAGATTTTGGGCATACTGATTTGGGGGTCAGTAATCCCATTTGGATCATCAATGAGGCAGAAACTGATTTTTCACAAGGTGCGCAAAAAGTAGCAGTAGGTTTTTCTTATAATAAAAAAGGATTCTTGTTAGATGTAGAAGGTTATTACAATTTCACAGATGGTTTGAGTACCTTATCGCCAGTTTTGGGGCAAAATGACCTTGAAATATCTGAAGGTACTTCACAAGCGTTTGGTTTAGATATTTTAATCAAAAAAAGATGGAAACCGTATAAAGTGTGGTTGAATTATTCTTTTGGCAAAGTAGATAATTTCTTTCCTGAGCTGTATGCTGAACCCTTTTCAGCGAACAATGACATTCGTCACAATTTAAGTGTGGTCAATAGTTATACCTATAAAAATTGGCATTTTTCCTTGAGTTGGCAGTACCATTCTGGTATTCCTTTTTCAGCGCCCTTGGGCTTTTCTCCTATTTTTGATGAAGAAGGGGAGATAGACTTTCATCAACTTGATTTTGAAACCCTAAACAATGAACGGCTCCCCTTCTACAGTCGTTTAGATATGGGCATCAACTATCGTCCCAGCTTTAAAAACAGCAAACTAAAAGCAGATTTTGCATTTTCTTGCATCAATCTCTTAGGAAGAGACAATCTATTTTCGAAAGATTATTTCATAGAAGATTTCGAAGAAGAAGGCATCCTCGAACTTGCCTATTTTGAAAAAAGCCTCCTCGAACGAACGCCCCTTTTAATGGTACGGTTTTATTGGTGAGAAAAATAATACATTTCTGTTAGAGAATTTCCGTCTCTCATTATGAAAATAGCATCGTTTTTTTTAGCTTGCATAAGGTTTTTTGATTATTAATCATTAATCAATTAACAAATTCATTTATTCAATATTCATAAAATTCTACTTGGTAGAATGACTGCTCATGTATGAAACCTTGAACAGTTTTTGATTTATTAATAAATGGACCAATGCAAGTATTACATTTTTTCGTAGGGATATTGATTATCTCCTTTCTCTCTTCTTCTTGTAATGATACACCTACTACAAGCATTTCAAAAGAAGAAAAACCACCTTCTCTTCATAGTGTTTTTCAAGATGATTTTTATGTCGGTGCAGCTTTGAGCAAAGACCATATTTTAGGTACGGATTCCGAAGCCAATGCTTTATTAGAAAAAGAATTTAACAGCATTACGCCTGAAAACATTATGAAATGGATGTATATTCATCCTGCACCCGATAGTTTTGATTTTAAAATTCCTGATCAATTTATTGATTTAGCGAACAAAAATAAGATGCAAACCGTCGGTCATGCACTCGTTTGGCATTCCCAACTCGCACCTTGGGTGGAAGAAATTACGGATAGTACCATTTTGATGCAACAATTAGAAAAACATATTACTACGATTGTACAACATTTTAAAGGTCGGATTGATGCGTGGGATGTCGTCAATGAAGCTTTAAATGAAGATGGTACGATGCGCGAATCTATGTTTTATAAGGTTTTGGGAGATGATTATGTTACAGAAGCGTTTAGAATTGCCCAGAAAGTTGATCCAGATGTCGAACTCTATTACAATGATTACAATATTGAGCAAAAGGCAAAGCGCGAAGGGGCCATTCGTTTGATTAAAAAAATACAAGAAGCAGGGGTGAAAATAGATGGTGTGGGTATTCAAGGACATTGGAGCTTATTAGGTGCTTCTGTTGAATTGATTGAAGAAGCTATTGAAGATTATGCGGCTTTAGGAATTAAAGTGATGTTTACCGAATTAGATGTAACGGCTTTACCCAATCCTTGGGATTTAGAAGGAGCTGAAGTCAGTCAGAATTTTGAAGATTTCGAAGGCAAAGAATTTATGGATCCATTTCGAGCAGGTTTACCAGATTCGATGCAAGTAAAAATGGCGGATCGATATGAAGAGTTGTTTGCTTTATTTTTAAAACATGCGGATAAGATTGATCGAATTACTTTCTGGGGGGTAAATGATGGACATTCTTGGCTCAATGGCTGGCCCATCAAAGGTAGAACTAATTATCCCTTACTATTTGATCGAAATTTCCAACCTAAAAAAGCATATCATCAAGTGATGGCTTTGAAAGAGAAGACAACACCTAAATCTCAAAACTAAACAAACAGAACGATGACTAATATTTCGCAAAAATTATCCATCCGAGAAAAAATAGGCTATAGTTTAGGAGATTTATCAGCTAACTTAGTTTTCCAGACGTTAATGACCTATTTGGCTTATTTCTATACCGATATTTATGGTTTAGAAACCTCCGATGCTTCCATTATCATCTTAGTGGTTGGTTTGGTAGCTGCTTTTGGTTTTAATCCTGTTATTGGGGCATTAGCCGATCGAACCAACAGTAAATGGGGCAAATTTCGACCTTGGATTTTATGGACATCAATTCCACTTGGTGTTGTCGCATTATTAGCGTTTACCACGCCTGATTTTTCATACAAAGGAAAAGTAATTTATGCTATAGTCACCTATACCCTTTTGCTCTTGCTTTATGCTGCGAATAATTTACCCTATTCTGCACTCAGTGGGGTCATCACGGGTGATATGGCAGAACGAAATAGTATGTCGGCCTATCGTTTTGTAGCAGTAATGGTAGCTCAGTTTTTTGTTCAGGTATTTATGTTGCCTATCATTGAATATGCGGGTGGTGGAGATAAAGCCGCAGGGATTGAAACAGTCATGACTTACTTGGCGATTATTGGTACTATATTGCTAATCATTACCTTTCTGACGACAAAAGAACGAATTGTTCCAAAGCCTGAACAACGATCTAGTCTAAAAGAAGATTTAGGCGATTTGATAAAAAATAGACCATGGGTGATTATGCTCATCTTGACGACTTTAGTATTTATTACATTGGCAATGAAAGGTGGTTCGTATGTCTATTATTTTGAAAATTTCGTAGATGAAGCTCGTTTAGCGTCCTTTATTCAACCTGTTTTAAATGGATTAGCTGGTATTGGCATTAATTTCTTTGGTGAAAATCCTACTTCTGCTGGTTTTGGTTTGTTTAATGCAGGTGGAATTATTTTTATGATTATTGGCATTGGTTTCTCTAAGTCTTTAGCAGATAAATATGGAAAAAGAGATGTTTTTGGAGCAGCATTATTTATTTCAACACTTTTTATACTCGCTTTTTATTTCTTTTCAAAGCAGTCTGTTGGTTTAATGTTTGGATCACAAATTTTGCATGGCTTCTTTTATGGAATCACTATTCCTTTACTTTGGGCGATGATTGCCGATGTAGCCGATTATTCTGAATGGAAAAATAATCGACGGGCCACTGCAATTATTTTCTCTGCTATGATGGTGGGATTAAAAGCAGGTTTGAGTATCGGAGGGGCTTTGGTCACTTCCATTTTAGGGAGTTATGGATATGTAACCGATTTAGCAGAAAATGCTGTTCAATCGGCAAGTGCTATTGAAGGTACGAAGATGTTGGTAAGTGTTTTTCCAAGTATTCCCTTTTTTATAGGAATTGGCTTACTATTTTTCTATGAAATCAATAAATCGATGGAAGACACCATTGAAGCAGATTTAAAAGCAAGACGCACAGAATAAAATTCAAGTTCAAAAAATTAATATAAAATGGCAGAAGAAAAACTCGATCCAAAAGTAATTGCTGATTTAAAAAGAAGGGCAATCTCCGATCCATTAGTGGAACATATTTACACGGCTGATCCTTCCGCACATGTGTTTAACGGAAAAATATACATTTATCCCTCGCATGACATCGATGCAGGAATTCCGTTTAATGACAATGGCGATCATTTTGGTATGCGCGATTATCATGTGATATCTATGGATGCTGTCAATGGAAAAGTTACAGATAATGGCGTTGCACTAGATATTGATGATGTACCTTGGGCGGAACGTCAAATGTGGGCACCAGATGCGGCAGAAAAAGATGGTAAATACTATTTTTATTTTCCTGCTAAACGAAAAGATGATATTTTTCAAATAGGAGTTGCTATAGGAGATCGTCCTGAAGGACCATTTGTCGCTGAACCAGAGGCGATCAAAGGAAGTTATTCCATTGATCCAGCCGTTTTAAATGATGGAAATGGGGAATACTACATGTATTTCGGTGGAATTTGGGGCGGACAATTGCAAAAGTATCGAAAGAATGAATATCATGAAGCAAATGAAGAGCCCCTCGCCCACGAACCCGCCCTTGGCCCTATCGTCGCCAAGCTAACGAATGACATGAAAGAATTTGCGGAAACGCCACGAGAAATTCCAATATTAGATGAGAATGGCAATCCTTTATTAGCTGGAGATAATGACCGACGATTTTTTGAAGCCGCTTGGGTACACAAATACAATGGTAAATATTACTTCTCCTACTCTACTGGCGATACGCATTTCATCTGCTACGCGACGGGCGATAATCCTTATGGTCCCTTTACGTATCAAGGACGCATACTCAATCCTGTAATTGGTTGGACGTCTCATCATTCTATTTGTGAAGTAGATGGAAAATGGTATTTATTTTATCATGATTCGGTTTTATCGGAAGGAATTACCCATCTTCGTTCCATTAAAATGACAGAAATCACCTACGATGAAGACGGGAAAATTAAAACGATTGATCCTTATACAGAATAAGAAGATTAAATATAATCTCTAGTTAGTGATTCTCGTTTCGATATTTTGATATATAGCATTGTTCTTTTTTACCGCAAAAAAGAACCAAAAAGCTCGTCGAATCGCATATTTCTCAGAACTTTTAACCTAGATTTTTAAAATTTTTCCGCTTCGACTCCAAAATTCTAAAAATTCTCCCTTTCGGGCGGTTAAAATTCTGGAAATTGCTTTTTTCGACAGGCCTAATACTAACATTGAAATATTTATTCAATTATGTACTTCATACCTCTAAGCGAAAATTACTACTCTAAAGCATTAGAATATAAAAGTAAATTTGATTTAGTGTCGAATAAACCTACCCGCGCAGACAAGTCTGACAATTCTATTTTATGCAATCTATCAATTATTCTAAAAATAGACTACGTTCCTTTCAAATAATTAATACTAACCGTAGCTAAGTCTGAATTTGGATATTTGGAATGATAGGCCGCTACATTTTGCAAACCTACTTCTTCAATAATTCGATTCATCACTTCCAATTCTACGATGTATTGATCGGAGAAACCATGCGTGGCATCATAAGCCGTAGCAGCAGTTCTACCTAAATTTTGGGCGGTTAAAGCTGAAGGAATGGTATGGAGTTCAATCATTAATAAACCAAAACGTTCGATATAAGGCATCCAATTTTGAAGATGTTCTCTTAAATTTTGTTCGACCGCCTGATTGGATAATCGCTCTCCTCGGAAGGCATACGCTCCTGTTGAAGTACTAGAAGTTTTCGATTCTTTTTTAGGAGTAGACCAGATTCGATTATGATCTAAGAAGGTACGAACATTGAGTAAGTCCTTCATTTCGATCCCATAATTTTCAGCTAAATCCTTTTCTAATAATTGCGGATCACTAATATCTCCCCAAATTACTTTAGCCCATACATCTGCTTTGATAATATTACTTTTGGTGGCTTTCAATGCTGCACGATTATAATCTACGCCTATCAAAAATAAAGGATATTCTTCGAGCATTTGCCCACGCTTGGTTCTACGTTCGATTACATCAAAAAGATGTACTAAAAAAGTGCCATCTCCACATCCCATGTCAATGATTCCTTTGGGTTGCTCTTCAATGGGTTTGTTGAACAAATCAATGATGACTTCATCAATCTTTTTGAAATAGGTAGAATGCGCTCCCCCACTTCCCCAAACATTCATTGCACGATCTACATGTAATTCAGGAGAATTTTCGGGGGTATCCCACAAAACACGTGGATTTCCAAAGATTAATTCTTCCATCTTTCTAAAGGTCGGAATATAAGAAACCGTTACCCCATAAGCACTAGATCGTTTCGCGAAAAATAAGCCTTTTTGCGTAAACTGATAAGTCGTTCCTTTTTTATTAAACCAACCTAAAAAAGTAAAAAAGTTTAAAATTTTCCCAAAACTCTCTGGATCGTTATGAAATTCATCAGGACTAAAAGAAGCTTCCATGAAATATTTATGAAACATTCCATTCATTCCTAATAAAACGACAGTAGGGCCCACTAATACGCCTTCAATATGTTTTTTTACCTGATATTGCACGCTTTGCGTTAATTCATCTGCCTGTTCATCTACCAAATCTTGGTCTTGATAAGCCGTGAAAATTTGTTCAAAAATTCGGAAGGGTTCCATTTCAAATTTTCGATGATGATAATTCCCAGATAACTTCATTAAATCAACGACTCCTTTGTATTTCGGAATGTAATTCAAAGCAATTCGTCCTCGTTCCGTTATCGAAATATCAATAGAATTATCAGACTGAATAGTATGTGTCAACCAAGCTTGAGCACTTAATACTCGAAACGCGACATTTAAGTAGCCTTCATTCGCATCAAATTTCTCAACCAATTGAGCAAGGCTAAGTTGACCTTCTTCAGCAATGAATTGTAACACCCCTTTTTGGTATAATGCATAAGCAGTTGGTGCAGTAACAATACCATCTAAATGGCGGAATAAATCTTCTCGTAATACTTTTTTATCGGCTTTTGTTAACATTGGGGAGTTAGCTTGTTGCTTGGTGGTAATCATTATTTAAGTTTTTCTTGACTGAGCTGTAGTCCTAATTGATCTAATTGTTGATTGTCAATATGTTCATAGGTCTTACTATCCAATACGACTTTAAAATAAAAAAGTTTTTCTGTAGTCGCCATCATGGTTACATCAGGGCCAGATGTCATAATATAATGGGTTCCAAGCGTAATTTCAGTGGTATTTTCATTTAAAGGAAAGGCTTTGATTTTACAGCCCCATTTTGATCCTTTATTCATAATTTTTTTCATTGATTTCGCCTCTTCTTTTTCATCAAATGTTTTTCCGCCTGTGGTCATAATTCCAAAAAGTATGGGCGCTTCATAATCTAAAACAACACTTGTATTAGTGGGATGTAAGGCTTCCCCTTTTTGATAGGTCATTTGATGTAATAATTCATCTGGTTGATATAATTCTCTTATTTCTATTAAAATAGTGGATGCCGTAATTTGAAGAAGATATAACTTATCCTTATTGATATAAAAATTATTAGAATGAATTAATCGTTCTAATGGAAATTTTGATCGTACAAACTCAAAGCTATTTTGAGCTTTATCAAAAAACAACAAATCTATCGTTTCTAATTTTCCAATTAGTACACTAAAGGCAAAGATTAAATGTGTTTCATTTTCATAAAAGTGACTAAAATTATTTTTCGGTACCATTGAAAAATAATCCTCTGGATCAGACCAACCAATAAATTTCATTCTATTTTTAAAACGAGGGAAGCTTTTTTCAAAAGTATATTGATTTAACAAATTTAGGGAAGCATCATAAATATAAATCGTCTGTTCTTTGTCGTAGGAAATCGTATAATCATCTGATTCTAAACAAACCTTACCTTGAATGGAATTGGAATAAATTGAAGTACTAAGCAAAAAAGAAAGTAAGAAGAAAGAGAATAATTGCTTCATAAAGTCAATGGGATTTTTATAAAAAATAACTGTGTACAGGACAAAATAATCGTTAGAAGGATCAAGGGGATAAAACCACCTTGAAAAGAGGCTTGTTCCAACGTAATTTATTGCGTTGCCCTTAAAAAAGAACACTCTTCCTAAGTTTTGTCCTGTACACAGAAAAAATAATCAAATACTATGCTATTTTATCAAGTGCCTTGAGAAGGGCTTTTTCAATTTCAGGCTCGGAAGAGATATGACCTGCATGTACAAATTGAAGCGTCGCATTCTTCAGACGTTTTTTTAACTGATAAACGTAAAAAGGAGGACAAATCATATCGTATCGCCCATGTATAATTTGGATGGGAATATGATCTAATTTAAAACAATGATCAAAAATGAAAGCTTCCGCATGAAAAAATTGATTGGTGGAATAGTATAATTGAATTCGTAGTTTAACAATTTCCACTTCAGAAAGGGTATCCAAATATGTAGGTTGTTTAGACTTTAAAGTCGCTAAATGATTTAGATACTGATAATAAGCTTTAGCGTATTTTTGAACTGTTTCTTGATCTGTAGAACTGATTTGTTGATAATAATACTTGGCGGGGTGATCTTGAAATTCAATGGGTACAAGAGTACGATATTCCTCCCATGCTTGTGGAAAAAACAAGTGTGCGCCCCCTCCATTTTCAGTAAAATTTATATTATCTAAATTACCATAAAAAACCCCTCTCAAAATCATTGATGCCACTTTTTCTGGATACTTTATTCCAAAATATAAAGCCAATAAACTTCCCCAAGAACCGCCAAACAAATGGACTTTATCAATTTTAAAAAAATCGAGTAATTGGATGATGTCTTGAACAATGTATTCAGTAGAGTTGTATTCTATATTTCCAAGGGGAAAGCTTCGGCCACAAGCTCTTTGATCGAAAAAAATCACAAAGAATTTATGAGGATCAAAAAATCGTTTATCTTGATCCGAACAACCTAAACCAGGGCCACCATGTAAAAAGAGGATAGGAATACCTTCAGGATTGCCATAGCTTTCATAATAAATAGAATGATCTTGACCTACATCAAGATGTCCAGCAGTAATCGGACGTTTTTTTGACATTTATAGTTTTGATTGCATCCACGAATAAGTATAATCGAAGACTTCATTTTGATTCAATTCATTATGAATCTCATGATACACATCAGGCCATTCTTTTAAGGTAACATCGCCCTGTGCCTGAGCTGCAAAAGTACGGCTGCCTTCTACCATTGTCATTCGATCTTCCGTAGCATGCATAACGAGCATTGGAATGTGTGCATTTCCTTTAAAATTATAGAGATAATCAGCAGCAGCTTGGGTTTGTAAGCCCGCAATCGAACCTATTTTATCATGAACCAGCGGATCATTTTCATAGTCAATCGCTACTTGTGGGTTTTTTGCTACATCTGAAGGTTGTAAGCCATTGGATTGTACAAAACCGCCTAGTTTATTTACAATACCACCAATAAATTTTAACGCACCAGAGGGTGCATTTTTGATTTGTATCCAAGAACCTGTCGCTACTACACCAGCTATTTTTGGATGTCGTTTTAGAGCATAGTTTAAAACAATATTTCCACCCATACTATGACCATATAAGAAAATAGGTAAATCGGGATAACGTTCAACTGCTGAATTAATTAAATCCGCTACTTCGTCTAAATATGCTTCATATGATGGCGTACGTCCACGCGCACCTTCGGACTGTCCATGCCCACGTCGATCATAAGCCAAACAAGCCATTCCTTTATCATTGAAGTAAGCGGCGAGATGATTGTAGCGATTACAATGTTCACCTAATCCATGTACGATACAAAGTACGGCGTTTGGATTATTTATACTCCATTCTTTGGCATAGATATTTAATCCGTCTGAAGTTTTCCAGTTAAATTCAGTAGTAGGCATATTGGTTTTTGATTTTGTCTTATTTAAATGTTAGCGTCGCTTTCCATTTTCATATTGAATGAGCATAGAACCGGGATACAATTTATCCATTACATCACGTAAAAAACTAAAAGCAGCGTCTCGAGATTTAAAATCGCCCAAAAGATACGCAAAAGAACCATTTTTCTTTTGTTCTATTGAAATATTTCCATGTTTTGAAAAAATGACATGCGATTGTGGTAATTCATAAGGGGAATTATAAAACTCGATTTTATAGCCAGAATAATTAGTAGCGATTTGTTTTGGAGGACGAGAAATGATGGTTTTATCTATTTCGTATTCATTTTGCATTTCAAATGTACGTCCATCATCTTCTGCTACATTTTCTGATTCTTCTACAAATTCAAAATCTGTATCAAAGCCATCAATACTTCCATCTTCTTCTATTTCTGAACGAATAACATTTCCTTCCGATCGAATGACATTTATGGATTCTTCTGAAGGGACAGGATTATTTTTTGGTGGTACTGAAGAAGGAGGTGTTACTTCTTGTTGAGGAGGCGTAAAAGTCACTATTTCTTCCTTTACAGGTGAAGAAGATGGCGTCTCAACAATTGTATTAGTTATGATTTCAGGTGTATTTTGTATAATTGAGGTAGTTCCATTGTCCGTTGACACCTCAGCAGATGCTGTGAAATCACTTGCATTATCTTTATTAAGATCAGCTTCAATTTGAGCTTTTAATTCTGGTGGTAATTCATCACCTTCTTTGATTTCAATGACTTCTTGATTTTCTATCTCTGCCAACATTTCATCAAATTTTTCAGCTTTGATAATTTGTGCCAAACTTCTACCATCAAAAGGATCTTCTTGTAATAAGCCTACAATTTTCAATTCAGTACGACGATTTTGCTGATGCTTTCTTTCACTACAGTCTACCCCATTTTTACAGCTATTGACCAATTTCGTTTCACCATATCCTTTAGCCGTAATTCGAGCCGCATTGATCTCTCCCATTGTACGAATATAATCAACTGCAGACTTAGCACGTTTTTGCGATAAGCGTAAATTAAAATCGTCTTTACCTCGCGCATCGGTATGTGAACCTAATTCTACAATTAAAGAAGGATTATCTCGAAGCGTTACGATTAATTTATCCAATTCTTTTGCTGCATCATCTCTTATATCCCATTTACCTAAATCATAATAGATATTATTAATGGTAATGGATTCATTTATTTTTATAGGGACTAATTCAACATTGGAAACAATAGTTCCCATTTCATGACCAGCCGTAAGGTTATCAGATGCACCAACTGCCCCCGGTGAGATTTCATCTAAGCCATCAAAACACAAGATACAGCCATCTACATCGACATAAGCTTCCATTCGTTTGGTGAAGTAACCTTCTTTACGAATCATTACGGTATAATGATTTCCTTTATCAAAAGTAAAGGAAAAGGTTGGATTAGGATGGTCTTTTAAGACGAGTTCTTCTTTGTCGGTAGTATTATTATAAATTTCCACCAAGGCACCTTGAATGGCATCAACTTGAGATTGACCATCCCATTTTTCAGCCATGGTAACGTCAAACAGATAACCATCTTCACGCAATAGTTCTGCTTTAGTATAAATTTTTTCTCCCGCTTGGATGCCCTTTGTAGAGACTTCTACTACTTTATCTTGAAAGACATCTTTTTCTAAAAGAAGTTCAAAATCTTGATTTAGGGGAAGTGTAGTTGTGAAAAAACCTTCACGATTAGAAACTATTTTCTCTAGAACTTGCTGAGAAACTTTTTCTTTAATGGTAACTTTTACCAAGTTTAAATAACCTCGATTGTTACTTTCAAAGACGTATCCTTCCAAAACAGCATTTTGAGCTTGAGTATTGGAAAATCCTAGAAAAAAAGACAATGATAAAAATAAAAGTATCTTTCTCATTCAAACAAAATTTAGTAGTTCTGTTCCTTTAGAAATAGTTCAAAAATAAATTTACATTTTTGAGTGGTTCTTTTGTCTGCTCTCTTTGTTGAAAAAATCGTTACGTAGCTAGGCTATGCGCCTCTTTTTCGCCTTGATAGCAAACAAAATTCCCTATTCATAAAACATCAATTTATTGATGTACCATTCCTTAGACGTATAAAGGTAAGGAAGTATTGTTTAAATTAATACAATGTTAAAACGAATTAAGCAGAAGGAAAGATTCTTAAAATGAGATTTGTTTCAGAATTATAAAAAAGAAGTAGGTATTTATTTATCTTTTTTCTTGAAAAATTTCCTTCTTTAACCAATCCAGTGGTCAGTTCAAAATAAAAGAGTAAACGACTGCAAGAAGTGAACGATTTTAGATTTGAATTGACTTTTTCAGGGAAAAGTCAAAGAATCAAAAATTTGTCCATAGAAGTCAAATTCCTCTTTAATACAATTATGTTAAAATCTATTAAAAGCTACTAATTTTTAGCTGAATTGATGAAAAATACACCTATTAAAAGAATCACTGCTGCTATTAAAGATTGGGAAGTAACTATCTCCGCATTAAATCGCCATCCTAAGAATAAAGCGACTACTGGATTTACATAAGCAGAGGTGACGACTTTTGTGGTCGAAACATTTAGCAATAAATAATTATAAGCACTAAAGGCTGCGATTGACCCAAATAATACCAAATAAATAAAAGACCATATGACTTTCGGTGTCAATTGCATGGTATATAAAACGCCAAAATCTCCTAAGAATATACTTATGATAAACATGATTACTCCTCCCCCTATCATTTGTAAAGCTGCACTTTGTGCAACAAGGGGAGGCAAATCTACTCGCGGCACCCAAATTGCCATGTACGACCATGCGCTCACGCCTATTAAAACCATGACTACACCTAAACCCCATTCAAAACTAATATCAATATTGGGTTGCCCAATTAATAAGTACATACCAATTAAACCTAATCCAATTCCAAAACTCGTTCGCCAATTGGGCTTTTCATTATATAAACCCCAAATCATTAAGGCTACTAATAAGGGTTGACATGAAACGATTAAAGCAGTCAATCCAGAATCGACATATTGTAAAGCCCAAACCACAAAACCATTTCCTACAGCAAACAATGCGAAACCGGCAATCACACTATTTTTAAATTGTTGCCAGGTACACTGAATTGGGCTTATAAAACGACTCCATCCTAAAAGTAATAAACCTGCTAAAATAAAACGTGTACCAGCAAATAAAAATGGTGGAACAACTTTCACTCCCCATGCATTGGTTAGATAGGTAGATCCCCATACGATATAAACGATGAAGAAACTAATCCCGATTAACCACCACTGCCTTGTTTTATTCCCCATTTGAAATTAATATTAAAATAATTGTGCGAAGCTAGCATTCTTTCAAGAAAAGCGATTCATTTTAGGGATGATCTTTACATTTTAAGATCTTTTTTTTGATAGAAACAGCCAAATTCAAGTTTCTTTCGTATATAAAAAAGTCGACAATAAGTATCCTCTTCTATTTAGAATTTGTAAATTTGTCAAATTTTATAAACCTAAATGCTAGAAAAGCGTTTAGTATGTATTCTTCATCAAGAGTTTTGTTATGCGTGTTTTTGATAATGCTCGAATCGTAATTTATCGTATCAATCGTAAAGGTTTGGAAGTTTTTCTATTAAAAGAAAAAGCGGAAGGAGAAGATAAATGGCGTATTCCTGAAGGTATTCTAAAATATAAGAAAGAAGATCTCATTGAGTTAGATGAGCTTGAACTAGAAGATGGGCAAACGCATCAAGCTATAGCTATGGAAGCGGATTGGCATGAAATTCCTTCGGTACGAGCGATCATCAAAGAAGATGTTCGTATTGTAAAAGATACCATCAAAACAGGCATGGAACAAGGAACTTATGTTTCTGTAAAAGAAGCCTTCAAAAAGGTACTTCCTCACGAATACAAATGGCTCAAAGAATTGAAAGATGTGGTATTAGATCGAAATCAAGCTAATTCAATTTAATTGATCGGTTGAAAAATCGTTTATTCAACCATAATTTTTACCGTTTGTAACTTTCCTTTTTTGATTAAAACAAGATTGTATACTCCACTTTTTTGATTCATTTCAATCTCATTCGTAAGAAAAGTATTTCCCACTAATTTTCCATCAAAAGTGTAGACTAAAACTTCATCAAAAAAGTCATTTAGTTGGAGATTTTGACCTGATTCAATTGGATTAGGAAAAATAGAAAGGGTTAGTTCATTTATTTCTTGACTTAAAGTCGTCTCCCCACAATTAATCGTTTCTAGCCATTCAAATGCTATGGTCAAAATATTATTTCGATTGGGAAAATCAATCGTATGCCCCACTCCACTCATCAAATTAGTTTCCACACAAGCACTAGCCTCTTCCATCGCATTGACTAAGGGATAAAAACGCGAACTTGGGCTATCATTATATCCATGCACCACATAAAATGGTTTATCTTTCGCATTGGCTGAAATTCCATTGACTTCACTTACATTGACGGCTGCTCCAATTGGCATAAAACCAGCAAATCGTTCAACATGTTGAAGTCCATACGTATAAGTCGTTTTACCACCCCATGAAAATCCCATTGCATAGATTTGGGTGTCATCTACATTGTACCAAACTTCCATAGAATCCAGAATCATACTGGTAAAAGCTGTATCTATAGGATCATCTATTTTGCCATCAACTCCTCCATCTGGACAAATTAGTAAGAGATTATTCGTTTCAGCAAAAGCTATAAGTGTATCACACCATGACATTGAATTCCAACGACTTGTGTTAAAAGGATGAAAGCCCAACATTAATTTATTTGGTGTATTTTCTTCATAAGTAGAAGGCACATAAATGGAGTATTGTTTGGCAGGATCAGTTTGAAAACTCAAGGTGCCATCAATACGTTCTTGTGCATGAATGAAAATTATAGAGATAGAGAACAGAATAGAAAGAAGGGTAAATCTTAGCGACATAATTATTAATTTGTAGTGGGGCACGAATAAATTTACATTCTTGATTCCTCGAATTAGCTCAATCAACTTCCCACCAAAGGTGGACAGGCATTTTCAATGACTTAGCCACCCTCCCGCTATCGCGGTTCATTCCGCTAGTATCTTATACTACCCTCTGGGTAAAGCTGCATTCATGCTATTTCAAGGAAAGTAAATTTATTTTCTCCGCGTGCCTTTATGTCGCTAAGATAATTTAATTCTATAGATTAAAATGAAGGAGGAAAGACAATTTACTAAATTCAGTTATGCCTTTACCGTAGGCATTTTACAATCTTCGTCTGGACTTTTACCACAAACGGAGCATTCACCAATTTGATTTTTAAGCATAGGATTATTGGTAGCACAAGTGCCTCGAAATTCATTTCCCGTAACAATATGGCGAATATTTATCATAATAAACGAAATGCCAAACACAAGAAAAATAATTCCTAAAATATACAAATAAGTCATGATTTAAATTTTAATAACTTCCGTGAATAATACCGCCCCCTATCACATCATCACCTTCATAAAACACAGCAGACTGCCCTGGGGCAACGCCTTTGACATTAGCTAAAAAATCGACTTTGATTTTATCACTTTCATTAGATAAAACACTTAATGTCCCTGGATCGTTGTAACGAATTTGCGTTACTGCTTCTACTCCATCGGGAATTTGCTCATATTTCATCGCATTTACTCCTCCAACGACCGTACCATTTCGAATAAGGTCTTCTACCTTTCCGAGTACAACGGTATTGGTTTTGGGTTGTATTTCAGTTACAAACATGGGTTCACCAAATGCCACACCTAAGCCTCTTCTTTGACCGATCGTATAAAAAGGATAGCCTTGATGTTTTCCAATAATATCACCTTTTGTATTGATAAAATCTCCACCAGCAACTCGCTCTTCCAACCCCTCCACTCGTCTTTTTAAGAAGGACCGATAATCATTATCTGGCACAAAACAAATTTCGTAACTCTCCCCTTTTTTAGATAAATCAGTATAGCCCCAATCAAAACATAATTTTCGCACTTCTGGCTTAGTCATTTCAGCCAATGGAAACCGACTACGATCCAAGCATTCTTGACTTAATCCCCAAAGAACATAAGATTGGTCTTTGTTTAAATCCTTCGCTTTAGCGATAAATTTGCGTCCATTGGCTTCTTTGATTCGTGCATAATGTCCTGTTGCGATAAATTCACAATCTAAGGCATCTGCTCTTTTCAGTAAAGAACTCCATTTGATGTGCGTATTACACAATACACAAGGGTTGGGCGTTCGCCCTGCGATATATTCGTCTACAAAATTGTCAATCACATAATCGCCAAATTCCTCTCGGATATCGACAATAAAATGATGAAATCCCATATCAACGGATACTTTACGAGCATCATTAATAGAATCCAAACTACAGCAACCTGTTTCTTTTTTATTACCGCCAGAGTTGGCATAATCCCACGTTTTCATGGTAATACCAACCACTTCATAGCCTTGCTCATGCATCAGCATCGCCGTAACGGTACTATCAATACCGCCACTCATTGCTACCAAAACGCGTCCATGTTTACTCATATCATTTTAAATCTTTAGTTTGCAAAAATACGAATTATACGTGATAACCGATAGAAACTGATTTTAAAAAAAATTTATCCTGTACTGTATAAACCGAAGCAATTAAATTTTTTTGATTCTTAGACAAATCCCGTGGAACATAAAATTTACAATTGCATCGGGCGTCGAGCCCTTGCAATTATAATGGGTGGTCTTAGGAGGTGAAGTTACTCCAAATAGCTGTTAAACAGCTATTTGGAGTGGCTTCACCTCCTTGAAACCTCCTTCTTCGTTGTCGAGGCTCGACGCCGATGACAACGATAAAAAATCCAAATCACAGCTTTTGTCTAAGAACGATTTTTTTTTAAACCATACAGAAACAATAAAGTGCGTCAAAAATTATTATTTGACAGTTACTAAACTATAACTTACCTGCTTTTAGTTTCCCTACTATTATGAAAAAAACAAATTCAATAATTTATGAGGTGCTGTGCTACCCTCTTCCATATTGTGACCAAAGCCCTTATCTTTGTCCTAAGGAATAGCAACACTACATTATTATGGCAGAACAACGATCATCTAATAAAGGTTTTGGTACTACGATATTAGTCGCTTTTTTTCTTTGTGGGGCATTATTTTTAGCTTACAAATATTTAAGTAATCGCAGCCCATCTTCCAATTTTACGTTTATACCCAAAGAAGTTCAAGTCAATTATGTGCCTTCCGAATTTGATTATAAAATAGATGATGAATACACTTTAGTCACACTCAATAATCCGAAACGATATCGTCGGGAATTCGATCAATTTGTCTATGATTTTAATTTACAAATGCTACAACATGTAGCGCGGAGAATGAGTTTGCCTGATAGTTTATTTGCACAAGTAGAAACGGAATATCAAAAACATCATGGCTATCTTAAAGATTTATATTTTGAGGATTATATCAAATTAAAAGATACTTCAGCAGAATTGTATGAAACCTGGTACGAATCAAATGGAAGCAATGCCGTCGATGCCATCAAAGAAGTAGCTGGAAAATACACTTGTTTTTTAACCAATCATGTCTTAGCTACCCTAGTCAATACTACCGATGGAAAATTTTATGCCAAAGGAAGAGGTGTCGATGATCCTTGCTTAATTGCAACGACAGAAGCCCTTCGCCCGATGCTCAATCGCCTTACTGAACGAGCTGCCATTGACGATTTTTCTCGATCAAAAGGCTTATTGGAAGAAAAAATTGAAAAGACCATTGCAGAATTAGCAACCATGGAAGTGCGCGACAAAAAAGGCTTAAATAAAACCTTACAAACGAAAGTGTTGGGGTATTCTGTATCTAGTACCGATATTGAAGTTTCTGCAATTAGTATTTTAAAAGTGGGCTTTAAATTAGATAAGTACTTTGATATTGATATTAGTTCTAAAAAGAAACGCGTGGTCATCACCCTACCTAATCCTCAGATATTATCGCATGAAGTGTATCCTAAAGTAGATAAACTCGATGTGGGTTGGATGCGTGAAATCAGCAATGAAGAATTTAATGAAAATTTCAATTTATTACGTTCTGAGTTTCGTCGAGAAGCTCTTGAAAGTAATCTTTATGACAAATCAAAACAACAAGCGCGCGAATTAATGGATTTAATTCTTAATCCAATGGTTCAAGGCTTACGTTCGGGTTATAAATTGGAAGTTCGATTTAAGGAAATTGAGGAAAATAATTTTAGTCGAGAAAATCCAAATGTAGAAGCAATTAGTGGATAAAAAAAGGGTATAGCCTTTGACTATACCCTTCATTATCTAACAAACAAAACCAACTAAAAACCAATTTATTTCGGTAAGAACCGAAGTAAATTTTTTTCAGAATTATAGGAAAAACGGCTATTCATCTTCAAACGCTGTCAAGCTTTTCTATTTTAACACTTTATTAAGATTTCTTTTTCTTTTCTTGAATTTTTCGTCTTTTCAAGGCAACTTTCCTATCTTCAAGATTCCATTTTATTTACCGTTTTATAAAAACATTTACTTTTGAACCGATCTGAACGAACGCAGCGCCTTGAACAATTTGCTTATCGAGAAAACATGCAATTTTCAGAAACAGATTCGTGGAGTTTATTCACTTATCTGGAAGATTTTGATTTATTTCAAAAAGGACGACGAAAAAAAATAAGCAATATCTTATTCTCTTCTGATGTATGGATGGACACGAAGTTGTATGTCTTTGATTACGAATATCGAAGAGGAAAAGGAAAAAATAATAGACGAAAACTATATCAGCAGACCGTCTTTTTTATACAATCCAAACAATTGGCACTTCCTGAATTTTTTATGCAACCAGAACATTTTTTTCATAAAATAGGGGCTTATTTGGGAATAGAAGATATCGACTTTAAAGAATTTCCTACCTTTTCTAATCGCTATCATCTCAAAAGTGATGACGAAGAACGTATACGTGATTTGTTTGAGCCTAGTGTTACGCGTTTTTTTACGGTAGAAAAAGATTGGTGTATGGAAGGGATTGGTTTTTATTTGATTTTATATAAACGCAAGCGATTATTTCAAGACCGCAGTATTTCCAATTTAATTTCTAAAGGCGTACAATTGTGTAAATTGATGCAAGAAGACGAGCTTGGGCAACTATAGTTAAACCTTAATTTTATGAATACTTGGTCTACCTTCCAAAAATTACTATTCCGATTTCTGTTCTCCTATACCGTATTGTTTTGCCTGTATTTTCAATTTGTTACAACGGGTATTTTCATCCAAATCTTGACGCCAATCTTACCTTGGTTTGGTAATTCTATACTTGGATTGGAAGAAGAAATTGCTTTTAAAACAACTGGTAGTGGTGATGGCATTATCAATTATGTAGCTCTTGCTTTTTTTCTAGTATTGGCTATTGTTAGTACGATTATTTGGTCTATTTTGGATCGGAAAAGAGATAATTATTCCTTTATTTTAGATTTGTGGACGCTGTTGTTGCGTTATTATCTTGCCTTTCAGATGATTTTGTATGGTTTTGCTAAAGTTTTTTATCTACAATTTCAAGAACCTGCTTTCCTCCATTTAATCACTACTTTTGGCGACTCCTCCCCTATGGGTTTATTATGGAAATTTATGGGTTTTTCTAAAGCGTATACCATATTTACGGGTTGGGCAGAATTGATTGGGGGAATTTTAGTCTTATTTCGTCAAACTCGATTAATAGGGGCATTAATTGTATTTGGAGTGATGACCAATGTGATGATGCTCAATTTTTGTTATGATGTTCCAGTCAAAATTTTATCTTCTCATATCGTGTTCTTATCCTTAATTTTGATTGCATTTGATGCTAAACGATTGTGGACTTTTTTCTTCACAACGAATTCACCCGCCCTTCCTCAAATTCGTCCATTATTTAAGGATTCCAAAATAGAACGTACAAAAAATTGGATTAAACTAGGTCTTGTTTTTCTTGGATTAATAGGTGGTACTGCCTTAATGAAATTTCAAGCTAAATCATTAAAACCTGATCCAAAAGACATCCCGCTATATGGTTTATATGAAGTGATAAAATATACTCAAGATGGCGTAGAAAAACCACTCGCTTTAAGTGAAGCAAGCGTTTGGCGATACCTCATTTTAGAGCGCAAAAAGAGTATGAATGTCGTACGAATGGATAACTCTACGTTTCGTTTTAGAGCCATTATAGACAGCTTACAAAATACCATCAATTTTCATCCTCGATCCGATTCTTTAGAAAAATTTGTTTTTACTTATGAACAACTTGATTCTACTCGTTTTCAATTTGATGGTGTATTTAGAGCGGATACGCTTTCCATTGAATGTGTACGCAAAACGAAAGACGATTTTCTTTTAATGAATCGTGGTTTTCATTGGGTGTCGGAAGATCCATATAATCGGTAGAATCTAGTTTTAATTTGTTATCATCAATTTTTCTACCGCCATCAATTCATTATTTTGATTCCGAATTTGAATCCAATAAATTCCTGAAGCTAAGTCTTCTACATTTACTGTTGTTTGTGCTTGTAGAATGGCTTGAGTCAGCAATGTCTGTCCATGAATGTTGTTTACAATAAGTTGATGATTAATCTCCTCAGTTGTTTGTATTTCTAATACAAAATGTTCAGAAGTTGGATTGGGAGATAGTACTACTAATTCATCCCACAATAAGTTATTCGCACTAGAAAGCACATCTAAATTCGTAATGATAATTTCAATCGGACAGCCTTCTTCATCTAAGATTTCGGTGGTATAAATCCCAGCTTCATCGACTTGCATGCCATCTGGTAGTGTATACGATTCTCCATTTTGAATAGTCGCTTCCACTATTGTTTCTTCTATGGGTAAACAACTCACCATTGTATTTTCCGTCGTATTCGTCACAATTGGCGGATTAAAATCAAAATAAATAGAAGCAGTATTTTCGATAATGGTATTCTCGTCTAAACCTTCTTTTGGTTGGATGGTATACGAAACATAGCCTTGACTTCCATTAAAATTAATGGAACTATCGGGCAACATAATATTATCAAACGTAAAGGTCACATATTGACTTTCTAGTATTTCTGTTCGTAAAATACTTTGATGACTACTTGCCAAGATTCGGAAGGTAGACACATCTAAATTTTCATCTAAGGTATCCCTAATCACCACTGTAAAAGCAGTATCATTTCCTGTATTTTGAAAGCGAATGGTATAATCGAGTACTTCATCAAAAAGCGTATAATTTTCATCTCCATCTCGATCGGGAGAAACGAGTTTGTCATTTGGGTCATAGGCGCAAACGACAGGCGTATCAAAGAAATTTTTAAAGGTATTTTCTTGTTCAAAATCATTTTGGGCTGTTACAGCAGAAAAAATAAAAATAGAACCTGTTTCTAATGCTTCTGGCATTTGTAATAGGACGGTACGCTGAAATAGTTCGCCTGGATAAAGATTTTCAAAATGCCACTCCCATTGTAAAGCATTGATAATTGAATCCGCAGGATGAATAAAATTAGCTACTTCAGTAAATGAATCTAGCTCTACTTCCAGTTTACCATCCAAGATAGTTGTCCCTTCATTACGAAAATTAAAATCAAATTCTACTTCTCGAAAACAACGCGGAATGCCTGAGGCAACATGAAGTTTTCCTGCCATTATCGTGTCTGTGGGGATAAAGCCAAAGTCAAGCCCTGTATGATAATCATCATTAACGGTAATATGATAAGCTGCCGAATCCGAACTTAGCTCCCAATATGGTGACGGAATATAAGTAACTATGTAGTTGCCATTTTCAAGAAAGTGAGTTAAACAACCAGATGTATCTGGAAGATTTATTATATCGCTAGGAAGGGTAGTACTAGAAATTAAAGATAGGTTCTTTTCATTTGATTCCTTTATACCATTTTGGTTTTCATCCCAGTACATACAGCTTCTTGCTGTTGAATTAAACGCACAAGATGTTACAATTAGATTTTGTGATAGACATTCTAGAGAATTTTGAGAAATAATAATATTACCTTCTATAGCATTATCATTAATTAATATTAGTTGAATGCCACAACAGTTAGTTAATTTAGTATTCCGTATAAGCGAGAAATGTCCATTAATTGAAGTAAGGTTTATCAAGCCATCTAAATTTAGTAAGTTTCTATTATCTGTAATCAATAAATTTTCTCCGATTGAAGTAAGATTGATCAAACCATCGATATTTTCTAAATTATCGTTATATCCAATTTCTAAACTTCCTTCGAATGTAGTAAGATTAATCAAACCATCGATATTTTCTAAATTATCGTTATATCCAATTCCCAAATAATCCCCAATAGACGTAAGATTGATCAAACCGTCTACATTTTTTAAATTGTCATTTCTAGAAATATCTACTCCTTCATTAATTAAGGTAATATTTTCTAAACCATCTAGGTTTTGTAGAGCATCGTTATTTGCTATCCTCAAATTACTTCCAATATTATTAAGTCTAAATAAACCAATAATATCTTGCAAAACAGGGTTATTTTTAATAGTGAGTTGTGCTCCAACTATATTTAGGTTGACTAAACCATCTATGTTTTGTAAAATATCATTATCTTCAATCGATAAATCTCCACCAGTAGTCTGAAGACTAATTAAACCATCTACATTTTGTAAGGAAATATTATCCTGTATCAACAAATTTTGTTCAACAAAACTAAGATTTGATAAGCCCTCTATATTTAGAAGGTGTATATTATTTGATAAAGAAATATTTCCTTGAATAGTTGTAAGGCTCGTTAAACCATCTACATTTTGTAGAGAGTTATTATCGTTGATATCTAAATCCGTTCCTATTGTATCCAAATTTGCTAAACCATTTATATTTTGCAAAGATTCGTTTTGTTCAATCGACAAATAATTTCCAATAGATATAAGATTGATTAAACCATCTATATTTTGCAAAGACTTGTTTTGTTCAATTGACAAATAATCTCCAATAGACGTAAGACTGGCTAAACCATCTAAGTTTTGCAAAGACTCGTTTAGCTCAATCGATAAATAATCTCCAATAGATGTAAGGCTCGCTAAACCATCTAGGTTTTGCAAAGCCCCGTTTAGCTCAATCGATAAATAATTTCCAATAGACGTAAGACTGGCTAAACCATCTAGGTTTTGCAAAGATTCATTTTGTTCAATAATAATAGTCTTCTGAGTAACAGCTAGGTTCGCTAAACCATTTATATTTTGCAAAGCCGTATTACCTGTAATGTTCAGATTTCCTTCAATTGAAGTAAGATTTAATAGACCGTCTAGATTTTGTAATATTTCATTATTCGTAATCTTCAAATCCATTCTAATTGACTTGAGGTTATGCAGATCATTAATATTTTCCAACTTAGGATTGGATTGAATAAAAAATCTCCCTTCAAGAGTTGTGATGGAAGATAAGTTATTTAGATTTTGTAATGACGCATTATTCGTAATCTCTAAATTAGTATCTATAGAATTAAGACTTGTCAAACCTACAAGATTTTGTAAATTATCATTATTATCAATTACCAATGCCCCTACACTTGTAAGATTTGTCAAACCTACAAGATTTTGTAAATTACCATTTAATCGAATTGTGAATGTATATCCTATAAAAGTGAGATTCCCTAGACCTTCTAGATTTTGTAAGGAAGAGTTATTGGAAATCACTACTCCTCCTAGGACAGAGGTGAGATTCTCTAGACCTTCTAGACTTTGTAAGGAGGTGTTACCAGAAATTATAAAAGTCCCCTCAATAGAGGTGAGATTTGATAAATTCGATAAACTCACTATATCGTTTCCGTTGATTTTAAGCGTTCCACTTATAGTAGTAATACTGGTATCAAAAGCATCTACTTCAGCTTGTGTATTAAATGTATAATTTTGAGAATATCCAGTATTTTGATATAAAAGAAAAACCAAAAAAGAAAGAAGGAATTGCTTTATCATTTCGTTGTTGTATTAGTTAAGGAATCTATTGTTTTCAAAACCAAAATTACGCCAAAACTGGGAGTTTATCAAGTTAGAAAGCTGTCACATCTTTAAAAAAAAATTACTTGAAGAAATAATAGAATATGTAAGTTCCAAAGAATGAATTAGGTATGAGTAACTATTTGATTTATTATCAACTTATTATACTGATTTTGCATGCTATAACTCCACTTTCATAATCAATTGATTCATTAAATCATTGGAAAAGGGCGTGGATTGGCGAGTACGGGTATCAATGTGTACCGCCGTTAGTTGCATTTGAGAGACGAGTTCATTGGTGGTGGTGAGGCGCATTTGATGTTCGTATTTGATCGACTTTGGACGAACTTCGATTAACTTAGAGCTTATAGTGATTAAGTCTCCAGCAAACAACTCTCGTTTGTAATAGATATTTTGTTCTACCGCTACAATGGCTTTGTTATTTTGGCGAAAATATTGTGGCGTTATCCCACAATCTGCTAATAAGTGCCAAGTGGCTTCATCAAAACGTGCTACATAGAATTGGACATTCATGTGTCCAAAAAAATCACATTGCCAAGGATAAACGGTGCCTTTGAAAGTATCTATCATTATGGTTTTCGTTTTCTTAATATGAAGCTACTAAAAAGATATGGAAAATAAAAAAAGATGGTAGGTCAACACAAAATAGGTGACCTACCAAATACATATAGTGAAGCAAGCTAGAAGACAGTTTGAAAGATCACTAATTAGAAGTGATTGGTGAAGTTTGGAAACTTCAGTTAAACATATCTATGCTTTCTTTTGAATCATAAAAATTGGTTCTTAGACAAATTCCGTGATTACAAGTCAATTCAAATCTAAATTTGTTCACTTCTTTTGGTCGTTCACTCATTTATTTTGAACTGACCACGGAATTTGTCTAAGAAGGTAAAAAATTTAACTACCACACATCAAGCAATCTGGATCATCCAAATTACAAACCTGTCCTTCCATATCAGCTGCTGAGATGGGTTCAATTGGATTTGGACGATGATTACTTTCATTCAATTGTGGGCCAGTAGTTACAGTAGCGGGTACTTTATTTTCCATTTTGGCTTTACGTAAATTCTCATTTACGGTAAATTTAATTGGATCAACTGCGGCTTTGGAACGTAGATAATACATACCTGTTTTTAAGCCTTTTTGCCAAGCATAAAAATGCATAGAAGATAATTTACCAAAGTTTGGATTTTCAACAAATAGATTCATACTTTGACTTTGACAAATATAGGCCCCGCGATCAGCCGCCATGTCTATAATCACCTTCTGACTAATTTCGTAGGTCGTTTTGTATAAATCTTTTAAATCTTGAGGGATATCTGGAATATTTTGTACAGAACCATTTGCTAACATTAACTGTTGTTTCATGGATTCATCCCACATTCCTAAACGAATCAAATCTTTGAGTAAGTGTTTGTTAACGACAATATATTCACCAGAAAGTGTTCGTCGAGTATAAATATTAGCAGTATAAGGCTCAAAACATTCATTATTACCTAAAATCTGAGAAGTAGAAGCCGTTGGCATCGGTGCTAATAATAAACTATTACGGATACCATGCTTTTTAATTTCTGCTTTCAAGCCATTCCAATCCCAGCGATCTGTAGGTGAAACACCCCACATATCATATTGCAGCTCTCCTTGAGAAACAGGTGAACCTTCGTATGATTCATACGCTCCTTCTTTTGCAGCAATCGCACAAGATTCCGTAAGAGCAGCAAAATAGATCGTCTCAAAAATCTCACGATTTAATTGACGCGCTTCTTTACTATCAAATGGGTAACGCATCATAATGAAAGCATCTGCCAATCCTTGCACACCAATTCCAATAGGTCGATGGCGCATATTAGAATTTCGTGCTTCTGGAACAGGATAATAATTGACATCAATTACCTTATTCAAATTGCGTGTAACGACACGCGCTACTTCATACAATCGCTGAAAATCATATTCACCATCATTCACAAATTTACCCAAAGAAATAGATGCCAAATTACAGACTGCCACCTCATCTTTAGAGGTATATTCCATAATCTCGGTACACAAATTACTAGATCGAATTGTACCTAAGTTTTTCTGATTAGATTTGCGATTGGCTGCATCTTTATACAAAATATAAGGTGTACCCGTTTCGATTTGTGATTCTAAAATAGCGAACCAAAGTTCTTGCGCTTGTACTACACGACGCGCCCTACCCTCTTGCTCGTATTTATGGTATAAAGCTTCAAATTCTCCAGAATGTACATCAAATAGATTAGGTGCTTCATTTGGATCAAATAAGGACCAAGTTCCATCTTCTTTTACACGTTGCATAAAAAGATCAGGAATCCACATGGCATAGAATAAATCACGCGCTCGCATTTCTTCTTTTCCATGATTCTTTTTCAAGTCAAGAAACTCAAAAATATCACTGTGCCAAGGCTCTAAGTAGACGGCAAATGCCCCTTTACGTTTTCCACCACCTTGATCTACATAACGAGCAGTATCATTGTAAACTTTCAACATAGGAATGATCCCATTTGATGTACCGCCTGTTCCTTTAATATAACTTCCTTTTGCACGTACATTATGAATACTTAATCCAATTCCTCCTGCAGATTGAGAAATTTTAGCACAACGAGAAAGCGTATCAAAGATTCCTGAAATACTATCTTCTGTCATAGATAACAAGAAACAAGAAGACAACTGAGGTTTTGGTGTTCCTGCATTAAATAAGGTAGGCGTAGCGTGGATAAACCACTTTTCTGACATCAGATTATAAGTCTCAATGGCAGCTTCAATGTCATCCCCATGAATGCCTATAGCTGCACGCATCAACATGTGTTGTGGACGTTCTACCACTTCGCCATTCATTCTTAAAAGATAAGAACGCTCTAGTGTTTTAAAGCCGAAATAATCGAAATCATAATCGCGATCATAGATAATCGCAGAATTGAGGCGATCTTTATTTTTCTGGATAAATTTGTATGCGGGTTCGCTAATTAATCCAGCTTTTTCGCCTGTTTTTGGATCAATATAATTGAATAAATCCTTCATTGTAACAGAGAAGGATTTCTTGGTATTTTTATGAAGATTAGAAACGGCAATTCGTGCTGCTAATTGGGCATAGTCAGGATGTACGGTTGCCATTGTGGCGGCTGTTTCAGCAGCTAAATTATCTAACTCTGTAGTCGTTACTCCATCATACAAACCAAGAATTACTTTTTTAGCAATTTCGATGGAGCTTACGTAGTTTTGGTCTAAACCATAACAGAGTTTTTTAATTCTGGCGGTGATTTTATCGAAACTTACACTTTCTTTTTTGCCACTTCTTTTGATTACTTGCATAGTGTTTCAGTTTTTGATTGGAGTTTTGTAAAATTATTTTTTTTCATTCTATCAGATTGAGCAACAGACATAAGTCGAAGAATGCTATTTTACTGAATGCAATCGGTTCTTATTTTATGTCTCTAATTAATATTAGTTCAAGCTTAAAAATCTTCATCCAAGGAGAATACTTGTTTTTTGCGATCGGTCATAACACCAGCTTTTTGATAATCACCAACTCGTTTTTCGAAGAAATTAGTTTTTCCTTGTAAAGAGATCATATCCATCCAAGGGAACGGATTTTCTACTTTATATTCTTTTTCTAAATTCAAGGCGACAAGCAAACGATCAGCCACAAATTCAATATACTGACACATTAATTCAGCATTCATACCAATCAATTTCACTGGTAAAGAATCTGAAACAAATTCTTTTTCCATATCGACTGCATCTGTGATAATGGTACGTACAGTATCATTGGGTAATTTTTGCTCTAAATGATTGTTATAAAGTAAACATGCAAAATCACAGTGCATTCCTTCATCTCTGGAAATCAACTCATTTGAAAAGGATAAACCGGGCATCAAGCCTCGTTTTTTCAACCAAAAAATAGAACAAAATGATCCTGAGAAAAATATTCCTTCCACTGCTGCAAATGCAATTAAGCGTTCTGCAAAAGAACCATTCTCAATCCAACGTAAAGCCCAGTCCGCTTTTTTCTTGACACAATCAAGGTTTTCAATGGCTTTGAATAGATAGTCTTTTTCTTTAGTATCTTTAATATACGTATCAATAAGAAGGGAATATGTTTCAGAATGGATATTTTCCATCATGATTTGGAAACCGTAGAAGAATTTTGCTTCAGTGTATTGTACTTCACTAACAAAGTTTTCAGCAAGATTTTCATTGACGATTCCATCACTAGCAGCAAAAAATGCTAGTACATGTTTAACGAAATGTTTTTCATCGTCATTTAATTTGTTCCAGTCGGCAAGATCAGCAGACAAATCAATTTCTTCTGCTGTCCAAAAACTAGCTTCTGATTTTTTATAGAACGCCCAAATATCGTCATGTTCAATTGGGAATAAAACAAACCGATTGGGGTTCTCTCGTAATATAGGCTCAACAAATTCGGTCATGGTCGATTTTGTTTTTAAAGGATGAATAAATAGTTTAATCAAATAGAGTTATTTGAAATAACTGTAATCTGATTTTAATAAAAATGTGTGTCTTGACTTTGTACACAGCAATACATAATAATTTGTAAGACGATATTTAGTTGTCTACAAATAAAATATTTAGAAAGTCATCAATAGGACGACTAAACCAAAACAATGAAATTTATTAACACGAAATTTTATTGTTTTAGCAAAAAATATACTACTGTTTTGTGTAGGATTCCCGTGCAGTGTTTTGGTTAAAAAAGACTCACGGTTATAGGAGGCTTGATATCTTGCACTATTTAGCTTCCTTTATGACGCTAATTTACATAGAAAATAGCTTCTATGGTGGGTATAATTACTAACACCATGTGGATAACTTTCTCAAGCAATTGATTTTCAATCAATTAACATTTTAGCTTTTTTTCCACAGTGTGGATAACTTAGTGTTAATAAAACAACAGCCATATCATCAAAATATTGAAATATAGTTTGTAATTGGCTTAAAACAAACGTTTTCGACGGAAAAACCATGCAAGCAAAAGACTGATAAGCAGCGAAAAGATGATAATATAGAAAAACATGTAGGGCGAATCTCTAAATGGTAAAGGAACATTCATTCCATACAAACTTGCTACTAAAGTAGGGACCATTAATATAATTGTAATTAGGGTAAGACGCTGTATTACTACATTCAGATTATTAGAAATGATGGAAGCATATGCTTCCATTGTGCCATTGAGGATATTGGTGTACACATTTGCCATCTCCAATGCCTGACTATTATCAATAATAATATCTTCAAACAGATCTGTTAAATCTTCGTCTTTACGAATGCCTAGTACATCTACTCGTTTCAACTTCATTTTCAGAAGTTCATTCGAACTTAATGAATTCACAAAATAGACTAAACTTTTTTCTATACTAAGTAGTTGTTTTAATTCTCGATTTCTACTAGAATTAAGTAATTCTCGTTCTATAAGATTTCGTTTTAAATTGAGTTTTTTCAGGCAATTCAAATACCGTAATACGGTCTGTTCAAAGAGACGTAAAACAAATGTTTTTTGATTAGATGGATCAAAATTTTTAATACGATTTTCCAAGAATTTTTCCAATACTGGATTTTCAAAGGATGTAATTGTTATCACATGATCTGGTGTCAGAATTATACCGATGGGTACAGTGATGTAAATCGCCTCTACTTCTGAATTAGTTTCACTTAAAATGGGCGTATTTAAAACAATTAATCTTACATCATCTTCTACTTCATAACGAGAACGTTCGTCAATATCCAGAGAGTCTGTCAAGAAATCTAATGGAATGTCGAATCGCTGTGCTAATTCTTCTAATTCTTCTAAGTTAAAAGGAGCTGATATGTTAATCCAGCAAGAAGATGTTGCATCTTCTACAAACCTAAGTTTACCTTCTTTTTTAACAATATACTGGATCATACGCACAAACATACAACTTCTATGGCGCATGACAAATTAAGGGAAAGTTAATTTTAAAGGGAAAATTATACCGAATATAAAAAATCCTTTAGTTTATAATTTACGATTTTTTCAAATCGGCATTATACGGTTAAGGTGTGATTTACGAAATCACTTAATCAATTTCGTATTATACGCAGATTTGAAGAAAAGTATCTTTGTCTAAAAGAAAAGGTGTTTTGCCAATGATAATGACAAAACACCTTTCTTTATTGGACAAAACTATTAATTAGTGGATAACTACAATTTTACGACTGATTTGTCCAGTTTCTGCTTGTAGGTTTACAAAATAAGTACCTTCAACTAAATCTGCGACATCAATATTAAGTTGAATATCTTTAGAATTAGTTGTTTGTATAAATACTTCTTGTCCTAAAATATTTAATAATCTTATATTTACTGATTCTGTTCGACTTAAAGATGCATTAATAGATAGTTGATTTCGAACTGGATTAGGGAAAATCGCTAAAGATTCAATTATATCTAAATCATTCACTGATATAGTTGGATCAATTAAGAATGTATGAACTACTTCACATCCATTTGCATCTGTTACAATTACAGCGTGCTCCCCTACTGTAAGATTTTCATTAAATGGAAAAGTACTTCCGTCTTCCCAAAGATAAGTGTGTGGGCCTATTCCACCTTGTACAATAGTATTAACGATGAAACCTTGATTTCCAGCTCCTGATTGTATTTCTATATCAACCATGATCGCTGAAGGTTCTTCCACAATTTGAGTAACACCATATGAACATCCTTCTGCATCTGTAATAAATAAAGTATATGATCCAGCAGGTATATTTTCTATCGTACTAGTGTTAGCACCATTAGACCATTCAAAAGTATAAGGAGCTATACCACCACCTACTGTCGTAGAAATAGAACCATCTGAACCTCCATTACAACTTACATTTGTATGTTGAACATCAATAGCAATTTGAGATGGATTATTAACGACATCTACCGAATTAATTTGAGTACAGCCATTCGCATCTGTGATAGTAGCTTCATAATTACCAGTTTCTAAACCAGTAATTACAGCACCTTCCATTCCATTACTCCATAAATAAGAATATGGTCCAGTTCCTCCTGTTGGGATAGCTTGAGCGATTGCTCCATCTCCACAATCACTATCGAGCGCTTCCATACTAATTTCGAGTTCCTCTGGTTCTTCTACATTTAAGATTAATATTTCTTCGCATCCAAATTGATCCGTTACAGTTAATTCATAATCTCCTGCCACTAGCCCTGTTTGGTTGGTACCACTCAAGCCTGTAAGCCAAACAATATCATAAGGTTCAGAGCCACCTACAGGATTAAGTACAATTTCTCCATCAGATCCTCCGTTACAACTCACTGATCGAATATCATAAGTAACCATAAATCCTCCACAATCAACAGGGCCTTCCTCTACAGTAATTCCAGAAGTTGCAGTACATCCATTTTCATCAGTTATGACAACTATATAAATACCGCTTGGTAAATCACTAATATCTTGAGTCATCATGCCATTATCCCATACGAAAGTATAATCGCCCGTTCCGCCAGTCACTTCAGTTATAACAGCACCATCTCCAGCATTAGGACTTGATTCATTTTGAGCCGTCAAATTGATTTGAATGGCCGCTGGTTCTGTAACTTCTGCTTGGATAACCGTCGAACAATCTTCTTGATCGGTTACTGTTACGCTATATTGTCCTGCTGAAAGATCAGTTGCTGTTGCTCCAATTTCACTTGCATGACTCCAGTCGTAACTGTAAGGTTCTGTACCACCTGCTGGACTCACCGTAATTGTACCATCTGAATCGCCATTACAGGATACCATTGTAGTAACTGCATTTGCACTAAAGCCAGCACAACCGACAGCACCTGCTTGTACTTCCACTTCATTTGTAGAGCTACAACCATTAGCATCCGTTACCACTAGAGTATAGATTCCAGGAGGAAGATCACTTATATCTTGCGTACTCATTCCATTATCCCATGCATACATGTAAGGAGATGTACCTCCTTCTACCATAGCTGTAATCGCACCATCATTTTCGCCTTGTGAACTCTCATCTTGAGCTGATAAAGACAATACAAGAACGGCTGGTTCTGAAACTTCTGCTTGGATAACCGTCGAACAATCTTCTTGATCGGTTACTGTTACGCTATATTGTCCTGCTGGAAGGTCAGTTGCTGTTGCTCCTATTTCACTTGCATGACTCCAGTCGTAATTGTAAGGTTCTGTACCACCTGCTGGACTCACCGTAATTGTACCATTTGAATCGCCATTACATGATACCATAGTTGACTCTGCACTTGCACTAAAGCCTGCACAACCGACAGCACCTGCTTGTACTTCCACTTCATTTGTAGTGCTACACCCATTGGCATCTGTTACCACTAGGGTATAGATTCCAGGTGGAAGATCACTTATATCTTGCGTACTCATGCCGTTATCCCATGCATACATGTAAGGAGATGTACCTCCTTCTACTGTAGAAGTAATCGCACCATCATTTTCGCCTTGTGAACTCTCATCTTGAGCTAACAAAGACAATACAAGAACGGCTGGTTCTGTAACTTCTGCTTGGATAACCGTCGAACAATCTTCTTGATCGGTTACTGTTACGCTATATTGTCCTGCTGGAAGGTCAGTTGCTGTTGCTCCTATTTCACTTGCATGACTCCAGTCGTAATTGTAAGGTTCTGTACCACCTGCTGGACTCACCGTAATTGTACCATTTGAATCGCCATTACATGATACCATAGTTGACTCTGCACTTGCACTAAAGCCTGCACAACCGACAGCACCTGCTTGTACTTCCACTTCATTTGTAGTGCTACACCCATTGGCATCTGTTACCACTAGGGTATAGATTCCAGGTGGAAGATCACTTATATCTTGCGTACTCATGCCGTTATCCCATGCATACATGTAAGGAGATGTACCTCCTTCTACTGTAGAAGTAATCGCACCATCATTTTCGCCCATCATAGATTCATCTTGAGCATTCAATGAAATTGCTAAAGCATCTGGTTGGTTAACATCAATAGAAAGTTCTAAAGGACATCCATTTTCATCAGTAATAGTTACGACATAAGTGCCACTTTCGAGATCTTCTAGGGAAAGCCCTGTGGCTTCATTATCCCAATTAGCAGTAAAGGGAGCAGTTCCACCTATTAATTCTAATTGAATTGTACCATCATTACCTCCATTACAACTTACATCCATTACTTGTTCTTGAACTGCAAAACCAATACATGGATCATCAGCATCTAAAATAATAACTTCCACTTCTGTAGTACATTCATTGGCATCAGTTATAATACAATTATAAGTACCGGGAGAAAGATTAGTTATTGTATTTCCTGTTTCATTAGTTGACCAACTATAAGTAAAGGGGCCCGTACCACCTGTATTTATCGTAATAGAAGCTGTTCCATCAGCAGCATTTGGCAATGAAACATCTGTTTTATCAACAGTAAAATCTAAGGTTGCAGGTTCTTCAATCGAAACTACTGTTTCAGAAGAACAATTGTAACCGTCTGTAACTGTAACTCCAATAGCTCCAGCAGGAAGATTAGTTGCTTCCAATCCAGTCTGTCCATCTTCCCATTCAACAGTATATTCTTCAGATAGACTACTGATAACGACAAGCGCTTGTCCATCATTTTCACCATTACAACTAACAGGAACTATTTGAGTATTCACCTCAAAATTAGCACAAGGATCAGCTCCAGCCTCAATTTCAAATATATACTCTTCGGCACAATTATTTTCATCAGTTACGGTAATAGAATACATACCCGAAGGTAGATTATTTATATCTGCACCATTTTCATCTGTACTCCAAGAATAGGTATAAGAACCTGTACCTCCAGAAACGGTTACACTTGCTGTACCATCATTTTCGCCTAATAAAGTTTCATCTGTAACTTCTAATTGAACAATAAGTTGATCGGGCTGCTCTACTTCAAATTCAAGAATACTGATACAATCATTTTGATCAATTACACTTACTGAATATGTACCTGCATCTAGATTTTGAGCAAGATTAGTTGTGCTTACGCCATCACTCCATTCATAATTGTATGGCTCAGTACCACCAATAGGCACCACATTGATTTCACCTGATTGATCGCCAAAACAAGTAAGATTAGTGATTTGCCCTTCTGTTTCAAAACCAGCACAAGGATCAACAATTTCAGAAATTGTTACTTCATCAACAATCGTACAATCATTTTCATCCGTTACAGTTACCATGTAAGTTCCTGAGGCTAGATTGTTAATGGATGCTGTTGTTTCGTCTGTATTCCATAAATAGCTAAATTCTCCTGTTCCTCCACTAGGAACTGCAGTTGCAGTACCATCCATTGCACCAGATGAAGAAACATTAGTCGAATTAATGTTTAAATCTAAAGCAGGTGCATCATTGATTGTAATAGATGTCATTTGAATACATCCTTTACTATCTGCTACTTCAATATTGTATGTTCCAGCAGCTAAAGTAGATTGAGTATCCCCTAAGTCTTCATTATTCCACATGTAAGTAAATGGACCTTCTCCACCACTTGTTGAAATTTGTGCAAACCCAGTTTGATCACCATTACAAAGTACATTTTCAGCTACAAAGTCTATGGAAAAACCGCTACAATCATATTCTTCAATTATTACTTCAGCCAATTTAGAACAATTATTTTCATCTGTTATTGTAATTAAATATGTACCGGGCTCAAGATTTGTAGCACTATTTGAGGATATACTATTTTCCCAATTATAAGTATAAGTTCCAGTACCTCCAGAAACATCTAGATTTATTGTGCCATCATTAGCATCAACTTCCGTTTCTGCAGTAGCAGTAACTTGGACAATTATTTCATCTGGTGCACCAATTTGTACATCCATAGAAGTTGTACAACCTAATTCATCAGTAACTTCTACTGAATAATCACCAGCCGCTAAATTATCGGCAGTTGCTGTTGTATTTCCATTACTCCAAAGATAGGAATATGGTTCTGTACCTCCCTGAGGATTGACTGTTGCACTACCAGTAGCAGCGTCAAAACAATCAGTATCAGAAGTAGTTATTTGAAGTGCAAGAGCAGCACAAGGATCACTAGTTTCTTCAACAAGAATTTGATTTACAGCAATACAGCCATTTTCATCTGATACTGTAACAGAGTAAGTTCCAGCAGTAAGTCCAGAAATTGTTTGAGTAGTTTCAGAATTACTCCATAGATAAGCAATCGTCCCCATACCGCCTGATGAATTTGCAGTAGCAGTACCATCACTATTTCCATTACCACTTACAGGAGTAGAAGAAACATCTACCGTAAATGGAATAGTTGGAGCTGTAACATCGACTTCTATCGAACTTGTACAATCGTTTGCATCTGTTACTGTAACTGCATAACTACCCTGAAACAAATTAAGACGTGTTCTTGAAGTCTCTCCTGTATTCCAGGAATAATTATAAGGTTCCAATCCACCACTTGCATCAATACTAACTCGACCTGTTTGTTCACCGAAACAAAGTATATTAGTAACATTAGCGTCTATTTCAAATTCTAGACATGGATTTGGAAGATCATCAATAACGACTTCATCAATCAAAGTACAATTATTTTGGTCAGTGACCGTAACGGTATACGTTCCAGGAGCTAGATTATCAATCGTTGCAGTATTTTGTGAATTAGACCATGCATAAGAAAACGTTCCTGTTCCACCACTTGCAATTGCTGTAGCCTCTCCATCAGTTAAACCAAATGCAGAAATATTTTCTTTATCAAAACTTAGGCTTATAGGGCTAGGTTCAAAAATACTAATGGTAATTAACTCGCCACAACCAGATGCATCAGAAACTTGTACTTGGTAAGAACCTGCATCTAAATTGGATTGATTAGGTGTTGTAGCACCATTAGTCCAAATATATTCAATAGGAGGAACACCACCCATAACCTCAATAGAAATAGAGCCATTTGCATCACCATTACAAGTGATATTATTTTTCGTAGAATTTACATTTAACACATCACAATCATATGCCTCAACTTCTAGGTTAAATGATGTAATACATCCGCCTCCATATATAGTTACTGGATAAATGCCTGGGGATAAATTTTCATTAAAATTCCCATTTAAATCTGAATCCGCCCATTCATAGGTAAAAGGCCCATTACCTACAGGTTCTAATAAAATACTACCATCACTTATTCCTACACCACTTGCATTATTAATAACAGGTGTTATATCAATAGGAGAACCAGAAGTTATTTCAAAGGTTTCTATTACTTCACAATCTCCACCATCCGTCACTGAGACGGTATAAGTTCCGGGAGATAAACCGGGAGCTTCAGGTCCAAAAAGAAAAACATCTTGAAAATTAGTCCAGATTGTAGAATATTCTCCGTCTCCTCCCGCAGGGTCAACTTCTGCTATCCCAAAAGGTAAATTGGTACAACCAATATTGCTATAGCTTAAATTTATATCAAAACCAGTACAATCTGAGAAAGGGAAAGCTTCTTCACCTGTAACTGTACATCCATTATCATCTGTTATAGTGACGGTATACGTTCCACCACCTAAACCAGTAATGGATGAAGTAAATTCATTAGTACTCCAATTATAAAGATAAGGTTCTGCTCCACCACTAACTACAGCTGTAAGTTCACCATCAGGAGCTCCTTGAGAGGATTGATCAACTTTATTGATGCTTAGTGACATACTAGGTGGTTGCGTAATATTAACTTCTTCTATGCCAGTACATCCTTTTGCATCAGTCACAGTTAAGGTGTAAGTTCCTTCATCAAGACCTCCTGCCATATTAGATATAGCTCCATTACTCCATTGATAAAAATATGGAGAATTCCCACCGCCTGCACTCGCTGAAACTGCACCGTCACTGGCGTCAAAACAAGTGACATCAAATTTTGTAACATCTATATCAATAACGGAGGTACATTCAAAATCAAAAATAATAGCAGAATCCACTTTCATACATCCTCTATCGTCGGTAACAGTTACATAATATGTTCCAGCTTCTAAGCCCGTTACCTGATAACCAGTATCGCCATTAGACCATACCGCAGGGAAGTTATTAGACATACCAGAACCACCCGTAATAGTTAATAAAGCAAATCCATCATTTCCACCTACTGCTGTAGTATTGCCTGTAGACACAAGCGTTTCAATAGATAAAGGTTGACGGAGTATAATAGTTTCGCTTAATGTACAACCTATAGCATCTGTAACTGTCACGCTATAATCACCTTCACATAAGTTGTCTAGGTTTTCCAAATCTGTAATATTGCCAACGGGACCATCCCATTCTACAGTATAGGCTCCAGGATTTAGGCCTGTAATATTAAGTTGAATAGACCCATCACATTCATTAGCACAATTGGGATCTTGGCTCGTTACAGACATTTCTCCTAAACAACCATCTTCAATATTGATATTGTCAATATAAATAGCATTTCCATTGGCAGATTTATTTATAATGGCAATAGTAACTGAAGGAACACCTTGATATTCCGTCAAATTAATTCTTTCATTTCTCCAATCAAAGATCAAAGGAGTAAAATAAGTATCTTGATATTCACCAACCGCACTTAAATCTAATCCCCATTTTTTATAAACTAAATCAGGAAAAGTAGCGCCACAATCTGTAGAAATACGAACTTCTAATGTATCTTGACTCATAGGATCTCTAGGACGATAGGCAACATCAAAACTCAATTCTGCATTAATCAAATTACTAAAATCTAAAGGTGTTGTTTGTATTAAGTCTTGTGTTCCAGCAGCACTAAGCACCCCAAATTCACTATTAAAACTAGAATAATTATCTATAGTGAGACATTTTGTTACTACATTAATATCATATACAGCATCTTCTACTTCCCATTTAAATATGTCATTATCAGGATTGACTGTAGTAAGTCCAGCAGGAGAAGGATTGGCTTGACCACTTTCATAATCTTCGGAGATAGGAGCTTGTTCAACTGAAATCACTTCTATTTCAATTACTCTTTTATCATTGATTGTTAGATCATCTTGTTCACCATTAGGATTAGATACTTCAACTTCAAATTCAAAGGTAGAAGATGGAGCCGTAAAAGATTGAAGGGTAACTAATTCAGATTCTCCTTTTTCTAAATTTCCTGACCAAAGAATGTTTGCGATAACCATTCCATTTACTTTATGCTTTATACGAGCTGAAGTTAATTCATTCTCACCCACTTGATTACTGAATAAGATAACTGGAGTCACTTCTTCTCCATCACATGCTTTTCCATTAGGAGCAACAATCTCTATAATACCAGCGTCATTGTTTACAACCACTGGTCCACCGCCACCAGGATTACTAACACCTCCACCACCAGATTGGAAGCATGTAGATGAAGCGACTGCAGCATTTTGAGCTAATGGAGCCCGACTTATCCAAGTTCCAGTTGTAGGACTAGCTGTTGAACCTGTCAATACAGCGCGCATTACTGCAATTTGCTGATTTGTAAATGAAGTCACACAAGAATTACTTGAATAATCCATGTAATTAACATAAATATGTTCTTCTCCACAAGAACTAGGTCCCATAGGGTATCCTCCTCCATTACAACTAGGCCCTCCACCTGGTGCATTGGACGTAGGGGTAGCCTGATTTGGTGTATCAGATAAACCATCATCTGAACCACAATCACCTGAAAAGGTGTGCGGTAAACCAAGATAGTGTCCTACTTCATGTGTAATTACTGAGCTACCCGTTCCTACAAAATTATTATCAGTAACTACCCCATCTCGAGGTTGCCCAACAGCATAACCTGAAGGTAAATAGGCAAAACCTGCTACACCACCCCATTCAGGTGTACCCCAAATTGGAATAATCCAAATATTTAAATATTTACTGGTAGGATATTGTGTAAATGAAGCTGGCTTGATGGTATTTTCAATATAACTATCCGAAACATTATTGCCAAATTCTGTATATCGTTCAATACCTGTAGAAGGTTGGTTTTGAGCATCTAGTTCTGCTAAACAAAAACGAATTCCTGCATTTCCTACTACATCTTTCCAACGGTCAGGTGTGGCTGCGAAATCGTTATTGGTAGCTGAAAAATTTGCATTTAACACATCAATTTCTGCTGCTACATCTGCATCTGTTACAGGTAAAGAAGAATCATTAATGATATGAAAAACGACAGGAACTGTAATTATCGAAGAAGACTTATGGTTTTCAGCATACTCCACCATTTGAGGAATTCCCTCTAGGTATTTATCCATTGCTTTCTTGGCTTCTGGATTATTTCGTGTAAGTCTTTCATGAATATGATCATAACCACAGGAATGCTGTTCATTTAAGTGTACATCACCCATTTTAGTGAAGTGATGAAATTTGTGTTTGATGTGCTCAACTGATTTTTGACTCGTAGAGTGAAAATATCCTAATGTAATAACACCAGTTATTATGGATACTAGGAGGGCGTGGAGGCTTATTTTCATTGTTTAAGTTATTTAATAATAGATTCGTAGAAAATATAATAGTTAATTTTTATGGATAACATCCACAAAATCAATCATTTGCTTTGCTATTATGATTTAGAAACCTCTTAATGAGACTTTCCAGCAGTAATTTAATTGAAGTGTGACGGTATTACTGCTGAGATTAAAGATAAGTCTGATCTGTAAATTTAGGGATATTTCGACTTAGAATCTAGGAAAAAGTCAAAAATTTGTCAGAGAATTAGAAGAAAGTAGGTTAACAGACGGGTAAAATTTATTTTCTCTACCTTACATTAACGATTTACACAAGAATCATTATTGTCTATTGTGTAATTTTTTTTTGTAATGGAAAAAAGATCAAATAATAATAAATTAAACTTCCTAATACCAACTTGATTTATTCATTTCGTTTATATTTTTAAATAAATCAAGTATGGCATTAGGAAGTGCTACTTTTATAAATTCTCAGGTGCAGACACATTCACCCAGCCTCCTGGTTGTCGTGCATTGATGGTGTGATCGTACATGGCTTCACATTGAATAGTTGGTCGATAAAATTTTCCTTGATAGGCAGCATTAAGTCGTACTCGATAAATGCGTTGTTTATTTTGACGAACATTGAAGAAGGTATCCATACGATCATCTTTAATGTCTTGATAAACAAATTGATTTATAGCAGTATTATTTACATCTGTTTCTAGATTATCCATTCGCGTATTAATAATTTCCCAACCAGAAGGAAAAATATGCGTAAGCGCCATTTCCTTATAATCAATTCCTCTAGCCCCAGGATTATTTAAGCTTACTTCTGCTATAAAATCTGTTCCTTGCTCCAAATTATCTGGATTGATAGCCTTGCCCTTCATATCTAAATAGGCAACTTCCATATTCAAATCATTGGAGGCAGCCGTTTGATCGCCAATGACGGGTTGCCCTGTTAAAATAAGTCGTGCAAATAAATTTCCATTAGATGTATTACTTACTTTTATGGCTCTACTAGGATCAGAATCCACACCAATTTCAATTTGAATAACGGGTTTATCTGCCCCCATATTCACCACTTTTCCATTACCAATTTGATACGCAAAACTAAATTCTTTACTCAAATCGCCCTCTCCTATCAATTTACCAGCCGCAATAATACAATACGCCAAGGTTTGTGTACTGTACCAATTATTAGTTGAAATCTGTTCAGAAATGGCTTCAAATAATTTGAATGCACTCTCTTCTTCTCCAAGCAAACTTAAGGTCTCCAAAATCATCGCTCGATCTCGAAGATCCGAACCAAAGGTATACGATAATTCTTTGTAGGCTTCTACATTAGTATCTACGCCATCAATTAATACTCTAGCGACTTCTGTTTTTCCCACTACGGCATAAGTTGCTGCTAATCGCCATTTAGCAGTATTACGAAGATTTTTCATCTCACGCATTCGATTCATAGCACCATAATCAGGAGCTTGAGCAAGGGCGAGTACATACAAACGATAGGCTTGTTCTAAATCACTATTGTAGCGATAAAAACCTGCTTGATTTTGTTCTGGATCCCATTTTCTGGCTATTTTTTGTTGGTATTTAATCCATTTTTCGAGCATCAAATCTGGAATTTGATAGCCTAAATTTTTAGCTTCTACTAAGAAATGACCTGCATAATTGGTTGCCCAATCATTTCGAGAAGTTCCTGAGGGCCAATACGAAAAGCCGCCGTCTGCTTGTTGGAAACGCTTGAGGCGATCGGCAGTCGCTTGAATAATTTTAGGAACTTCTTCTTTTTGTTGGTCATTTAAAGCCACCACTCGATTTAAGTATAATAAAGGAAATCCTTTAGAGGTCGTTTGTTCCAAACAACCGTGTGGATAGCGAATCAAATATTCAAGTCGTTTTCCAAGATTGAGGGGAGGCAAATTACTGATTTCTAGGATACCTTCATTGGTTCCTTTCATTCCTGCTGCTTGAAAGTCGATGGCCCAATCTTCATTTTCTTTTATGACATCACTAAGAACATTTGTAACATAAGGATTTGGATTTCGAATTTGGATTTCGATCTCTTCATAGGCAGATTCTCCATGACCAGAAGCATTGATTTTAAATTTTGCAATACCAATTTGATCTTGAACTTGAACATCAAAATAAGCAATTTGATCGCCCATTCCATTAAAGCGTAAATTTTGCGTTTTACCACTGATAAAATTAATCAGTCCACTTTCTTCTTCCATTTCCACTTTTACGTCTCGAATTTTCTTATCCATAGCGAAAACTGTGACAGGAATTCGAAGATTTTCGGATGGCCCTAATACGCGTGGCAAAGTGGTCAAGATCATTAAAGGTTTGCGAACAGGAGTTGTTTTTTCTGCGATTCCATACGCTCCTTTATCCGCTGCAACAACCATAGTTCTGACAGATCCCACATAGTTCGGCACTGTAATTTCATGTTGTGCAGTTTGTCCTTTTTTCAGATAAAATGGCCCCAAATGCTTTACTACAGGTTTAAAACGATTAGCACTTTGGCTATCCGAAGGTGCAGCCGCTTCTCCATCTCCACCTATACTTAAAACACGTTCTAATTCACCACCATACGCTCCCAAAACATGATCGTAAATATCCCAAGTTTTAACACCTAAGGCTTCTCTTTTATAAAAATTATCCCAAGGATTGGGTGTTTTAAAATTGGTTAAATCCAATAACCCATCATCTACCATAGCGATGGTATACGCCATATCTGTACCCGATTTTTCTGCGACTTCAATCTGTACTTTTTGTTCAGGTTGTAATTCCTCTGGCATTTTGATAATAGGCTGTAATTTTGTCTTTGGATCTTCTACATTGATTGGAATGACACCATACATTCGAATGGGTAAATCATTTTTGATTTGGGCATGTGGTTGTAAAAGAGAAACATTGGCATAGACTGTTGGAGACATTTTTTCAGTTGCATAAAAACGGAAGGTATTATCTCCTTTTTTAGCATCCATCCAGTAGGATTCAACCACTTTATTTCCAGATTCAATCGAAATTAATACCCGTCCATCTTCCCCCGTAGGAATGTTTAATTCTACTTGTTCGCCCACCTCATATTTTGTTTTATTGGAAGAGAAAGCCAAGATAGAAGCCCCTTCTCGATTGGTATTATCTTCATCATACCAAGGGTAACCTGCATAGAAATAATCTCCCGTACAATGACCAGATTCGTCATCGCAAATCCGAATCAAATAACGCCCCCAATTATCAATTTCAAAATTCCAATCGCCTTTTCCAGTATTATCTGTATACACTTTTTCTGTTTGCATTGCACCAGTATGGTCGGTCGAATTGAAACGTGTTTGATTTCGATTATTACGATCCCACCACCAACGCCATTGTACGCGATATAAGCCTACCGTCAGTTCCTTATTTTTCAGTATTTCGCCACGATCATTTAAAGCGATAAAAGATACACTGGAAGGAACATCAATTTCTACTCGTTTTTGATTGTATTTATTTTTGGGCATTATAATCCCTGTATAGGATAGATAGGGATGAAATTTCTTAGAACTTAATCCTGTACTAAAATCGCCACCTTTTTCAAAAGCACGGGTTTTCATATCTAATCGCATCATACCTGCAACATTGCTTACATTGGTGATTTTTGCTTTGACTTTTCCTTGTCCTTTGGCATCTAATTCTTGATCGAAAATCACTTGTGGTTCATTGGCAATAGTAGTTCTGGTAGGGTCATCAAAACGATATTGAGAGAAACCTTCAAATTTGGTCGTGATGGGTTTCAATTGCATTTCAACTTTGGTACGAAGGCTTTTTGCGGGTGCACCATGTAACCAATTAACTTGTAAATCGCCTTCAATACCATCTGTACCTGCACGCAAATCTTCTTCTCCAAAATCAAGTGCGACTTTGAGACGATTGGGCTTGATCGTTTCTACTTTGATGACTTTGCTAAAGCTCGCTCCCCCTGCTTTGATTTTCGCCAACCAATTTCCTGTTGGATCATCAGATGAAGTGCTGACGGCAAGCGGGTAAATACCATTTACATTTTCAGAAGTCGTTCGTTTAATTTGAACTTGTCCTCTTGGGTCGGAAAATTCAAATGTGATTGGATAATTAGAGGGTAATTTATTGGCTTTGTCTTCCAAAATAAAATTGAGATGAATCGAATCTCCTGGTCGCCAGACGCCTCGTTCTCCATAGATAAATCCTTTTAAGCCTTCTTTAATTTTAGCACCAGCTACATCAAACTTACTTAATGAAAGAGAGTTGCCATCTCCCATTTTAAGATAGCCTTTTTGTAAGCCTTTTTTAGCAATTAATACGAAAGGGGTACGCTCTAAAGTCGTATTTATCGTTCCTTCTGAATCGGTAGTGACCTCCTTCAAAAGTTGTTGTTGATAATCATAAAAAGACAATTGTGTATTGGCAAGTGGCTTGGTAGTCCGAAGATCAGATACTGCCACATAGATCGAACCATCATTGCCTTTTTTGGCGATTAAACCTAAATCGGAGGCAATAACATTTCTACGAATAAAATTATCATAATTATAATAGGCAGGAAAACAAGGATCTTCTCGTTGTTTCCAATTATAGCCATCATAATAGCCCTCGATTCCATAATAATCGCCCCATATACTTTCTATATCATCCTTTGCATCTGAAAAACGATCTTCTCCATAAAATTCATCATCGTAATACTCATCATCTGCTACATTACGATTACTAGCTTCTTGTTCTTCACAAAAATAGGTCGAATAAGATGGACGAAAACCAATACGAATTTGATAAATCGCTTCTGGATCGGTGTCAATTAATTTGGATAAATCAATCGCATAACGTCTCCATTGATGAAAATGGGCATCAGGATCAAGTCCTTTTAAAGAGATGCGTTCTTGATGTTCAATACGTCCTACACTTTTAAGATCATAAGAGCCATCTAACTCATTAGACTGTAAATATTGGAGGATATTATTATTAAAAATTTTAAAGATTTCTACATCTACGCTGTGTAAGCTCACGGCTTCAAACGGAAAAATCAACCCATCTGAATTTGGCATTATTACGCCATTTCCAACTAAACGAACCTGTGGTTTAATATCTGCAAATTGTAGATCCCAAGACGAAGGATCACGGATTTTTACATTTTGACTATTTTTAATACCTGTACGAATATCCAGTTTTAATTGCCCAACTAAGCGATTACTAGGATATACGCGTACTTCATTTCCATCTATGGTATAACGAAGATTCCCTGAATAGTTTTGAAGCGAAATCAAGCCATCCAAATTTTGGTTTTTCAACAAAGGATCAGAAAAATAAAGTTGAATGTATTGATCTTTTCCTTGAACGACATCTGCTTCCATCAGTTTGAAATTATTCAAAGCTGGAATGGTATATTTTTCGGTACCATTTTGGGCAATATCTACTTTTTTTCCATCCCATTCTACTATTACTTCGCCATCTTTATCAGAATTTCGACGAACATCACTTATAAAAAAGGTATGTTTTCGATGATTGGTTGAATGTTCCCACTTGATGGGTAGGTCTCGATTGAGTTGTTTGGCACTAATGGTTTGTTCAATAGCTTCATCATCTACGATATCTGAAGTGGTAATAAGGCCCTCCAGTTCTTGTTTTTCCAAATTAGAAGCACTTTCAGCGCGAAGAGATTTTAATTTGACATTCATGTACAATTCTATGATTCTGAAATCAAATTCAACATCGGCTGTAGACGAAGGTACGTCCTTAAACAGTTGATCCAATTGAAGATAGGCAACATATTTTTGTCCCGACCTCCAAGTTGTAGTTGGCTCAAAACGAATGGTTTGTAAATTTTCCCAAATGGCTTTTCCTTCTATCCTGGGAGAAAATCGTAGGCAGTTAGCTGGTAATTCGGCACCTACTTCAATTTCATCTTTGGGAGCTTGATTCAATCGAATACGAACAGCTTCTGTTTTGGCAATACTACCTGAAGTATGGGCATAAATGTAAGCATACGCATCTGCTGACATTTCTTTGGCATCCCGTTCACTTTTACAAGCTGAGAAAAATAAAGCAAATGAAAAGAAAAGGAAAGGAAATAAAGATTGAGTTAACACACAATTTTTTCTCATTTGGTTGGATTTTTTAGTTAATTTTGAATGACTAAATACGTTCATAACAGTAATCAATTTTGAAAGTAATAATTTCTGTAAACAAAATTCTATATTTACATCCTTATTATTCTGGAATTTGATTAACAGAAGGTTTTCTTCTAGTATTCGTTACGATTCCTACGAAATTTGTTTTGAAGTTTTAATTCAATGACTGATTTTTTGCCTTTATTTCCACTCAAAATGGTTGTTTTCCCCGGAGAACAACTGAACTTGCATGTTTTTGAACCTCGTTATAAGCAATTGATTCGTGAATGTGAGCAAAACAAAGTCACCTTTGGCATTCCTGCTTATATTGATGATAAAGTGATGGATTTTGGCACCGAAATTCGTCTCAAAAAAATTGAAAAACGTTATAAGAAAGGCGAAGTAGATATCAAAACGGAAGGAATTGGCATTTTCAAAATTAAAGAATTTTTCTCTCAAGCTCCTAATAAATTGTATGCTGGGGCGGATATTGAACGATTAAAAAATAATCCTCAAGGTGATATTTTATTGTATGATAAAATTCTTCGTTCCGTAGAAGAATTATTTCATATCTTAAATATTGATAAAAAATTACCCGATTCTTCTTCTGGATTTAGCACCTATGATATTGGTCATCATGTAGGGTTTTCTATAGAACAAGAATATGAAATGTTAAGTATTCGAGCAGAACGGGATCGACAATCGTATATTTTAGCGCATTTGGAACGCCTCATTCCCATTGTTCGAGAGATGGAACGCCTTCGTAAAAAAGCACAAATGAATGGGCATTTTAAAACTGTTATTCCTCCAAATTTTTAAGCTATGAACTTATCCAAATTTCTATTTTTTTGTTTCCTGAATTTAGGCATTTCGCTTTCACTTTTTGGACAAAATGTTTCTAAAAATGAGTTAACGCAATACCAAATTCAAGCCAATCAAGAAACGGTCAAGCTCCCTTTCTCTTTCACTAAAAAAGTTACCAACAAACTAGAAATCAATCTTTTACGAGAAGGTTTCACCCATCTTGCCTTAGTCAATCCAGAAGGACGCACTTATTTGTCTTATGAAATTGATAGTGAAGATTTCTTTAGTTTGAGTTTTGAAAAAATGCCCCTGGGCAAATATCAATTAAAATTAACACGAGAAGAAAAAGTGTGGGAAGTAGAATTTTGGAAAGAATAAACGCTAGTAAAAAAACATCCAAGCACCGGGTGAGTTTTGGACCCTGAATAAGACATGGATGAGGGAGCCAGATTGGTTCAGTAATCTTCTCGTTTCATCAAATAATTTGATGAAAAGCCGGACAAGTCAACGGCTGAAGCCCGCCCTAGTCATTCTGAGACTGATCCTCATATTATAAGTGTAGAGTCAAAACATTTTGGTACTTGGACACCGCAATGATTCGTAAATCATTAACACAAATATAGTTTTTTTTCTTATTGGTGTAAAGGGGGAGCTAAAATTATTTTGAAAAAAAGAAAAACCACATAACACACTTGATTTTATCAAAAAATTGAGTTATGTGGTTTAAAAATTAGATTATAAGAAATCAACTTTCCCTGAATCTAAATTATAGTATGCAGAAACGATTTGAACATCTCCCTTAGCCACTGCACCGCCAATGATAGCAGATCTATTTTTCAAATCTTCAACAGTCATGGATGCATTTGTTTTTACTACATCATTTACACTAGCGCCTTCTTCAGAAGCAGCAATTGCTGGTGTAATGTGAGACAATAAATGATTTAAATTATAACCATTATCACCTCCTGCAACAGCTGCCGTTACGGCTCCACAACTTTGATGTCCTAAAACAACGATTAATTTTGATCCACAATGCGCCACAGCATACTCTATACTCGCAATAGTAGAAGTATTGGCTACATTTCCTGCCACACGTAAAACAAATAATTCACCCAAACCTGCATCAAAAGCTAATTCTGGTACAACGCGACTATCCGCACAACTTAAAACGATGGTATGAGGTTGCTGCCCTCCTACTAAATCTGTTCTACGCACACTGTCTTGTAATTTTCCGTCTAATTTATCCGCTACAAAACGAGCGTTTCCATCTTTTAGACGTTGTAAAGTTTCTTGAATTGTCATAATTAAATTGATTTTAATGTATCTCTATGGAATAAAGCAAAACAACTAAAAATTGTTTAATATATTATCATAAAAATGTCTTGTTTTTAAAAATTTATATCCTTTTATTGCTTCTTTGGGAAAAATAAGTCATCTTTAACTTATAAGTTACAATTTATGATTCATACAATTATTATTACTGTCATTATTAGCGTCGTAGTCATTATTACTTAATGATTAGAGAATGGCATTTGTAATTATTTATAAGATATACTAAAAAAGCTGTTCTCTTCGAGAATGGCTTTTTTGATTTTTGGTTTTAAAACCATACAAAAACGTAGCACAGACATTCATGTCTGTGGAATCAGTATAAAAGGGGGGAAGTATCCTATATTTATCAAAAATAAGGTAAATCTACAATGTTTTATTTTTTGTATGGTTTCATATTTTTTGATAAGTTTTAGCTAAGATGAAGTACCGTATTTAATAAAAGAAAAACTGGCATCATTATTCGTATTACAATATAACAAATATGGTTCTTTCTACTAATATCAAACTAACTTTTAGCTTGAAGGTCGTATTTTAACTTGACCTAAAAATTTGACAATCAAAACTTTAAATCAAACCAACTAGTATTTTAGACTGTAGGTCAACTTTATATTTTAAATCAATAGAACTAAACTTGCTACTACTTTTATCATTTTATACTCTAAAATCACGTACTACATACTTAAATGAGCAAACTTAATAAATATAGTCGCCACGTTACACAAGATGAAACCCAACCCGCCGCGCAAGCCATGCTCCATGCTATTGGCTTAACACCCGAAGATCTGGAAAAACCACAAATCGGGATCGTTAGTACAGGATGGGAAGGAAATCCATGTAATATGCACCTGAATGATTTAGCCAAGGAAATTAAAACTTCAATCAATGCAGAAGATTTAATTGGTTTAATTTTTCATACGATTGGTGTGAGCGATGGTATTTCTATGGGGACTTTAGGTATGCGCTATTCCCTACCCTCTCGCGATATTATAGCAGATTCAATTGAAACAGTAGTTTCTGCGCAATGGTATGATGGAGTGGTGGCAGTAGTTGGTTGTGATAAAAATATGCCAGGGGCTATGATGGGATTAGGTCGATTGAATCGCCCTGGACTTATAGTGTATGGAGGAACGATCAAACCAGGTTGTCATAATGATAAAAAACTAGATATCGTTTCTGCTTTTGAAGCTTTAGGACAGAAAATAGCGGGTTCTATTTCACCAGAAGAATTCAAAAATATTGTTCGAAAAGCTTGTCCTGGCGCTGGTGCATGTGGAGGTATGTATACCGCTAATACCATGGCATCTGCAATTGAAGCGATGGGTATGAGTTTACCCTATAATTCTTCTAATCCTGCCGTGAGTATGGACAAACAAGAAGAATGTGCTCGTGTGGGAAATGCGATTCGATATTTATTAGAAAATGACATTAAGCCACGAGATATCATGACCAAAGAAGCATTTGAGAATGCTTTGACATTAATTACTATTTTAGGGGGGTCTACCAATGCTGTGTTACATATGATAGCGATGGCAAAAGCAGTTAATGTTCCCATAACTATAAAAGATGTACAGCGCATCAGCGATAAAACACCTTTTTTAGCAGATTTAAAACCAAGTGGTAAATATGTTATGGAGGATTTGCATAAAGTAGGTGGTGTTCCTGCTGTTATGAAATATTTATTAGAACATAATTACCTACATGCCGATTGTATGACGGTTACAGGGAAAACAATTGGTAAAAACCTTGCCGATATTCCTTCTCTATCTGATAATCAAAAAGTGATTTATCCATTTTCTAATCCTGTAAAAGAAAGTGGTCATTTACAAATTTTATATGGCAATCTTGCAGAAGAAGGTTCTGTTGCAAAAATTACTGGAAAAGAAGGTCTATTTTTTGAAGGAACAGCCAAAGTCTATGATTCGGAGGCATTAGCCAATCAAGCCATTGCTAATGGCGAAATAGAAGAAGGAAATGTCGTGGTAATTCGTTATTGTGGCCCCAAAGGCGCACCTGGAATGCCCGAAATGCTCAAACCAACTTCCGCTATCATGGGGGCAGGATTAGGAGATGGTGTTGCTTTAATTACTGATGGACGTTTTTCGGGTGGTACACATGGATTTGTAGTTGGGCATATTACGCCAGAGGCCTATTCAGGTGGAATGATTGGATTATTAAAAGATGGGGATACCATTAGAATTGATGCAGAAAATAATCGACTAGATGTAGATCTATCAGAAGAAGAAATTCAAGCTAGAAAAGCTGCTTGGTCAGTCCCTACATCTGAAGTTAAATTTGGAATTTTAAGAAAATATAGAAAAACGGTCTCCTCAGCCAGTGAAGGCTGTGTGACTGACGAAATTTAATAAGTAGTGGATCAGTAGATTAGTAAATGCTTTATATTTTGGGATTAGTGCATTTCACAGCCCTTATCCACACAAAATTCTAAAGAATTTTGTACATACACTTATACACAAAATATTTTATTATGAAATATTACCATAAAGAAGAGACGGCTAACGGACAAGCAAAATCTCCAGTTAAAACAGAATATATTTCTGGAGCAGAAGCTGTACTAAAATGCTTACTTGCTGAAGGAGTTGATACCATTTTTGGATATCCAGGGGGTGCGATCATGCCTGTTTATGATGCACTTTATGATTATCAAGATCAGATCAATCATATTTTGCCTCGACACGAACAAGGTGCGATTCATGCAGCAGAAGGTTATGCACGTGTCACGCGTCAAACAGGGGTTTGTATGGCGACTTCCGGGCCTGGTGCTTTAAATTTAGCTACAGGAATCGCTGATGCCATTATGGATTCTGTTCCTTTGGTTTGTATAACGGGACAAGTCTTTAGTCATGTTTTGGGTTCAGATGCTTTTCAAGAAACAGATGTAATTGGTTGTACCAACTCCATTTCTAAATGGAATTGTCAAATTACCCGACCTGAACAAATTCCAGAAGCATTTGCTAAAGCATTTTACATCGCTAATTCTGGTCGCCCTGGCCCAGTGGTCATTGATATTACAAAAGATGCCCAAAATGGAAAATTTGATTTTAGTTATCAATCTACAAAATATATTCGATCTTATCATCCACTTCCAAAACCTAAGAAAGACGCTATTCAAAATGCAGCTGATTTAATTAATGCGGCCAAAAAGCCATTTATTTTAGCAGGTCATGGCATCCAAATTGCCGGGGCACAGGAAGAGTTTAAAACCTTTGTAGAAAAGACAGGAATTCCATTAGGCTGTACCATTCATGGTTTATCTTCCATTCCTAATTCTCATCCGCTTCATATGGGAATGTTGGGGATGCATGGAAACTATGGTCCTAATATCAAAACAAATGAATGTGATGTGTTAATTGCTATAGGTATGCGTTTTGATGATCGGGTAACGGGTAAATTATCAGAATATGCAACCCAAGCAAAAGTCATTCACATTGAGATTGATCCAAGTGAAATCAACAAAAATGTACATGCTGATGTAGCTGTTTTAGCAGATGCAAAAGATGCCTTAAAAGCTTTAATTCCACTCGTAAAGAAAAAATCCTATCCTGAATGGTATGCTGAATTTGCAGCTTGCGATAAAATGGAATATGAAAAAGTCATTCAACGCGATATGCAAGCCAATGCGAAGAATGAGATGCGAATGGGACAAGTCGTCAAAGAAGTTTCTGATCAAACAAAAGGACAAGCAGTCGTGGTAACAGATGTGGGTCAGCATCAAATGGTGGCAGCTCGATATTATAATTATCTATCTACCAATCAATGGGTTTCGAGTGGTGGTGCAGGCACAATGGGCTATGGTTTACCCGCTGCATTTGGTGCAAAATATGCTCAACCAGAACGTGAAGTGGTATGCTTTGTGGGTGATGGAGGTTTTCAAATGACACTACAAGAATTGGGAATGTGTAGCCAATGGAATGTTGGTGTGAAAATTGTACTACTTGACAATAATTATTTGGGGATGGTGCGTCAATGGCAACAATTATTCTTTGATAGACGCTATTCTTCCGTAGAATTACAAAATCCTGATTTCCTGAAAATAGCTGAAGGATTTGGAGTAAAAGGAAGACACATTACAGACCCAAAAGATTTAAAAGAAGCAGTTGCAGAAATGCTGGCTTTTGATGGGCCCTATCTCCTGCATGTTTCTGTTGAAAAAGAGGAAAATATCTTCCCTATGGTACCGAGTGGATGTTCTATTTCAGATACTCGTTTAGAATAAACATTAAATATTGATTCAAATTAGTCGTTGTACGATTTCAGTCGTCCGACAACTTCAAGATGATAAAAATGGAAAATAAAGAATATACACTCTCTGTTTTTTCGGAAAATAAAGTTGGATTGCTCAATCGAGTTGTCTCTATCTTTACACGCCGATATGTGAATATAGAAAGTTTAAATACATCTGAATCTTCGATGACAGATGTTTATCGCTATACCATCGTAGTAACAACGACGGAAGAAATGGTCAAAAAATTGTGTGCGCAACTAGAGAAACAAATTGAAGTACTCAAGGCTTTTTATTACGAAAATGATGAAATCGTTTATCAAGAAATCGCACTGTATAAAGTACCAACTGCCGTTTTTTTAGAAGGCAATCATGTAGAAAAATTAATTCGTGCACATAATGCACGCATCTTAGATATAGAAAAAGAATACATCGTACTTGAAAAAACAGGACATAAATCAGAAACGGAAGCCTTACTTCGTGAATTGGAACAAATTGGTATTTATGAATTTGTTCGTTCAGGAAGAATTTCTATTACACGCCCAATGGAACAATTAAATAATTATTTAAAAACATTAGAGGCTCATCAAAATGTAAACTAAAACTGAAACAAATCAAAATTGAATTTTAGTTTTAATTATCATTTTAATTTTTTATTTGAACAGAACATATCAATTGACAATTTAGATTTTTTTAAAATCGCCTCCTATTTCAATCAAGACAAAAACAAAGACTGAACACAGCAAAAGAGCTGAACATATTTGTCTAACTTACTTATAATCCCATACTACTATGAGAAAGTACTTGATTGTCTTAGGACTACTCCTTGGAGTGGTGGTAAGCGTTCGTACACAAACGATGACCCCTTTGTCGAATACATTTATCTTTAAAGATGGTCTGTATACCTCTTATGAAGAATTTTTGAGCAATAGTCCTTCTATAACATTAGAAGAATTACAAATCAAGGATCTAAATACTGTTTATTTCAATAAATTAAAATTGAAATACATTAAAAAAAGAGATAAAAAAGGGAAATGGAAAAAATTATGCATGGATGAGATTTGGGGAATTTGCATTAATGGAATACCTCATATTCAATATCAAGTGTATCGTCCTAATAAAATAGCAATGGGAAAGCCCAAAGGCAGTTTTATTTATAAAGGAGATTTTACGCGTTTACGTATTCTTGGAAATATTTGTCATTTTAATATTGAAGATTTCTTTGCAAGTTCAAGCAGTTATTTTTATCAGTCAGATTCTTTCAAAAGTGAGGACTCTAGATTTATTTCTACCCAAAAAATGATGAAATTATCATCAGGCGTGATTTGTGACTATAATGAAAGAAATCTTGGTATTTTAATACAAGATGATCTAGCTTTATTTCGACATTTTAACGCAAATGAAGACCGAGAAGATAAGTTATTCTTATATTTGCAAAAGTATAACGAACGAAATCCATATCTCGTTTCGAATACCTTACTTGCAGATCGAGAATAATCGCTCCAATCAATATAAATCTAACCAAATTACCCTTTCAAGAACAAAATTGTGTTTGAAAGGGTATCATTATTTTAGTACTCAAGTATTTTACAATAAGATAGTCAATTGCACTTTCTTTATTTTTTATAAAAACAATTACTCTAAATTTAAATATTGCATAACATGGCACAACTAAATTTTGGTGGAACCATTGAAAATGTCGTCACACGAGAAGAATTTCCTTTAGCAAAAGCAAAAGAAGTATTAAAAGATGAAACCATTGCCATCATTGGTTATGGTGTTCAAGGTCCTGGTCAAGCACTCAATCTTCGTGATAATGGCTTCAATGTCATTGTCGGGCAACGCCGCCCCTCTAAATCTTGGGATAAAGCTGTAGCAGATGGATTTGTAGAAGGAGAAACATTATTTCCAATTGAAGAGGCTGTAAAACGAGGTACTATCGTACAATATCTTTTATCTGATGCTGCTCAAATTTCTGTGTGGGAAACCATAAAACCACTTTTGACGAAAGGAAAAGCCCTTTATTTCTCTCATGGTTTTGGTATTACCTATAAAGAAAGAACAGGAATCATTCCTCCAGATGATATTGATGTAATCTTAGTTGCGCCAAAAGGTTCAGGAACCAGCCTAAGACGTATGTTTTTAGAAGGTCGTGGTTTGAATTCAAGCTATGCGATCTTCCAAGATGCTACTGGTAATGCTTTTGATCGAGTCATCGCTTTAGGAGTTGGAATTGGTTCAGGATACTTATTTGAAACTGATTTCAAGCGGGAAGTGTATAGTGATTTAACGGGGGAAAGAGGTACTTTGATGGGTTGTATTCAAGGCATTTTTGAAGCACAATATAATGTACTACGTAAACGTGGTCATTCTCCAAGTGAGGCTTTCAATGAGACTGTTGAAGAATTGACACAAAGTTTAATGCCATTAGTTGCTGAAAATGGAATGGATTGGATGTATGCCAATTGCTCTACTACTGCTCAACGTGGTGCATTGGATTGGAAAAATAAATTCCGTGATGCAGTAGCTCCCGTATTCGAAGAATTATATGATAGTGTCGCCACAGGAAACGAAGCACAACGCTCTATTGATTCGAATAGTCAACCAGATTATCGAGTGAAATTGGAAGAAGAATTGAGCGAATTACGCGATAGTGAAATGTGGCAAGCCGGTAGAGTAGTTCGTTCACTCCGCCCAGAACGTCAAAATAAGGAAGCTGAAGTGTAGCTTCAAAGTTTAAAATCATAAATGTGAAATGTAAAAGGATGTTATTCAAACTTTTACATTTTGCATTTAAAGATTTTACATTTTATATTTAAAACTATGACCAAATCTCCTAAATCTTCTTTAAAGTTATTGAGTGTAGAACAGATTTATAAGGCAAAAGTACGCCTCAAATCAGTCATCAATCACACCCCTCTCCTATTTAATGCTAATTTTTCGGAGCAGTTTGAAAGTAATATCTATTTCAAACGAGAAGATTTACAAGTGGTCCGTTCTTATAAAATTCGTGGAGCCTATAATAAATTAGCGACTTCTTCAAAGAAACAATTATCGAATGGAGTGGTATGTGCAAGTGCGGGCAATCATGCGCAAGGTGTAGCTTTGGCTTGCAAAAAACTAAAAGTTAAGGGTAAAATTTATATGCCTAGTACAACACCTAAACAAAAAGTGAGTAAAGTACACTTTTTTGGAAAAGAATGGATTGAAGTTGTACTAATTGGAGATACCTTCGATGATGCTTATGCAGAAGCTATAGCAGATGCTGAAACAAATAATAAAGCCTTTGTTCATCCATTTAATGATACCAAAGTTATGGAGGGACAAGGTACGGTAGGGCTAGAAATTATTGAAGATAGTAAAGATCCTATTGATTATATTTTTGTCGGAATAGGTGGTGGTGGATTAGCATCTGGTTTAGGAAGTTATGTCAAACAAATCAGTCCTGATACTAAAATTATTGGGGTAGAACCCAAAGGTGCACCTGCCATGTATCAATCGCTTAAAGAGGGGCAAGTCGTCCGTTTAAATGATATAGATAATTTTGTAGATGGTGCTGCAGTTCGACAAGTTGGAGAACGTACTTTCGAATTCTGTCAACTGATTTTAGATGATCTACTTTTGGTAGATGAAGGTAAAATTTGTTCTACCATTCTTCAATTGTATAATGAAGAAGGTATAGTAGCTGAGCCTGCAGGAGCTTTAACCATTGCAGCTTTGGATCAATATCGTTCTAAAATTAAAGGGAAAAATATCGTTTGCATCATTAGTGGCGGTAACAATGATATTACCCGAACAGAAGAAATCAAGGAACGTTCCTTACTTTATGAAGGTTTGAAACATTATTTTGTGATTAATTTTCCTCAACGGGCTGGTGCTTTACGTGAATTTTTGAATATTCTTGGGCCAGATGACGATATCACCCATTTTGAATACACCAAAAAACACAATCGAGAAGCAGGCCCAGCATTAGTTGGTATCGAATTAGGTAAAGCTTCTGATTACAACAATTTAATCAAGCGAATGCAAAAAGAAAACATTAAGTTCCAATCTATTAACAATAACAAGTCGCTCTTTAATTTATTGGTATAATATCTTTTCCTTTCTGAGTATAAAATCTATAAAACTTGTTTCTTATATCATCTTTTCTCTTCTAAAAAATGAAAAAGCTATATGAAATCCTTTTTTTATTCTCCATCAATATTTTTTAACCCGTATTTTTAACCGAAACACTATCACATTTTGCGTTTTTTTTGAAAAAAAATATATGAAAACTAAATTTAATAAGTCACAAAAAATAAGGGCTTTTCGCTTAAATATAATTAAACATCACTATTTATTGCTTAATTTTTTACTGTAAAAAACCACTCAATAAATCCTTTTGGTATAATTTTTGTTCTTTTTTATATAAAGAAAAATAAAATATTGCCTGTCACTTTTTTTTGCAACAAAAATGTAATGTAGATTTTTTGTTTAGAAAATTATATCTACATTTGCATGCACACAGGCAAAACTAACAAACACAAAACACTTCTTTTTTTCCCTCGGTAATTATTCACTTCATTTGAATTATAAGATTGAGTTTCTCAATCATCTCATTCCGTGCTTGTATATTTTTAATGGTTAACAGACTTAATTCGAACTTTTGTTTGCTAAAAAAATAATGAATTCTTAAAAAATTCTATAAAACAAAACACACATCATTGATAACTTGCTATTTATCAATGTTTTGTGCTGTGCATTATTGCTAAATTACATATTACATAAACCACTAAAATCAACTTAATCTAAACCAAACCATTACTTTATGACTATTACTAAAAGGCTTTTACTATTTGCTACAATCTTTACACTCTTCAGCCTAACATTAAACGCTCAACACAGAAACTGTGGCTCCATGCACTACCTCGATCAACAAATCGAGCAGAATCCCGAACGAAAACAAGCACTCGAAAATATTGAACGACATACTCAACAATGGCAAAATGCAGGACAACGTGTTAATGGTGTGATTACTATTCCTACTGTTGTACACGTTTTATATACTAGTAGTGCCAGTAACATTAGCGATGCTCAAATTCAATCTCAAATAGATGTATTAAACGCCGATTTTCGTAGAACGAATTCTGATGCAAACAATACTTGGTCTCAAGCCGCAGATTCAGAAATTGAATTCTGTTTAGCAAGTGTAGACCCTAATGGAAATGCTACCAATGGAATTACTCGTACTGCTACTACTAACAGCGCTTTTGGTACAAATGATGCCATGAAGTTTTCATCTTCTGGAGGTGTAGATGCATGGCCTACAGGCGATTACCTAAACATGTGGGTTTGTGGAATTGGTGGTGGCATCTTAGGATATGCTCAATTTCCAGGTGGAAGCGCAGCTACAGATGGTGTAGTATGTGACTATAGATATTTTGGTACTATGGGTACAGCTCAAGCTCCATTTGACTTGGGTCGAACCACAACGCACGAAGTTGGACACTGGTTAAACCTTCGCCACATTTGGGGTGACGGTAACTGTAATGCTGATGATTTTGTATCGGATACACCTACATCAGATGCAGCTAACTATGGTTGTGCAAGTGGACATGTGTCTTGTAACAGCACTGATATGGTTGAAAATTATATGGATTATTCTGACGATGCTTGTATGAACCTTTATACACAAGGTCAGAAAAATCGTATGCGTGCTTTATTTGATCCCGGAGGATTCCGTGCAAGTTTATTAAACTCCAATGGCTGCGGCAATGGCGGTGGCGGAGGAGGTGGTGGAGGCACCACTTGTACTGACAATGAAGTAACGCTTTCTATTACTTTCGATAACTATCCTGAAGAAACAGCTTGGTCGCTAGCCGACGCAAATGGCGCAACTGTCGCTTCTGGTGGCACTTATGGATCTCAAGCTGACGGTTCTACTTTAAATATTTCACTTTGTTTAGTAGATGGATGTTATGACTTTACCATTACAGATGCTTATGGCGATGGTATTTGCTGTCAATATGGAAATGGTGCTTATAGTTTAACAGATGCATCTGGAATTTTGGTATCTGGTGCAAGCTTTACCTCTTCTGAAACTACTAACTTCTGTGTTGGAAATAGTAGTGGTCCTACTTGTACAGATGGTGTACAAAATGGTGATGAAACAGGGGTAGATTGTGGTGGCTCTAATTGCCCAGCTTGTCCTACTTGTAACGACGGTGTACAAAATGGTAATGAAACTGGCGTAGACTGTGGTGGTTCTGATTGTCCTGCTTGTCCAACTTGTAACGATGGTGTACAAAATGGTAATGAAACAGGCGTAGATTGTGGTGGTTCTGATTGTCCTGCTTGTCCAACCTGTAACGATGGTGTACAAAATGGAGATGAAACTGGTGTAGATTGTGGTGGTTCTAGCTGTCCTCCTTGTGGTGGCGGTGGCGGTTGTACTGATAATACCGTTACATTGAGTATTACCTTAGATAATTATCCTGAAGAAACTGCTTGGTCAATCACTGATGGAAATGGTTCAACAGTCGCTTCTGGAGGTACTTATGGAAGTCAAGCAGATGGTTCTACTGTAACTGAAGAAGCTTGCTTACCTGATGGTTGTTATACATTTACAATCACTGATGCTTATGGTGATGGTATTTGTTGTCAATATGGTAATGGTTCTTATACCTTAACTGGGGCTTCTGGTACGCTTGCATCAGGTGGAAGTTTTGGTTCATCTGAAGCTACCAACTTCTGTGTTGGCTCAGGCGGAGGTGGCGGTCCTACTTGTAGCGATGGCATCCAAAATGGAGATGAAACTGGTGTAGATTGTGGTGGTTCTAACTGTCCTCCTTGTGGTGGCGGTGGTGGTTGTACCGATGTATTAATTAATAGTAATGATTTTGAAGCTGGATGGGGTATTTGGAATGATGGTGGTTCTGATTGTTATCGTTCTACTTCAGCTACCTATGCTGCAAGTGGTACACGTTCAGCTCGCTTACGTGATAACACAAGTACATCTACAACAACTACAGATAATTTAGACTTGACTAGTTTTGAAGATATTACGGTAAGTTTCAATTATGTAGGAGTTAGCATGGACAATGCCAATGAAGATTTTTGGTTACAAATTTCTACGAATGGTGGTAGTACCTTCACTACAGTAGAAGAATGGAATCGTGGCGATGAATTTGAAAATAATATACCAGAAAGTGATGCTGTAACTATAGTTGGTCCATTCTCTAGTACTACAAAATTACGTTTCCGTTGTGATGCGTCTGGAAACTCAGATTGGGTATACATTGATGATGTAGTCATTACTGGATGTACTAATGGTAATCGTATAGATAATAACTATGTTGCTCCTGTTGTAGAGGAAATTGCTATTACAGAAGATGTTGTTCAACCTATTACAGAACAATTATTTAGTAAAGTATTACTTTCTCCAAATCCAGCACAGGATTTCATCAATATGAAATTTGAGAGTGCTACAGCAGAAGATTATCGAATGATGGTAACTGATTTGAATGGAAGTATTTTAATAGATCAATCCTATCAATCTATAAAAGGAAGAAATGATATCAGAATTGATGCTTCTCAATATAGTTCAGGACTGTATCTTATCCATTTAATTGGAGATACACAACGAATTACGAAGAAAGTTGTAATCGCAAATTAAGAGAATAAAACATAGAGAAACCAGTATCCCGTATCTACTTTGATAGTAGGTACGGGATTTTTTTATGGAATAGCTTCTATCATTAGGATATTTTCTAATTTTTTCCTTAATATAGTCGCCTATTTTGAACTATTTTAACAAACAACTTATGAAAGAATACCTAACTCGAAAAAACATTGGGCTTGCGCTAACAATATTAATAGCTATACCTTTAGTTATGAGTGCAGGTGCTAAGATCTTTGGCACTCCTGAATCTCAAATGGAAAGTATCAAAGATTGGATGGTCATTATAGGAATAGGAGAAATCACTTCTTTAATTTTATTTATGATTCCCAAAACCATGCGATTAGGAACCGTACTTTTAAGTGCCTATTTTGGGGGAGCAATCATGTTTCATATGTCTCATCCCAATCCTGAACATCAAGCATTTTTTGGAGCTGCCGCTTTCTTATTTATGGTATGGATCATATCCTGGATAAGAGGATTAGAATTGATTGATCTGTAGTTTTTTCCCTTTAAGGCACGCGGAGAAAATAAATTTACTTTCCTTGAAATAGTGAAAATTATAAGTCATTGAAAATGAAGTTAATTGAGCTAATTCGAGGAATTAAGAATGTAAATTTATTCGTGCCCCACTACTAAAAGACGATAATTATAAAAAATGAAGACGATAATTTTTATTTCTCGAACCACAAATAAAAACTGGTGAAATAGGTGATTATTAATTACAACATTGTATATTCGTCACAAGTATGCTATTGTCAATTAACAAAAACACCGTCTAATGCTAAAGAATATTATCTTTTTGCAGTTCCCTTTTCATTGTCTTTTATATTTCTTTTGTCAAGCTCAAACAATCAGTTCGTTTATACATGTAGACCAATTTGGTTATTTAGCAAATTCAGAAAAAGTAGCCGTTATCTCAAATCCACAATCGGGGTTCAATGCAAATGAAACTTATCAAGTAGGAACGACCTTAGAATTAAGAAACCTACAAAATGATAATGTGGTTTTTACCAATACGACAAGTATTTGGGACAATGGAAATACGCACAGTCAATCAGGAGATGCAGGTTGGTGGTTTGATTTTAGTAGTTTTAATCAAGAGGGTACCTATTATATTTACGACCCTTCGACCCAGCATCGATCTGCATCTTTTGAAATAAATTCCAATCCATATAGCAATGTCTTACGTGCTGCAACTAAGATGTTTTATTACAATCGTTGTAATGCTTCAAAAGAAGCGACTTATGCAGGCACTAATTGGACAGATTCCGATAATTTTATGCAAGATAATGGTGTTCGATTTTGCTATGATCAAAATAATCCAGCCACGGCTAGAGATTTAAGAGGAGGTTGGTTTGATGCTGGTGATTATAACAAATATGTGACCTTTGCCCATGATCCAATCCATCAATTATTAACAAGTTTTGAAAATAATCCAGCCATATTTACAGACGATTGGAATATCCCAGAAAGTAATAATGGCGTCCCAGATATTTTAGATGAAATCAAATGGGAATTGGATTGGCTATACAAAATGATAAATGCTGATGGAACGGTCATCTTAAAAGTGGGAAGTTTGGATTATAATATCAATGATGCTGCACCTCCAAGTAATAATACGGATCCACGTTATTATACGCCCACTTGTTCTTCGGCATCTTTGGCCATTGCTAGTACACATGCTCACGCTGCTAAGGTTTATGCCCAAATACCAACGATGAATACTTTTGCTCAATTATTAGAAAGTGACGCTATTTTGTGTTGGAATAGATTTCTAGATTTTTATGATAATGATAATTTAGAAATAGATTGTGATGACTTAACAGTCAAAGCTGGAGATGCAGATTGGGATGAACAAACACAAATTGATTATGCTGTTGTGGCGGCTATCTATCTTTTTGATTTAACAGGAAATCAAACATATTCTGATTTTGTTGCGACCAACCTTAGTTTGGTTGAACCTATCATAAATAGTTCTTTTGGTGTAGAACATGCTGTTGTGCTCGAAGCACTTCTAAATTATACCACTTTAACCAATGCCAACACACAGGCTGTTCAACAAATTCTTACTGCTGTCAATACTGCTCTTTCAAATAATTGGAATAATTATTTCGGTTTTAGCGAAGACGATTTGTACAGAGCTTATGCACCCGACTGGGTATATTTTTGGGGAAGTAATATGGCGATGGCTAATATTGGAAACTTGTGCAATACTATAGCAAAATATAATGTTTCATCTTCAAATAATACTGATCTTTTAAGAAAAGCTGCTGAACAATTACATTATTTTCATGGTATCAATCCGCAAGGACTTGTCTATTTATCAAATATGTATGCTTACGGCGCTGATCGATCAATAAATGAAATAGCACACACTTGGTTTATTGAAGGAACGGATTGGGATAATGCATTAACGTCTTTATATGGTCCTGCCCCCGGTTTTCTTACGGGTGGGCCTAACCAAGGTTATTCAGGAACGCTAAGTCCTCCCGCTAATCAACCCATTCAAAAAGCTTATTTGGATTATAATGACTGGTTTACAGATCCAGCTTATGAAATCACAGAACCTGCCATTTATTATCAGGCGGCTTATATTCAGTTAATTAGTAATTATGTTAATACTGATGTTGTTAGTAGTTCTATCAATGTTGGTCTGGATGCTACATGTATCGAAGTATTCCCCAATCCTTCTAATGGTATTTTCACCATTTCAGGTACAATTCAAGATTATACGATTGAAGTACTTGATATAAATGGCGCAACTATTTCTACTATTAATTCTACTTCAAATGAAGTACGAATTGATTTATCCTTATTAGATGCAGGAACATATTTTGTAAGAGTGAGCCATTCATCTTTTCCAAATCTTTATGTAGAAAAGATTTTAAAAATGTAAGTTTTTTTTTCTGGTACAGGACAAAAATAATTGTTAGAAGGGTGCAAGGGGTTAAAACCACCTTGAAAAGGGACTTATTCCAACATAATTTATTGCATTGCCCTCAAAAAGAAACACTTATTCCAAGTTTTGTCCTGTACACAGAGTTTTTTTTATAATTCCTCCATATGTTCTAAGTAATCGTCTGCTTGATTTAAAAGAGCGATTTTATCGTCTTCATTCATTTTGCGCCAAAGCGCGTACATCATACTCATACGACGATTTGAAGATAATTTTGCTTCATTGCGTTGGATAAAATGCCAATATAAACTATTAAAAGGGCAAGCTTTTTCACCTGTTTTAAGTTTATAATTGTAATGACAATTGGCACAATGATCGCTCATTTTATTAATATAAGCACCAGAAGAAACGTATGGTTTAGTAGCCACTACTCCCCCGTCAGCATATTGACTCATACCGCGTGTATTCGTCAATTCTACCCAGTCAAAAGCATCAATATAGATTCCTAGATACCAAGCATCGACTTCATCTGGATGAATACCAGCAATACTACAAAAATTCCCTGTGACCATTAATCGTTGGATATGGTGCGCATACGCATATTTTAAAGATTGACCAATTGCTTTTCTCATACATGCCATTTTGGTATTGCCTGTCCAGAAAAAAGCAGGTAATTTTCCTTGATTATTGAAAAAATTAAGTGAAGCATAATCTGGCATTTTAGCCCAATAAATGCCCCTCATATACTCTCGCCAACCCAATATTTGACGAATAAAACCTTCTGCTTGGGATAAAGAAACTGCTTCTTGATGTTTACTCCAATAGGCTTCTGCTCGATCTACTATTTCCTTGGGGCTGATTAATTTAATATTCAAAGCAAAAGAAATTCTACTGTGATATATACTCCAATAATGTTCGGACAAAGCATCTTGATAGGTGCCAAAATAAGGATACAGATAGTCCAAAAAATAGTCAAAAAGTTGCAAGGCTTCTTTTCTAGTCGTACACCAAATAAATGAAGATGTATCTATCGTTCCAATAGATGGAATATCCATTTCTTGAATAGCATCAACGATATCATCTACCTGATGCTGAAATAAATGTGCAGGAGGTGGAATATGTTTTTTAGGAAGTTTTTTTCGGTTGTCTTTGTCATAATTCCATTGTCCTGAGATAGGTTGCGAAGAAGATTCCATCAACACTTGATGTTTTTTTCGCATATTTCGATAGAAAGACTCCATCAAATAGAGTTTCTTTCCTTCAAAAAATGTAGCTAATTCATCTCGTTTGGTATAAAAATGTTCGGAAGAATGAACTTGAAAAGGAAGATCAAAGCTGGTAAAAACTTCCCGCAATAATTGATCTAAACGGTATTCATCAGGCTCTTGGAAAGCTAAATGCGTAGGGTGATATTGCTCAATAAGTTTTATAAGATTTCCTTTGAAGGATTGCGTGTTTTGAGTAGCATTTATATGGTAATAAACGACTTGATGTCCCTTTTGTCGTAGCTCATCTGCAAAATGGCGCATCGCTTTGAAAATGCCCACAATTTTCTGAATATGATGTCTTACGTATTCACTTTCAGCTTTAATTTCCATTAAAACAAATAGCACTTTTGCATCTATTTCTTCAAACCAAGAATGTTGAATATTGAGTTGGTCGCCAAGTATTAAACGGATCTCTTTGATATTTTGCATCTAAATTATATTGAACTACATAGTAAATAATTCAACAGATAGATAGTTTTGAAATAGCCTATATTTATACAAAGATCAAACCTTCCTTCTCATCGCCATATTGCAAATGAGTCTTATGATAGTGTCGAATTCCTGTATAAAGTGCTAAAAGCGCATCAAATTGATGCCAATTTTCTATTTTTTCTTCAATAGAATAATCAAAAAATTCTTGTTTTTGTAAATGTGCTAAATTATCCGAAATCCGAGCTTTCTCTTTTTTATAATCAAGCGCTTTTAGTCCTACTTCACGTGCTAAGGCGGATGGATAACATTCATAAATAGGAATAGAAGCATTGACTTCTTGTGTTATTTTTGCCTTGAGTTGCATTGCTCTAGCAGTCAGTCCACCCAAAAACATGGGAGACATAGCTTTTAAGGTTTGATCTGCTTTTCGATAAAAATAACTTGTATTTTGATCTGGAAATTGGTATACTTTGGGTAAAGAAAGTGGCGCATCTAAAAAAATAGATGAAACAGGATTCTTTTGGATATACTCAAAAATAAAACGATCGGCATCTTTCTTTTTTTGGGATTGAAACAAGCAAATTTGTTGATTTTTCAAATGTGCGATGACTGTCGTTCCTGCCAATTTACTGCCATAATCAATTCCAATAATATTTAAAAGATCAATACTCATAGTTTGAACACTATTTTTAGTCGAATAAAGATACTACTCTAAATGGAATTGTGTAATTTAGTTCAAACTGTGTAAAAGCTATGTATATTTGTGATATAAAAGATTTTGAAGAGTTGCCTTATGTTTGAATTTAAAACGACCATTTTAAAAAGACGGAGAATTAGTAGAAATGCCATTTTTATAGGATTAATTGGGCTAATTTTGTTAGGCATTGGTGCATTTCAGTGGCTGAGTTTAGGATTTATTCCCTGGTTTGAAAATTTAGTTTTACAAATTGGATTGGGACAATATATGACGGCTGCTTATGCTGCCTTGTGTGCGCTAGTGGTATTTATGATTTGGCCTGCAATTGCTACCATTCGTAAAAAGAAAATTGTACAAGGTGGAATGCTTTCTTTTGATGAAAAGAATTTACGGATTATTGACGGTAAAGATAAGTATCTAATTCCCGAATCTGACCTCAATCGAGTAGAATTTGAATTAAAACCAATAGAAGAAGTGCGTGCCAACCAAAAGAAAAAGCAAATTGGAGGGAGTTACATGAAAATTCCAACTAAAAATGGGATGTATGAATGTGAATTTCACCTTGAAGATCCCCAAAAGCGAAAAGAATTGCTCAATTTGGTCGAGTATTTAAAAATAGAACACGACGTAGAAGTAGAAATTAGAGAAAAGAAATAATGAAAAACAGCTATTCGCAAAAATAGAATAGCTGCTTTCTTATAATACATTTTTTCATGGAAAATTGTTGGTAGTTTACCGAGAACCCACTCGTAAGTGATTTTTCTGTCCCCAAGTAAATTCTTTTTCGTAGCGCGCTTCTGCACCTTTGCATAATATTTTACGAGCTTCTGGATCAAAATATAACATCCGAAGCATTCGTGAAAAATCTAAAATACTTTCTTCATCTGTATCATACTGAACTAGCATACCACAAGTCTGATCAATAACTTGCTCTGTACCAAAACCATCATATCCCAATAAAGGCAATCCATACGATAGGCATTCTTGAACAATTGCGTTTAAATGCCGACGTACAGGAAGCATAAAAATAGATGCATTTTTATACATTGATTCTATGCGTTCTTGTTGTCCTAGATGTAAGACTGTAACAGCATCCTCTATTTGCAATTTTTTACAAAACGCAAGTTGTTGTTTCAAATTTTCATGCTCATCAATTAATACCAATTCAATTCTCTTTTGATGTTTTGAAGTAGTATTATGATAAAAATTAGTAAACGAATGAAGTGCTACATAACTTCCATTCTCAGAAATAAAATCACCTAGTGATAAAACAATAAAAGGTGTCATCGTAATCCATTTACAGGCCATAGCCTAATTCTAGAAATACGCTGATATAGAAAAGTACCTTTTCCTCAGCTCTTTAATGAGGGGATTACTTTTTCACCATAAACGATCATAAAGGGGATTAAAATGGATGGGGAAGAATAGAACGATTAATTATCTATTACACCAGTAAGATGTCATAATGCTGACATTATTATATTGTAAAAAAGGGGTTTATGTGACACCGCTTTTAGTAAACGTATATTAATGACCAATAATATTTAAAAAGTAATAATTTAAATCCTTTACAACTGTTTGAGTGCCCGTATTTTGGTTATAAACAATGTGTGCTCGTTCATAAAAAGATCGGCGATCTTCTAATTTTTGATGAATAAATCTTGACATTTCTTCCTTCGATAATTTAGCTAATAAAGGACGTTTTTCCATTTCTTTTTCCAAACGCTGAATCAAAATAGAAGGCGCGACATCTAAAAAAAGGCTGAATCCATGCTGATTTATCCAATTCATATTATCATAAAAACAAGGCGTTCCGCCACCTGTTGCAACGATGGTATTTTGTAAATGAAGCGTTTCTTTTAAACACCTTTGTTCCAATTGGCGAAAATATTCTTCTCCTTTTTCACTAAAAATAGATGAAATGGGGGCATTCGCTGTTGAAACAATTAGATCATCTAAATCTACAAATTGCAATTGCATCTTCTTAGCCAATGCTTTTCCAACATGACTCTTGCCACTTCCCATAAAACCAATTAAATACAAACGCATATTAAATGTTTATTCTACAAAACTAAACAATATTTCTCATCCAAGGGTTCTTATTAAAATTGAGCTAAAATAATTACCTTTGATACAAATTTATTAACATACTATGCGGCAGTCTATCTTATATTTGTGTTTTTTACTCTTCTTAGGTGCTTGTTCCAACGAACCAGCTTCTTCTGGCAAACGAGTTCAAGAGATCAAACCTTCTAAAATTTCTAATAAAGACATCATTCGCAATCCTGTAAGTGCAGATTTGCCTATTGACACGATTAATGTAGCTATTATGACTTTTGAAGAAACAGAGTATGAATTTGGTGCTGTTTTGGAAGGAGCGCAAGTCAAACATACCTATAAATTTACCAATACAGGAACTGTACCTTTAATCATTAGTGATGCACGCTCTACTTGTGGCTGTACTGTCCCCGAGTGGCCTAAAAAACCCATTCCTCCCGGTGGAAAAGGAGAAATAAAAGTGAGTTTTAATACCGCTAATAAGATAAAAGATCAAGTAAAACAAGTAACTTTAACGGCAAATACCTATCCTTCTATGACCAAACTTTTCATCAAAGGATATGTTCAACCAAATCCTGCTAGGCAGCATTAATTTATAACTACTCAATTTTATAGTAACTATCATATATGGAATTTATTTACTTACAATCAGGTGGAGGCGATATTTCATTTTTAATACCAATGGCACTGATCTTTCTTGTCATGTGGTTCTTTATGATTCGCCCTCAACAAAAGAAGCAAAAAGAACAAATCTCTTTTCAAGATCAATTGGAGAAAGGCAAAGAAGTAGTCACCTCTAGTGGTATACTTGGTAAAGTAAATAAGATTGAAGATGAAATTATCACGCTTGAAGTTAATCAAAAAACCTTCATTCGCGTGACTAAAAACGCGATCTCAAAAGAGTTGACCGAAGCCATTTATAGTGCTAAATAATCAGTAGAATTAGATTTCTTTTGATTCCACATTCACCTTTATATCATAACTTGTATATTTGATGTTCGAGGATAATTCGGTAAGGACATGAAATATATCTTCCAATTATTACACTGGTTTATTCCTACGCAAATACGGGCTGAGCGTAGGCTGTATACGAAGTCTATATTGATGGTAAGCATGAAAATGATTTCATGTTTATCCTTTGCTTTCGCTTTTTTCTTCTTAATTGCTCATTTTCCGTCCTTTTCATTTTTCCTTTTAGCATTAATGGCAATGATTTTTGCTAATCTAATTTATTTTCGCTCTAAAGGAAATTATACCTCCTCAGCAAATATCTACATCGGAATAATTTATATTTGCTTATCTGTTGTACTATATCTTTCTTCAGGTACAAATTCTATTTTTTTGATCTGGATGATCACTCCCATAGTTTATTCCTTCTTTTTAATAAACCGAGCTTCAGGCATATTTTGGTTAGTTTTCAATTTTTTCATTTATGTAGTATTCATTTATCTGGATACAAATAATATATTGCTCAATCGTATACAAGAAGCGGGCTTGATGAATGCCGCCTATTTTATCAATCTAATTTTATTTACCCTTAATTTGGCTTCCTTATTACTAATTAATGATGTACGAATAGATTATTTATTAGAAGAAGTAGAAAAAGAGAAAAACCAAACTAAGTTAATCGTCGATAACATTCCTGTAGGAATAGGTTATTGTGATCTAGATCTTTATATTAAGTTTGTAAATGGTACTATTTTAAAATGGTATGAATTAGAAAAACTTAATGAGGATGCTTTACTTATCGAATTTTTTGGGCAAGAAATTTCTACACAACTCAATTTAGACATCAATCAATTAAAAATAGGACAAGCTATCATCGCTGAATGTTTTATTCCTTTACCCAAAAATCCAGATTTTTTTGTACGTGCTACCTTAATTCCAGATAGGAATGAAAACAAAGAATTATTAGGTTTCTTTTTTCTTTTAGAAGATTTTACTTCTGTAAAAGAAAATGAACTAGTGAAAACAGAAGCTAAAAATGCAGAATTGAAAGCAGTACAACTTAGTGCTGAATTAGAACGGATCAAACAAAAACAACTACAACAACAAATTGAAAATAAAAATAGAACCCTAACTTCAAATGCCATTTTTATTTCAAAACAAAATGATTTCTTTGCTGAATTAGACAAATCCCTGAAAGATATTATTCCCCATACTAATCCCGAAGTCAAGCAAAAAATAAATGGTATTCTTAAAAAGATTGAAATTAATCATACCCATACTGAAAATTGGGAAAACCTGAAATTACATTTTGAAAACACACATCCTGATTTTTTTCGAGAGCTTTTAAATATAAATGCTAGTTTAAATAAAAATGACCTGAAGCATTGTGCTTACATCAAACTGAATCTTTCAAACAAAGAAATTGCTAACATTTTCCACATTAGTCATAAAAGTGTCATCATGGCTCATTATCGACTCAAAAAGAAATTAGGTGTTCCTAAAGACACTAGTATCTTGCATTTTATTAATAGCTTGTAAAATTTCTGTTAATATAATTGTGGTGTTTAATATGTAGATACTTTGTAAATCCATTGTAGATGAAAAATCAATCTTTGTAGATGTTTTGTAGATACTTTTCACTTTCATTTCTTATTGAAAAACCAAATATTTGTATACACATTTATTGTGAGAGCTTTTAGTAAATCATTAACCCAAACCAACCTTAATGATTTTACTAAACTCTAACCCCGACAATTTTTATTCAATTATTTTTGATACCCAAACAAATTGGCTTTATAGCCGAATGTCGCAAAGAGAGAGGTTTCTGTAAAGGACCTCTTTACTTTTTTATAGCAATCCTTATTTCAAAATTAAATTTCCATACTTTTCTCTATCTTTAGGCTTCAAATACTTTACCTTCTTAGACAAATTCCGTGGTCAGTTCAAAATAAATGAGTGAACGATCAAAGAAAGTGAACAAATTTAGGTTTGAATTGACTTGTAATCACGGGATTTGTCTGAGAACCATACTTTATACTATAATGAAGCTGAATTTAGATATTGCTTGCCCTAGTCCTCCTGCTTGGATTGAAGCTGTAATGAATGATTTTGATACCTTTTTACAAGATCATGCGGATTGCGAACGAAAAGCCTCCGCTACAGCTATGAGTTTTGTGGCTAAATATCCTGATCGTTTGGAAATCATTCCAGAATTAATCGAAACGGCTGTAGAAGAATTAGAACATTTTCAACAGGTTTATGCTATCATGGAAAAAAGAGGCATACAACTAGCTCATTCCATTCCAAAAGATCCTTATATCATCGGCTTGATGCAATTGTGTCATTCTGGTATTAAAGAACGGTTTCTAGATCGTCTTTTGATTGCTTCTGTTGTAGAAACGCGTGGCGCCGAACGCTTCAAACTTGTCGCAGACGCACAAACGGAAGAAGAAATGGCTCGATTTTATAAGATGCTCTGGATTTCAGAAGCAAAACACGGACACATTTATGTAAAAATGGCATTGAATTATTTCGATGAACAAAAAGTATATGACCGTTTAGCCTATTGGGTGAAACATGAAGGAAACCTAATTCAGTCTATACCGATTCGACCGCGCTTGCATTAGAAGGATGAATAGCACCTTTATCTATTTTTCGTAGAAGGATTAATTTTTCATAAGAAGATTTGGAGGTTGAAGCATACAATTTTATTAAAAAATCGCTCGCTTCTTCAATACTCACATTTGGATAATAATGATCTCGTGTGTAATGTACATACTTCATTAACATAAACGCATTCAACCAATGAAAAAAACGTTTTTTAAACATGCGAGAAGATGCCGTATTATTTCTAAGTTCAGCTAATTTATCTTGAATATTATTTTTCTCCAAAAACGATTGTACTGCATTAGGAATGACTTCTAATAATTCATCACTTTTATACAACTCCCCTACTCGATCTATCAACACTTTTAAATCTATAAAACTTTGCGGATGATACGTCATCAATTGAATAGCATTGTTTTTAATTTCTCCAACTGCTTTTCCTGTTCCAAATGGCACTCGATCAGAAATACGAGGACTTGGAATTACTGTAGTATTTACCAATTCAGTAAAATGTCCCAATTGAATAAATTTATGTAAAAAATAAAAATCCTCTCCTGCCTTCCGCTTGTTCATACCGCCTTGCTTAATATAGGCATCCATACGAACCGCCATACTTGACCCTATCGTTTGATAAGCATAAGGCACCCCCACCCATTTTTGCATATGAATAAAATAGCGGAGATGGAGTTCATACAATAAAATAGACTGGTAAATTTTATCCTCAAAATGAATTCCTTCTAAAGGATGTTCAAAATGAATAGAACAGGCTGGCGTTTTAGGGTGTTGCAAAAAGTGATCTTCTATTGCCACTAGATAATTTTTCTCACAGCGGCTATCAGCATCAAAACAAACGATAATTCCCTTTTTATTACGGATTTTAGTGAATCGCCAACACGCCTCATCCATCCCAATTTTTCGCGCCAAACCCACACCCGCATGTTTAGGAGGTAAATTATCTTGATACAAGACATAAAATCGCAATTTTCGTTGGGGCTGTTGATCGATCCATCGACGAATTTGCCAATAGGTCTCCATATTTTGTGCTTTTACTTCCTCTATGTCCGTAACACTATCATTAATGACAATGATGACCTCTACATCATATTGTGGCAAATCACATTTTGCTAAAGCCATCAAACTAAACAGTACCTCTTTTTCCTTATAACAAGGAATGACAATCACCATATTCAGCACCAAAGAAGGACGTTTCTGGATTAATGGAGGGAAAAGCGTGCGTTGCTGAAGATAAGGTGTCAATTCCGTTTATTTTAAAATATATTTTACGAATTTCGCATCAAATTTACTCAGGAATGGACGAACAACCTAAGATTTGTTTAATAGAAACGCAATATTTTCCAAGCATTGCTTTTTTTGCACTTTATCAGCAAGTCGATCAAATACATGTAGAACAGCACGAAAATTACCGAAAAGGAAGTTATCGCAATCGTTGTCATATCGCAGGTGCAAATGGTTTATTGCGTCTTTCTATTCCATTAGAAAAAGGAAAAAATAATCAACTTAATATTCAGGATGTTAAAATTTCGGAAGAAACCAATTGGCGATTGCAACATAAACGAGCCATTCAATCTGCTTATGGAAAATCGCCTTTTTTTGAATATTATGATACTGAAATCTTGTCTCTTTTTGATGAGGTGACGCCTTCTTTATTTGATTGGAATTTAAAAATCATCCAAACCTTAATTGAGGTACTGGATTTAGATCAAAATAAACTTCATTTTAGCAAAACATTTGAAAAAAAATCCTTGCATAAGTTAGATTATAGAAACCAAATTTCTCCTAAACAACCTTCTTCTTCTATTGAAAATATAGCTACTTATCCGCAAGTTTTTTCTGATAAACGAGCATTTTTGCCTAATTTAAGTATACTTGACGCTCTATTTTGTATGGGGCCTGAAACGATTTTATACTTAGAAGATTTTCCTACTTAAATCTACTTTACATCTTCAATTTTTCCTTTATTTTTGCGCTCGAAAAAAATGAATAAAGTCTCAAAATATCCATACATAAATGCCCATAATTGAAAACTCTTCTTATGCCAAACCACCTTTTTATTTGTTTAATGGTCATGTAGAAACCATTGTTGCTTCTGGCTTTCGTAGAGTAAATGGTGTTCATTATACAAGAGAACGATTAACCCTTTCTGATGGTGATTTTGTAGATTTAGATTGGGTAGATAATGAATCTAAACGCCTAATTGTCTTAACGCATGGCTTGGAAGGAGATTCTGATCGAAAATACATGTTAGGAGCTACTAAATTTTTCGCTCAAAAAGGATGGGATATTCTTGCTTGGAATTGTCGATCGTGTAGCGGAGAGATGAATCGCGCCTTACGCTTGTATAATCATGGCGAAATTGAAGATATTCATGAAGTCCTTCAACATGCCATGAAAAAAAAGGATTATGAACAAGTCGTTTTGATAGGCTATAGTATGGGGGGAAGCATTAGTTTGAAATACCTGGGCGTTCATGGAGATCAACTTATTGCCCCCATCACGCATGGTATTGCATTTTCTTCTCCTACTGATTTGTATGAAAGCGTAATGGCATTGGAAGAACCCTCTAATTGGTTTTATAAATACATTTTTCGGCGACGATTGGAACGAAAAATTAGAGCAAAAGCCATTCTTCATCCTGATAAGATCGACCTAAGCCTTTTTGATAAGATAAAAAAATGGGAAGATTTTGATAATTACTTTTCTGCTCCTATCAATGGTTTCGACAATGCGCAAGCCTTTTATCAATATGCTTCTGCTAAGAATTTCATGGAAGGAATCAAAGTTCCTGCGCTTTTGGTCAATGCTTTGAATGATCCCATTATTCCATTGGCTTGTTCTCCCGTAGAAATGGCAAAAAAACATCCATTTATCCACTTAGAAATGCCCCAATTGGGTGGACATGTTGCTTTTATGTTGCCTAATGATGAATTCTCTTGGATGGAATATCGAGCTTTGGAATTCATCGAAGATGTCTAATATCGTTTTGATTAATTCATTTCGTAAATATTAGAATCTATCAAGTACAGCACTGGCTACCCGCCGTACGAGCGTAGGGAAGTGTGGACGTCGTAGCCTATGTTAGGTGCGGTGTTTTTTTTCATTAGCAGCTCTTGTTCCAATTTTTTCTTGTGATAATTCCTTAATTATTCCTTTCAAATTCCTTAGGATTCCGAATATTGTGAAAATATCATCTCTTGTTGCAACGAATTCATCACTTATACAATATTTTCTACCTTCAAGAGTAAGAAAAAACCAATTCCTTCCCATTACGTATGCTCCATAAATTGGATGTTGATTTTGATTAATTTCTTGAGCCGTCATCATCGCAATAATTAATTGACCAAGTGGGTCATTATCAACACCTTTTTCCTTTTTATATTCATGTAGACAGAAATAGGGTTCTTTAGGTTCAAATTTTCCAGAAGCAATCATCAAATCCACTTCTCCAGAGATTTCTTCTCCATCAATTTTTCCTTTGAGTTTTCTATTGGCGAATGATTTGAAATCAGCACTATCATAATCCACCATATCAATTATTAGTGCAATAAATTTGATTATTAATTCTTGTTCATTCCATGTATCAACATTCTCTTTAAGTTTTACTTGTAATCTTAAGAGTTCTTTTTCGTATTCTCTATTTATTTCATCATCTACTTTTAACCAATTATCTAAATCTTTGCAAGAACTCTTTACATCAAGACCAAATTTGTCAGCAATTTCTTGTCTTGTCCAATTTCTAAATGATTTCATGACAATTATTCGATTTCTGGTTTACAATTATCTTAGTAGTGGGGCACGAATAAATTTACTTTCTCAATTCCTCGAATTAGCTCAATTAACGTCATTTTCAACGACTTACCTGTCCGCCATGACAGGCGGGTAATTTTCACTATTTCAAGGAAAGTAAATTTATTTTCTCCGCGTGTCTTAAAGATACCATTATTTGAATTAATTTTCAGTTTTTACTGCATCACACCTAACGGTATTATACGTGAGGGTATGCTTCTACGAAAGCATTTATTCAATTTTGTCTAATCAACCTTTTAACAATTAAGCTGTTGTCATAGCATGCAATACTTACAAAATAAAGCATTACTTACAATAAAAGAAGACTGGCAAGGAAATCCATTTGATGGAAAAGAGTTTCTCTATGAAGATGAACCCTTTCGTCCTAAAATGAGTGATATTTTTAAAATGCTTACTTCCAGAAATCCTCAAGCACGAGAAAAACGTACCGATAAATGGCGACCAGCAGTATTCACAGACAGCAATTATCTCGAAAGTAAAGAAGACTTTATCGTTTGGCTGGGCCATGCTTCTTTTTTAATACAACTCAATGGAAAAAGAATTTTAACGGATCCTGTTTTTTATAATCTTGCTTTATTGCGTCGCTTTGTTCCTTTGCCTTTGAAACTAGAGCAATTCGCAGATTTGGATTATTTATTATTATCGCACGATCATCGAGATCATTGTGATCAAAAAAGTATAAAAAATGTCCTTAAACATGCGTCACCTACTATCTTGACGAGTTTAAAAATGTCGTCGATTATAGGGCATTGGATTGGCGATACTCCCATCCAAGAAGCAGGCTGGTATCAAGTGTATCAAACAGAAGATATTGAGGTGACTTTTTTACCTTCGCAGCACTGGTGCAGACGAGGATTAACTGATTTCAATCAGGTGTTATGGGGAAGTTTTATGATTCAGGCGAATGGAAAAACGATTTATTTTGGTGGAGATAGTGCCAAAGGAAAACATTTTGGTAAAATCAAACAACTTTTTCCAAATATAGACATTTGTATCTTAGGCATTGGGGCGTATAAACCACAATTTATGATGCAGCCCGTTCATACCAATCCCCAAGAAGCCTTCGAGGCTTATCAACAATTGGGAGCTAAAAAAATGATTCCTATGCATTATGGTACTTATGATTTATCTTGGGAACCCATTAGTGAACCCTATTATCAAATTCAAGACATTTTTGAACAATATCAATTAGGGGATCAAGTACTTCCAATTGGGGTTGGAGAAGCAGTTTTTATTTAACTTTGTAAAATCATTTAAGTAGGTTCACCTAATTATTTGGTCAATAACTGCTTTTAACATTCATCAAAAAATTGCGCATAACTTTCTTACCGTCAGTTATTTACAATTTTTATAATGAATACAGTTATTCGACAAGCAAATAAGTTAGGCTACTTATCTCAATAACTCATTATGCGATTTATAGTCTATTTATTACTTCTTTTTTTAGCTGTTGCTTGTTCAGATGCTCCAGTAGCACAGGAAACTTCTACACCAAAAAAAGATACCGATACAACAAATTCATCTATTTCGATACCAATTTTCGATAAGTATGATGATATGAAGTATATTTTTGAGCAACAAAATGATACGACTTATGTCATTAATTTTTGGGCGACTTGGTGTAAACCTTGTGTGGCAGAATTGCCTTATTTTGAAAAATTGCATACCGAATCTCAGGGAGAAAAAGTAAAGATTATTTTAGTTAGCTTAGATTTTAAAAAGCAAGTAGAAAAGAAATTAATTCCATTCATTGAGAAAAATAATTTACAGCCAGAAGTGTTATTATTAGCGGATGGAAAATCGGGAGAATGGATTGATAAAGTAGAATCAGAATGGGATGGTGCTATTCCGATCACGATAATTTATAAAGGCGATAATCGAAAATTCATCAGTGGAGAAGTCGCTGATTATGAAGAATTAAATCAAATTGTTCAAACTATAAAAAATTCTTAAGATCATGAAGAATCTATTGTATACCCTTAGCTTATTTAGCTTTGTATTCTGCTTGACAGCTTGTGGTGAAACAGCCACTGAAGTTGCTCAAGAAACCAAAAAAGAAATTAAAAACGTAAAAGAAAATACGGCAAAAGCTGTTAAAACAGTCACCTCAAGTGGTGGATTAGAAGTAGGTGATACGGCGCCTGATTTCTCCCTCAAAAATGTAGATGGTGAAATGGTTTCTTTGGCAGAAATGAAAGATGCAAAAGGTTATATTATCACCTTCACTTGCAATCATTGCCCTTATTCTGTGATGTATGAAGATCGCCTCATTGAATTACACAATGCTTATGCTCCAAAAGGTTATCCAGTGATTGCTATCAATCCAAATGATCCAGAAGCACAACCTAAAGATGGATTTGAGGAAATGAAAGTTCGTGCTGAAGAAAAAGCCTTCCCTTTTGTGTATTTATTTGATGATGGACAAAAAGTATATCCTCAATATGGCGCGACTCGTACACCTCATGTCTTTTTATTGGACAAAGATCGTAAGGTAACCTACATTGGTGCAATTGATGATAATGCAAGAGATGCCGAAGCAGTAGAAGCAAAATATGTAGAAAATGCAATAGCTGCAATGGAAAAAGGAGAAGCACCTGATCCTGATTTCACCAAAGCGATTGGTTGTTCTATCAAAAAGAAAAGAACGTAGTTTTCATAGTATATGAAACGAAAAAGGAGCATAATTCAATAGAATTATGCTCCTTTTTTATTAGGTCTAATAGACCTTAGTAATTGGGGCGAAATAAATTTGCGCCCAGTTCCTTAGAATTATTGCGATTGAAGTGGAATTTCACCACCCGTAGCGGCTCCACCCAACATTATTGTTGTAATAATACATAAGATGAATAATGCAACGGCTAAATACCAAGTTGCTTTTTCGATGAAATCGGCAGATTTAGCTGCACCAAACATTTGATTAGTTGCTGTACCACCGAAAGTAGAATCCACTCCACCTCCTTTAGGATTTTGAATTAATACAGCGCCCATCAAAAGGACACATACTAAAGCGATTAAAACAGTCATTCCTGCTAACATAATTCTATCTATTTATAATTTCGTTTTATATACGAATCAGTTTAATAAAAGTTTATTCTTTTGTTTGCAATTCTTCAATTTTGCCTGCAAAGTACGCACTTTTTTCTGGAAAAATCAAACCTAATCGCTCATACATTTGTATGGCTTTATCCGCATAACCTTGAGTTGCTAATAAACTCGCTAGGGTTTCCGAGAGCACATCTTCGCTTTCGGAGATACTTTTGCTTGCTAAGGTCAGCGTAGGTTTAGCTTTTTTCTCTTTCTTTTTCTTCTTCTTTTTTTTCTTTTTTTGTGCTTTCAAAAAGGCTTTCATTTTTTCATTGCGTTCTTTTTTCTTGTTTTCTTTTGCTTTCTTTTGTTCTAATTCTCCTTTAGATTCCTCTTCTTTGATGGGTTTTGGAGGAGCAGATTCTATCGCTTGGCTAAGTGGCGGTTGAAATTGTTTTAACCAACTACTAAACGATTGTTTTGGAGCTGGTTGCAAAGTAGACGTATCGGAAGGGGCTTTTTCTTCAATTTCTTCTTCATCATTCGTTACAACAAATGGAATTTTACTTTTCAGAAAGTCTAATTCTTCTTCACTCTTGGGTTCTTCCTCCTCATCCATTTCTTCAAATAAGCGATCAATGGCAGATTTTTCCTCATTTTCTACAACCAAGGGAATGGTAACAATGACTTCTTCTTCTACTTCAATTGCTTCATCAGGAATAGCTTCTTCGACACTTAAAGTAGCTTCTTCTTTGGTATCCTCAAGCATTGATACTGAATCTTCCACGGTTTCTCCCATAAATTCTTCTTCTAAAGGAAGTTCCTCATCACTTGTAGATTCAGGGGGTTCTTCATTGAGTTGTTCTTCAAAGAAATCGTCAAAAGAAACGACATTTTCTTCTTCATTTGCTTCATCAGGAATGGAACTACCATCTTCTTGAGATGAAGGAGATTCCAATTCATCTTCAAGATCACTCAAAGATTCTTCCAGTAAATTTTCGTTTTTATCTTCATCTTCTAAAGATGTTAAGGCATCCAATAGATCTTCATCTATCTCTTCTTCTAAAGTAGGTAAAATAGTCTCTTTTTCAATAGACGGACTTGTTTGATCGGTAGAAAGGTCAAGCGCAATATTGGGTAAAATTTCAGAAGGTGCTTCAAATTCAACTGTCGTATCTTCTTGGAGAGAATACACTTTTTGTTCCTCTAATTGTGTTTCAAATTGATCTAAAGAAGATAATTCCAAGTAATCTTCTGTTGGTACAAGGGTGCTATCTGTAGACGTTTGATGATAATCCGTTAACATTAATTGCTGATGCAACAGTTTACGATTTATACTATAAGTTGCTGCGATATGTAAATCTCGTTGGTAATTTTTATGATTTTCGAGTTTACTTTTTCGCACTAAAAGATAGCGTAAGTTTTGACAATAGGGATATTGACCAATCAAGTTTTGGAGTTCTTGATAAGTAATATCGTACAAATGCACGGGGTTCTTCAAATAATGCAATAAACTTTCTGCATTCATAAGGGACAAATTACGGATATATCTATTGAATTACAATAAATATTATTCCAAAAACTTACAAAATTTGATTTTTGATCAGGTTTACCAATTCGTAAAAGCTTTTTTAAATATATCTTCTAGTACTTGATCGTTAATCGCTTCAATGGCTTCATCTTGAATATCAATAAGATTGGTTTGGGCATCAAAATCGTAGAAATAAGAGAAATTCTGTGTCCAATCTGCATCTTCTTTTATATTATCTACAAAATCGATACTGGTAGAAAAATTGAGACGATTGAGCGCTGTCGTTTCTCCTGGCTGGGGGGCAACCGCTTGAACCGCAAATCGAGTGATGGTACCTGAAAATTCATAGTCTGCATCTCCATTGGTATAAGTAAGCGGCGTTTCTCGACGAAATTTATCAATGAGGGCTTCCGCAAAATCTTGTCCTAAAGTAGGCGGAGCAGTAGGCGCATTCATTTTAAAATTGGTCACATTAAAGGTTTTTGCATTTTGATCAATGCTAATCCCTTTTAAGGAATATTTGCATGCCGTTAATGTTGAAACGATAATTAAACCAAGAAAAAGGAGTCGATTCATTCTTATTTTTTACTAAAAAGAGGTTAAAGATGCAAAAAATGGTTGGTTAATCCTCCAAAATATCGACCAAAATATCATAATATCTGTCTGCTACAAATGCTGCACCTGCTTCATTATAATGCACATCATCCGCTAATAAATTGTCGCTAAATCCAGTAAACATATCCACTGTTATAACTTGAGATGAAGCCGTATTTTGTTCTGCGGCAATATTCACTAAGTCTTCTTGTATCTGTGTAAAATAATTATTTAATTCATTTACCATAATATCAGAATGACCTGGTGCGAGCAATTCAACAATAATAGTAACATCGGGATTTTGAGTTTGAAGCAAATCAATAATGGCATTGATATTTGAAATAGTTTGATCGTAAGGTAAATTTTGCAGCGCATCATTTCCTCCAGGTGAACTAAACAACACAATATCAGGCGTACCAGATTGAGCAATCCAATCTTCTAGTTCATTTAGAATTTCTCCTGATGTCCAGCCACCACGACCTTCATGGTCTGCATCAAAATCAATTTCATTAAACGTAGGATAAGACGCTTCGTCTGTTTGTGTACCGATAAAATCAAAGGCCCAATCATTTTCCACTAAATCTTTCCAAAGTTCATAACGAAAACTTTCATAATCAGGTCTATTCCCTTCTACTCTTGATGCACCCAATGGCATAATTTTATTAATAGAATCACTGATGGGTTTGATGGAGTCTTCTTCCTTATCACAAGATTGCAAAAACAATAAAGCTATTCCAAAAACTAAAAACTGAATTGTCCATTTCATAATGAAGTGTGTTTAAATGACAAAATATGGGTAAAAGACAGTATAACGTTTTAGTTGAGGGGAAAAATTATAGTTTTTTGAAAAAAAATATTCGACAAGCAAATAAGTTAGGCTAAGTTTATGGGCAGAAAAATTAGTATGAAAAATGCCTTTATAATCCCTCAAAAAATCAACTTAATCCCGCCTGCCATCGCCGAATGCTCAAAGTCGGGCAGGTTTCTTATCATCAATTATTTATGATTTTTATGAGGGCAGTCATTTTCATACAGGTAATTTTGTCCGCCTACTTACTTATAAATCATACTGCTTGATCTTTCGATACAAGGTACGTTCAGAAATACCTAAGTCTTCAGAAGCATCTTTTCTACGATTATTGTGTTTTTTTAGGGCTTTTTTGATTAAATCTTTTTCCATTTCTTCAATAGAGAGGCTTTCTTCAACGACCTCCATATCATCATAATCTGGATTATTGCCTCCTTGAATGATAATGGGTTTATCATCCGAATAATTGGGTGATTCTAATGGAGATTCATTTGGAATAAAATAGTTATCATCGCGTTCAAAATTAGAGGGACGACTTGGACTTGGATAATTGCTTGGTGCTTGAAGTTGTCGTAATTGTTTTACATCAGGTACACTTAAATCATTGTTTTGAATTAATTCATAGACTAAAGATTTCAAGTCATTGAGATCATTTTTCATATCAAACAAGAGTTTGTATAAAATCTCTCGTTCTTGAAAATTATCCCCACTCGAATCAGTACGACGTAAACTTGGTAAATTGCGATTGATAATGTTTGGAATATGATTCATCAAATCAGGTGCTGTGATAAATCGATCTTCCACTAAAACAGACAATTGTTCGGCTACATTTTTTAATTCTCGAATATTCCCTGGCCAAGCATAATTTTCTAATAACAAACGTGCTTTTTCATCCAACTGGATGGGAGAAGAGCGATATTTCTCTGCAAAATCAAGTGTGAATTTTCGAAATAACATGTAAATATCCTCTCGACGTTCTTTTAAAGCTGGAACTTTTATCGGAACCGTATTTAAACGATAATACAAATCTTCTCGAAATTTTCCTTGACGAATGCGTTCTTCCAGATCAATATTCGTAGCTGCTACTACACGTACATCTGTTTTTAACACCTTAGAAGATCCCACGCGCATGTACTCCCCTACTTCCAGAATACGCAGTAAATAGGCTTGTGTATCAAGGGGCATTTCACCAATTTCATCTAAAAAAATGGTACCTCCATCAACGGTTTCAAAATAACCTTTTCGTTCAGAAGTCGCCCCCGTAAATGCTCCTTTTTCATGTCCAAACAATTCTGAATTGATTGTACCTTCAGGAATCGCACCACAGTTGATGGCTATAAAATTATTGTGTTTTCTGGCACTTAAAGAATGGATAATTTTAGAGAAGACTTCTTTTCCTACCCCACTTTCGCCACGGATCAGCACCGTCAAATCAGTATTGGCAACCCGCACAGCCGTACCGAGGGCTTGATCTAAGACACTAGATTGCCCAATGATGCCGTATCGCTGTTTTATGGATTGTAAGTTTTTACTCATGATGTTTTTGTTTTATTGCTACCCGCAAGGCTAGGATTCACGACTGCTTGATTCATGACTGTTCTAGACGTTGTTGATATTTATAAATCATAGCTTGTTCCTTTTTAATTTGTTCCAATAGTTGATTCAATAATACTGCATTTCAGAAACGTCGTCCTTCACAAACCAACGCTTGAGTTTCTAATTCATAGTAATTTTCAGAAGTAGTAAATCGAAACGTCCTAAATCGAAAAAACTAACCCACCAACTCTCCTTTCAAGGTAGCACTTGTAGCTTCATGTACTTTTACTTGCACATAATCGCCTGCTTTGAGTCCTTCTTTTTTAGGGAAGACAATCATTTTATTTTGAGAATTACGTCCTTTAAATTCTTGGTCTGATTTTTTTGAATCGCCCTCAATTAATACTTTAAATGTTTTTCCAATATCCGCTTGGTTATGACGGAATGAAACTTGATTTTGTAGACGAATAATTTCTTGTAATCTACGTTTTTTAATCGCTAATGGAATATCATCTTCATATTTACGATGCGCCAACGTACCCGGTCGTTCGGAATAAAAGAACATGTAAGACATACTATAATTTGCCCATTCGACCATACTCAAAGAATCTTGATGTTCTTCTTCTGTTTCTGTACAAAAACCAGCAATAATATCTGATGAAATCGCACAATCAGGCATAATGCGATAGATTGATTCTACTCGTTCTTTATACCATTCTCGATCATAGGTACGATTCATTAATTTTAAGACGCGGCTATTTCCAGACTGTACAGGCAAGTGAATGTATTTGCAGATATTTTCATATGCTGCCATGGTGTGTAGCACTTCATCAGTAATATCTTTTGGATGAGAAGTTGAAAATCGAATCCGCAAATCTGGATGAATCTTAGCTACCCTTTCCAATAAATGAGCAAAATTGACTACATTTTTTGATTCTGGATTTTCCCATTTATAAGAATCCACATTTTGACCTAAAAGGGTCACTTCTCGATAGCCTTTTTCATATAAATCTGTTGCTTCTGCTACGATACTAAAGGCATTTCTACTTCGTTCCCGTCCTCTCGTAAAAGGTACTACACAAAATGAACACATATTATCACAACCTCGCATAATGGAAATAAATGCGCTCACCCCATTTGTTCCTAAACGAAGTGGACTAATATCTGCATAGGTTTCTTCTCTCGAAAGAAATACATTAATCCCCTTATCTCCTTCTTCTGCTGTACCGATTAATTTGGGTAAATCACGATAAGCATCGGGGCCCACGACAAGATCAACTAATTTTTCTTCTTCTAAGAATTTCTGTTTCAAACGTTCCGCCATACATCCCAAAACACCTACTATTGTGCCAGGGCGATTGGATTTAACTTTATCAAAAATACGTAGTCGCTTGCGAACCGTATCTTCTGCTTTTTCACGAATGGAGCAAGTATTGATAAGAATCAAGTCAGATTCTTCCATATTTCGAGTAGGCGAATAACCTTCTCCTGCAAGTATGGAAGCAACGATCTCACTATCGCTAAAATTCATTTGACAGCCATAACTCTCAATATAAAAATGTTTTCCCGTCTTAGCATCAGTGCCTTGAAAGAAGACTTCACCTTGTTTCTTTTCATCAATTTCTTTGGAAATACCTTTCAAGGTAGGATTGTCATTATACATATTTTAGTGCTTAAAATCGTATTAGAAGTTGTTTATAAAATCAATCATTTTGAAGTAAACAAAATACAAAGTGATTTTGCTCCGCAAAGATACAACTTTTCGGCAAAGATGTGACAAAATGGCAGGAATGCCTAAGATTTATAGATAGAAGTTCTTAAAATGGAGATGAAATCGCTTTGATTGAATGGTTTATTATTATTTAGCCTTTTGATTGTAATAAGATTTCTTCGTCTTTATATTTAGAAGGACACTTGAGTAACATATCACTCGCTACAAAATCTTCGCCTTGCATCATGCCTGTTACCACAATTTGCTCAGACATTTCAAAATCTTGAGGTTTTGCTTCATAATAAATTACTTTTCGTTCTTGACCATCTGCATCTTTCATGAAAAAGCTAAAGTAATTCGGATCTTTTAAAGGATCGTAGGTCATTTTTTTGTCTTTTGACAATTGCCCCACTACTTTTACTGCCTTTTCAAGTTCAGTAGCATCATTGAATGTAGCATATTGTCCCATTTCATCACTTACATTCATGAAAAGTAAAGCAGCAATGACGATCATGGCAACAGCAATAATATGTATCTTCTTCATTGGTTGAAAAATTTAAAACAAATTTACATTTTTAATGATTCATTTGCATCAATTATTTGTAAAAGAATGATCTTTTTTTACCTTAGCGGAAAATCATAAACTGTATACGAAAGGATTTTTTCAGAACGGTATCAAATCCAAAAAGATGTTTTCCAAGCAAGTAGTTCAACTTATTGATGCTGGCATTTTTCAGGAAGAAAGTTGTATTCTCCCCAATGTTAATTTAACGATAAAATCAGGAGAATTCGTCTATCTTATTGGGAAAACAGGGAGTGGAAAAACAAGTTTATTAAAAACACTTTATGGAATTTTGCCTTTAAAAACGGGAAGTGGTAAAGTTTTAGAGTTTGATTTAGCTCAACTCAATCGAAAAAAACTCCCCCTTTTAAGAAGATCGGTAGGATTTATCTTTCAAGATTTCGTCTTATTACCTGATCGAACGATTGAAGATAATATACTTTTCGCCCTAAGCGCAACTGGTTGGAAAGGCGACCATCGAATAAAAATGCGCGCCCAAGAAGTATTAGTACAAGTGGGTATTTTAGCTCTAGCTAAAAAAATGCCTCACCAATTATCAGGCGGAGAACAACAACGAGCCGTCATTGCTAGAGCCTTAATCAATAGCCCAAAACTCATTATTGCAGATGAAGCAACAGGCAATCTTGACCCTGAAACCTCTGCTGAAATAGTGAGTATATTACAACAATTATCTCATAAAAACGGGACGGCGGTTTTATTCGCTACCCACGATTACCAATTAATTGAACAGTTCCCTGCTCGTGTCATACGATGTGATAAGGGGGAAATTGAGTAGTATTACCTAATCATTGGGGCAATAACTGCTTTAAAAATTCATAGAACTGTTATTCCATCATCATCGTAATCTAATTTAATGAGAGTTATTGTACTTAGTTTTTTCTTTTCTTTTTGTTTTTTAGTTACATCTATTCAAGCACAAATTGATCCAGTACGCTGTATGTATTTGGGCGGCAATGTAGGTATCGCTTATGAAGATTTATCTGAAAACAGGCAAACAACAGGCTATATTGCAGAAGTTTTTATGGAATTGCCCCTTCCTAGTAATTGGGCTATTTTGGTGGGCGTTGGAGCATCTAGTTTAGGAAGACAAACTGCATTATTAGATGTAAGTAATGCTGGTGGTGTGGAATTGAGCAATCCTAATTTTAATATCTATCGAGAAGGGCTTTTTCAATATAACTATATTCATGTTCCTGTTAAAATTAAACGTTATTTTGGTGTTATCAATGCAGGTGTAGGACTTTCACTTTTTGCTTTTAACCAAAATGAGGTGAATTATTCAAGAAGCTTTCATTTTGTTCCAAAAGAAGAAACGATTCCCACTTATGTAATGGAAGATGTCCGTATTTTAAATCCCGCAGTGAGTTTTTCGATTGCTTATCATATTCGTTTGGGTGAATTTATGGAATTGTTTATTGAACCAGAAACACAATATTTTCTCCGACCTGTTTTTGATGGTGTAAACACTAATTCGCTTGATACACGTTTTCTTTTATTTGGAAAAGTTGGGATACGAAAAGCTATTTTTAGTAGTTGATGAAAAAAGTCATAAAACGCTGATGACTCAATTATTAGTCACACAAGGAATAATTAAACAAAGTGAATGAGTAAATAGAAAATGCCTCGCATTTTCGGCGATTAGTGAATTTTATTCCCCTTATTCACACAGAATTATAAAGAATTTTGTACATCCACTTATTCACAAAATATTTTAAACAGATGAAACGAGCATGATATTTATTAATCATAAATAACACACAAGGGTATGATTAATAAATATTATGCGAGAACGCAGTGTTTACATGTGCACAGAAATTTTTCTGCAAATTTTAACTACTGAAAAATTTTAAACACATGAAATTGACTAAAATATAGCAATTCTACTCCAAAACAATCTGTACTTTTGTAGGTATCTCAAATTTCATATAATGATGAACCTACGATTCATTTTTTTAAGTCTATTTCTTAGTATCGGAAATTTACTTTCTGCCCAATTTGGTCAATCTTCTCTTCCAGATGGCTTTGTAGTGCAATGGGAAAGTACCAATTGGGATTTGCCTGTAGGACTTCTTTTTGATGAAGAAGGTACGATGTATGTTTGGGAAAAAGGAGGCAAAGTTTGGATGGTGAAAGATGGAGAACGATTAGCAACTCCTTTAATTGATATTAGTGATGAAGTAGGTAATTTCGGTGATTTAGGCTTATTATCTTTTGTATTAGATCCAAATTTTAAAGAAAATGGTTATTTCTACTTGTATTATGCGGTAGACCAGTACCACCTTCTAAATGCAGCTTCTCCTTCTTATGATGTAACCCAAAATACTTATTGGGATGCCTCCATAGCTAGAGTCACCCGCTATCAAGCTACGTCTAGTTCTAATTTTGAACAGGCAGACTTATCCAGCAGAAAAATATTAATTGGTGAAACGAAAGAAACTGGAATCCCTTTATTGTACACTTCACATGGAGGAGGCACCTTATTATTTGGTTCGGATGGTTCTTTACTCATCACTACAGGCGATGGCTCTACTTGGAAAGGACAATATGTGGGAGAAGGGCCTCCTTATGATGCTGAATATGTACCTCAAGCATTTGAGTTAGATTTAATTCGTCCAGAAGAAGAAGTGGGGGCATTTCGTTCACAACTCATTAATAATTATAATGGGAAAGTCTTACGTATTGATCCACAAACAGGTGAAGGCTTACCCTCTAATCCATTTTATTTAGAAGATGCGCCGTTTTCGCCTCAATCTGCTGTATGGGCTTTGGGTTTTCGGAATGCTTTTCGAGCCATTATGCGACCAAATTCAGGTACATCAAATGCAGAAAATGGCTTACCCGGAAGTATTTATGTAGCAGATGTTGGAGAAGCCACTTGGGAGGAATTGAATGTGGTGACGACAGGCGGAAAAAATTATGGTTGGCCTAACTTTGAAGGGAATGATTATATTGAAAGTTACCATTCTCAATTAAGATTTAATCGAGATTTGCCCAATCCCTTATTTGAAATGGATGGGTGTGAACAAGAATATTTCTATTTTCAAGATTTAATTCAACAACCCAATTTAAACCAAATCAACATTCCTCATCCTTGTAATGAAAATGAAGTCATCAGTTCTCAATATTCCTTTTTTCACGAACGCCCTGCACTTTCTTTTCCTCATGTAAATGTCTCACCTAGTATTCATACGGCTGGTTTTAATCAAGATGGAGAAGCGATAGATTTAACCATGGAAGATGCAGGTTTGTATGGTGAAAATAAATGGGTTCGAGGAAATGCAGGTGTACCTATCGGTTTTTATGAACCTACCATTTTTCCAGAAGAATATCAAAATAGGCTCTTTATGGCAGATTATGGGCAGGGCTGGATTAAGGTAATTGAGATGGATCTGAATGATCGTCCTTTGGGTGTACAAGAATTTTTTAAAGATACCATCAATATCGTTCATGGAGCGATTCATCCTGTAGATGGAAGTATTTATTTCATTGATTTTCCAAGAGGCATTCGTAAGATCAGTTATGGTGAAAATGTTCCTCCGATTGCTATAGCAAGTGCTGATATTAATTATGGTACAAGTCCATTAACGGTACAATTTGATGGTTCGGCTTCTTATGATCCATTAGAAGATTCGATCAATTATACGTGGGATTTTGGAGATGGGACAAGTTCAACTGAGATAAGTCCCACTCATACATTTACGAGTTCGTCTTCTGCACCTCAATCTTTTAGAGTAAGCTTGAGTGTGAACGATGAAGAAGGGGCCAGTAGTAGCGATGAACTTTTAATTTCGTTGAATAACACCCCTCCGAATGTTAATATCACTAGTCTTTCAGATGGAGATTTATATCCGATTAGTGGGTATAGTGAATATAATTTGGAAGCTGAAGTGAATGATACAGAACATGGCGAAAATGAACTTTCTTATGCTTGGCAAACCTTTTTTCATCATAATACGCATTTCCATCCTGAACCAGTAGACTCCAATATTGCTACAACAACTTTAATTGATCCATCAGGTTGTGGAGATGAGATTTATTATTATCGCATTCGTTTGACGGTGACGGATGCTGCTGGATTAGCTGCTTTTGATGAGGTAAAACTTTATCCAGATTGTGATGCTGATTTTGTGAAGGTATTAAATTTTAATGCCAATTTACAAGAAAATGAAGTCTGGTGTACTTGGACGAGTATTTCAGAACTGGATTTAGATTTTTACGAATTAGAGAAAAAAGGAGTCAATGGAGATTTCCAAGCTATCGCAAAAATAGAGGGAGAAAACATTCATGCTATTTTAACGGATTATCAATTTGTTGATCGTTCTCCTTTCTTAGGAAAAAACTTCTATCGCTTAAAAATGGTCAGCAATGATGGATTGATCGTTTATTCGCAAGTAAAAGAAATCATCTATTTTGACCCTGAAACAATCGTCATTTTCCCGAATCCAACTACAGGAGAAGCCCAAATCTTTTTTGAACATAGAACTGCCACCGCTTCTATGACGATTTATAATACCATTGGTCAAAAAATGCGTTTTTATCGTTGGGAAGATGATGATCTTAAAAATCGCGGAATTGATCTATCGGATTTACAAGCTGGCACTTATTTTTATGAAGTTGTCAATGGAAAACAAATTACATCTGGAAAAATAGTTATTCAATAAAACACTTTTTACCAATATGGAATCGGCTCAAAATCGTATTTTATACAAAAAGTCTGTGTACAAGACAAAACTTAGAATAAGTGGTTCTTTTTAAGGGCAACGCAATAAATTACGTTGGAATAAGTCCCGTTTCAAGGTGGTTTTAACCCCTTGCATCCTTCTAACAATTATTTTTGTCCTGTACACAGACAAAAAGTAATTTCTTGAGACCACTTTGATCTATTTCACGTATTTCTCCAATTGTCATCTTTTCCAAACATAGTTGCTCAATTTGTGTTCGCACCAATCGTAAAACAGGAAAGCCCACCTTAGCACACATCCGTCGTACTTGTCGATTTTTACCTTCCGTAAGTGTAAGTCTCAACCAAGTAGTTGGAATATTCGCCCGAAAACGAATAGGAGGATTTCGTTCTGGAAGATCAGGAGTTTCTTTTAATAGTTTCACTTGAGCAGGTAAGGTCAGATAGTCCTTTTTATTGACTCGTATTGTCACGCCATCTCGTAAAGCTTGCAAATGTTTTTCGGTAGGAATACCCTCCACTTGTACTAAATAGGTTCGTTGATGTTTAAATTTTGGATCAAGTAATTGATGCGTCAATTTCTTATCATTAGTAATGATTAATAAGCCTTCACTGTCTTTATCTAATCGACCTACAGGATACACATCTTTCGGAAAATCATTTAAGTCTGCCAAAGTCAAATGCGTAGGAACTTCTTTGGTAAATTGGCTCAAGTACCCAAAGGGTTTATAAATAATAAAGTAGCTAAACATAAATATAAGGATCAATATCTAGTCAAAAATAAGGAAAAATAAATAGTCACATCTACGTAAAAAATGAATAAAAATTACCTCCATCTTTACATTGTAATTCTTGTGAAAGCTGTATAGCTGGACTGATTACCGACTAGTCTTATCTCATCCATCTACACCCTATTATCCCTGTACTACAGTAGGAAATCATTCCTATTGACATTGGATAGTAGAGCTTCTACACAGGAGTGGTTTATTATTGTCAAAGGAAAATTACTGCAGTCATTTTCATGCAATTGTAACAAATCGAAATCTTTTTTTCAATTAAAAATTTACAATCATGAAAGTACAAGTCAAAAAAAATGGTCAAAGTCAAATTTCAAAAATCCAACAATTTGCACAGCAGCAATTAGACGATCAATCTTTACAACATATAAAAGGTGGATCTGCTGATATTATTATTGGTGATGATATTATTCAAGAATAACTCAATTTTAAAAAAAATTGACAAATTATTGATTTATAATTATCTATAATTTATGTGTGGTGGTTTATTCAACAATAGGCCACTACATTTTTTTATATAGGCTAATTTCTTTTTCCAACCAATGTCGAAATGATAAATGTTTACAGTTTTCAAATCTAATTAATAATTCTTCTTGTGATATTTGTTTTTTTACTAATATCTCAACAAATAATGCAAAATTATCGCAAGACTTTTTCAGGCGATCATGCAATTTACATTTCTTAGCAAATCTTTTTAAGGATCTACATTGAGATAATAAAAAAAGTATATCATCAGGTATTGTCCTATAATAGGATCGAATTAATAAGGTTTTCACTCTATATTTATGACGATCATCAACAAAATCGACAATTGATAAATAATCAATAGTAGCGGTATAATCTTCTTCTTCAAAAGCAACGATAGCATTAGCTAAAGCAACAAAATTAGATCTTATCTTTAATTCACTATGTGACTCAAATTGTTTTATTACTTCTTTAGTTTTATCATAATGCTGTAATTTACATAGCGAAATAATGTAATTTAATAATTTGTCTACGCTCAAATTAGCAAATTCAAAAGCAGCATTATCAAAACCAATTCGATAAAGATTAGTTACTTTTTCATATATTTCTAATTTGATTTGCTTATAATATGAAAAGATAAAATTGAGTAAATAAGTGATCATTGCATACAAATCTTTCTTATTCAAATATGCCGCATTTTCTTCTAATGTGTGGTATAATTTTTCAAAATGATATTCTGAATTTGTCTTTACCAATTGATAGAGATAATAATACAAATGGACGATGGGTTCTTTTTCATATTTTTCTAATAAATTCTCATCGAAATGATACATTAATTCATCCTCCGCATCCACCATTCGCAACTGTTTTCTATTGAGTAGTTCTGTTGCAAACTTCAGCTTTGAGGTGAGTGTAAATAGTTCTAAATTTTTTAAACATTTCCTTATATTATCGACTCCTGTGGTATATTTATAGTTATACATAGATTGAAATTCTAAGTCATACGCTTGAATTTTTTTAAAATATAAATTAGCATCTTTTTGTTCTTCTTGCTCCAATTTTTTTTGATAGTTGATGGTGCGATTACTAGCTTGATGTTCTAAGCCTAATTCTGCTAATTTATTAATCCATATTAATTCAAATTCATCCGAATTTGTTTTTACAGCTTGAAAAATCAAAAACTCTTTCAACCTTAAATGAAGATCAGAAAATGTATTGCTAACATTAGGATTGGCTTGAGTAGGAAGCTGCTTGAGTAATCTCTTTTGAATATGCGAAAAATCTAATTGCTGATCTAAATCTTTTGAAAAATCCATGCGATCAACGATTTGCAACAAAGCATATGCTGTGGTTTGTCTTGGATACAAAGTACGATAATGCGTTTTGAAAGCTCGCCGTTCTTTTTTAGACAAGGTAGCGTAAATAGAAATAAAGTTATTTTTCATTTAAAAAGTGGTGAAAAAATCTAAAAACAACTGCAATATAACAAAAAAATTATTTTTACACAAATCACTAAAAACCAATTTATTATAAATAATAATTATAAAATACTGCAAATCAATATAAATAATAACAAAATATTTTTATGGTGATAAATGGTGAAAATTGGCTCAATGTTTTCCTTTCTTATGTTCAATTTTGTAAACAAGTTGATACAAAGGAAAAATGTGGTTCAACAAATTAAAGTAGTATGGAAATAAATCAAAGAAAACAAGTATTGGATAGTTTCCAACAATATTTATTACAACAATTCGAGTTGTATTGTCAAAAACATAGTCTTGTTAAGGACGAGCAAGGAATTATCAATTTTATCATTGATAAAGACTTAATTCCTACGGTCAATTTGTATCAATTCACCGTGATTGAAGAATATGAAAAAATAAGTAATACTTCTTCCCTTAAAAAGACAAGAATTGTAGAATTGATCGCAGATAAATACAATATCTCTGAACGAACAGTTTGGAATATTTTGAAGAAAGCAGAGCGAAAAAAGTCTTCAACTAGTAATTAAAAAATAACAAAAAAGAATACGACAATATAAACACAAACTTATCCAAGAAGAAAAAACACGCTTTTAAATTATGCCGTAAATATTTTTTCTCAACTCATAGGAAATCACTATTTACGGTTTTTTAAAAAGATTAAAACAACAATATACACCCAATAAATGATACTGTAAGTTCAATTAATTTTAGATTACTACATACGAAAAACCAAACCATGAGATACAACCGCTATCTACTTTTCTCTACAGCACTTTTATTACTTTCGTTATCATTAATAACATGTGTTAAAGATGATCTTCTTGACGAAAACAATAATCTCCTACTCAAAAGTTTTCCTGAGATATATGATGTAAAAAGCGTAATCAGTTCTTCGACTGAAGCTGCCATTTCATTTAAAGTTAGAGATGTAGTTAAAAATGATCCCATAATTGAGCAGATCATAGAATATTCTCTACTTGATAATCCAACCACAATAAAACGTGATACCCTTTCTTATGCTATAGACCCAAACAACTACAACAAAACATATACGTACGTAATAACAGACTTAGAAGTAGGTACAAAGTATAAATATAACTTTATACTTAAAACCGAAAAACAACTGGATACAGAGCAAGAAGAGGTCAATACATTTACATTTATAAATGATGATTACATCTTTGAAACTTTTCAACTAAATATAATTCTTGACACTATCATTGAATTTGAATCACAGCTTAAGGCCACTGTATTTGGAAGAATTGAAGATTATGATGACCTGAAATTAGGGGAATTAGGTGATACATTGATCTTTGAGTGGTTGGAGATTGATAATATAAATAACTCTAACATAAAAGAAGTAAAATTGCATGAAAGCAATTTTACAGATGGCAATTTTAGTGCTGATTTTGTGTATTACGATTTTTCCAAAACCTACAAATTAAGGGCTTGTATCAACTATAATGATCAGAAGGTTTGCTCTGTTTCCAGTATAGATCAAGGCAAAGTATTTCAATCTGAATCGGAGGGGGATTTTTGGGTCGATATTTCAGAATTACCCGTTTTAGATGATAATTTAAATATCACTATAGGACAGGATATTAATACTCTTAAACTACCCCATGAGGGAGCAGTTAGCTTTAAAGAAAAAGGCATCAATTATGTCGGTTTAGGCAAAAGAGGCTCTACCTATCAAAACACTTTTTTTACGTATAATCCGACTAAAAATTTTTGGGAACAAGCAGCAGTAGATTTCCCAGGGGATGCAAGAGCCTATGCCACTGTATTTAATAAAGGTGGAACTACTTATGTTGGAGGAGGATGTAAGGATTGTGATGCCTATGAGGATTTCCTTGATGAGAATAAAAACCACATCAAAACACTCACTTCACTAAAAGATTTTGAGAACAACATTTTCATTGATTTTTATCCTTATAATGGATCAACAGGAGATAAAATAAATCTACCTACTCCTCTCTTAGCAGCTTATGGAGTAAATAACTATGTAGGAGGAGGACTTAAGATGGTATATAAAGAAGGAAACATTAACTATGGGAATAATGAAAACTATGAGAATAATCAAATAGACCCCGGAGAATGGCATGACTTGAATGAAAATGGTAAGCCAGATTATTATCATAGACCTGAAAGTATGTTTGATCTTGATAATCTACTGCAAGATGTGACTATTGAAAACGATAAAATAAAAATTCCTTTTTGTAAGGAATGCGTTGGTAGTGATCCGTGTGGTGAATCGGATTTATTGGATGCATACTTATATTTTGATATTTCTAAAGATTCTATTAATGGAAGAGAATTTAAATCTTACAATAATCTTATTCTTAAAGTTGATGATAAAGGCACACTAAATGAATTTTCATTAGTTGATAATGGAAGTATTAGTATACAGGAGGATAATTGTTCTTGCAACTCTTCTATCCCTAACTTTCATTTTACCTATCATCTCACTTTAGACAATCCTATAGAAAAGATAATCTGGAAAGATCGAAATAATAATGGTGTTATAAATATTAACATGGTAAAGGAATGTTCAGAGTTATTTACAATGAATATGAACGATACAATTACTGATTTAACTTTTTTGGAAAATACTAATTCAATAGAATTTCTTGATGGGGAAGACAAAGTTATTTTTTCTAGGGCAGGAGAATTTGAAAATGGTGTAAATATATTTGACGCTGTAATAAAAGATCTCACTACTTCCTTAGGTACTTTATGGATAGATAAAGATGGAAATGGAAATGATTTAGTAAGTTATGACGAACTATATATAAACAATAACAATAATGAAATAGACCCACAACAATCCCAAACACCAGAATTCTGGACAGAATGGATAGAAACAAATGGCAATACTTATCCTGACGAAATATACAACACCTTTTATGTAAATGACACTTTAACTTTAATAAATGCCTCAGGCAATTCAACAACTTCTATGTCTATTAATCAAAGATATGCTCCCACAATATGGAATTTAAAAGATGGTCGCACTTATATGATAGCTGGAGGAAATTCTGCTCCAATTAGTGATAAAGACCAACCCAATAGAATATTAAAATGGAATGGCACGCAATGGATAATGAACGGCATCGTAACACCTGAAAGCTTTGAAGATCGTGTTCACAGCTTTAGTTTCGTCATTAATGGTAAGGCGTATGTAGGGGGTGGAGAAGGCGTAAATGGTAAAAGCGTAAATTTTGATTTATGGCAATTTGATCCTGATGCTTCTATGAACAACTTTAAAGAAGTTACAGGATGTGGTGTTAGTCGCCTCAGTAAAGGGGTTGGTTTTTCCGCAGATGGCAAAGGTTATGTTTTGGGTATTAATGAAGAAGGTGAACTTCAATTTTGGGCCTACATACCTCCTATTCCTTAACAATTCTATTATTAAGATCAAACTAAACGATAAACCTCATTTAATTAAAAGGAAAATGAAATCATTCATAATTACTGCACTTCTACTTTTCTTAGGAACAGTGCTTTTATCGGCACAAGGCTCAAATTCTGAAGTAAAGAAAATCAAATTAGCAATTGAGAACCTCAATTTTTCTCAAGACAATTCTTCTATTATTGATTACATGCAAATAACCTCATCAGATTTAGCAAAAGAGATGTTAAAAGATGTAATCGTAGAAGTGAAATCTGGAGAGCTTCATTTAACGTACTTACTACAAGTAAAAAATGATACAAGACTATTTGATTTTACTGTCGAAAAAATCGAAACCAGCGATAAAAAAGAGATTCCCTATCTACAGGATCGGTTGTATGGAGATATAGGAATAATTCAAGACAATATGGAGAATAAAAAAACGTTTATCATCGCTAATGATGCTAAAAATAGTAATCCATTTTTACTTTCTGGTACTATTTCTATTTATCTAAAAATTGAACGATATAAATTCGAAACTAAAAGAGATACCTATTTAGGATTCTTACCCATTAATTTCTCTTGCAATGAATCTGTTGATAAACTAAATCTCATTCACCTCAATCCTAAAAAAGGCTACGGCTTGGTAGGATTAGGTGCTCTTGCAAGTGTAGGAAGTTTTGGGGCAAGTTGGGCAAAACAAAGAAAGTTTGAAAACAGCTATGCGTCTTATCGTAATCATTCTACTAAACAGGCAGCTCAAGATGATTATTTAGCTGCAAATAGCACTCAAATAGAAAATAGCAATTGGAGAAAAACAAGTTTAATTTTAGGAGGAGTTTCTCTTGCAGGATTTATTATTCAAAAGGCATGGCACAATAAACGAAAGCAATTGTGTAAACAATGTAATGGACGAGATAATTGTAGCATAGAATTTATTAATGAGATGAGCCCCAATTTAAATGTTTTTTCCAATGGAATAGCAGGGATTGGTATTCAGTATAACTTTTAAACTTTTCGTCATGAGAATCCTATTCATTTTTTACACGACCTGTCTTTTTACAAATATACTTCTTGCTCAAACAAATGAAAATTGCCTTTCTAACAAAACTAACTGTTACGAAAAATTAGTAAAAGAAGGTAAATGCTATCTTGAAAATGAACAATTTGAAAATGCATACAATAGGTTTTATGCCGCACAATTTTGTAAAGAATTGGATAAAGACTCAAAAAGACTTTTAAAATTGAATGCTCTTGATTCTTTGATCCAAGATACTTATGAAAAATCCGACGAAATATTAACCAAAGCCAAAAATGTTGCAGAATCAAGTAGGGATAGTATAGATCGATTAAATAAAGAAGCCAACAATCTTAATTTAAGATTACAACTTTCAAACGATTCTTTAGAAATAGAAAAAAGGAATGTAATAAAGGAAAGGAATGCCGCAGAACGTAATAGAGTTTTTAAAGAATCTATTAATGGTGCATTAACTTCACAAAATGCTTTGAGACGAAAAGATGCTGATTGTGCATTATCCCTTGCCTATGAAGGATTTATTACGGTAGATTCATTTAATACTAAAAAAATTGACTCTTTACCGATTAAGGTACCTGCTATTGTCTACGAAGCATTTGGAAATGCTGTTTTTGAAAAGAATCACAAAAGTATACCAACTGAAAATAATGCCTTTAAAATATTTGAAATTTCACCCTCTAAAGAAAAAATATTAACTGTAGCACCCAATTCCACTATAAGTGTTTGGAAAATCCAAAACTCTGATGAGCAACCATTACTACTTCTTGATACCATATTATCTGATAATTCTTCCATTTTATCCGCTCGTTTTTCAGCAGATGCACAAAGTATATTAATATGTAGAAAAGATGATACCCCTTATTTGTGGAATAAAGAAATATCCGACAAAAAACTATTCATAAATCACTCAGGCGCTGATAATGGAGTTTTTTTAAATAATAATCGAATACTTACAACTGCAAGAGACGGTTCAATCAATCTCTGGAAAAAACAAGATGAAAACTTAGTTTTAGATATGGACGAATCCATAAATCTAGGATTGCCTATTCTTGATTTTTTGATTAGTACAAAGCAATCTAAAGGTATATTTCGGACAGCAAATAAAATTTTCATCATTGATTTTAATAACTTAAAAGATGATCCGATAGAAATAATACATGGAGGAATGTATATCTATGAGATGGCACTTTCCCCTGATGAACAACACCTAGCATCTGTTTCTCACAATGGAGAATTAATTTTATTTTCCTTAGAAGAAAATAAAATAATCAATAAAATAATGCATGACAATCGTCCCGTTTATTCTGTTAGTTTTAATCCAAAAAATAGTACAGTTTTTACTGGTTCAACAAATGGGAAAGCAATATTTACTTCTTACCATCAGTCAACTACTGCAATAATAGAACGTAATTATCCTATCACAAGTGTTGACTTTTCCCCACAAGGAAATTATGCAGCATCTATTTCTGATAATATTATTTTTCTATACAAAGATTCACAAGAAGACAAAATAATTCGAACTGCAAAAACCATCTCATTTATCACATTTTCTGATAATGATAAACAATTGATAAGTTGTTCAAACGCTTCTCAAGGAAGTATACTGGAATTATGGGATATTATTAATGGTACGAAATTAATGGAAATCTCGTTTGATTCCTTTCTAATCAATACTCAATTCATCGAAGATGGGAAAAAAATCCTTGCTATTACAGCGCATGGAAAAGTTGTCTTTTTCCCAAATCCATCTTATACCTTAGAACAATTAAATAAAGGAGAAAAACTTTTAGATGTTAACGCCAAAGATTGTGAAGAAAACGAATAAAAAATACCCCAAAAAACCAAAGCATAAATTTACATAACCATTTTAACCCCCATGCAAAGTGAGTGAAAATAAAGAGGTCATTTTTTTAGCTTACGCAAATTCAATAGACAATCCTTTACCTAATTTAAGTAAAGAGGATAAAACAGTCTATAATGTTTTGGCACCCAGAATAGCCAATGGAGATTTCATTGTACATCGAGATTCTAGTGCTACCAGAGATAATATCGTTGAAAACCTAAAAAGTTTTAAGGATGATATTATTATCTTTCAATATAGTGGGCATGCAGGAAATGACGAAATTTTACTAGAAGACGACATAGCAAATCCATCTGGTATCTTTGGTCTTTTAGCTAAGTGCCCTAAACTGCAAATGATTATATTAAATGGCTGTTCTACTAGTGGACAAATAGCATTAATACTGGAAAAAGTTGAAGAAGCTGTTGTTATCATCTCAACAAGTGCCCCTATTGATGATGAATTAGCCACGTATTATTCTATTCATTTTTGGACGGCTCTATGTAAAGAAAATGCAAGTTTTGAACAAGCTCATAAGACCGCACTCGATACAATAGAAATTTACAAAAAAAACGAGTTCGATTATAAAGATTATGATCATGCAAGAAATGTTCTGATTGTTCGAAAAGAAGCACCAGAAAACGATCAGGTATGGGGAATTTTTAGTGTGTCAAAAGGTTTGGCAAGAAATAAATTACCCAAAAATCAAGTTATTGCTGATAATAATGTAAATCAATTCTTAATAGATAAATTATTTCCTGCTTTTTCTAAATATAGTCCAGCCGTAAAAACCGCATGGGAGGATGAATCGCTGGATATGAATTATAAAATTACGGAACTTCTACAAGCTTTACCTCTTCCAATAAGCGATCAATTAAGAAAGTTATTTGCTCGTCGAAGTGCTAGAGATTTTAATTCTGAACATAAGTTTTATAATAAATTAGGGGAAGATCGCCTACATCAAATCATAGCTACCTATGAAACATTGGTAGAAACACTAGGATTCATTCATTTAGCACAATTATGGGATGCTTCACCTAATAAAATCAAGATAAGTGAAGAACAATTAGCATTTTTGAAACAATATTATTATGCATCTTCTAATGAAGATAAAAACCAACTCTCATTTATTCATTTATCTTTCACCATAAACGAGATTCTTAGCAAGAATAATATTGAAAACTTCCTAGAAGAATGGAATGATACAGCCTTAGCCATATCACCTCAAAATGGCTTGCTTAAAAATACAATTCATGCACTACAAGCTTTAGTTTTACAAAGAGAAAAAAACAAGCTAAAGAGTAAAGACATTAAAAATTTGTGTTTAGAAGCAGAAGAACATTTAGCCAATTTATATGCCATTTTTGCCTTTATTGTAAAATACAAAATGACTTCTGTAAAAGGTATAAATGTAAAAAAATATAGGCATCAACCCACTACAAAATATAATCATAAAGTTATTTATCTAATTCAACAGTTTGATACCTTTGATAAACAAGTTTCTATTAAAGATTATGAAACTGAAGATCCCATTTTTACAGATGCTGTATTTTTAGCTAAAGAAAATGGCGACTACTTAAACCTAACTCCTTTTATTATTGATGAAAACTCTTTCAATCCAAAGGCGCCTTTAGCTAAAATATGTCATTTTGATTTATATGAAGATACTTCAAAAGGGGAGATTTATACATTTACGCATGTTTATAATAGAAAAGATCAACCTTTATTTATCCATAAAGATAAAACCTTCGAAATCATTAAGGAGCAATTTAGTCATTTTAAATCAGCTGTCTTAAAGGATGAGTCCTTATCCTAAAACAGTGAAATACCCAATATTTTAACAAACATCAAATGAATAATATAAGTCCATTTAAATTTTTAGACGCCTATACGTTAAAAGATAGCGATTACTTCTTTGGACGTACAAAAGAAATAGCCCAACTTTATAAAATGGTTTTTGAAACGCCATTAATCCTCATTTATGGCTTATCAGGAACGGGTAAAACAAGTTTGGTCCAATGTGGCTTGGCAAGTAAATTTGATGGGCCAGATTGGTTTCCCTTCTTCATTAGAAATAATCAAGATATCAATCAATCGCTTCACTCGGCATTAGATGAATGCATCGAAGATACTAAAGAACGATCGCTCGTAGAAAAAGTTCGCTACATTAATCGATCCTATTTCAGACCTGTTTATTTAATTTTTGATCAACTAGAAGAACTCTTTATCCTTGGTAATAAAGAACAACAAGCCCTATTTGTTGAAAATATCAAGACACTCATTGACGCAAAACTATTATGTAAAATAATACTTATTATCCGAGAAGAATACATTGGTCAACTCTATGAGTTTGAAAGTCAAATTCCTTATATTTTTGATTTCCGTTTACGCGTAGAACCCTTAAATAAGGTGATGGCAAAGCAAGTCGTTAAGTCATCCTTTAATAAATTCAACATTCAATTAGAAGCTCCTGCTGAGGAAAGATTAGATGAAATTGTTCAAAATGTAAGCAAAAAAAAATCAGGAATAGAGCTGCCTTATTTACAAGTTTATTTGGATAAATTGTATAGAGATGACTATAAACGTACCTATCCTAAAGGTACTAATGAAACTTTTCCAGCTTTGGAATTTACAAAAGAAGAAATTGCTGAATTGGGGAATATAGATAATGTTCTAGAAAGTTTTTTAGATAATCAACAAGAAGCAATACAGTTAAACTTAAATCAAAAATATGGAACACTCATTCCAAAAGATGCCGTCCAAGAAATTCTAAATGCATTAGTCATTGACAATACTAAACGCCCCATTTATTTTTCTCGTATCCAAGAGAATAATGAAAATGAAGAGGGCATCATGCAAATCAATAGTACCCAAAAAGTACTATTTCCTAATTTGTCGGATGAAATAATGACTTATGCCATACAAGCCTTAGATAAATCTCGTCTCATCACATTTACGAATAATGACTCTTCTTTTGAATTAGCACATGATAGTTTAGCGTTTCTTATTGATCAAAAACGGACCGATCAACAAAGAAATCAAGCAGAAGTACTGAGAAGTTTATTGAGTAATTTTAAAGATTATCAAAATGATAAAGTAAAAGAACAATTACTTTCAGCCAAAAAGTTGAATCAATATGAACCGTATTTACCCGCACTTTCAGTAAAATTAGACGATGAAGTACGAGATTACATCGATGCAAGCGAAAAAAATGTTGAAGAACTCAAAGAAAAGGAAAAGAAAGATATAGCTGAAAAAAGAGCTGCTCATGTACGGAAAATTTTATTGCCGATTATCGGCACCCTTGCTTTAGTTGCTTTAGGGGTTTCTATATTCGCTTTTTTAGAACGAAAGAAAGCACAAGAAGCTAATTATAAAAATTATATTTCCGCAGCTTATACCTTTAAGTCAAGAGAACAGTTTGATGCAGCTTTTAGTCGATTAGATAGTGCCGTAATCTATGCAAATAATCACAACCTTAAAACTAAGGTCAAGGATACTCTAACAAATCAAACCATTTCCATTAATTCCTTAAGGGTGAAATGGGACACGACTCATAATAGGATTAAAAGGGCAAAAATATTCGAAGACAAAATTGAAAATAGTGTAGATAATGACTCTTTATTAATAGATGTACTTAATCTCTATAATTTAGCTTATAAAGAAGACCCTGAAGTATTCATTAAAAATAAAAAAGAAAGCACTAAAAAATTAATAAAAGAGAAATTCTTACATTGGATGTACAAAGCCGAACAATTCAATAGATATAATCAAGTGGGTTTTAGTAACGAAGCTATAATTAATGCAAAAATTTTAGCCGAAAAATTAGTTTTAGATGACGTTGATAGAGAAAGAATAGAAAATTTTCCTAAGTAAATCAAAAGCAATAAAAAACCCTAATCAATTGTTTGTCAACATTTTACACATTAAATCTAAAATGCATAACATCGCCATCAATTACGACATATTCTTTACCTTCGACCCCCATTTTACCAGCTTCTTTTACCGCAGATTCAGAACCTAAAGCCACATAATCAGCATATTTGATGACCTCTGCGCGAATGAAACCTTTCTCAAAATCGGTATGGATTACACCTGCTGCTTGAGGTGCTTTCCAGCCATCGCGAATCGTCCAAGCACGTACTTCTTTTTCGCCAGCCGTAAAGTAAGTAATGAGATTTAATAATTTATAACAAGCTTGAATGAGTTTGTTGACACCCGGTTCGGACAAGCCCATATCTTCGAGAAACTCCATACGTTCTTCTTTCGATTCTAACTCTGCTATATCCGCTTCGATACCTGCGCTAATTAAAATGACCTCTGCATTTTCGTTGGCAACTGCTTCTTTAAATCGTTTCGTATGTTCATTTCCATCATGAACAGATTCTTCATCTACATTACAAACATACAAAATGGGTTTGTTCGTCAGCAAGTACATCTCTTTTAACAAATCCGCACCTTCTGCTTCCAATTCCAAAGTCCGAGCAGGGTTTTCTCCTTCTAAATGAGCTAATATTTGTTCGCCTACAGCTACTAATTTTTGATCCTCTTTTTTCCCACTCTTTGCCTGTTTTTTTATTTTTTCCATGCGTTTTTCAACGGTTTCCATGTCCTTCAAGAGCAATTCCGTATCAATGATATCTTTATCTCGCACAGGATCAACACTTCCATCTACATGGACGACATTCGTATCTTCAAAACAACGCACTACATGCACAATCGCATCTACTTCTCGGATATTTCCTAAGAATTGATTACCTAAACCTTCGCCTTTACTTGCTCCTTTGATTAAACCAGCAATATCTACAATCTCAATCGTCGTTGGTTGTACTTTTTGAGGATCAACCAAATCAGCCAATTTATCAAGACGAGTATCAGGCACCGTAATCATACCAACATTAGGATCTTTAGTCGCAAACGGATAATTTGCAGCTAAAGCTTTTGCTGAAGTTAGTGCATTGAAAAGGGTTGATTTTCCAACATTCGGTAAGCCAACAATTCCACATTTTAAAGCCATAAGAATCAGTTTATTTTTAAGCGGTGCAAAGGTACATTTTTTAGTTTATAAAATCTACAACGAAAATTGAATAAAAAGGGTTAGTTTTGGAGAAGATTGTCTGTTGTGCAATTGATTATTGTTTAAATGATTATTGACTATTGGCAAGTATAGATTTTTCATTTTTATTCTAATTTTAATTTTCATTGCTAAATGAATCACCTCGCTCATTTGTTTTTGTCTTGTTCGAATGATGATCTTTTGATTGGAAATTTCATTGCAGATTACATTAAAAATAAAGAAGTTGCCACTTATATTCCAGCAATTCAAGAAGGGATTTATTTGCATCGAAAAATAGATACCTTTACCGACAATCATCCGCTTGTTTTACAAGGAACTCACCGTTTACAAGCAAATCATCACAAATATTCACCTGTGGTAATTGATATTTTATATGATTACATTTTATCTAAAAATTGGCATCGTTACTCCCCTATTCCATTACAGGATTTTGCTAAAAATGTTTATCAAATTTTAACTAAAAGATATGATGAGCTTCCTCAAAAATTACAGCAATACCTGCACAATATGATCGCCGATAATTGGCTCTTGAAATATGGGACTTATGATGGATTAGCCTTTGTCTTTGAGAAAATGGATCAACGCACTAAATTTCCTTCCAATTTCACAGCAGCCGTCCAAGATTTAAAAGATGATTATGAACTATATGAAACGGAGTTCAATCAGTTTTTCCCTGAGGTGATGAAAATGGTAGAAGAAGAATGTGGCTGTTAAAAAGTGTAACATGAATCATCCCGAATTTTCGCTAAAAATTCAGTGTGTATAGGTGAAAAAGTGAATTATAAAAACGCTGAAAGCGTTTTTCGTGGATAAATATATCCACTTATGCACATGCCAGCGGCATACTGTTTCACATTTTGCGATTGAAAAGCAAAATATATCCACAAAATTCGTGGACGACTCATGTTTGACTTGATCTTCTTTACTCGACTTTCACTCGAATCCCTTCCGAATGACTTGAAAATTCTGGCGCGTACATACATTGAATACTACTAATCCCATTGGAGAAATCACCTTTATGCGATACTCGTACTGGATATTCAAATACGTAAGTCCCTTTTGGTAAATAACTGATAAAGAAATCCGTTGCAACATCGCGTGTACTTTCATAATAGCCTAAGCCATCTTGCCATTTGTACTGCGAAAGCACATTGATGGGCTCAAATCCACTGGCACGCATATCTTTGAGATGCACATATTCCATGTCTCGATCAACCCGCAATTCAATCCGTACTTTGACTTTATCGCCTACTTCAAGTCCTTCATTATTATCAAGTGCTTCTAATTTTGGTCCATTATCAGAAGGTATTTCCTTGAAGAGTTGCTTTTTAAGGGTCAAAGGCGTCTCTTCAAAAGTGGTAATCTTATCTAAATCTTCAAAATATTGCCAATAAGCAGCTCCCCATGCAATACTCGAATTTGGATTATTAACGGTAATAGTACTAAAATCTTGATTGATTTCTCCCCCACTCCATTGTGTTTTAAAATAGCCCGTTCCAGCTTCTGCTCTATTTTGAGCAGTTGTAATTTTCTGATTTGCAGTTGAATTTCCAGTAGAAATCTCAACAGGCTGACTATTTAGCAACCAATTATCTCCTGTCATCAAGAGCGCGTAAACAGCAGAGGCGGTTGCTTTAGTAGTTTTCCAATGCGTCGTTTGTTTATTTTTAAGTAACCAAACTTTAAGGTCATTTACCATTTTTGCATCATTGCCTACCTCATCAAAGACTTCTATCATCAAACTATGCGTCTCAATCGGCATTTGATACCAAAAATAACCACGATTGTATTTCCAATAACGCCCCATTTCTTCCTTATACAAGGAACGTTCTTCTAAGGAAACTATAATTTTATTTGCCAAGTCTTTTTTACCAAAACGATTTGCTGCTAAGGCAATTAATCCTTGCGAATAAAGTGATTGTTTCAACCAATATTCTTCAGATTGTGATAAATAATAATCAATCACTTTTTGTGTAGAAGGCGAAATTTGTTGATCCAAAAAGAATGATCTTGTATACAAATAATGAATGGCAATATGCGTTAAATGATCATCTTCCCACTTTGTACGTCCTTCATTTACCCGTTTTTCTAGTTTTTGATAATCTTCTACAATTCGATCATCGGTATAACGTATTGCTTTAGGTAATAGAGATTTCAACTTAGAATTTTGAGACGTATACAAGGCATTCAACTTTTGTAAATGCCCCATTCCTTCCACTAAATATTGCGTGATATAGCGACTATCTCTTCCCCCTGGAAACCAACTAAATCCGCCATTGGATAATTGACGTTCACTAATTATATCAATAGCAGCCGTCAATTCTTGCTCCATTTTATTAAGATCGAATAACAAACCAATGCGTTTCTTCTGCTCTTCTTCGCTCTGTGCATTCAAGACCCAAGGCGTTTCCGCCAATAAAGCGGACTTCAATTCTTGGTTTTTACTTAGATTGCTTAAAAGCGCATCCGTGTTTTTCCATGATTCAAATACACGCTTAATTTTAGGATGAGAATTCGCCACACTCGTTGCCAAACTATTCGCATACATTCGACTAAAAATTTGTTCGGTACATTGATGTGGGTATTCCATCAAATAAGGCAATGACTGCACTGCATACCAAGCTGGATTCGAGGTGAATTCTAAGGTATAATTATGATGCTGTAAACTAGTGGAATTCTTATTTAACAAGGTAGAAAAAGTAAAGGTCTTTTCTTCATTTGCACCAATGGGCAAAGGCATCGTTTCCGTCACCAACATACGATTGGTCAATACGGGAAGGGTACTTTCTTCTCCATCGGAGAAATTTCCTGCTTTTGCAATGACTCGATGCGTAATGGCTTGTACTTTTCCATGTGGAATTTTTAATTTCCACGCCAAACGATCGGATTGTCCTGCGGCAGCATTGAAATTTATGACTGCATTTTGATTGCCCAATACATCATCAATTGGTTGCATACTGATGGCATCAAACAATTGTAAAACGGCTTCTCCTTGTAGCGCATTTTTAGTTAAATTACTCACTTTAGCGGTAAATTCTACTTCATCTCCTTCTCGAAGAAAACGAGGCGCATTGGGTACGACCATCAAATCTTTTTGTGTGATGGTAGTATTTGACGAAGAACCAATTTGTAAATCTTTAGTATGGGCTAATGCTAAGAATTTCCACTTCGTCAAGGCTTCATTCATGGTGAATTTAATGCGAATATTCCCTTCTTCATCTGTTTGTAAATTTGGGAAGAAAAAGACGGTTTCCTTGAGATTGGTACGAATATTTACATTATCGAAATCTTCTTTGTTAGTAGAGGGGGCTTCATCTCTAAGACCATCTATATCAACTGTTACATCTTCTACCATTTCACCTTCTGCTTCCTCTATTCCGCCAGCTACCATTCCTTGATTAGCAACTACCGTATCAAACTGCACATCACTTGATTTGGCGCGTTTAGATCGAACTTTTGGTGCGGGTGGCGGTGGTTCGGCAGTACGCGGAGGGCTCATCATAGGAGCTTCTTCAACGGCTTGATCCATGAATTCTATATTTCTTCCCCCCCTATATCTTCTTGACCCATAAGTCGAATAATAAGAAAAGTTAAACCAATTTAGAGTAGGATACAATCGTCGTTCGGTACTGTAAGAAGGATTCCAAGAACGAGAAAGATTAATACGATTGGCAGTTCTGAAACCACTTTCATTCCATCGTTTCCCATATTCAGGACTAAAGGTTCGATACAAATTCAATCCCCAATTATTGGCTGCAAATTGATCGAGGGAAGCATCATACAAGCTCGCCACCATCTCGGCTGCTACGGCTTCTTTTTGATGTCCTGAGATTTTGATTTCCCATTCTTCTTCTTGTCCAGGATAGAGTTTATCTCTAAACGTACTGTATTCAATTTTCAGTTCTTTATTCGTCCAAGGAACAGGAATCATCGTTTGGGAACGATAAAATCGGTTATTTTTCACGAAAGTGGTATTCACATAAGCATTTCCGCGATCTGATTCGGTGATAGGAATTTCTAATGTTTTCCAATCCTTAATGTTATGCCATTTGGTTTGAACCGCTTTATCTTTTCGATGAATATCGACTAGGGTATGAATCTCGTCTTTATGAGCATCTAAATAAATGCGTGCAGTCTCATTGGGTTGATATGTATTGTTCTCCAATTGCGTAGCCAATTGTTCTTGTACGGCTAGCGTTTTATTTTTTAAAGATGTTAAACAGATAAAACGCTCTACCTCAATTTTATTTCCATAGGTATCGCTAGTTTTGAGATGAACTTTGTAGGCGCCTGTTTTCCAATTGATAGCAGATAAATCTATCGTTTTAGATTTTTCTGTATCAAATTGTTGAGATAAAACTTCTTTTCCTTTTGCCCAATTTTGGATTTCATGTTCTTTTTTAAAAGCATAATTAGGAAAGGCAGTTTTAAATGCTTCTTCACTTAAAATATGTTGGTCTGGTGCCGACCAATAACGATTAATGAATACCGTTTTTGGTGTTTTTAATTCCGTAATTTTCACCAATCCTTTAGCAGGAACGGCTTGATCACTCCAATTTTTAGTACTAATCTCCCAAGATGTCAAACTGTCTATAGCTGCTTTTTGAGGGACATTAATGGAAGCATTCATCCCAATATATCCTGCTCGAACTACATTAGTGGAAGATTGCGTTTCCCCCGTAATATCCGTTACATCTGCTGTAATGGTATAAGAGAAAGTAGGTTTTAATTTAGGGGCAATTTTTTTATCTGGAATTAATTCAAATTCGACCTCAAACTCCCCTTTTTCATTGGTTTTAGTTTTTCCATTGATGATTTCCATACTCGAACTGGGTTGGCTTCCTCTTCTCCAATATTCCCAATAGGGATAGCGTACATTACGAACTACTCGATATTGTACTTCCGCTCCATCAATGACATTTCCAGCAAAAGCTTTTGCCAATCCTTTTACAGTAATTTTATCTCCTAGACGAAAACTTTCTTTATTGTCTTCAAAGCTAACTTCAAATTTAGGTCGTTTGTACTCTTCCACACGGAATGATTTATAACCATTGGTACTAGTTTCAATCGTCATCTGTCCGAGCAAACCTGAGGCTGGCGCTGTAAAGGAACCATTCACCGTTCCAAATTCATTGGTCACTACATCTAAAGTGGAAATTTCTTGATAATTGGCATCTCGGAAAGTTACTTTCACCTTTTTATTGGGTAAAATGGAGGGCATGCTTTTTTTATCAATATTCAAAACCAAAGCCTTGAAATAAACCGTTTGCCCTGGACGATAAATCGCTCGATCCAAAAACAGATGGGTTTGTTCATAGGCATTCGTGGAATGCTCATAATAGCGATTATTCACGCCATCATCCAATCGCAATTCATCCTCATCTTTTTTTAAATGTACCCGATAATTTTTATTGGAGTCCAATGATTTAGGCATCACAAAGCCTTGTGCATCACTGGTATAGCTTTTTTGCTTTTTCCATTCTGAACGACGAATACTTGGATTGTAATTTTGAAAATAAAAGGTAGCGTTTACATCTGCCAAAGGTGCACCCGTTTTACGATGGGTGATGGCTAAAATGGGGTTACCTGAATTATTCCAATGCAAATAAGAAAGATTGGAAACATGAAAAATAGCATAGTTAACAGAATGTTTAGCTTCAGTGAACTTTTCAGTATCTGACACCATCAAAATGTACAAACCAAATTGCTGAGGATCAATTTTTATCTCCACGCTATGTTGGCGATAATCTCCTACTTGTGGCAACATTTCAGCCCAAATTTTTGAAGGTTTGAGTCGATTTAGATAGCTTAATCGTTCATTATTTCTTTTTTGTTGTAAAATTTCTTTTTCATCGTAAGTAATAGGAATGAGTTTGAGGTACACTTTCTCCAAATTACGATACGAAATCTTTGCTAATGCAGCTTCATTTGGCAGATAAACCAATTCGGTATCAAGTGTTAATTGCTTCCGTTTGATTTGTGCTAATAAGGCTTGACAATTTTTAGCACCAAAAGAATTCGGATATTTTTCGATGGCTTTTTCAGCGACAGAAACGGCTGTACCTAAGATAAATTGATAGGCCGTATCCACTCCTTCTTGATATTGATTACCCATTTGCATATTCCATTGGGCAATGTAATGCATAATCTCTGACCAAGCCTCTTGGTCTTTATGTTGCGCGGCTAAATCCGTTAATGCCTTGAGATACAAAGCGTTCTTATCTTCTAATACGGCATGTTGATTGACAAATTTTAAGCGTTTCAGATCCGCATCAATATAATCTTTAGGATTTTCATCTCTTTGATGAAATCGAAGAATTTCTTGAAATAAAAGAATAGCCTGATATTTAGCGGAAGTGCTATCTTTTGTTTCAAACTTATAATTCGCAAATTCTTTCGCATCACTAAAAGCAGCTTCTTGATCTATGGTAAACACATAAGATGGCTCAGGAAGCATGGATTGGTCATTGTTGTAATGATCCAATGCCCGATGTACTAAAAAGTCGTAGAGGGTTGGACGAAATTTACTTTCGTTGTTTTGAGTAATCTCTCTAAAATCGGAAATTCTGACTTGTTGTGTTCGCTTATCTTGTACAGAACGTTGATAAAAGAGCATACTTTCCATCATAAAATTTTCGAGCGACCACGTTCGAATATCTTCTGGTTTGTAATCATCAATTGTCGTTCGATCTCGTAATTGCCAGCGATGATTTTGTGCGTATCGCGTATAAAGTTCCCCCAACATAGATTGAAGGATGGGTTTGGTAGGAAAATCTACTTCATCCGCTTCTGTACGCAATTGATTGATGGCTTTGTAAAGTCCATCTTCCTCTAGTTGGTTGAGGTATTTCGCCTTAAAAAGATTGGTTTTAATGAGTTGAGCGGGATTGTTTTCCTCTTTCGCTTTTTGGTACAATTGTTCTACCAGTTCGAGGGCAGATTTGGGTCGGCCTTCTCGTTCGAGAGAATCAATTTGTTTCCAGATTTTATCGTAATTATCGGTATTATATTCCAAAGTAATTGGGTTTGGTTGATAGTTTTGAAACCCGCAAAAGGTGCAAAGAGTTCCAATTAAACATAGGATCGAAAAATACTTAAAATTTATCATCTAATGAATTTTTAATTTGGGGTTGAAATACAAAACTGTGTATTTCTGTTTTGGTTTCTTTTCTCTATAGATGCAATTTTTAATAGAAATGCATAAAGGATGTTTAGTTTTAGTTGTATTTAAATACTTTTTTGAAACGTATACATCAACATTTAGTTAATTTCAAAGATGATTTTTAGAATAAAAAAAGATGATAAAAGATTGTCTATATGAATTCAGGAGATTAGGTAGGAAATCATACAGCTGTGTACAGGACAAAATAATCGTTAGAAGGATGCAAGGGGTTGAAACCACCTTGAAAAGAGGCTTGTTCCAACGTAATTTATTGCGTTGCCCTTAAAAAAGAACACTCTTCCTAAGTTTTGTCCTGTACACAGATCTTACAGCTTAAAATATACTCTAGGAAAAAGGAAAATCCATCAAAATGATGAAACAGATTGTGAAATTATCATCTCTCGTTTAAAAGATCAATAGAAGGAAAAAGGAAAGGCTAAAAATGAAGAAGATTATCTATTTTTGAAAAATCAGGTTGATGGCTAATAAGCTGATATAGTCGTTGCACGATCAATTAAAAAACGATAATCATTCATACCTTTATTTATGTACTTATTAGTAGAATCGTGCTACGACCTACAAATTAAAATAATCCATACAACTCACCTTGCACCATATTGATAACCTTACCTAAATCATCAGGATTATTCTTGAAATCCACATCATCTGCATTAATAACTAAGAGTTTTCCTTCGGTATAATTTGAAATCCAGTGATCGTATCGTTCATTCAAGCGTTTCAAATAATCGAGGCTCATACTGCCTTCGTAATCACGTCCACGTGTTTGAATATGTTTGACTAAAGTAGGAATATCCGCTTTGAGATATATTAACAAATCTGGAGCTTCTATTTGAGAAGTCATTAATTTGAACAGGTCGAGATAATTGTTGAAATCACGCGTGGTCATCAAGCCCATATCGTGCAAATTGGGTGCGAAAATATGTGCATCTTCGTAAATCGTTCGATCTTGTACGACCGTAATGTCTCCATTGAGAATATCTATAATTTGGCGGTAGCGATTATTGAGGAAATAAATTTGGAGATTAAAGGACCAGCGTTGCATATCTTCATAAAAATCGCTGAGATAAGGATTGTTATCGGTAGATTCATAATGCACCTCCCAGCCAAAATGTTTGCCTAATTTTTCGCAGAGTGTCGTTTTTCCTGCGCCGATATTTCCAGCAATACCGATATATTTAACTTCTTTTTGAGGTACGGTGCTCATAGTAGTGGATTTCGAATTGTGTTGTCGTCTTGTTACTCTTATTTTTAGCTAAAAACTGGAGTAGTATATTTATTGAACACGAAAATACAATTCCTTTGGAGATTTCTAAAAATATTCTTCTTTTTTGTGCATCTTGGCAACAACTATTGTTGAATACTATCCGTTAGACGGTTAAAATGTATCAATCATCTATTTTTTTGTTATGACTATAGATCAAGATTTAATATTACGCTTAGAAAATTTGGCTCGTTTACAATTGTCAGAAGAAGAACGACAACAAATCATGGGAGATTTAAATAATATTCTCCAAATGGTAGAACAACTTCAAGAAATTGACACTTCTAATGTAGAGCCACTTGTTTACCTAACTGATCGAGTAAATGTAATGCGTTCCGACGAAGTAAAACATCAACTCAATCGAAAGGATGCCCTTAAAAATGCGCCTGATGCCAATGAAGAATACTTCAAAGTGCCAAAAGTGATTGATATTTAATCTTCACAGGACAAAAATAATTGTTAGAAAGATGCAAGGGGTTAAAACCACCTTGAAACGGGACTTATTCCAACGTAATTTACTGCGTTGCCCTTAAAAAGAAAAACTTATTCTAAGTCTTGTACTGTACACAACCTTCTTTGACAAAGCTCGTGGTCAGTTCAAAATAAAATAGTAAACGAATGTAAGAAGTGAACGATTTTAGATTAGAATTGACTTTTTCACGGGAAAAGTCAAAGAATCATATTAAAAAAGCAAATCCAAATATATTATGAATCCAATCATCTCTGTTAATCATCTACAAAAGACCTACATCATGGGCTCAGAAAAAGTGCATGCCCTGAAAGATGTATCTGTCGATATCAAGAAAAATGAATATGTCGCCTTGATGGGGCCTTCTGGCTCAGGAAAATCAACTTTGATGAATCTATTGGGTTGTTTAGATACACCAACTGATGGTAGTTACTTTTTAAATGGAACCGATGTGAGTAAAATGGAAGATGCAGATTTAGCGGAGGTTCGAAATAAAGAAATTGGCTTTGTTTTTCAAACCTTTAATCTATTACCTAGATTGAGTTCTCTGGAAAATGTAGCCCTTCCCTTAGTTTATTCAGGTATGGGAAAATCGGAACGTTTAGATAAAGCACGAAAAGCATTGGAATCTGTAGGTTTGGGTGATCGAGTGGATCATAAGCCGAATGAATTATCAGGTGGACAACGCCAACGCGTCGCTATTGCAAGGGCTTTGGTAAATGATCCCGCCATCATTTTAGCCGATGAGCCGACTGGTAATTTGGATACCAAAACTTCTATCGAAATTATGGAAATCTTTGAAGAAATCCATGATCGCGGAAATACGATCATATTGGTTACGCATGAACCCGATATTGCAGAACATGCTCATCGTATCGTTCGACTTCGAGATGGCTTAGTAGAAACAGATCAAAAGAATGAAAATATCATCCGTACCAGCGATCCAGAACATCGTTATAATGTGTCAGAATAAGTTTAATCTTATTTAGATTTTCCAATTCATATAGCTTTGGCTATTTGCGAAGACATTTTTCAAAATTAATTTCCTACATTTATGACCAGAACAATTTGCTATTGTTCTGGTCATATTTTTTAGTTTAACAGTATTCTACTGAACAGTAACTATTTTTAATATGTTTTCATTTGATTATCAATTATTACCATTTAATTGCTTCACTCTATTTAATCATCGCCTCATGCCGGCTGGGCATTTCATTTTTGGCATTGCCCCAAAAACGAAACAAAAAACGCTAGAAAAGATAAACTCCTCCGTCAGACACTATCTTTTCAAGCCGCCCGCCCAGTATTTTAGGTTCAATTTATTTGAAACAAAACTTAATGAGCTGATATTCAAATTTATACCCATTAGTCTTTTCCATTGTTCATTATAATAGTTTAATAGTGTACAAAAAATAAATGTTATATTCTTGTCCATTAACTACCTAACCAAAATAATTTATGGAATACCAAAACCTACAATTCTCTAATGACAATGGCTTTGTTACCATTACCATTTCACGTGAAAAAGCATTGAATGCCTTGAATAAGCAAACCATGCTTGAATTAGAACAGTATTTCTCAAAAGATGGATTGGAAAAAATTGACTCCATAAAAGGTATCATTCTTACAGGTGCTGGAACAAAAGCGTTTGTAGCAGGTGCCGACATCAAAGAATTTCTTGGGATGGATACAGAAGGCGGTATGGCAATGGCGCAACGAGGACATGATATTTTCTTTGCCATAGAGCGTTTTCCTCGACCTGTAATTGCTGCGGTAAATGGATTTGCGTTGGGAGGTGGATGTGAATTGGCAATGGCTTGTCACATGCGCATTTGCTCCGAAAATGCACGTTTTGGACAACCAGAAGTGAATCTAGGAATTATCCCTGGTTATGGTGGTACGCAACGCTTAATCCAATATATTGGAAAAGGAAAAGCGATGGAGTTATTAATGACCGCAGATATGATAAAAGCAGATGAAGCACATCGTTTGGGATTAGTGAATCATGTGGTGGCTCAGGAAGAATTATTAGCAAAAGCTCGTGCTATTTTAGAAAAAATAGCGAGTAAAGGACCTCTTGCTATCGCTAAAATCATCGCTTCTGTCAATGCTTATTTCGATCACCAACAAGATGGTTTCAATTCTGAAGTACGTTCCTTTGGAGCAACAACTGGAACCAGCGATTTTGTGGAAGGAGCAACTGCTTTTGTAGAAAAACGAAAAGCGAATTTTACAGGAAAATAATCAATTCCTTTTTTAGGAATGATTCAAGAATAAATTTACATTCTTCTACTTGTTCTTTTTTCTACTACCTTGAAAAGCCTTACCATAGCTGGGCTATGTCTACGTTTTTCGCCTTGTATAAAGTAAAAATAACTATGCATAAAAACGCAATTTATTTTTTTACCATTCCTTAATCTTAACAATCGAAAAACCATGCCTGCGCAACGCCCTCCCCTCTCCGTCATTATTATTTATGCATTAGGTCAATTAGGTTGGTCTTTGGCTGCTTTTGGAGGATCTAATCTACTCATTTATTTTTATATGCCTCCAGAAGAAGCGGATGGCGTTGTATTTCCTCCTTATATCTTTCAAGGAACAGTCTTAGGAATTTTTACGATCATTGGTTTAATTACAGCTGGAGGTCGGGTGTTTGATGCATTTACAGATCCTATGATCGCAAATTGGTCTGATCGACTTAAATCTTCTTTCGGGAAAAGAAAATTGCCCATGGCAATTGCGTTTATTCCTTTTGCATTATTTTCTTTTTTGATTTTTTATCCCCCTTCAACTACTGACATTCAACTCAATAGTATTTGGCTCATAGGAAGTGTTTTCATCTTCTTTTTGAGTATGACGATTTATGTAGTACCATACACGGCACTAATACCAGAATTAGGGCATCATCCAGATGATCGAATGAAAATTTCTACCATTATATCAGTGGCTTGGGCTATAGGATTTTTGATAGGAAATAGTTGTTATACTTTACAATCAGTTTTAGAAATAGATGGATATACTTCTACCGAAGCATTTCACGCTACTATTCTAATTTTTGCAGGGATTGCTGCACTTTTTATGCTAATTCCCATATTATTCTTAAATGAAAAGAAATACTGCCAACAAGGGGAAAGTGGTTATTCTATAATGAATGCTATCAAATCGGTATTTAACAACCGAAATTTCTTGTACTTTTCCTTATCTGATTTTATGTATTGGTTAGCACTTACATTTATACAAATTGGGAATAGTTATTATATTACCATTTTAATGGGTTTAGATAAAAGTTATGCTACGCTTTTCATGAATATCGGTTTTTTATGTAGCTTTCTTTTTTATGTCCCGATTAATTATCTGGTAAAACGATTTGGCAAACGACAATTAATGATTGTTGCCTTCCTTAGTTTTTGTATCACCTTTGGGATTACGTTTGCCATTAAATGGATTCCGATTCCCATTATGGTTATTTTTTATTCCTTAGCCATTCTATCTGCTCTACCGCTCGCCATATTTGGTATTATTCCTAATGCTATTATCGCTGATATTGCACATGAACAAGAAGAAAAAACAGGCGCCAATCAATCAGGTATGTTTTATGCTGCTCGAAATTTTATGATGAAAATGGGTATTACATTCGCTAATTTAATCTTTCCTTCTTTGTTACTTTTAGGAAAAAGTGTAGATGAACCTTTGGGGGTACAGCTTTCTACACTTTGTGCCTTGGTCTTCTGTATTATGGGGTATGCCTTATTTACACAGTATAAAGAAGTTGAAGTTGTTGCTACAGATTAGGAATGATTCAAGAATAAATTTACATTCTTCCACTTGTTCTTTTTCTTTCTAAATTGTCTCCTTTTTTAATCGGACAAGAATGTCCAATCTACGTTTAATCGACTGTTCCTTACGAATACTCGTTTCTTCAATTATTAATCGGTTTACTTTATAGTTTTGAAGTATAAATTACCATTGCAATATTCATAACGTCTTTTATTTTATAGTAGAAAAAGGTCAATGAAGCTATGTCAAACTCAAAAGCCCCTGCATTGTGCAAGGGGCTTTCGTTATGTAGAGTGTTCTCGAGGTGTAAAGGTGTATTTATAGAGTGTAAGATGCTATATTTAAAACTTCCATGGACATATCAATCCAAAATTGCCAACCGAAATAAGACTCTTCTTTAATGATAAAAAACTTATCCGATTTGGTATGAATGGGCGTTGTTTCGATGGCTTTAAATTCTTTACGTTTTAAATTTTCAATACTAGAAATCCAGAATGCATTTTGGAAGCTTTTCCATTCTAATGATTCCACATCAAAGGAATAATTGATCTTATTTTCAAACTGAAAAGGAGAATTATCTCTAGTGTATTGTTTCGATTTTACTTTTTTAAGTTTATGCCAATCTATCGTCACCTCTGTCCCCTCAATGGTTTCACTAGATCGTGCAGGTAAAACAATAATGTGTTTGGGCAATTGGGTTTCTTCTATCGTAAAATGCATAGGATGGGCTTCTATTTCTGGGTCGATTTCTCCCTCTTTTTTTCCATTGACATTTAAGAAAACAGAGGTATAATCAATATAAATGGAGCGATCCGTTTTATTAGTTATACAAAATAAAGGAACACCTCCGAATGACCAAAAGTCGTAAGCAATAGCCAGGTCTTCATTTTCAAAAGCATACACATCTTCTTCGTATTGTTTGACCTGTTCAGAAGTCGTTTGATACACTTGAAAAGGCGTAGCGCAAGAAGCAAATAATAGAACAAATAATGCTAAAGTGTAGATTGGTTTCATATATTTATTGGTTATTAGTGTATGTATAAATTTAGCTCACGCTTGTTCGTGAATCTTCGATTTCTATCGACTGGAAACTATTATTTCATAAAATCTAGCGTGAACAATTATATTCATTTAGCTTCCTAAACGCTTACAATTCTTTTGCATCTATCCCCAAACTTTCTAAGGTTTCAAAATCAAATTGACCAATGGGCAAACCTTCATGTTGTTGATAATGAGTTAACACCGATTTGTATTGTGCATTGTATGTTGTACTTGATGCAGTTTCAAATCCTTTTGTTAGTAGGCGTTCGCTAACCAGTTTTAAAACAGTAGGCGTAATTTTATGTTGACAAACCACTTCTTTCCATTCGGTATAACCACCTTCTTTGGTTATTTTTAGAGATGGTCTTGTTTCAATTACAAAATCCTTACATTGGGTCGTATCGGTTACTTCATAAATTACAATTTCTTCTTGTTCCTTTTCAATCAAGCACCACACCAAACAATCATTAGGATTGGGAGATAAGCACTTTTTGTCTGATCTTTTTTTTTCCCATTTTGAAAAAGTACCTCCTTTTTGAATTATCCGTTTTTTGATAAATGCTTGATTGGGATTATTTCCTGTATATTTTATGTAATTGATTTCTACCTCTTCAAATTCATCTGGAATGGTACATTTTGCATAACATTGTCCGTTTTGCATTCGTTCACCATTGTTTACTTTGGAGCTTGTAGCGGTATAATTTTTGGGCGGAAAATAAAACGTTTTACAAGCCGTAAACATACAAGATAGTAGCAAGAGTAGAATTATGTTTTTCATTAATGTTCGTTAATCCTTGTTTTCTATTGCCTTAAATTACTACAAGAATAGCAAGATGTTCTACTTTTTTCTGTTAAAAAATTCTTAATGCCCTTGTTATAATTTCTTAACTTTTAACGTTTTCTTAAAAATGAACTATTCCAAGCCAAATTTGAGTACTTTTGCCCAAAAGAAACGATCATTTTGAAGCTCCAATTTATTAAACTCACTAATTTTAAAAATTACGAACATCAGCGTGTTGATTTTTCGCCAAACTTCAATGCTTTGGTAGGAAATAATGGAATGGGGAAAACGAACTTGCTTGATGCCATCTATTATCTGTGTATGACGAAAAGTCATTTCGGTATTTTAGATCGTTCAGTTTTGATGCGAGACAGTGATTTTTTTCGTTTAGAGGGTCATTTTTTAGTCAGTGAAAAAAAAGAAAAAATTGTAGCCAAAGTCATCCCCAATAAACAAAAAGAATTTGAACGAAACGATGTCAAATATGATAAGTTATCGGAACATATTGGATTGATTCCAGTTGTGATGATCGCGCCAGATGACACGGCATTGGCAAAAGAAGGAAGCGAAATTCGTCGAAAATTTATGGATAATACGCTATCTCAACAAGATGGAAATTACTTATCGACGCTTCTACAATACAATAAATTGCTCAAACAACGCAATGCTGCCCTAAAATCATTTGCGGAAACTGGACAGTTTAATTTTACGCTTTTACATGCCTATAATCAGCAAATGGCACATCCTGCAGCTGTAATTTTCAATAAACGAAAGCAATTTTTAGAACAATTTTATCCTATTTTTCAAGCGTATCATCGTGTTATTTCTGCTGGAAAAGAAGAAGTGGATTGTCGGTACAAATCACAATTAGAAGAAGAAGATTTTTCTTCTTTATTAGAAAAAACGATTGAAAAAGACCGTATTTTACAACGTACAACCGCAGGTATTCATCGAGATGACTTGGTATTTAGTATTGCAGAAACACCTTTGAAAAAATTTGCTTCGCAAGGTCAATTAAAAACCTTTATCTTAGCCCTGAAATTGGCACAATATGAATTTCTGAGACGTACTAAAAAGAAACATCCTCTTTTGTTATTGGATGATATTTTTGATAAATTAGACCAAGAACGAGTTCATCAATTATTGACTTTAATCGTCAAAGAAGAATTTGGGCAAGTTTTCATTAGTGATACTCATCCAGAACGGCTATCTAAGTTGCTATCGGAACTAAATGTGTCGTTCAAAGCGTTCCATATTAATGAAGGGCAAGTTGTTTCTAATTAAAAAAACGATCATATGAATAAGGAAGAAAATATAAAAGACCTCCTCAAGCAGATGGTCGGTCAAATGAAGCATAAAGGCAAGCTTCATCAAAGTAAAATACGCACCTCTTGGGAACAATTGATGGGCGCAACCATTGCTTCTTATACAAGTTCAATCTCTCTACGTAAACATACCGTCTATATTTCAATCACCTCTGCTCCCCTAAGGAATGAATTGAATTATTCTAAAGATAAAATCAAAGATTTATTAAATAACGAACTGGGGGAAAACTTAATTGAAAAAGTGGTCATTCGTTAGTGAATCTCCCGCAGATTACGCAGATTTTTTACTGTATATCAGCTATTTTCTTTCTCTTTCTTAGCAGGAATAATAGGAATAGGAATAGTCCTCCTCCCATGATCCAATACCACCAATTTGTAGTAGGAAATACTGCTTTAGCATCACCAATCACGACCAATCCCGACCAAAAATAGGGCGCCTGTTGAATACCATTATCATTTGCTAAAAAATTGAGTTTGGCTTGGCGAAGAGCGTCATCTTTGCTGGCTCCATTTTTCAATTCCGTATAAAAATCCTGTAAAATCGTTTTGGTAGCTCCTTCGTTGACTTTCCAAAGGCTCATCAATGTACTCGGCGCACCAGCATAGGCAAAGCCACGCGCGAGGCTCATCGCCCCCTCCCCTTTTTGCAATTCTCCCAAACCTGTTTCACATGCACTTAATACCACCAAATCGGCGTTTAAGGGTAAATTATAAATCTCTGGGAGATACATTTTTTCATCTTGAAAGGCAATCCAAGGCACTTCTCCTGCCCCTGCATGCGTAGACAAATGAACAATTTTATAATCGGCAGCAGCCGTCCGAAATGGCGTAAGTTGAGCCTTCTCCTTGATTAAGGATTGTCCTTCTAAAAGAGCTTGAACAGAAGTCACCTCCGCTTCGCTAAAATTAAGGGTGGCTAAATTCATGTCCTTTGAAAAACTCACTGGAGCAAGTCCCAGATAAGATTGCGTAGCCGTAGAAGAATAAGAATTATACTGCTCCAATACTCTAGCAGAATACGCGTAGGAAATAGCTTTTTCTTGAATTAAATAGTTGGTGGTATTGCCTTCTTTGGAGCAAATGAGGCTTTCAAAAGGTAAATAATTTAATTGTCCATCTGGAATAATCAGTAATCCATTGGTGGAGATAGAAATGTCTCCAATTAACTCTTTATACACTTCTTGTGATAATTGTAGATACCTTTGATAGTCCTTTTCTTGTTCTAATTTGGTGGGCAATAATTGTAAAATATTTTGGATAGAAGTCGTCAAGGAAGATTGAAGCTCCTTGCGTTCCAATTGGATGTTTGTACCATCTAAAACAAACCGATACCAATGCGTACTTCCTATAAAATATTCCACTAAAGTACGATCATTTTTATGGAGTTGTGCTTGTAATTTCGATAAATCAAGGGGAACAATTTCTTGGACTTGCTCCGCATATTTGGGATAAGCTGTACGAATACTATCTTGCAATTGATACAGTTCTTGCTCCACTTCAAACAATTGCGCTTTTAATTGATTATGTAGTGAATCTTCTTTGACAGTAGCAGCTAATTCGTGTTGGATAAGGGTCTTTTGAAAATAATTTTGATAAGCAATTAATTCTTGTTCGCGTTCTAAAATAGCTTCTGGTAATCCAAATGCTTCTTTTACGGATAATGCCCGTATGGATTCTGAGAGCAAGATGGCTTTGGAGCGTTCGGCAAGTTGAAAAGCTTGTTCTTTGTAGTGATCCTCTTGGGTGATTTTATACAATTGATAGGCTACATCTAGTGCTTTTTCTGTACGTTCTCGACTGAGTTCTTGGAGGTATAATTTACTGGATTCGTATTGATAGGTACTTCGTAAAGCACGTTCTACTTCAAAAATTAATGCTCTACAGGCAAGGGCTTGGGAAAGATTGTTTTCTTGATCGCCTTGTGCTGCCATAGTTTCAAATAAACGCGCTTTCCCTTCTAAGGCTTCCAGAATAGTATTTTCGGGATAAATGTCGGTTATCTTAATCGGGAAAGTATAATTTGGAATTATAGCTTGAAATGCAGAATCGAGATAGAGGTTCATATTTTCAAATGCTCCTTTTTCAAAGAAAAAATCTGCATAAATCAAGTAATACTTAGCTATCTGCCTCCCTTTTTTTGAAGGATTAGATTGATGTGCTTTATTGAGTAACATTTCAATTCTTTCAGCTTGCTTTATATCTTTTTTCTCTTTTTTATAAATTTGAATCCAGATTTCGTCTAGAATAATTTGTCGCCCTTGAAGTGTTGGTAAATTATTAATCGTGAGTTGAAGTAATTCTTTTTCTATTTGTTGAGCAATTAATTTTGCTTTGTTTAAACTATCAAACTTTACGAGTTCATGGGCATAATTTAACAACAGATAATTACGACTATCTGCTTGAATAAATTCATTCTTTAAGCCTGTTCTGTATAATTCCATAGCCTTTTCGGGATAATTAGAATTCAAATACAATTTTCCCAAATCACCATAAAGTGCACCGATCAAATTCCATCTCTTATTGTTGATCGCGATCGCTAATTCTTCTTTAAAATAATTTTCTGCTTTTTTCTCATCGCCTAGTCGATTATAAATATTGGCGAGATGGTGTAAAACATAAATTTCACTTTGGACTACCTTTGTTTTCAAGTCCTTAGAATATTTAGGAAAATCCTCGGTTCTTTTTATTTTTTGTTGTATAAATTGATGGGCTTTTTCTGCAATGATTTTTGCTTTTATAAAATCATTATAACCCATTTCATAGAGATACTGGAAATTTAGTAAGAAACTAGTATAGCTTATTTTTTCCTGAGGGGACAATGGTTCACGCCAAAGATTTTGCTCTATATCTTTAAAAAACAACATACTTATATTTGGCTGATCAAAAAATGACCTTGCCCACTTTTTATTGCTATTCATCCAAAGTAATAAGCTATCATTTTCTTTACAAAAAGAAAGAAATTTAACTTGTTCTAGTTCAATATTTTGATAATCTTTCTTCTTTATTAAATCTTCAATATTATTGACGAAGGTTTGATCTAAGTTTGATTGACTGTATACTTGATTTGCTGAGAAAATAAATATCAATAAAAATAAGAAATTGCAATTTTTCATATTTATAATATTTTAACGCTATCAAGAATTAGTTTTTTGATAGCGTTAAAATACTATTATTTATCTAAAATCAATTGTGTTTTCGATAAATAAGAATCACTAAATACAATATAATTACAAGAAGTATCAAACTTATGATTCCAATAATAAGAATCATAGAACAATGCCCACAACATTTGTTTTTACAATTATCGTTACAATTATATCCTTTATCCTTTGTAGTCAAAATACGGACATTAGCTTTATTCGTACACCATTTTGTACCACTACCAAAAGATGTACATGCCTCCATAGGTGGAATATCAGATAAAGCAACACCTACATTAGTTAAAAACTGGAATTCAAATCTTGCAAAAGGATTTTGTGTATTTATATCAAATGTATCAAAACCTGCATCGCCTACTGCCGCCCAAAACTTCCATGTTATTGTTCGATTCGCATCATCAAAATCAACTGAAGAGTTACTCAATCCAGGTATTTCAGCAAGAGAAACCCTACTTTTTACAGAATTAAAATCAACTTCTGTTGGAAGTTCAATTTTCACAGTAATAGTATCTCTAATTACTGGACGAGTACCATCATTGGTAAATTCTATTAATGCATATATTAAATGACGATTCTCTAATTCGGGACACTCACAAGAACTAAGGGTAAGAATATTCGGATCATGTGCTCCTACAATTTTAGGGTTCAAAAAAGCAGCATTTACTATATTGTTTGTACTGATAAAAGTATTCCCCATCGAGGATTCCAATTGAGTTAATCCAGAAGATAATACTCCAGAGGCTTGCGTAGTAGATAGATTAAATAAAGAAAGTCCATACTGACTCAATGAAATAATTTTCCTTGTTTCAACATCTTGTAAAGAAAGTGTTGCCAGCATTTCGGTTTTAAACTCATTGGCTCTAGTGCTGACATAGTCCTTATATCGTTCTGGTAAATCAAAAAGTAAGAAAAAATGATGTGTTTCCCCTCTTGCTAAATTTGAAAGATCAATCTCAAGAGCATCGTCATATGAAAGTGTATTTTGTACGTTATCATTAGCTATAGGATAATTTACAGAACGGTTTAATAATTCTTTGCGAAAAATGAACCCCATTTTTTCAGATAATGGCTGTCCGTTTTTTTCAATATTTTTGTTAAAATATAATTTAAATTTTCCAATAAATGAAGGCATCTTGGATGGTAAATTAATCGACAATATGACGATATGCCCTGTATCAGATGGACAATATTCTTGATTAAACAACTCAAAATTCATATCAAAAGAATCTATTGTTTCAAATTCTTTTTGATTTGAACCTCCTCCTCCATTCCTTAAAGGTGGCGATCCACCACTATTGTCTATGGTGGTATTTTCTAAACGAAAAGGAGGAGGAAATGGCCCATTATAGATTGGCACATTGTATACTTCCCTAGGAAAAGGGGGCGTTGCGTTCAAATTGGAATTCATGACATCAATGTATGGTTCATTACTTTTAATATAATTGCCATCATTGAATATCCACAAATATCGGTAACTGGTATCAATAGGATTGGAGGGTTGTGTACCAGATATTACAGTAGGACGATTATGGTCGTTATCCGCTTGGACCTGAAGTCTGTAATCACTTTGTACATTACTGTCAAAGTTCCCTTGATAAATTTTGTAAGAATGTTGTCCTTTAACAAAAAGAGGTGCAAGTAAAATTAATATTGCAAAAAGAAATAGTCTTCTCCAAAATGTGTAGTTCATTTAGATTGTTTTTTATGGTTTTAGAATTTTATTTTCGTCTTACTCCCTAGTACTTCAAGTTAATTGTATTGAGGCAAAGTATTGTTTTTTTAAAAAGGGGATATCAAGCCCTTGAAGACGAAATTATTAATTTGATTTTCCAGTCAGTCCTTTAGTTTTAAAGGACTGACCTCCCGATTTAATAGTTTGCAATTTCCATATTTCCGATATTATAGATTGATTAAGTAATTTTGTGTTATTCTTGAGATATTTATGGAGCAATGTTAATAGTAACTCCCTGATAAGAAAGAAAGGATTATTTTTTGTATCTCTAGGGTAATAAATTTACAAAAATAATCCTTCTCCACTTAATCGCTGTGTTATTTTTTCAATATTTCTTACTCCTTTACGTTAGTTCATCAATCACCTTGTAGACATTTCTGGGTGGATTGGGATCATTATGATTTTCATGACGATCAATAGCTACAATACATTTCATATAAATATTTGCAATATCACGATAACGAGCGGGTACTAAGTGCATCTCATCAAACCAATCTTTTTGTCGCTTGGCTACGCCTCGACAATCGATGTGGAACACATTCTTTTTAAACACAGGATCCATAGCAATTCCAATCAGCATTTCATTAAAAAACCAAATCATTGCGAATAGGATAGACGCATGTGCTTCTTCAGGAATACGACGCAAAATCAAGGCTTCTTTTAACCAATGCCCATTTTTCAATACACGATTGAGAATAAACTGTTTAGGTTTAAAAATAGGTGCCTTTTTAAAAGTCGGAATAGGATAATCATAGCCTTGTGTGAGGATTTTAAGATTGGTATGTTTCTTTAAAATTTGTTTAATCATAAAACGATACTGCAAATTTCCTGCACGTAAAAAAGAAAAGAATTCTTCCGATAAATATGGGATGCCCATTTTAAGATGCGCTTGTTCTTGTGCTGTAAGTTGCTCCCAAGTAGCCGACTTTCCTTCTTTATTCACCCAAGCGATAATCGTTTCCGCTGACAAATCTGCTTTTGCTTGTGTCATCAGCGCGATTTTATGTCCGCCTACTAAGTCATTTCCACCACCTGTCAAAAGGAAATAATCAGGTTGAATGATGGATAATTCTTCAATGTATTTACCTTCTTTAATGATGTTGGTCAGCCAATCTCCACCATAAGCGATACTTTGAATCGCATATTTATTTTTTGAACGAAAGTACATCCAATCAATAATATCATTCATCAAAGGATGTTCAAACCAAGAATCACCTTCTGCCAAAATCTTGACAGCATCCATATTTTTACGAAGGGTTTTATGGAAACGTTTGACGCGCTTTTTTTGACTTCTTCGATTGAGTCTTCCCATTGTACCTTTGTTAGCTGTTCCCAAGGCTGAATTTTCATTCAAATCAAAGATTCGACGAATTAATCGTTCAATATCTTTATGGGTAACATATTCTTCTGCTAAAATAGGATTGATGGGTTCAACTCGACCCAGTACGGTTGGATTAGCATCTACATCAAAATCATAACCCAACAATTGATTGATGTGTGCTTGTTGGACATCTCTAGGATTCTTAGTAAATTGTTCTAATACTAATTGGGCATCAAAATTACTAGGAGCATGCCCTTCTCCTCGAACATTTGTTGTACTCATTTGGCGTAAGGATTTGTTAGTCAACTAAAAGGGTAACATTTTTTTTACGTATAAAAGTGTTTATTTGTTATCTATTTAGTAAGTTTATGGGCAGAAAAATTAGTATGAAAAATGCCTTTGTAATCCCTCAAAAAATCAACATAATCTTCTTATCATCAATTATTTATGATTTTTATGAGGGCAGTCATTTTCATACAAGTAATTTTGTCCGCCTACTTATGGTGTTGAATTATAGCAAAAGTTTAATGTTGATTTCAAATTGTTTCAGAAACGAAGGTTCAAACTATTAAAAAAAGCCACCGATTATTCACATTACGTAAAAGGAAATCACTACTATTTTGGGGTGTTGAGCTTGATATTAAGGTAACAGGCTCTAAAAATGGAATAATCAGTGGCGACTACAACAATGTTTGGGTTCTTTTTTGGGGTTTCACAGATATATTTTCTTGTGATTTTATTTGTTTGTGTCAAAGGTTTTGAAAATTGCCTACTCTATTGGAAATGGCTTTTCGGCGACCGCCATAAACATCACTTATAAATTATTTCTTACGTCCTCTTTTTTTGAAGTAATTTTGATTAATAAGATTAATATCATCTTCAAAAATCTGCAAAGCACGATTGAGTCCTTGATCTACTCCTTTAAAAAAGATGGCATCTAATTTATCCATCGCATCTAATTGTGCTTCATTGAGATAATCCATATTATCACGAAGTGCAATAAAGCCTCCTCCTACTGCCATGCCAAGTATTTTTCCAAAATCAACCCAGTCAGGGAATTGAGGGTTTGGTTTATCCTCTTTTACTTCTGGCTTCCAAATGTTAAGACGATCGGCTAAAGTTGGATTGACAGCTTCTACCATGTCTATCATAAATTGGTAAGCAAAGGACGGATTGAGTTTACTTGAAATTATTTCTTGAGCTAAAGAGCCAATATGCATCAGTTCATAAGGATCCATTTCTTCGAAGGAAAGGTCAGGGTTATTCATACTGGCTTCAACAATATGAGAGTCCAACAATAAGTCTACCCAAATAAATTTATACCAACAAAGCATAAATTTACGTCTGCTCATCCAAGTTGTAATATTTCTAAAATACTGTTGAATGATGCGATATGTAGTTGCATTGAAACCAGATTGTAAACCAGGAAGATCAATTAAAGAACCTATACCATTCAGATTGACATTTACGAAATGATGCCAAGTAGAGTCAATGACAATACGTCCAATATTTGCTACACGTCCATCAAAGACACTTATAGAAGGAAAACAATGCGCATCTGTTTCTGCTTTACCATTATTCTGAACGCCACCATTTGTAGTACTACCACTTAAAACAAAAGACGTAGCTAAAATTTGAGTCCAAATAGTTTGCGCGGCATTTGTTTGAGGATTGGTTACTGTAAATGCTTGCTCCATTGTACATTCCCCTTCATGCGGATGATCAGGCATGATATCGATCAAACCATTTGCCTTGAGTGAAGTACTAATAGATAAAAGTGGATGCGGTAATAAAGACGGACCAAAACGTTGTACACCAATTTCTTGAGGAACATCATCTGATTGATTATCAAAATAGAGCGAATCACTATCACCTGGTTTAGGACGATTTGTATCATTTCGACGTCTATGACGCATACTCACCTCATTATTATCATTATTACCTCCACTCGTAGGATCGGTATGATCCCAATGACGCATATCTTTTACTCTAGGAATTTGGTCACAAAGAGCAGATCCTAAAGTACCATGATCGCCTGTGGCAAATAAACCACCACCGCCATTCATATAAGTAGTGATTGCAGCTACTTCATTTGGTGGAAGTGTAGACCCGCTACTTATACCGAAAAGCCATACTTGATCAAATGAATTGAGATTAACACTCGTATCAAAATTAAAATTAGTAATTCGATTTTGAATAAAACTATAACTACTAAACATACCTGCTGCTCCGGGATTACCTCGATGCGCCAAGGTCACCTTATATTGAATATTGGTGAGGGCTTGGTTTTGCATATCTTCGAATGTTTTCACAAATTCTGTCAAACCTAATGCACTAAGAGGATTATACGTTAGACCACCATCAATAACAATAAGAATATGGACTTGACATTTATAATACCACCACCATGGAAAAATTGGTTTTAAAAAATCTGGTTTTTCGACTAACCATTTTTTGGAGAGTTTTACCCGCTCATCTCTAGGTAAACTCATCAATTCATCTATTTCTTTAATTTCTTCAAATTTTTGTTTTTTCATGTTTTCAGGGGTTTAGAATGATAAAAAATTGCCTACTCTATTGGGGTGATGGCTTTTCGGCAACCGCCAATTCACTTGGTTTTAAGGGGGTATACAGGGATTTAATACATTGTAACACAAATTTCTTATAATTTTGAATGGTTCTTTTTTCCTTACTCATCGTTACGTACTCGCCTTAATAGCTATGGCTATTAGGCTCTGTCGCGCCTCGATTATGAAAAAAATCTCCTCGTTCAAAATACCAATTAACTTATGTTACAGTGTATTTAATTTGTGGTTTTGTAAAGTTTATTCCGTGAGTAGAAAAAAGGTTACCATATATTTTGATATTTTTTTTGGAGAAGGTACTTTTATGCAATTGAAGTCTTTATTTGAAACCACATTCTACTACGCGCTTAAAAAATGAGAGAACCAAAACACCCACTTCAAACAGCTTCATTAGTTGAGGACATTAGAAATAACCATAAAGATGCTATTCAACAAATCTATGATTCTTGTTTTCCTATTGTTCGATCTTACATTATGATGAAAAATGGATCAAAGGATGATGCTTGGGATGTGTTTCAAGATGCCATGATGGTTTTATTTAAGAAATGTCAAACTTCTGAATTTAAATTGACTTCTTCCGTTTGTACTTTTTTAAGAGGAGTAAGTCATAATATTTGGCTAAAAAAAAGGACAAAAAAAAATAATTCTACGGTAACCATTTCTGAAGACCAGGAATTAATAGATGAATATGACCTCCAAAAAACACTAGTTCAAGTAGAACGAGAACAATTATTTCGATCTAAATTAGCTGAACTAGGTGATCGTTGCCAAAAAATCCTACGCCTTTTTTTTGATAAAATAAAAATGGTAGAAATTGCCAATCAATTAGGCTATGCTAGCGATAATGTCGCTAAAAAAGCAGCTTTTAATTGCCGAAAAAAATTGACGACCTTAGTGCAGAATGATCCTCGGTATTTAGAATTATCCTATAAATCTTAGCGTGTTAACCCGTTCTTATGGAAATAACTGATACACAACTTGACTTAATCCATCGCTATATTGCCCATGAATTGGATGAACAGGAGCGTTCAAAAGTAGAACAACTCCTCCAAGAAAATACTTCTTTTGCTGAAGCCTTTCAATTGGAAAAAGAAATACATGAAACGCTTTCTAATCAAAAAGAAACTACATTTCTGGATCAATTAAATGAAATTCATTTAAATAAATTAGCAGAAGAAACCATAAATGACCGCCCTCCTATCGATGATAAGAAAACCAATCGACGATTTTTACAAATCGGAGGAGCTATTGCTGCTGCTATTGCTTTATTTATCCTTGCTCAGTTTCTTCTACCTAATCCTACCCTTGAACAAATTCAACAACAAAATTTACCTGTGGCTGCAAATATCTCCTTAAAAGATAAAAGTGGAGATGCAACGAAGGAATTAGAATTAGTGGAAACTACATTTAATAATAAAGATTTTACGACAAGTGTTCAGTTACTTGAACCCATTGTAACATCATCCAATTCACCAGAACAACAACTAATTTTAGGAAAAGCCTACTTCCACAATAAGCAATACGAAAAAGCACTTGCTACCTTTGTTTCTATTAGTAAATCTGACGCTAGTCATGTTTATCGCAATGAAGCCAATTGGTGGATGGCACTGACTCATCTACAATTAGGAAATATTAAAAATTGCTCTTTTATGCTTAAAGTGCTTATTCAGCATTCTCCACCTCATGCTAAAAAAGCGGCTCAACTTTCAAAACAGATCAATCATTTGCTTTCTGAAAAGGGATAACTTACCTTTACGACGGTAAATCTATCTTATACCGATTTGATAAAATCCTTTCGTATATAATTTACGATTTTTTCAAATCGGCATTATACGTTGAAGGTGTGATTTACGAAATCACTTAATCAATTTCGTATTAGATGTCGTATTACAAAATCAAGGAAATTTATTACACTTTACAAGGTGAAGGGGCTCATGCAGGACGCGCGGCTGTGTTTTGTCGTTTTTCAGGGTGTAATTTATGGAGTGGACGAGAAGAAGATCGACACAAAGCCATTTGCAAATTTTGCGATACCGATTTTTGGGGAATGGATGGGGAGAATGGAGGAAAATATACGGCCTTTGATTTAGCAAAAAAAATAGCCGATTTATGGCCTTCTTCTTCACTTGAAAATGCCTATGTTGTATGTACAGGTGGAGAACCGTTACTACAATTAGATCAACCTTTAATAAAAGCCTTTCATCAAAAGGGCTTTGAAATAGCTATAGAAACCAATGGTACTTACCCTGCGCCCGAAGGAATTGATTGGGTTTGTATGAGTCCTAAAGCCAATACAGAAATTGTCTTAAAAAAAGGACATGAACTTAAATTAGTCTTTCCACAAGAAGGTATCTCACCTGAACAATTTGAAGATTTTGAGTTCGAACATTTCTATTTACAACCGATGGATAGCCCCCAAAAACAGGAAAACACCAAAGCTTGTTTGGACTACTGCCTAAAGCATCCAAAATGGAAGTTGAGTATTCAAACCCATAAAATCCTTGAAATCCCGTAGTATACCAACAAAATAATGTATTTTTAGGGCAATTTTCAATACTGTTTTTATGAAGATCCCTACTGTACAACAAATACGATTACTCGACGAGCAAACAATAGAAAAGGAGCCTACTACTTCTATTAAGCTGATGGAACGAGCATCCCTCCAATTCGTTAATTGGTTTTGTAAAACTTTTAAAGACGAGGAACAAAGCATCCAAATCTATTGTGGTCCTGGAAATAATGGTGGTGACGGATTAGCCATTGCTCGTTTATTGACGCAACGATTTTATACGGTTGAAGTATTTTGTTGTGAAATAGGACAAGAAAAGTCTGCGGATTTTATCGAAAATCAAACACGATTAAAAGAATTTGACATTGTCAGCCACTCTATTCATGAGGGGGATTCCTTTCCTATTATTCCCTCAAATGCGATTATTATTGACACTATTTTTGGAGCAGGTTTAAATCGTAGCATTGAGGGGTATTGGGCTTCTTTAATCCAGCATCTTAATCAACATCAGGGAAATATAGTTGCAGTAGATATACCATCTGGTTTATTTGCAGATCAAACAACTTCCTCTACTAGTATCCATGCTACACATACATTTAGTTTTGAATTTCCCAAATTAGCTTTTTTATTTCCAGAAAATCAAGAGCGATTAGGGGATTGGACGATAGAATCTATTGCTTTACATCCAGCTTCTGTAGATGCTATTCGTGTGAATAATTATTTTTTAGACCATTCCTTTATAAAAAATCGTTTGCACCATAGAAAAAAATTCGATCATAAAGGAATTTTTGGTCATGCCCTCCTCATTGCTGGAAGCTATGGAAAAGTAGGGGCAGCTATTTTAGCTGCTAAAGCTGCTTTGCGTTCTGGAACAGGATTAGTTAGTATACACGCCCCAAAATGCGCTTATCCCATTTTACAAATGAGCATTCCTGAAGCAATGGTTAGTATTGATAGCCGTGAATTTTATATTGCAGAGATCCCAAATTTATCTCCTTACAAAAGTGTAGGTATCGGTTGTGGTTTGGATACAAAACAATTAACCTTACACGCATTAGAAGAATTATTAGATAAAAGTAACGACCCACTTGTTATTGACGCAGATGCTTTAAATTTAATCAGTCAACAGATGGATCTATTGGACAAGCTTCCACATAATAGTATTTTGACACCTCACCCAAAAGAATTTGAACGATTATTTGGAAAAAGTAAAAATGACTTTGAACAAAATGAGCTTCAACGCCAAATGGCACAACGCTATAAATGTTATATCGTTTTGAAACGAGCGCACACTTGTATCGCCACTCCTGAAGGGGAGTGCTATTTTAATTCTACAGGAAACCCCGGCATGGCAACAGCAGGAAGCGGCGATGTTTTAACAGGTATAATTACAGGTTTGCTTGCCCAAGGCTACTCTTCACTAGATGCTTCACTTATTGGCACTTATATACATGGCTATGCAGGTGATATAGCAGTACAACGCCTACGTGGTCAGGAAGCACTAATAGCTTCTGATATCATAGAAAATCTAGGGCAAGCATTTACTTATGTTAGAAGAAATGTAAATACCTAATATTTAAACAAATTATTCTGTAAGTAAAGCAGTAGGTTCTTTGAGTTCTACTACATCTTGAGGTAATTCGACAGAATCTGAAGAAGTTGATGTAGTCACGGCTACAATCGCTCCTATCCAGAAAAAAGAAGATAATCCTAGGGCAAGTACTAATCCTTTGAAGAACTTTTTATTGTTCATAATGTTGATATTTTCGGTTTATAACAGGCAAATAAATAATAATCCTCAGTCAATTACTGAAGTCACATAATGGAAGTCAATACCAAATAAGTGTGTAAAATTATTATTCCATGGGAGTGTTTTTAGGAAAAGTATAGAATCTAAACGTCTATAGGAGAAGAATTATTATCTGAAAGTAAATATATGATAATTTTTTTTAAAGTATAGCCAAAAATTAAAGAATATTTTGAAAATTCTATTTTCCCTATGTTCATTATTTGTAAACAACGTATTATAAAAAACAATGTTGCGTAAGCATACTAAGGATTCAAAGCGTCCTTATAATATTAAATTAAGAAAAGCCACGATTAAAGATTTGGAGTTATTGCAATTTTGGGATCAACAGGCACATGTCATCGCTGCTGCCCCGAATGATGAATGGAATTGGGAAAATGAACTTAACCGTACTCCTTTCTGGCGACAATTTCTAATCGCTGAATTAGATACTCGCCCTATTGGTTTTATTCAAATTATTGATCCTTTTGAAGAAGAAACGCATTATTGGGGAAATATTGCGCCAAATTTACGCGCCATTGATCTTTGGATAGGAAGAAAATCTGATTTAGGAATAGGATATGGAACTATAATGATGCAGCTTGCTTTAGAAAATTGCTTTTCCAATCAAGATATTACAGCCGTATTAATAGATCCATTAGTAAATAATAGAGCTGCCATTCGTTTTTATGAACGAATAGGATTTGAATTTGTAGAACGAAGATGGTTTGAAGAAGATGAATGCTTGATCTATCAAATAACTAGAGATAAGTGGAGCAGACAAAAGACTATTCGAAGATCAAATCAGGATTTGTAGTATCTGATTCGGGCTTCAAATAAGTTCGTTTTATTCGAGCATTTAGACCAAGTTCTTTTGTAAAATCAAATGAGCTAATTTGCTGAATCATCTCTTGGATATATTCATCTTGGAGTAAGGGAAATTGTCTTTTGATATGTTCTTTTTTTGGGTACATGTATAGATAAATTTCAAACGGGATATTACTATAAGTAACTATACAAAAATATCGCCAAATTGGTTCCAAAGTTGTTCATCTGGTGGATTTGTTATAATTGTAACCGCTTCTTTCTTAGTTGGATGTTCAAAAGTCATTTTATGACAGTGTAAATGGATACTTCCATCGCGGTTTGCTCTAGGATGACCATACTTTATATCGCCGCGTATGGAACAGCCAATTTTTGATAATTGTACTCGAATTTGATGAGGTCGACCTGTAATAAGATTGACTTCCAGTAAATGATGTCCACCCATCGAAGAAATCAATTTATAATCTAAAACAGCCTTTTTTGCATTTGCTGTTCTTCTACCAATTTGATCGTAAGCACTTGTTACATTTCGTTCTTTATCCTTTAATAAATAGTGTGTCAATCTTCCTTCAATTGGATTTGGGCGATTTGGGCTTATCGCCCAATACGTTTTCTTTACTTTTCTATCTTGAAATTGTTTATTCATACGAGTCAAAGCTTTGCTCGTACGCGCAAAAACGACAGTTCCACTCACAGGACGATCCAAGCGATGAATGACACCTAGAAAAACAGCACCTGGTTTTTTATAACGAAGTTTGATGTAGGTCTTCACATATTCACTCAATGGCGTATCTCCTGTAATATCGCCTTGAACCAACCAACCTGCAGGTTTGTTAACTGCTATTAAGTGATTATCTTCGTAGACGACTTGTAAATCTCGAATATCTAACATATCTATTTAAAACTAAACGGATCAAAAAAGTTCGCAAAAATATGAAATTAAGTTTAGGTTTTTCGCCTTGTCCCAATGATACCTATATTTTTGATGCGATGATTCATCAAAAGATTGATACAGAAGGACTTGAATTTGAAGTGATTCTCGCTGATGTGGAAGAATTGAATCAAATGGCATTTAAGGGAGATTTAGCCATTACCAAACTCAGTTATCACGCCTATGCTTATTTAAGAGAGCAGTATGTTTTATTAAATTCTGGGAGTGCCTTAGGAAATAATTGTGGGCCCTTATTGATTGCGAAAAAACAACTTGATCTATCCAATCCAGATCTTAAAATTGCCATCCCAGGAAAATATACGACTGCTAATTTTTTATTGAGTTTGGCTTATCCCCATTTACAACATAAAGAAGCGGTTCTGTTTTCAGCTATTGAACAAGTCGTTTTGGAAGAAAAAGTAGATGCGGGTTTAATTATCCATGAAAATCGGTTTACTTATCAAGAAAAAGGCTTGGTCAAATTGATGGATTTGGGCGAATACTGGGAAAGCACGACCCAACAAGCCATCCCGCTTGGAGGTATCGTTATCCAACGAGATTTACCGCTTGAACTTCAACAAAAAGTGGATCGTGTACTCCAACGTTCCGTTCAATTTGCTTTTGACTATCCAAAATCATCTAGTGCATACGTCCACCAACATGCTCAAGAAATGGAAGAAGCGGTGCTGTATCAACACATAAATCTGTATGTAAATGAGTATACCTTAAATCTAGGCGAAAAAGGACGACTTGCCGTTCAAACTTTATTTCAAAAAGCCGATGAAAAAGAGATTATTCCAAAGAGTGAGCAAGCGATATTTGTGGAAGCATAAATCGTCGGACAACTTGAAGTTGTACAACGAATATTGCTTTACTATTTAAATCACGGATTATAGTTTGATTCTTATTAGACTATTTTTTAGCCCCTTTCCATTCCAAATTTACAATAAAAAATAAGATCAATAGTTCTCCTACAAAATAGAGCCATCCAAGAGGTTGAATTTGCGCTCGATATTGATAGAGTAAACCTATCGTCAAAATACAATGTAAAAAATTCGCAGTAGCAATAATTCTCAAGCAGATCCGCCATGCGTTGGGTTCAAAATAATAACAACTCAAAGAAAAAATCATATAAAAAGCTGCTAAAGTCGCTAAAACATAGAGTACTTGAACTGGCATTCCGATAAAATCATTCAACCATACTAAAACGATCCCTAGAAAAATTGCGCTGATGAATGCCCCTACTCCATCGAGTAAGAAAAGTTTTTGGGGAGAAGAAATCAACTGGTCGATTAATGTATTTTCATTTTTAGGCATAAAAAATTCTAGGGTTTTATTTTCGTAAAATGCCAAACTTCTGGAAATGGATCATAAAAATAATGCAATAATTGCTTCCATTCTTGATATTCTGCCGATTGACGAAAGCCAATCGTATGATCTTCTAGGCTTTCCCAATTTACCAGTAAGATGTAACGATTGGGTTGTTCTAAACAATGCTGTAATTCATGACTAATATAGCCTTTTTGACACGAAATATAGACCTGTGCCTTTGAAAAAGCTGATTCAAAGGCTTCATTTTGTCCGTCTTTTATATCAAGAATTGCTACTTCTAAGATCATTATTTATGCTTTAAGAGTTCCCAATTTTCGGTTATAAAAATAGATTTTCCGCCTAATATTTTTTGTTCTACAAAGGTGAGGAATCTATTTTTCCATTGTTCATGTTTCATCAAAGGACGCGTAGGACGATAATTGGGGTCAAAATTGAGTTGGTCGGCCCAATCCATTTTTTTGATGTAGTCTTTCATCACTTTAGGATGCGTTCCTTTAAATGTTGGATACCACGACATATTTCCATAATCAAAAACTGCTGCTTTTTCTTGATAGACTTTATCTGCTACTTTTTTGCCTTTATGAATGGTATCTAAAGCTTTCGATTTCTTTTGCATGTATAAAGGCGGACGCACCCATCCATAGTGATAAATATGAGTCTCTAATTGAATCACTTTTAATTTGAATGTACCTTCTTTTTGACGATAGTTTTTACCATCAAAATTGGGAATACGACGGAAAGATTGTGCCGATTTCCAAGAATGAATATCAGGATGATTTCGTACTATGCGAATTTCAAATGGATACCAAGAATGGAAATTATTATAATGCTGATAGTCCCCAAAAAAGTGAGTATAATGAAAGAGAAAGCCTTCTACATTTTTGTCGTCTAGATACTTACTACATTGTTCTTGAATATGAGGTAAATATTGTTCATGTACGACCTCATCTGCTTGTACATAAAACAACCAATCGCCTGTACAATGCTGCATCGCAATATCGGTTTGATGAGCATTTTCCGTACCATTCGGGTATTTTTCAATATCCCAAATCGTATGGATGATTTTTATTTTATCACTTTGAATGGACTCTATCAACTCCAAAGTCGTATCATCTTCATCACAATCTCCTAACACCACAATAAATTCATCCACGATGGGTAAAATGGACTCAATCGACTCCTTAATTGGATAATATAACTTACTGGTATTTTTGGCAAAGGTAAACCCACTGATTCGCATAGATGTTTTCGGTTTTGAATACGAAGTTAGCTAATCTTTATACGAAAAAAAATAAGTGATTTAGTAAATCTCACCAAAAACGTATAATGCCGAGTTGAAAAAATTATATTCTATATGTACATAGATTTTATCAACACGGTATTAGAAGTCTAACGAATTAAAAAAAGATCATCCTTTTCAGAATGATCCTTCGTGGTGAGATTACCGACATTTTATTCAATATTCAAATTTCTGATAACATTTTAACCTGTAAAATACGATAGGATACAAACGATCACAATAACTAGGACCACAGATGCTACAATGTCTAATATCGTATAACTATTTTTTGCAGATGCTTTTTGTTCTTCGGTCAGTGTACCAAAGGTCAATCCTGCAATTTGTTTCTCAGAAGGTGCTTTCGTCATTAAACTGACCGTAATACAAACAATCACACAAGCGATAAACATAATAATTGCCATATGTGCAAAATTAATTGCAGCAAAACTGGCAAAAATGCCACTAGATCCTTCTATTAAATTGCCATTTGCATCAAAATAGATTAATTCGGCGATAATTCGTAAAGTCGCCATGACTAATCCGAAGAAAAGCGTCGCTATCGCTCCTTTTGCATTGACCCGTTTCCATAAAATACCTAATAAAAACACCGTCGTAATGGGTGGTGCGATATACGATTGTACTGATTGTAAATAACGGTATAAAGTTCCCCCTCCTATTTTTTCCATAATGGGTATCCAAGCAATTCCTAATACCACGACTATAGCCGTAGCCCATCTTCCAATTCGTACTAATTCTTGCTCCGATGATTCAGGGTATAATTTCTTAAAGATGTCTATCGTAAATAAGGTCGAACTAGAATTAAAAACAGAAGCCAAAGAACTCATCAATGCCGCCATCAATCCTCCAGCGACCAATCCTCTTAATCCAGCAGGTAATAAAGTTTGTACTAAAACAGGGAAAACTTCATCGGATCGTTCATAGGTTAAAACGCCTTTTTGTTTTAAGGCAAAGGCAATAATTCCAGGAATTAAGAAGATAAAAATGGGTAGAATTTTTAAATACGCTCCAAAAATTGCCCCTCGCCTACCAATTTCTATATTATGCGCTGCTAAGGTTCGTTGTACAATATATTGATCCGTACACCAATACCATATCCCAACTATTGCTCCTCCGAACACCATTCCCGTCCATGGAAAATCAGGATCATCAACTGGTCGCCACATATTAAAATGATCTGCTCCTGCCAACGCACGTAACTCTTCCCAACTACCAATGGCTTCAAAGCCTTTATAAGTCAATAGCAATGATCCTAAAATGAGAATGACGGTTTGTAAGGCTTCTGTATAAACGACTGCTCGCATTCCACCCAAAATAGTATACGCTCCTGTAATTACTACCGTAATAATCGCCCCTTGCATAAAAGTAAAACCGAGTAATGCTGAAACGACAATTCCTCCAGCATAGATCGTAACAGATACTTTCGTTAAAACATAGCCTACAATAGAAAAAATGGATAAAAACCATCTTGATTTACTATCAAATCGCTTTTCCAGAAATTCAGGCATAGTAAAAGCACCTGAACGCATATAAAAGGGTAAAAAGAGCCATCCTAAAAGTAAAACAATCCATGCATGCAACTCATAATGCGCCATCGGCATACCCGATTCTGCCCCCTGCCCTGCTAATCCAACTACATGTTCCGAACCAATATTAGAAGCGAAAATAGACGCACCAATGATAAACCATCCTACATTTCGCCCAGCTAAAAAATAATCTTCTGTATTTTTATTTTTTTGTAAAATGACCCATACCGCTACGCCAAAGAGTGCAGCAAAATAAAGTCCTAATACAATCCAATCTAATGTTTCTAGTCCGTTCATTTGTAGTGGTTTTCTCTATAAAATCATTTTTTAATCATAGGAAGACTTGAAGTCATACTACGAATAGTTAGATAATGCTTTCAAAAACTGGAATGAAGAATTATTTTTTGGGCTATTCTTCGATTATTACTTAACACTGATACGACGATTCTCTTTGCTGAAAATGAATTGGTATTTATTTTAAAAATAGATGTCTTTTTTGAATCTTGATATAATATTCTCCCTGTAAAATCGGCAATCTGTACATCTTCTAATACATCTCCATTTTTAGATTGAACAAGCAGTAAACTATCTTCAAAAGAGACCAATAAGTCGTTTTCTTCATTTGATAAATCATCCGTACTTGTAGCAATCCAAGATTGATAATTTATACTTGTTAATAAATCATCATTCCCCATCAACCAGCATTCTTTCTCCATCTCTCCTTCCCAATTTTCCTTCACAAACGCATTGACATGAATACGCGAATCTCCCCACCCCTGCCCTTGCCACATGGATTGACTATCCCAATTAACATTAATATAGGCAAGTGCTTTAATTCTATTATTGTCGTAAATAGTTTGAAGCAAGGGTTCATACCAATTGGCCCAATAGGGTTCACCACTTCCCACTTTTAAATCAACACGTGGAGTGGCCTCAGCAATCATAATCGGTTTATCGTGTTCTTCGGCGAAGGTCGTAATACTTTGCCCCATATTATTGCCATCAAATTGAGAATAGCCCACCCAATTCACATATTCATCTCCAGGATACCAGTCTATTATATTGGAATAATTCAAACCCGCTGATTGCCAAACATAAGCTGCATTTTTCACCCCTAAATCATCAAATTTATGAACGATATATTGCCAAGCGGCTTTAAATTGAGTTGGATTATAACTATTCCAAGGCCCTTCAAACTCATACCCAATTCGTATAAAAACAGGTCGATTTTGAGATTTGATCCAATTTGCAAATGTAGTTAAGGAATTATCATAGGTTCCATTTACAATTCCAGTCAATTGATTGACTAAATATAAGCCAATCACAATGAAACTATTATCAAAGGTTTCATCTTCCAAATATGATTGAGCGCGTACATCCCCCGAACCCCAATTATCTAAATTGGTTAAACCACCTAAAGTCGAAAGAGAAGTATAAGAAGTGACTCCTGCTGGAGTATGTCCTGTAATATTATCAACATAACCATCTGTATAGTTATTTAAGCCGCCTACTGCGCCTAAGTCTTGCCCCATAATGAGCAATTTATCTCCATCTTGAGGTGCGAATTTTGCAGCACCAAAGTTGGCACTTTCTTGTGAATAAGTGAAGCCACAAGTTAGGAGAAAACTTAGAAGTAAAAGCGACTTTAAAGTAGACATTTTACAAATACTGATTGATGATATTCTCAAACAATTCTTGTTTACCTGATCGTTGTGTTGGTTCTCCTATTTGATGCGCCAGTTTTGCTAATGCTTCAAGTGAGAGATCGCCATTTTCAAATGATTGACCATTTCCACCATCAAATGAACTATAACGTTCCGCTCGTAATTTCTTATAATCGGAATGATCTAAAACATCTTGTGCCACTAATAAAGCTCGTGCGAAAGCATCCATTCCACCAATATGTGCATAGAATAGATCAATTAGGTCGGTAGAATTACGGCGTGTTTTGGCATCAAAATTAATACCACCACCTTGAAATCCTCCCCCTTCAAGAATTACTAAATAACATTCTGCTAATTCATACACATTATTGGGGAATTGATCGGTATCCCAACCATTTTGATAATCGCCTCGATTGGCATCCATACTTCCGAGTAAACCTTGATCGACAGCGACTTGTATTTCGTGTTGCATAGTGTGTTGGGCTAGCGTAGCATGATTTACTTCCAAATTAAGTTTAAAATCACCCGCCAGTCCATATTCATTTAGGAAGCCAGCTACTGTCGCAGCATCAAAATCGTATTGATGTTTGCTGGGTTCCATGGGTTTAGGTTCGATAAAGAATGTACCTGTAAATCCATTTTTACGGGCATAATCTTTACACATATGAAGGAATCGAGCCATGTGATCGAGTTCCTTTTTCATATTGGTATTCAGTAAACTCATATAGCCTTCGCGACCTCCCCAGAATACATAATTTTCACCACCTAATTTGATGGTTGCATCTAGGGCATTTTTCACTTGTGCGCCTGCATAAGCCACCACATCAAAATCAGGATTAGTGGAAGCTCCATTCATGTATCGAGGATTGGAAAACAAATTAGCTGTTCCCCAAAGTAATTTGACACCAGAAGCTTTTTGTTTTTCAAGCGCATAATCTGTAATAAAATCAACGCGCTTTCCAAATTCATCTAATGAGGCATCTCCTTCATCTATTAAATCCACATCGTGGAAACAATAGTAAGGTGCACCAATTTTAGTAATAAATTCAAAAGCAGCATCCATTTTATCTTTGGCAGATTGATAGGGGTCATCAGAGCTGAGCCAAGGGAAATTTTTTGTTCCAATTCCAAAAGGATCTCCACCTGTTCCACAGAAGGAATGCCAATACGCAATGGCAAATTTAAAATGATCTTTCATCGATTTACCACCTACGATACGATCTTCATCATACCATTTAAAGGCTAACGGATTATTAGAGGTACGACCTTCGTACTTAATTTTAGAGATTCCTTTGAAGTATTCTTTGTTACCTAGTACTACACTCATGCTGTTATATGGCTAAGGTTTTGAATAATTATTTTTTTTTAAAGTAGTAATTTATATGTTCAGTAGGTTATTTTCGAACCCATCCATTCACGTCTTCTACACACATTTTTTATAGTGTTTCATAATCCCTATGAGATTTATGTATTCTTTCCTCTAGTATGTAAAATTCTTTGTGAATGGATGTTGGAAAGAAATGAAGAGTTTTTAAGCCCCTTTATTCATGTGTTTAAAATTTTTCAGTAGTTAAAATTTGCAGAAAAATTTCTGCGCACATGTAACCACTGCGTTCTCGCATAATATTTTTTAATCATACCCTTGTGTGTTATTTATGATTTATAAATATCATGCTCGTTTCATTAGTCGTTTTAAATCGTTTTGCCAAACTTGATACGCCTGTTTATATCCGCCATTTGCATTTTCAGGATAAAAGCGATGTTCTACTTCTCCCGCTTGAACAGCTTCACCAATATTACTATACACCTTTGCTCCAATACCACTCGCTTTTGCTGCGCCCACTGCACCCGTTGTTTTGACCACTTCAATACAGCAATTTAACAGATTTGCAATGGTCATGGAGAACACTTTGGATTGAAAAAGATTATCATTTCCCACTTTTATTACCTCTGGATTTAAATCCAATTCCTTTAATACTTTGAATCCATAAACAAATGAGAAAGCAATTCCTTCTAAAGCTGCTCTATAAAAATGAGCTCTAGTATGACGATTAAATTGTAAATTATTGATTTGAGCCCCTAAATTATCATTCTCTAACATTCGTTCTGCTCCATTTCCAAAAGGAATAATCCGTAAACCATCTGCACCTACTGGAACAGAACTCAACATCCGCTCCATATCTTCGTAGGAAGTATTCGCCAATGCCATTTGTTTCTTCATCCATGAATACTGAATGCCCGCTCCATTGATACAAAGTAATAAACCAAGTCTTGGGTTTTCAGGGGTATGATTTACATGGGCAAAGCCATTAATACGAGATTGAGGATCATATTTAGCTTGGTCTACAATACCATACACTACTCCCGAAGTTCCTCCTGTAGCAGCAACTTCATTGGGTTGAAAAACCCCTAAGGAAAGTGCATTATTTGGTTGATCGCCTGCTCTATAAGTTACAGGAATTCCTGCTTTTAGTCCTGTTTGTTCCGCTGCTTTTTTACTTAGTTTCCCATGTTCTCCAAAGGTATCAACTATGGATGGTAATAAATCTTTTTCGATACCATAATAATCTAGTAATTTAGAAGCGATAGTATCCGTTTTAAAATCCCAAAATATTCCTTCGGAAAGACCAGAAATAGTTGTATTTACTACCCCTGTTAATTTCATGGCGATAAAATCACCTGGTAACATTATTTTATAAATCTGTTGATATACATCAGGTTCATTATCTTTTACCCATTTTAGTTTTGAGGCTGTAAAATTTCCTGGGGAATTGAGAAAGTGACTTAAACAGGTTTTCTCACCAATAGCTTTAAAGGCTTCGTTTCCAATTTCTACCGCTCGACTATCACACCAGATAATGGAAGGACGTAAAATCTGTTGATGCTTATCAATTAATACCAAACCATGCATTTGATAAGCAATACCAATACCTTTAATTTGAGATGTGGAAATAGAAGAATCTTTTAGTAATAACTTTGTCGCTTGACATAAGCTTTCCCACCAGACTTCTGGATGTTGTTCTGCCCAACCCACTTGCCTAGAGATTATATCTAATTCTAATTCAGGGTATTGAACGACTTTAACCGCATTGCCTGTTTCAGCATCAACTAAAGCAGCTTTGATGGAGGAACTCCCAATATCATAACCTAATAGATACACTTCAAATTATTAGTTTTGGTTAGAATACCTTTTTTTATATATAAAATCGAAATTTTATATGGATAATTTCAATCAAACAAAACAAAGAACGGAATAATTGAAAAGTTCACCTAATTTTATACTACTACATTACTTCGTCTATTTAGGCAAAAAATACGTCAAAACTACGTCGTTGGTGTTATATTTTTTCTAAATATCCAAACAGACTTTCTCCTTTTTGGATATGCAATTTTTTCCGAAGGCGATAGCGTTTCGTTTCCGTTCCTCGAATGGATAAATTAAGGCGATCCGATATTTCTTTCGTGCTTAGTTTAAGTTTTAATAACCAGCACATTTTTAGTTCCTCATACGTTAAGGAAGGATGACGACTTTTAAGACTTTCTGAAAACCCATCATTTAAAAGATTAAAATGTTCAGCAAATGATTGCCATGCATCTTTAGTGTGAAGTTGGCTATTTAGTTTTTGCTTTAATGCGGTGAGTTTCTTTTTAGTATTGCTAGAAGCTTCTCCGTTGGAAAGAATTTTAGTTAGAGCATGCTGAATTTCATTGAGTAAATCTTGGTTAGCAGCCAATTGTATAGATTGTGTAGCAATAGTTTTACTATTTTCTCTTATGGTTTTATCTAAGGCTTCGTTTTGATTTTTCAGAAATTCCGTTTTTGTATTCTCTTGTTTAGATTGATTAATCACCTTATTTAAAGTGGTTTGCCAATAATTATAGGCTTGTGAACATTGACCATAATTGAGGTTAGGTTCATATAATGCAGTAGGCTGCACACTTTGAAGGGCTTCTTCCAGTGAATCATAAATACCACAACCTATTCCAGCCGCTCTAGCAGCTCCTACTGCTCCCGTAGTATCAACTACTTCTATGTTATTACCCAATAATGTTGCTATAGTAGAGGAAAATATCTTGGATTGGAACATATTATCATTACCAACTCGAATCACATCTACCGCCAATCCCATTTCTTTTAAAATATTAATACCATACACAAACGTAAAGGCAACGCCTTCTAAGGCAGCACGATATAAATGCGCACGTGTATGTCGATTAAAGCGCAGATTAAAAATGTGTGACCCTAAATTTCGATCTTCAAAAATACGTTCTGATCCATTTCCGAATGGCAGTACACAAATCCCCTCTGCTCCTATTTGTACGGAAGAAGCCATTCGATCCATATCTAAATAACTTCTGCCTGATCGCGCAATTTGTTGTTTCATCCAACTGTACTGAATTCCTGCCCCATTAATGCACAATAAAATTCCAATACGATCAAAATTTTGTTCATAATTCACATGGGCAAAGGCATTTACTCTTGATTTTTCATCATAAATGGGTTTGTTCACCACACCGTAAACAACTCCCGATGTACCACTAGTAGCAGCAATTTCTCCTTGGCGTAGTACATTTAGCGATAAAGCATTGTTGGGCTGGTCACCTGCTCGGTAGGTGATTGGTGTACCCTCTGCCAATCCTGTTTGGATGGCAGCATCAAGATTTAGCTTACCTGTTTTTGCAAAAGTAGGTGTTATTTCGGGAAGTAAAGAGTTATCAAACCCAAAATAGTCTAATACTTTTTGGGCTATTTTTCGTTCTTTAAAATTCCAAAAAATCCCTTCCGACAAACCTGAAATTGTGGTACTGATTTCACCCGTTAATTTCATGGCAATGTATTCTCCTGGTAGTAATATTTTATGAATTTTACTATAAACATCAGGCTCATTATCTTTGATCCATTTTAATTTAGAAGCGGTAAAATTTCCAGGTGAGTTCAAGTATTCACTTAAACAAAATTCTTCTCCTAAATCATGGAAAGCTTGCTTCCCAATAGAGGCAGCCCGACTATCACACCAAATGATAGATGGACGAAGCACTTGTAAGTCTTTGTCTACCAAGACCAAACCATGCATTTGATAAGCTATACCAATACCTTTAATTTGCTTTGGATCAACTTGTGCCGTATGAATTAACTTGCGGGTTGCCATACAAAGATGTTGCCACCAAACTTCAGGTTGTTGTTCTGCCCAACCAATTTGTCTTGAAACAAGATCCATTTCTTGTTTGGGGTATTGCTCTATTCCTACTACTTCATGCGTAATTGCATTTACTAATGCAACTTTAATAGTAGAGCTTCCTATATCGTATCCAAGTAAGTACATTTAATGAAGGTTCGTTAAATAGCCATGTTAAAAAGCTATTTATTGCTTTCTCAATTGATGAAAATGTATTTGGAAGTATTTATTTAGGTTAGTACTTCAATAATACGTCAAAAAGTGGAGTAATTAGAATTATTAGAACTATTTTATTGAATTGAGGAGAAAAAATAGGTGTTGCTATCGAACATTTAATATCTGAAAGACCAATTCTTTCATCAATTCGCCCTCAGGAGTAGCATTATTTTCTACTCCTTTGGAACGTAAATCATAACGTTTTAGCAGATGAATGACTTCTTCAATTTGATGGCGAGAAAAATTTCTAATGGTCGTTTTATATTTTTTTACTTGAAAAGCAGCAGCATATTCATTTCTAGGATTCATACCCAAAGCTTTCGCTAATTCAAAATCAACTAAATTTCGAAGACTATGACTCATGTAAGCTTTACTAAAAAAACCATAGAGCGTCCCAATGACTACAACTAAGGGATTTTTACGTGGATTAGCGATAAAGTAATTGATAATTCTATTTGCTTTTAAGGTATTTCGTTCGCCTAGTGCATTTTGTAATTCAAATATGTTATAATCTTTACTTATGCCAATATTATCTTGAATAATTTGACTTGTAATGGTCGTTCCTTTGGGAACATTAATGGCTAATTTATCTAATTCATTGGCTACTTTGGAAAGACTAGTGCCCAGATATTCAGCAATCATGGCTACGGCATCTGGCTGAATTTTATATTGCTTTTCTCTAAGATAATCTTCTATCCAATTGGGGATTTGATTGTCATAGAGTTTTTTGGATTCAAAAACGACTCCATGTTTTTTTACTGCTTTACCAAAAGTGGTTCGCATATCTAAGCGTTTGTGCTTATGGCAAATCACAAAAATTGTAGTGGGAACTGCTCGTTCTACATACACCTTTAGATCTTTTAAGGTACGCATCTCTTGCGCTTCTTTTAAAATAATGAGTTGGTGAGAAGCCATCATCGGATAACGAGAAGCGGCATCAATCAAAGATTTAGCTTGCGCTTCTTTTCCATAAACGACGGTATAATTGAAGGCTTTTTCTGATTCGTTGAGGACGTTTTGCTCAAAGAAAGCAATGATTTTATCTAAATAGAAGGATTCTTCTCCATGTAGTAGATAGACAGATCTATATTCCTTTTTTTTGAGTTGTGTCAGAAGTTCGTTAAACGTCATAAAATAAGTTCCTTTTCTAGAGCGATTTATAAAGGTAGGAAGTGTTTAGAATTTAAACGAATGAAAGAATAATTTTTGTGCTTGGTATTTGCTACGTACTTCTTTTTAAACCCTCCGCCCAGTCTTTTAGTGTAGGATGCACTCCTTTTTCATAAATCAAGCCTAAATCTGCTAAAAATTTATCAAGCGTATGTTTACCCCGTTCTTTATCCGCTCCTACCACTTGCCATTTCACTTCTTCATTTGTTTTCTTTGAAGAAAAGCCACCATAAATTAAATGGGCATCTTTGATGACTTCAAAGTTTAACATATCAACATAAAGGCTTTTTATAAATTGATTGTCTACATCATAACAGGTAAATAAATAATCCACCTCATTTTCAAATAACCAATTGGTCACATGATACATTAGAATACCAAATGATTGGATGTCATTGAAACTGACCATCCCTCCTTCTAAACAAATATTGTGATATTGATCTAAACTGTAGGCTTGCACATTTGCTTTTTCCATTGGGGTTGTAAAGCAAATATCATGGTATCGCTTAACGATCATACGACAGGTAGCTTCATATTCATTTCCATTTTTTAGAACAAATAGAAAAGAATTTTTATCCCATTGTTCATCGTATTCATCACTCCACCCCTCATATCTTTTTGCCATTCGTTGCCTAAAAGTTTGCCGAACACCTTCGACATCTCCTTGGAAAGGTTCCCATACTTGAATATGATTCATCGGTTGAGTAGTTTGAATGTGATCTATTTATGGTACGGAAGCAAAACTAGCATTTTTACTTTGAACCAACACCATATTGGCAATGGCTTTTATCCAACGAGGATCATCATTTAAGCTTTCTACTAAATCTAATCGTTCGCCACCTTCTTCCATGAATTCTTCCTTGTATTCATAGCCAATTTCAATGGTTGTTTCCAAGCAATCCGCAATAAAGGCAGGTGAAAAGACGAGTAAGTTTTTATTTCCATGTTCGAGTTGTTCTTCCATGACTTTATCTGTGTAAGGTTTTAGCCATTCTTCTGGTCCAAAACGAGATTGGTAACTAACCGTAAATTTATCTTTCGGAATATTCAATTTTTCGGCGATGGCATAAGCAGTTCCATGACATTGAGCGGAATAACAAAATTGGTTATCTGGAACGATCGTTTGGCAACAGTTGCCATCACATTTACAATAATTATTTTCCTTTTTTAAATAGCGTTTTGGGACACCATGAAAAGAGAAAATATAGTGATCATATTGAGAGAGGTCGTGTAGTTTTGCTTTATCAACATAAATATCTATCACATCAGGATTATCATGATAAGAATGAATAAATTTAAGCGCAGGAATCAATTCTCGTTTGCTAAAAATACGCATTACTTCCTCGAAAATAGAACCTGTGGTCGCAGATGCATATTGTGGAAATAAAGGAAAAACGACAATCTCCGAGACGCGCTGATCCATCAAACGTTGAATAGCATCTTCTAAAGATGGATTTTGATAACGCATGGCGAGTTCTACACAAAAATCATTTCCCAATTCTTTTTGAACACCATCAGCTACTCGATTGCCGTACACTTTGAGCGGTGAGCCTTCTTCCATCCAGAGTTGTTGGTATAATTTGGAGACTTTACCTGATCGAATAGGCGCGACAATGCCACGAAATAACATGTTTCGAAATAGCCAAGGTAGATCAATTACACGTCGATCTGTAAGAAATTGACTTAAATAGCGTCGTAATCCTCCACGTGTTGGTTCATCAGGAGTACCCAAATTGACTAATAAAACACCCGTTTTTCCTATCATTGTATTCTATTTTATTTCCATTAAATAAACATAAATTTAGTCCTTAGGTTTATAATTTTAGGTGAATTTATCAAACTAAAAAGGGGGATTAGGGGTAGAAAACTACTTTAGTTGCAATAGTATGGAAACACAATAATGCTTATTTTTTCCAATATTCTATCCCATAATAAGAATCTCCTCTATTGGCAATAGGGATACTTCTCCCACTTAATGCTTTATTAAATAAAGCCTGATTGACAGAGCAATCTGTATCATCTAAATACCTAACTTGTAAACCTTTAATAACTAATTGTCCAATAGAAAAAGGGATAATTCGATAGTCAGGAAATTTATTTTTAATTTTTTCTTCTACAAATTCGAAGCTTTCTTTAAATTCTTTATAAGGAGAAGTTGTTATAACATTCCTTGCAGTAAACCCCTTTTTTCTATTAATTTCTCGGATCAAAGTTATATCTAAACCATAAATTTGATAAAATCTTCCAATTAAACTTACCGCAAAATGTAGTTCTTTATTGTGGACTAGATGTTTCAATTTATTTTGTTCTAGAATCACCGAAGAGCTATAACTCGGAGCTTGCCCATAGGTAGTACCAATCATTGGTTTTTCAAGTTCAAGTCCAATTTCATTTGTAAATTTGACCCAATTTGTTTTCCATTTATCTTGATTATGAATATTGGCAACGATAATTTTTTCTAATGCTTTAATCCCAGGATATTCAAAATAAATTCCTTTTCCTATACCTTTTTCTATACCAATGGGATAATATGTTTTTATAACATCATAAATTTCCCAGAAATCGTAATGATGAGAATTAAATGAAAAATATCTTATCATTGTCATCTTTTCAATAGTTGTCAAATATTATTTCAAACAAAGTTGATTTAAATTTTTCAAAACCTTGACATTAAATTGTCTATTTTTGTGCAATGAATAAAAAACCATTAATCTTAGTCACCAATGATGACGGTTATTATGCGCCTGGAATAAAGGCTTTAGTAGAAGTAGCCCAATCTATTGGAGAAGTAGTCGTAGTAGCACCTGATTCTGCGCAATCCGGTCAAGGGCATGCCATTACCATTAAAGACCCACTTCGTTTAAGTAAAATTGATACGTTTGGAGCAGACATTATCGCCTATAAATGTAGTGGTACGCCTGTAGATAGTGTCAAATTAGCTAAGAATATTGTATTGAAAGATCGAACGATTGATTTATGTATTTCAGGGATTAATCATGGTGCTAATTCTTCGATTAATATTATTTATTCGGGTACGATGTCAGCAGCGATGGAGGCAGCTTTGGAAGGTATTAATTCGATTGGTTTTTCACTTTTAGATTATAAATTTGATGCTAATTTTGAGGAAGCAAAACCTTATATCAAACAATTGATTGAATATGCCCTAGAAAATGGACTAGGTAGCACAAAATTATTGAATGTTAACATCCCTAATCTTCCTTACGCGGAAATAAAAGGATTTAAAGTGTGCCGACAAGGAAAAGGAGTTTGGGTAGAAGATTTTGTTGAATCTGAAGATCCTCGTGGAGAAAAATATTATTGGTTAACAGGTAAATTCATCAATCAAGATCAAGGAGAAGATAATGACATTTGGGCCTTAGAAAATGGCTATATTTCCATTGTTCCTTCTCATCATGATTTAACAGATTATCCCGCATTAAAGGATTTAAAACAAGTAGAAAATATAGCACATGTTTAATCGAGATTCTATTCCAATTGGTATTATTTTGGGCATTCTTATCCCAGTAATTGGTTACTATTTTTGGAGTTCCTTATTTGAGTTATTGGGGCAAGCTGGCATTATGAATCCTGATGGATTCTCCTTTACGTGGCGCGCTCGAACGACAAGTCTTCTTGCTATTTGTATGAATTTGATTCCTTTTCAGATTTATAAAAACAAACGATTTGATAAGTCGATGCGTGGGCTTATTTTTCCTACTGTACTGTTTGTTGGGTATTGGATTTATCATTTTCGAGCTGCTCTTTTGATTGATTAAATGAAGTACTATATTATAGCAGGAGAAGCTTCAGGTGATTTGCATGCCTCCAATTTGATGAAGGCATTGACAGAAAAAGATCAAGATGCCGAATTTAGGGTTTGGGGAGGTGATGCGATGGAAGCAGCAGGGGGAAATGTAGTGAAACATTATAGAGATTTAGCCTTTATGGGATTTGTGGAGGTGGTGCTTAATTTAAGAACGATCTTAGGAAATATTCGCTTTTGTAAAAAAGATATTGAAAACTATCAGCCCGATGTTTTAGTATTAGTTGATTATCCCGGTTTTAATCTTCGAATTGCTAAATGGGCAAAACAGAAAGGATTTCGTGTTTTTTATTATATCTCTCCTCAAATTTGGGCTTGGAATTCTAGCAGAGTTCATAAAATTAAAAAAACAGTAGATCACATGTTTGTGATCTTACCTTTTGAACAAGCTTTTTATCAAAAATATGAGTATAAAGTAGATTTTATAGGGCATCCACTTTTAGATGTAGTAGAACATTATGAAGCAAATAATGAATGGAAAAATCATCATAACATTCCTCAAGATAAATCCATTATAGCCTTATTACCTGGTAGTAGAAAACAAGAAATCAAAGCCTTACTTCCCACTATGCTAAACATGGTGGAGCGTTTTCCCTCTTATCATTTTGTCATTGCAGGTGCACCAGCTCAAAAGGAAGCATTTTATCAAAATATTATAAATCTGCAAAAAAATAGCAATGTATCTCTAGTCTTTGGACATACCTATGATATTTTATATTCTGCTAAAGCTGCCCTTGTCGCCTCTGGAACAGCCACTTTAGAAACTGCTTTATTTAATATTCCTCAAGTGGTTTGTTATAAGGGGAATCCTCTCTCCTATCAAATTGCAAAACGATTGGTCAATGTAGATTATATTTCTTTGGTAAATCTTATCATGGATGAACAAATCGTTTCTGAATTAATTCAAGATGAGTTTACGAATTCTAATTTAGAAGAAGCCCTTCAAACAATTCTTGATTCTGCTCAACAAGAAGGAATACAAAAAAAATATGCCCAACTAAATCAAAGATTAGGAACAGCAGGCGCATCCAAACGCGCCGCTAATTTGATGTATCATTACCTCCAACAAAAAGCCCTTAGCCAATAAATTGACTAAGGACTTCGACATATTCCAATTCTATTTTTTATCGTAGTCGTTATTTACTAACGGCTCGTGTTTTTGCTTGTCTTTGTAAGTTTTTAAGTTCATCTGCTCTCAACTTTTCTAATTCAGCTTCTTTTTGGGCTTTGTTCTTTTCATCAGAAGAAGTATTTCCATTAAATGCAACTCCTCCACATCCATCAATAAAAGCATGGAAAGTAACTCCTAAGACTACCTCAAAATTTGCATTCATTTCAATATCTGTTCCTGAATCATAATCTACAATGATAGAGTTATTTACACTTCCAATCACTTGATCCGACTGAATCGTCCCATCTGCCTCATAATCTGTAGAAACATCCAAATTACCCGTTAAAGGGGCTTGAGAATTTGCCATTCCACCATTAGCATAATCATCAGGACATAATGGCCCAGCAGGATTAGGATCCCACGCACATAGATTAAATGTTCCCTCTGCATCTGTACTAAATTCATACACTACAATATACAATACATCTCCTGGAGTTAAACCAGTTAATTCAATTAATGAATAGGTACCTATACCTCCATCATCATCACAGTCTAATTGAGTTAAAGTACCCGTACAAGAATTATTGCTACTAGAATAAATTGCCATACCAGTATCATCCATAGCATTAGCACCTCCCGTATCCTCAGAGGTTTCAACACTTACTTCACCAGAAGTAGGTACAGTTACGGTATACCATACCTCGCCAGTGGTATCGCTTCCATTTCCATAACCAGCACATGTAGGAGCAGGAACAGCATCTCGACTTGAACAAGTATTATCACCTATTGTTGGTGTGCCACAAGCACCATTACCCAGCGTCAAACTCACAGCAGAGGAACACAAATTATTAGGTGCAATATTACACGTATTCATACAGAATGTAAAACCATCTTGAATAGCAAATCCATTAGGATCAAGTGTGGTTATCATAATATAATAGCTTGTTCCGCCTACTAAATCAAAATCAAAAGGAGCAACATCATCTGTCTCTAGTGTTAAAGCACCACAAGAACCGGAATAGATGGCAATCAAACTAGGCGAACCATCCGTTGTATTTTCAGATTCAAATGTATAAGTTAAACTTCCGGGTGCTACTATACTATACCATACTTCTCCTCCTGCCGAAGAAATATTGTCAGAAGTTGGAGTAGCACAAGCTGTTGAGCCACTTACTTGATTATTACAAGTTGCATCTGATACCATAAAAGGTATAGCATTTGTACAAGCATCATTCGATTGAGTTGGTGCACAAGGATAAACACAAATATCGAAATTTGCTGGAGTATCTATATTTGTAGCGTCTCGTGTTTCTACAGAAATAAAATAGCTATTTGATGGAGTTGCTGTAAATGATAATGAATTAAAACCACAAGCAACTTGGGTTAAACTACCACAAGCACCTGAATAAACGGTTACTAAAGCATTAGTAGGTGTACCTGTAGCAGCAGCACTTATATTATTAATATCAATAATTAAATCTGCTGTAACAGCCGTAAAAGAATACCATACTTCATTTGCTAAGCCACAAGTATTCTCTGTAGAATTTGTTGCATCCAGTGTAGTTCCAGCAAGGGCATTTCCACAAGAACTACTGGAAGATTCAACTAAAGTAGTAGACGAACTACACTCATCATTTGGTGCTGAAGCATCCAATGTGATACTAAAGTCATAGACAAAAGTAGTTGGTTGTTCAAAAATATCTACTACAATATAATAGGTAGTTGATGAAGATAAAGATAAGTTCAGATCATCCGTAAAATTATTCGTGGTAGCATCTCCTATACAATTACCTGTATCAGGACAATCATCAAAAACTTGCATGCCGCCCCATTCACTTGATTGATTATCTAAGATGATAGTATAGTTTCCTGTAGATGGCGGAGTAAATACATACACATGATCTTCTCCACCAAGATAAAATGCATCGCATTCATTTGGGATATTTGAAGATGTTAAATCATCTACATCTCCCGCTGTATTATGACCATTATCCGTAAATGGGACACTCGAAACGTTTGTAACTCCTGTACCTAAAAACGCAGGACATTGTGCCAAAATAGCATTTGAAAATAATAGACTGAAAAAAATTAATCCAATGGTTTGTAAAAAGTTGGGTTTGTTCATTTTATTAGGTTTTTGTATTATAAAATAGGACTGAATTTTCATAAAGTTATAGCATAAGAATACCATTACAATAGCTAAGAACTTATTGAATTCAGATACAACTTTGAATTAAATATTAATGAGAGATTGGTTAATTGGAGAAAGTGTATTTTGGGGGGGGAATTAAAAGTAATGTAGAAGTAAATTTAATAAAAAGAAATTGAATAAAAAATCAAACAACATATTTACTTATTTTAAAATATGATCGTTCGTACATGATGAAAAAATAGCTATTGCTCATTCTTTGGTTTTTGTACCACTGTCAGTTGATACAGGTATTGGGGCAATACATCCTTCGATAAAAGCATGAAATACTGCTCCTAGTTCCACTTCAAAATCTGGTAGTAAATTAATTTCTTGTCCGCTATTATAATCTATGGTGGCAGTTGAAGAAATAGATTGAGTCGATTCAATTATACCATTAGTTTGATAGGTTTTTATATCCGATTCTTTTCCTATTAATTGATTTGTTCCTGCATAATTAGGCGGACAAGGGATAGGTTCATTGCATTGATATACAACGATACGATCTATCGCTGCATCTGCTTCAAAACTCTGCCCAGATGGACAAGTAATTGGTAAACTAGCACAAATCCATACTGCAAATAAACTATCCTTGGGCAAAGGAAGACTTACTTGTTGCCAAGGATCATTTTCGCTTGACATTTGTTCGCCACTGATTGTTAAAGTAGGTATTGAATTAATATAAACATTGATCGATCCCATACAAGCCCCATACATGTGATACCAAAATGATAATTCCATATCATCTTCAATGCCTCTAAAATCAAAGGTATTTTCAATACAAGCTTGATCGCCTAAACTTTGTCCACTTGCTTCAAAATAAATGTAATTCCCATTATTAGCCGCAGGAAAAGCAGCATTTGGGCAAAGGTCTCCAGCGGGGCCTGTCCCAACAGAACCCGTTGAACCAAAATTAATTGTCCAATCTAATTCTTCAAAATTCATTTGCTCCCAATCGCCTAATGTCCAATCATCAAAATCTGCATATCCTTCAGATAAAGTACTCGCATTGAAACAATTGGTGGGGATAGATTCACAATCTAAAAAAGGTAGTGAATGAATACAAACATCAAAATCCACAATCTGTTCTGGTATTGCCGTTAAGGTATACAACCTCAAAAAATAGGTAGTTCCAATAGTAAGATCATCTAAGTAATTGACCTCATCATCGCTACAAAGCAAACTCGTCAATCCCCCCATACAATCACCCTCCAGTACTTCAAAATATAAATTCGTTACGGTTCCCCAAATATTGTTTAACACTATGCCATGACGTTCATCTGTCGCTACGAATGAAAACCAAACATCATCATCTGCACTTCCGAGGCAAGTTGTACTTGGGTTAGAAGTCGTAGCTGCTGTTATCGTTCCTGAAGTAGATAGTGTACACATCAAATCTTGATTAACAGCTAAAGGAATCGCTGCTAAACATTCATCATTTATAGGAGGCGGAGGCACCGTGCCTATACATACCTCAAAATTTATATCTTGAAATGCCATTTCCCATCCATACACGCGTAAATAGTAAGTAGCTCCTATCACCAAATCCTTGTACACATGTGTGGTCGTACCTGAATTGCTGCATCCTACTGAATTTCCACTACAATTACTAAATAATTCATGCGCCATTACATTACTAGAACTGGAATTAGTTCCTAAATTATTTATTTTTAGAATTTCTATTTTATGGATGCTTTCTGTAGCTACAAATGAAAACCATACATCATTATTAGGAGTTCCTGTACATGCAGAAAATCCAGAAGCTGTGGCATGTACCGTCGTTCCTTGTGTAATAGTTCCACAATCAAAATCAATATTAACCGTCAAAGGAAGTGCATTGCTACATTCATCGTTAGAAGGTGGAATAGGTGGAGTCGTTACACAAAGATCAAAATTGACATTTTGAATAGATGAAAACCAACCGAATATCCTCAAATAGTAAGTCGTTCCTATTGAAAGTCCTGAATATATTGCCACATTTGGATCACTACAAGCAATGGATGTCCCACTACAATCGGAAAATAACTCCTGTACTAAATCCGTACTGCTACTTGTTCCTGTACCAATATTTACAATATTACTTAATTCAATTTGATGCTCCATACTGCTTGCTACAAAAGAAAACCATACATCATTATTGGCTGTTCCTGTACATGCAGGGATGCCAGAATTACTCGCATCTGTGGTTGAACTATTTGAAATGAGCGTACAAGAAGTATTGGAATTAATATTGAGTACCATAGCATTAATGCACTCATCATTAGGTGCTTGTGCTAAAATACTTGAAGGAATACCACAAGCAATAAGAAAAAAAAACAGGAAACGTATAGCTAGGTTCATCTGATGGAATTGGTTTATCAAAAGCGTATCATTTTGTCGGTTTAGGCTTCTCAAGATAACTGAATTAATTCAATCTTTTAATTATTCTTCCTTAAAAACTACGGATCAACTGCTCGTTTATAACGAAAGCCGCTCTTCAAATGAAGAACGGCTTTTTTTCAGCGGATTTAGTATATTGCCTCTTTAGGTTTAAAGGAATATTTATCTTGCAAGTAATACATCTCCTTTTACAATCTCACGTCTACCTGTTAATAATTCCACATCAAAAACGTAGACATAAATACCAGGTTCGAGTTCTTCTCCATTCAATAATCCATTCCATCCTAACGACTCATTATTAGGAAGAATGTCTTTTGTACTAAAGACTAAACTTCCCCAGCGATCAAACACTTGGAAACTATGAATATTCGCAACGCTACCATCTCTTGCAAAGAGCGTTAAAGCATCATTGACTCCATCTCCATTATAAGGAGTAAAAGCATTAGGTACAAATACATTAATTTCTCGATCTACTTCTACAATGATTTGTGCTTGATCTGTACAGCCGTTCTCATTTACTACAGTAACGGTATAAAGCGTATTTTGAAGGGTATTGGTCGTGGTGGTTAAACAAGTATCACAAGATAAGCCAGAAGAAGGAGTCCAACTTACAGATTGAATTTCATCTGGTGGAATATTGGTAATCGCTTCTAAATCTTCGGTATCTCCAATACGAATTTCTACTTCAGATTCAAGATCAACTGTCACTTCGGGTACAAATGGAATAAATAGACTCGTCGATAATTCGCAGCCATTGACATCCATAATTTGAATATCATAGGTAGCATTATCTTCTAAATTGGTAAAGATTGATTCTGTTGTAAAACTAGCACCATTATCAATAGAATACATGTAAGGGCCAACTCCACCATCTACAGTGGAAACTTGGAGGGCAGCAGGATCACCAAAACAAGGAGGATCAGTTACATCTACCGTGAAATCAACAGGTATATTTTCATTTTGTGTAATGATAATGGAAGCTTCATCCGTACAACCATTTAAGTTATTTGAAATCAATAAGGTATATTCCCCAGGGGCATTTACCAAAGGGGTAAAGCCGTCTTCTCCAGATACAATACTTCCATCTGTCGTACTCCATAAATAAACAAATTCATTTCCAGTAGCACCAGAGCCATTTAAATTTCCATCTACAATCGTACAATTCAACTCAAAAGTGTCTCCTGCATCTACTTCTGGAATAGCAATATCTTGAGAAACTTCCATCTGTGCTTGAGTAGTACAACCATTATCTTCATTCACGATATCTAAGGTATAATTCCCCGGAGCATCTACTGTAATAGTCGACGTTCCAATACCAGCTATGATATTTCCATCAGGCGTAGTCCAAGAATAGCCTACATTTGTAGCATTATTGACATTTCCTTCTAAATCGACTGTTAAAATGGTACAATTCAGTTCTTCTGGTGTTCCAATAGATGCCAGTGGTACATCTTGACTAGCATCTACTAATACGCTTGTCATTGCAGTACAACCATTAGAAATATCCGTTACTAATAAATCATAATTTCCTGCTGCATTAACCTGTACTTCTTGCATTAAAGCAGTACCAAAAATTCCAGTACCTGTCCATAAATAAGTATACTCAGATCCAGTACTAGACATAGAGCCATCTAATGTTATAATGGGTTCATCACAAGTTATCAGAGTAGCTTCTTCTACCATGGCAATGGGTGACACAATATCTTGTAATACTTCAACTGAATCTAAACTAACACATTGATTATCATTATTGGTAACCGTAAAATAATACGTACCAGGGGCATCGACTAGTCCTTGAATGATAGAAGTAGCTCCTGAAACGATATTTCCTTCTATGGTTGACCATTCATAAGCGAAATTTCCATTCTCACTCGACCCCACTCCACTCAAGGCTGCATTGGTGAATTCACAAGTTAATATGGAAGGTGTACCTATATTAACGGTTGGTAATTCTACATCTTGATCGACAAAAACGGATGTATTAGAAACACAATTATTATCCGTATTGGTAACTAAAAGTTCATAAGTCCCCATCGCATCAACTATAGGAGTAAGTCCATCATCTCCTGAAATAATATTTCCATCCGTTGTCGTCCATGCATAAATGAATTCAGCTCCAAGACTTGAATTATTGGCATCTAGATTGAAACTAATATTCGTACAAGTTAACAACTCACTTTCTTCAATGGAGGCAGAAGGTAGCGTAATATCCTCATCTACAATAATTTGATCACTTTCGACACAATTATTATTCATATTAGTAACTTCTAATTGATACGTTCCAGGGGCATCAATCAAAGGAGATAATCCATCATTTCCAGATAAAATATTCCCATCAATAGTGGTCCAAACATAATTAAATTCGGCACCTTCATCTGTTCCAGTAGCGTCTAAATTCAACTCTGTTAATGTACAATTTAATTGGCTTGCCGTACCAGCTTCTACAGTTGGATTGGTAATATCTTGAGTAATCGTAACACTTGAGGTCGTTTCACAACTATTGCTTGGATCAAAAACAGATAATGCATAAATACCGGGTTGATCTATCGTAGGATTTAATCCATCATTTCCAGATAAAATATTCCCATCAGTAGTTGTCCAAGTATAGGTTAACCCAAATCCTGTAGAAGAATTTGTCCCATCTAAATCAAGCGATGTAATCGCACAATTTAATTCTTGCGTTAATCCTGCATCGGAAACAGGCGCATTGGCATCAGCTTCTATAGTTACATCTGCGGTTGTCGTACAATTATTATTGGTATTGGTGACAATAAGGGTATAAATGGCAGGTTGATCTACTGTTGGAGTTAAAGTAGTTGTACCATTTAGAATATTTCCACTAGTACTTGTCCATTCATAAGCAAAATTGGCACCTATATCAGAAGCGCCCCCATCCAAATCAATCGACTCGGTAGCACAATCTAAAACGGCTAAATTTCCAGCATCTGCAATTGGTGGTGTGATATTTTGAGCCACCGTAATACTTTGCATAGAATTACATCCATTGGAAGTGTTCGCTATTAATAATTCATACGTACCGGGGGCATCAATTGTGGGAGAAGTGCTATCATCTCCTGAGACAATATTTCCATCTGAAGTAGACCATTGATAGGTGAATTCCATTCCTTCACTTGAAGCGGAAGCATCTAAATTTTGATCCATCAAGGTACAATTGAGTTCCATTGGATCTTCAATCATAACCGTAGGAAAATCTACTTCTTCAGTGATGGTAACACTTTGTTCAGCGGTACAGTTATTAAGATCATTGGTAACTAAAAGCGTATAAACTCCAGGGTCATCTATCGTTGGATTCAGCGTCATTTCATCTGCAAGAATATTTCCATCTGGTGTTGTCCAATTATACGTAAATTCTGTTCCTGTACTGGATGCTGATCCATCTAAAACTACATCTGTCGTCACACAAGTAAGTGTGCTTGCAGCCCCTGCATTTGCAACTGGATTGATAATATTCTCGGTAATAAGGATGGATTCCATGGCTGTACAGCCATTACCTGTATTTGTAACCAATAATTCATAAATACCGGGGTCATCCACTGTGACTAAGGCTGCATTAGTTGGAGAATTAAAATTACCATCAGTTGTTGTCCAGGTATAGGTAAATTCACTTCCAGAACTCGTCATTGGTCCTCCAATCTCGTAATTTATTTCTGTACAATTCAATTCAAAGGTAGTTCCCACATCCGCTATAGGATTTTCTATGTCTTGAGGAATGGTCACACTAGAAACAGACGTACAGTTATTATCCATATTGGTTAAGGTCAAAACATAGGTTCCGGGAGCATTGACTGTAGGAGAAAGGGAAGTCTCCCCTGTTTCAATTGATCCATCTGTAGTAGACCAATTAAAAGAAATATTAGCACCAGAAGAAGACGCACTACCATCCAGATTAAGTTGTAGTACATTACAATCTAATGTAGCGGGTTCACCTGCATCTGAAATGGGGGCATTGGTATCCTGTTCTATTTCCACCATATCCATTGCTGTACAACCATTGTCTGTATTGGTGACCAATAAATTATACATACCAGGCGCATTAATCTCAGGATTCAAGGTCATTTCATCTTGTAGAATATTACCATTTGGTGTGTCCCAATTATAAATCATATTGCCACCTGTAGAAGTACCTGTTCCATCTAGAACTAAACTTTCGACTGCACAACTAAGTATCTCTGTAAGACCAGCTTCCACCATAGGTAAATTAATATCTTGAGAAATGACCACCTCAGCATCATGTGTACAACCATTATCGGTATTAGTCACCAATAAATGATACGTTCCGGGGGTATTAATTTGTAAATTAGGCGCATTTGCATTTACACCTACATTTCCATCTGCGCTTGTCCAATTGTAGGAAAACTCACTTCCTGTACTCGTCAAAGTTCCTCCAATTTCATAATCAATCTCAATACAATTCAATTGAAAATCACTACCTGCATCAGCAATAGGATCAGTTATATCTTGAGGAATAGTCACACTAGAGACAGATGTACAATTATTATCGGTATTGGTTAATGTTAACACATAAGTACCAGGGACATTAATTGTAGGAGACAATGTTGTTTCTCCTGTTTCAAAAGCACCATCTGTGGTAGACCATTCTAAGGAAATATTAGCACCTGTAGATGAAGCTGTTCCATCTAAATTGATTTCTACTACATTACAATTTAAGGATGAAGGTTCACCTGCATCTGAAATGGGTGCATCCGTATCTTGTCCAATTTCAACCATATCCATTGCCGTACAACCATTATCTGTGTTGGTGACCACCAAATTATACATCCCGGGAGCATTAATCTCAGGACTTAATGTCATTTCATCTTGTAAAATATTACCATTTGGGGTGTCCCAATTATAGGTAATATTGGTACCTGTAGCAGTACCTGTTCCATCTAATACTAAACTTTCTACTGTACAATTGAGTATCTCCGAAAGACCTGCTTCCACTACTGGAGGGGTAATGTCTTGAGAGATGACAACATCTGCATCATTGGTACAACCATTGATGGTATTGGTCACTACTAGATTATACGTTCCAGGGGCATTTATTTGTGGTGTCAAACTAGATGCATCAGCTACGATACTTCCATCGGGTGTAGTCCAATTATAGATAAATTCTGTACCTATACTGGATGCATCTGCATTGAGATTCAATTCTGTGATGGCACAAGTCAATTCTGCTGTTAGGCCTGCATCTGCTAGAGGTTGATCTACGTCTTGATCTATTACAATATTTGCTTCATCTGTACAGCCATTTCCAGTATGAGTAACAATCAAGGTGTATGTACCGGGGGTACTTATTGTAGTGGTCGCTGCATCGGCAATCGCCATATTATTTTCATCTATCCATTCATAAGTAAGGCTTGTTGTACCAGAAGAAGCAGCTGCATCAAGATTTAGACTAGTATCTGTACAATTTAGGGTATCTGTTAAACCTGCGTCAGCAATGGGTGTTTCTAAATCATTAACGACTTCTACTGTATCTACACTTGTACAGCCATTATCCATATTAGTGACTAATAATTGATACGATCCTATAGAATCTATTAATGGAGTTAGCGTCGTTTCATCTTCCAAAATATTTCCATCTGTTGTAGACCACGCATATGAAATATTTGTTCCTGTACTTGATCCGTCTCCACTTAATGTCAAAGAAGTAGTAGTACACGTTAAAACATCATTTACACTTGCGACCACATCAGGTGCATTGACATCTGCTGGAACAGTTTGTCCAACTAAAACGGTACAACCATTTTCATCAGTTACACTCACTTGATAATCTCCTGCGGGTAGGTCTGTCGCATTTTGGAAAATTGTATTATTACTCCAAAGATAGTCATAGTCACCTGTCCCTCCTTCAGCAGTAACAGTAAGTTCGCCAATTTCAGGCTCTGCACATGTTGTCCCTGTAACTAGAGTAACTTCTGCCGTCAGTATTTCTGGGTCTTCAACAACTACTTCGGGTGAGGCTGCTGTACAGCCATTTGCATCCGTAATGGTCACATTATACGCACCGGGAGGAAGTCCTATAGCGTCTTGAGTCGTTTGATTATCAGGATCATCCCAAGTATACGAATAAGGAGGTAGACCTCCTAAAGTGGTGATACTAGCTATTCCATCATCTCCATCATTACAAGAGGTCATTGATGGATCAGGAACTAAGAAAAAATTAGGATTACCGACAATAGCAGTACCATCAATTGTTCCATCACAGCCACTAGTTTCAACAGAAATAACTTCATAAATCCCTAATACATCCGTAGTAATATAATAAGGACTTTGATCCGTTGAAACGGGAGGCTGTTCCACGCCATTAATGGTGTATACAATATCCCAAGTCGGGCCAGGGCCAGAAAGGTTAACGGGAAGATCTGTTGTAGGGCTTTCAGGACAAACAAATCCAATACCTGACATGCTTGCTTCTGGCTCACCAACTACCGTAATGTATGCTGTATCATAAGCAATTTTATTACAATTATCGGTTACTGTCAAATAATATGGATATACCCCAGGGGTGGGAGGTGGCGTAAAGGTAATTTGTTCATCCATAGATATGAAACCAGCCGGCCCCTCCCATAAGACCGAATAATCGGGGGGTGGGCCATCGCCAATAAAGGCATCAGGGAAACCTCCATTTATGGTGGGGGTAATAATATGTTCCCTTACTCCACACATTATAAAATCATCTACATTAGAAATTGTAATTGGATGAATATCTATAATATCAAAGGTATAAGATGGAGCTGTACAAGTACAAGGTAAATCTAAGTAAATGGAAATCGTTTCTGTCCCTTCTATCAAGCTATCACTAAAAACAACTATTTCTTCAAAATGAATCGCATAGCCTAAATCTGGATTGATGGGTAAATTTGGAAGGACAATAGCATTATTAAAGGTAATATCATAGTCTCGATTAGACGCTCCAGGTCCATTAACAATATCCACCCCAATAACTACGGGATCCGTACTCCCTGGATTAAAATTTTGACTAATAAAACTAATCACCCCAGTACTATCACCACAACCTTCGTACATGTAATTATCTCCTGTTTCATCAAATGCAATGTCTATATTAAATTCTCCTCCAGCACTAAAACTATTAGCTTTTAACAAAATAGCTGAACCAAATAATTGATCTCTACCATCAGCAATAGCTATTTTTACATGATAAGTTTCACAAGGTTGGACTCTGTATATTGTACGCAATGGAACTGTCCACCCATCAAATTGTGTTTCTGTGGGTGCTGCTGCTGGAGCATTAACTTCTTCTGATGAACATGATCCTCCCTGGGGAACATGGACGTTACTAACATAATATTCTCGATTTTTATACCAATTAATATTATTAATCGTCACGGGTTCATCAAATAATAAAGTTTCTCCTGTTGGATCATTAGGATCAGGTAGATAAGCAATGTTTACAGCATTTCTACTAAATACATTTCCCCCATCGATACCAGGACCACTTAGAAAGAAAGCAAATATGTCATTAAAATCATTTGGCGCATAATCGCAATATTCTTCTGATGCAAATACATACTCAAAAGACATAAACTCAGAGGCAGGAACAAAATCGAACTCTAAGATTGATGCATCTTGATTGCCTAAAGGGATGGGGGATGTCATTTGCTCTAAAGCAAACAAATCTGTATCTCCTGCTTGTCCTATTACGCCCCCTGCGCCAGTCTCCGTATTTCCTGCATAGGTTAATTGAGCTAAGGGGCCCGTAGATAAAACAATACCTTCTTCTAATCCTATATTAGTCGCTCCATTACTAAACACACCTACTTCTCCTCTTGTTTGGATAGACCCAGGTATTAAATCAAAACAATCATTTTTAAATAAAATGTCTTGTACTAAGTATTCTTTATCGGATTCACTTTCAAGAATAAGCCAATTCATCTTAGGATCTTTTTCGATACCTATGACGGCTAAATGAGGATAGGTCGCTTTATCTGTTTTACAGTCTGAACGTTTAATAAGCAATTCCATGCAATCACTATTTGCTCGAAAGACCATTTTATCCTTGCTTAAATATTTCATTTCTATATCATAGGAACATTGTGGCGCGTATCGGTCATCATACACATGAAGGTTATAATCCCTCCCTTCATCTAAACCACAAAGTTGGAAGGTATGAACACTCTCCGTCATTTTGAAATCATGGGAAATTACATGATCGGTATTGGCTGTTAATTTTTCAGCTTGTGCAAAAAGAAGATGAGTAAAAAATAGTAGAACTAAAGTAATTGTAAAATTCGCTCTCATTACAAATAAAGTTGTTACATAGTTGTTGAATAAGCGAATTCTACCTTTTTCAAAAAAGGCATACAAAAGACAGGCTTATTATCTTACCTACAAGACAATAAGCAATATGATTCTTTTGTACTAAATCCGCTCTATAAAATCATTTGACTCTACAATAAAACTATAGTGAATAGCTACGCTAAAGAAGCGGGCTATCATTAGCTTTTAGTTTGCATAGACAAACAAGGCATGAACAACAAGGTCTTAGACTTGTCATTCAAGCAAAATTTTTCTTAGGATGACATTAGCTTGGGGTGTGATCAAAAAGCTAATATTTTCTGTGAGGTATCACAGCAAGATAGGTCTATACACCATAAAGAATATGGTATATTAGTAAACTATGAATATATTTTTTATTAACGTCACTAAATTACAAAATTTTTAGTTGCTTTTCAATATTATGGCAAAATTGAGCAATTTTGTCCGTGATTTTATACTTTTTTTAAACAAATGGGGTTATTCGTAAGATAATACCGAATTGACAAAATTCTTTCGTACATAATTTACGATTTTTTCAAATCGGCATTATACGTTGAAGGTGTGATTTACGAAATCACTTATTCAATTGCGTATAATTTGTAGGAGGCTCACGAAAATAAAAAAGAGGTTACATCTAAAAAAGACATAACCTCTACTATATTGATATAAATTTTTGACCTTATTTTATGAGACTAATATCTCCTGTAAGAATACGGGTACTACCATCAATTAATTCTAATTCTATGTAATAAACATAAGTAGCTGGCTTGAGCTCTTGCCCTCTAAATGTACCATCCCATACCGCACTATTTAAATCAATATTACTTTGCCCAAATAATTGTGTACCCCAGCGATCAAAAATATTGAATTGTTTTAGCTGAACGACACTTTCATCTCTAGCATAGATACGGAATTCATCATTATTTCCATCACCGTTAAATGGTGAGAAAACATTAGGAATAAATACGCCAATTTCACGATCTACCCGTAAAGTAATTTCAGCTTCTGTACTACATCCATTTTCATTTTCGATCACTACTGTATACGTAATATCTTCTGTTGTAGTAGTCGTTGGATTTAAACTAGTAGGATCAGACAGCGCTGTTGCTGGTGTCCATGTAACAGAAGCAATTTGGTTTTCAGGGATATTCGTAATGGTATTTAACTGGTAGGATTGTCCGATAGAAATTTCAACTTCATCTTCTAATATAGCTGTTACTTCTTCTACTACAGGTACAATAAAAGTTGTTGTTAATTCACAACCTTCTGCATCTTGTATCATCACATCATAAGCACCACTTTCCAAATCAAGGAAATCATTTTCACTATAAAAATTCACCCCATCATCAATAGAGAACACATAAGGAGCAACCCCTCCTTGTACATTGATCGCTTCGATACTACCTAATAAATCATGGCATAATGGAGCAACTGCATTTGCTGTAATTAATTCTGGAATATTCTCATTTTGCTTAACTTCTATCTCGTCCGTACCTGTACAACCATTCAAAGCATTTGTAACAACTAGAATATAATTTCCAGATGCGTCAACAGTTGGATTAAGGGTATTGGCACCTTCTACGATGTTACCATCTATTGTCGTCCATACATATTGCAGACCTGATTCAGCTATACCATTTAATACAGTAGATGTTATCGTACACGTCAACTGCTCTGTTTCTTCTATATCTGCTGCTGGAGCATCAATATCTTGCGTTACTTCAAGAGATGAGGTAGCAGTACAACCATTATTTAAGTCAATTACTTCTAGATTATACATTCCTGGAGCATCGACTAAAGGACTTGGCGTATCTTCACCTTCCAGTATATTTCCTCCATTTGTAGACCAAGTAATTTCAATGGTCGGACTATTTTCAATCGTAGAACTTAAATTAGTTTGTGTAAGTAAACAATTTAATTCAATAGTTTCTCCTGCAACAGCTAAAGGCACATCTTGATCTACGGTTACATTTAACTCATCTGTAGAAATACATCCGTTAATTATATCTTCTACTGTCAATACATACAAACCACCATTATCTACGGTTGGATTGAGTGTTTGAGCACCTGAGACAATACTTCCATCAGCAGTTGCCCAATCGTAACTAAAATCACCTGTACTTGATTGTGAAGCATCCACTTCTAAAGCAGGGTTATAACAGTTAAGAATTAAATCTTGTCCTGCATTTGCAGTAGGCAAAGTGGTATTTTCTATTACATTCAAGCTTTGTGTACTTTCGCAATTATTATCTGTATTTAAAATGGTAAACGTATAATCTCCTCCTTGTTCAACCTCAATAGAATAATCATTTGTTGTAACAATAGAACCATTCGTGCTTGACCATTGGGTTGTAAAATTCATTCCATTATCTGAACCTGCAGCATCAATTAAAACAATTGGATTGGCACAGGTAACAATTTCAGGATTCGTTAAACTAATCATTGGAAATTCTCGATCTTCTTCTACTTCAATACTTTGTGTACTAGTACAACCATTTGAAATTTTAGTAACTAATAAATCATAAGTCGTGGGTACATCAACTTGTGCTTCGTTTTGAGCAGTAGAAAGAATATTTCCTTCATAGGTACTCCATTCAAACTCAAAATTTTGAGGATCAGCAATGGTCGCAAATAAATCAACTTCTGTGATAACACAAGTTATTTTTTGAGGGGTATCAATTGTGAATTGTGGTTCTTCAATATCTTGTGAAATGGTAACTTCATCTGAAGAAGAACAATTATTATCTGCATTGAATACTTCTAAGGTATACGTTCCAGATTCAGTGATTAATACATCTAATGCATTATTTGTATTAATGACATTTGCAGCTTCATCCGTCCAAGTATATTGCATCATATTCCCAGCAGAAGAATTTTGAGCATCTAGTACGATTTCAGTAAGTACACAGTTTAATTCTTGTGTATCCCCTGCATCTGCGGTAGGTGTTTCAATATCCTGTTCTACAATAACATTTTGGATTGTTTCACAATTATTATCAGTATTCAACATGCTCAAGGTATAGGTACCAGGGGCATCAATTTCAGGTGTTAAACTAGTTTCATTTGCCACAAAAGAACCATTCATTGTAGACCAAGCAAATGTAATATTAGCTCCAGTACTTGAATTGGTTGCATCTAATACTAGCTTAGTCCGTGTACAATTTAGGTCATCTGCTGCTGCAATCATTACAGCAGGTGCATTTTCATCTGGTTCAACTTCAACACTTGCTGTACTTGCACAGAAGTTTGTTTGATTTATGGCAGTTAGTTCATACGTTCCTGGCTGATCTATCAGTGGTGTTAATGTTGTTGCTCCACTGATGATATTTCCATTTGGCGTAGACCATTCATAAGTAATATTATCACCAGAAGCTGAACCTGATAGGCTTAATTCATCTGCCAAACAATCCAATACCTGTGAAGTACCTGCATCAACAGTTGGATATTCCACATTTTGGGTTACACTCACCGTAGATTGACTTGAACATCCATTTTCGGAATTAGTAACAACAAGTGCATAATTTCCAGCAGTAGAAGTTATAATGGTAGCTGTATTATCTAAGCTAGTTGTGCCATCTGACCAATCATAAGTATAAGTCGTACCTGAAGAAGTAGTCGTACCTCCAAGGGTAACTTCTGTTGTTTGGCAATTTATGATTTGAGGAAGACCAGCATCTGCAGTAGGTGCATCACGATCTTCATCAACCAATAAATCAATAGTTGTGGTACATCCATTATCCGTATTGGTAGTTAATAAGGTATAGTTACCAATTTGATTAGTTTGTGTGGACAAGGATGTATTTGTACCTAAAATATTTCCATTTTGTGTACTCCATTCATAGATGAAATCAGCTTCATCTCCAGCTAAAAGAGTTGCATTTAAATCCACTTCATTGATAACACAAGTTAATAATTCAGGGGTGATCGCTTCAACTTGTGGAAAATCTCGATCTTCTTCAATAGCTACACTTGCAGTATTGGTACACCCATTCATACTATTTGTTATGAGGACTTCATAAGTACCAATTGCATCAACAGAAGGATTGGCAATAGCTGTAGTTGTACTAAAATTTCCATCTAGTGTACTCCATTCATAATCATAATTATCATCTAAAAGGTTAGAAAGTTCAACAGTATTAATAATACAAGTCAAATCATCAAAAACAGGAGCTTCAAACTCAGGAGTTTCAATATCTTCTTCAATCGTTACACTAGAAAGAGCGGTACAGTTATTATCCATATTGGTCACTTGAAGCAAATAAGTCCCTGCACCATCTATAATAGGATTGAGTATATCTGTATCCGATAGGAAGTTTCCATCTGCACTAGTCCATTCGTACTCAATATTTGAACCAGCAGAAGCATCTGCACTAATTTCGTAAGAAGTTTCTAAACAATTTAAGGTAAATGTTTCTCCTGCATTTGCTAGTGGTGCATCAACGTCTTGCATGATTTCTACTTCATCAGAGGCAGTACAACCATTGAGCATATTTTGAATAACAACTTCATAGATTCCAGCCGCATCTATCTCAGGAGAAAGGGTATTTTCACCTTGGATAAAACTATTTCCTGACCACGTAATAGTATAATCATCTGAAAGATTGGTATTTGCAGATAAAGTTAAACTTCCAGTTTCGCAAGCAAAGGTTTGACTCATTCCTGCATCTACAGTTGGTGTATCAATGTCTTCTGTAACTTCGATAGATGCCATTGCAGTACAAGAATTGGTCGTATTGGTTACCAATAATTGATACATTCCTCCAGATGTAATCGTTGGATTGGGAGTATCATTTCCTGTAGAGATAGTACCATCGGCTGTTGTCCAAGTATAGACGAAATCTGTTCCGACACTCGTACCTGCACCTCCTAATTGGATTTCTGGATTGTAACAATTGATTAAACTTTCTAGACCACTATCCGCTGTTGGCGATTCGGTATCTTCTTCTATGGTTACACTCGATGTGGCAGTACATCCATTCATGGTATTAGAGACTAATAAATTGTATGTCCCTGGCATATTGATTTGTGGTTCAAGGGTATTTTCACCACTTTCAATCATCCCATCTGCACTTGTCCAGCTATAAATTAACTCACTTCCAGTTGAGGAGTTACTTGCATCTAAAGTGATACTTGTTGTGGCACAATCTAAAGTGGCTTCCACTCCTGCATCTGCTATTGGTAGATCTACATCTTGTGTGATCTCAACTTGATCAGTAGCGGTACAGCCATTGAGCATATTTTGAATCGTGACTTCATACACGCCACTTGCATTGACCTCTGGGGTAAGGGTATTTTCACCTTGAAGAATACTATTTCCTGACCATGAAATGGAATAATCATTCGTTAAGTCTGTACTTGCATTAAGATTTAGGCTTTCTGTTTCACAAGTTAACAACTGATCTATACCTGCATTTAAAGTAGGATTATTTAGGCTTTCAGTAACGTTGATAGATGCCATTGCAGTACAAGAATTGGTCGTATTGGTTACCAACAATTGATACATTCCTCCAGATGTAATCGTTGGATTGGGAGTATCATTTCCTGTAGAGATAGTACCATCGGCTGTTGTCCAAGTATAGACGAAATCTGTTCCGACACTCGTACCTGCACCTCCTAATTGGATTTCTGGATTGTAACAATTGATTAAACTTTCTAGACCACTATCCGCTGTTGGCGATTCGGTATCTTCTTCTATGGTTACACTCGATGTGGCAGTACATCCATTCATGGTATTAGAGACTAATAAATTGTATGTCCCTGGCATATTGATTTGTGGTTCAAGGGTATTTTCACCACTTTCAATCATCCCATCTGCACTTGTCCAGCTATAAATTAACTCACTTCCAGTTGAGGAGTTACTTGCATCTAAAGTGATACTTGTTGTGGCACAATCTAAAGTGGCTTCCACTCCTGCATCTGCTATTGGTAGATCTACATCTTGTGTGATCTCAACTTGATCAGTAGCGGTACAGCCATTGAGCATATTTTGAATCGTGACTTCATACACGCCACTTGCATTGACCTCTGGGGTAAGGGTATTTTCACCTTGAAGAATACTATTTCCTGACCATGAAATGGAATAATCATTCGTTAAGTCTGTACTTGCATTAAGATTTAGGCTTTCTGTTTCACAAGTTAACAACTGATCTATACCTGCATTTAAAGTAGGATTATTTAGGCTTTCAGTAACGTTGATAGATGCCATTGCAGTACAAGAATTGGTCGTATTGGTTACCAACAATTGATACATTCCTCCAGATGTAATCGTTGGATTGGGAGTATCATTTCCTGTAGAGATAGTACCATCGGCTGTTGTCCAAGTATAGACGAAATCTGTTCCGACACTCGTACCTGCACCTCCTAATTGGATTTCTGGATTGTAACAATTGATTAAACTTTCTAGACCACTATCTGCTGTTGGATACTCTGTATTTTCTTCTATGGTTACACTTGAAATTGCTGTACATCCATTTGTGGAATTAGAAATTAATAGCGTATAAGTCCCCGGCATATTAATTTGTGGTTGTAATGTATTTTCACCACTTTCAATCATTCCATCTGCGCTTGACCATTCAAAACTAAGATCATTTCCAGTAGAAGAACTCGTTGCATCTAAGGTTATACTAGTTGTTGCACAATCTAAGCTTGCATTTTCACCCGCATTTGCAATCGGAAGATCTGTATCTTGTGTAATTTCAACTTGATCTGTTGCTGTACAGCCATTTGAATTATCTGTTACGGTCAAGGTATAAACGCCTGCTGCATTTATGGTAGGCGTGAGTGTATTTCCACCACTTTCAATATTCCCACCAGAGCTGGACCAATCATATTGCATATCAGGTGAAGAAGCAGAAGCATCGAGACTAATAGTAGTCAAATTACAACTTAATTGCGTTCCAGCACCTGCATTTGCAGTAGGAGAAGTAAAATCTTCCTCTACCGATTGAGTCGCCATTGCACTACAACCATTATCTAAATCTGTGATAATTAATTGATAATCTCCAGCTTGAGTAATTTCAGGATTTAATCCATCTGCACCTGCATTTATTGTACCATTTGTAGTAGACCATTGATATTGAAAATTGCCAGCACTACTAGAAGCACTCGCATCTAAATTAAAAGTTGGATTATTACAATTTAACAAACTCGGTGCTGCAATATTCACGGTAGGGTCAGTTGTATTAGAAGAGACATCAATAGAAGTTGTAGTAGAACAACCATTATCTAAATCTGTAACAGTTAAGGAGTACGTCCCGACTCCATTTGCTTGAGTTTGAGCTGCATCATTAGGGCCGGTAAGATTTCCGTTCATCGTAGACCATGCATAGGTTGCATTGTCGATAGGGCTATTTAAGATAGCATCTAAAGTGGCAGTGGATTGGATACAATTTATTTCATCGAGTGTAGCAGCTTCAATTTGAGGTAAATCCACATTTTGTTCCACAACTACTGAAGTCGTTTCAGCACATCCATTCTCTATATTGGTAATAACAAGTTGATAAGTACCAGCCTCATTAACTTCTGGGGAGAGTGTATTGTCATTATTAACAATTGCACCATCTGTTGTCGTCCAATTGATTGAGAAATCATCTCCACTATCTGAACCCGCAGCATCTAGGAAAACTGAGCTATTATTACAGGTAATCATATCTGGAGTGGCTGCATTCACTGTTGGATATTCTACATCTTCTTCTACTAAGACCGTCGATTCTCTAGTACAACCATTATCTTCATTGGTTAGTGTAACTTGATAAGTACCAGCGCTAATGGCTTGTACACTTGAGGAAGTAGGATCTCCTGAGATTGTACCATCTGAAGAAGACCAAGCGTAGGTTAAGGTAGCAGTGGTCGTACTTTGAGCATTTAAATCCACTTGTGAATTTGTACAATTAATTTTTTCGACAGGATCAAGTGTTAAATCTGGGAAATCAGATAAGCTTTCTACTTCAATATCAATTGTACTAGTACAACTACTCTCAGGGTTGGTTACGACTAAAGTATACGTACCAGATTCATTTACAGTAGGTGTAGCAGTGTCTTCCCCTGTTAAAATTCCATTTGCTGTTGGACTTGTCCAAGTATAATCTAAATCTGCCGTAGAAGAATTTATATCTATATCAAAAGTTGCAATTGCATTGCTACAATCAATCGTATAATCAAGTTGATTAGCTTCTATTTCGGGGGTGTTGAAATTTTCAGAAATAACAATAGAGGTATCTACACTACAATTATTCGCATCATTTGTAACTGTTAAATAATAAAAACCTTCATCATCCACTACAACTGTACTAGTCGTATCTCCAGAAACTATATTTCCTGCAAACTCTGTCCATTCAAATGACATAGTGGGCCCATCTGAAGAAGCAGAAGCATCAATAGTTATTACGGGGTTGTCGCAATTCAATATGAGTGGTTCTGCAATTTCTATAAAAGGTTCTTCTAAATCGTTTCCGACTTCTACGGAATATTCATCGTAACAAAATGATTGAGGATTAAAAGCATAAAAAGTGTACGTACCTGGTTCAGAAACTACTAAAGTTTGTGATTCTTCCCCATCTATGATTTGGTCATTTTGATCACCCCAATAAAAACTAATTACATTTGGGTCACTTAGCGATTCAAAGCTTCCTTCTAAAGTAACTTCCAAAGTTTCACAGTCTAATACTTTTGGTTCTTCCACAAAAGCAGAAATATTATCTACATAAACAGTGACTTCATCTTCAATTTTACAAGTTGAACCAAAATAAATATCGTCAATAGCCATTAAATTACCATCATCTGAGTTACATTTATTGATGATACAAATCTCGGCTGTTGTATTGAATCCAGAGTTCCAATCATGAAAGAGATTTCCCCACTCACAAAGTGCCGTAGGTGCAAAATAAATTCGTTCCCCCTGAGGTTCTCCATTAATTTCTACTTGAACTCGAGACGTACATCGACCGCCACCTAGACCGCCACCGCCAGCACCATCATCTCCACTACTGTCACAGGCATCACCAACACCATCGCCATCTGAGTCTTCTTGTCCTGGATTGGCCGTGTCTGGACAATTATCTGCTGAATCAGGAACTCCATCGCCATCTCTATCAGAGCCTGTATCTCCACCATCTTCACAAGCATCACCGATACCATTGTTATTAAAGTCTTCTTGCCCTGGATTAGCTGTTTCTGGACAATTATCTGAGGCATCAGGTATTCCATCACCATCTCTATCGGAGCCCCCATCATTTCCATCGCCATCTCCACCACCGCCACCTAGCGTATGGCTATTATCCTCAGGCCCCATAGTAGCAAACCAAGCAGAAAAGGAATAATCTGTAAATTGTTCGATTTGTATGGTTTGACACCAAATCTCCCGTTCTTGACCATTAAGATTAGTCAATAACATATTTCCTGTAAAATTTCCTGTGGTATGATCTGGACATTGGGAAGCAAACATGGATTGTGCGCCACCAAAACTAGAATTACTAGCAATGGCGTAACTTCCATTTCCTGGCAAACAACATTCACCAGGACCATAGCCATCAAAACCACCAGCTTGCCCAGTATTCCAATGTGCCAAATAGGTGTAGAAACCAGCATCTGTAGAAATGACACCTGTTTGATCTCCAGTACCAAAATCTCCATTGGTTATCAAATTACCAGACAATACCTCACCTGCCAAAGTAAAAGTTGTGGTTTCTGTAACTTCAACATCCGTCCAAAAGGCAGCAGTATCTTCAATCATACTGGTATTGCTGTTTGAAATCCATTCTGTATTAACAATATTAGAGGATGCAAAACCTTCAAGAGTTGCTTCGCCTCCTGTTGGGTGATTACATAAATGGACATCTTCCCCAGCGAACATGTATTCATCACAGGCACTACTTTGAGAAAATGCGTATTGAGTTATTCCTAAAAAAAGTAAAGTCAAGGTGTAAATCGGGGGTAGAAATCGGGACATAGTGTTGTTTTATAACTTATTAAAAAAATTACAGGTTTTTTGGAATAAAATACTATAAAATCATAAAGATAACCATCAAGATGATCTTATTATCTTAATATAGTAAAAATTTTAGGTTGAATTTGTTTAACACCCGAAAGGAAAAGTCTTAATAAAGATACAATTTTTCACTAATTTTTGTGAATTATTTTCCATGGTAATTGAAAATAAAGTCCATATTTGTTATAAATCTAACATTTTATAAATTTTAAGAATGAAAATTGAGCTTTGGGCCATTGGAAAAACTAGTTTTCCGTATTTAGAGGAGGGGTTTTCGATCTATCAAAAACGTTTGGGTCGCTATTTAAAATTTACTTGGACGGTATTTTCGGATGTAAAAAATGCTAAGAATCTTTCTGAACAGGAACTCAAAAAAAAGGAAGGACAACTTTTTTTAGATAAAATACGTCCTCAAGATGCTCTTATTCTTTTAGATGAAAATGGAAAACAATATAGTTCCGTTGATTTTTCTAATTTTTTACAACGACAATTATTAAGCCCTCAAAAACGTTTAATTTTTATCATTGGTGGAGCTTATGGTTTTTCAGACGACGTTTATCAACGAGCCAACTTCAAGATCAGTTTATCTAAAATGACTTTTTCGCATCAAATGGTTCGATTGATTTTCGTGGAACAACTCTATCGAGCCATGACGATATTGAACAATGAGCCATACCATCATAAGTAAGAAATGCAGTAAAAATGCTTTATAAGATACAGATAATCATACTATTATTATTGCTTGGATTCTATGGATGGAGTCAAAATTTAATCCCCAACCCTAGTTTCGAAGAATGTCGGCATCAACCTACGTCCATGCTTGATTCAGGACATGAGTTTGAGCGAGTGACCAATTTTTGGTCTACTGCTAATCTTGCGTCTACCGATTTGATTACCCCGCGTTTTCGTACCCCAAAATTTGATGCTATACCTGCTCATTCGGGTCGAAATATGGCAGGTATCGTTATTCATGGAGATTTCTGGTCGGAATACTTAAAAGTTCCTTTACGCGATACAATGGTGGTTGGAACAGAATATTATCTGGAATTTTGGGTGGCTTATAATCAAGCATATCATAAGAAAAATTTGGAAGCGAATTCTAATATTGGATTTGGGGCTTATTTTGGAGATCGTTTTTTTGAAAAAACTAATGAAATTATTGAACGTTCTCCTCAAATCTATTTAACAGAATCAACTACTCTTCTACCCAATCAATGGATAAAAATTTCAGGGAGTTATATCGCTGATGGCGAACATACGCATCTTTATATTGGTCAATTTTTGAACCCAAAATCAAAACATGACATTTTGGTGGGCTATTTTTATATTGATGATGTTCGCCTAGAAAAATTTAGTGATCGTTCTACTATTTTTACGCCGCAAACCAGTACGCCCACAGGGCTAGAAAACATTTATTTTGAAACGGATAAATACGATTTATTACCCCAATCTCATGCTACCCTTGATCGTTTAGTTAACTATTTACAAAAAAATCAATCCTTACAAATTCAAATTCACGGACATACCGATAATGAAGGTGAACAGTATCACAATCAAGAATTATCCAATAATCGGGCAAAAGCTGTTCGAGATTATCTCATTCAAAAAGGAATCGCATTAAGTCGCCTTCAAACTAAAGGATTTGGGGATACCAAACCCATTGCCAGCAATGTAGATGAATATGGACGACAGCAAAATAGAAGGGTAGAATTTTTAGCTTCTAATGAATTGATTAACAATACCAATATCACCAAAGTAGATGTAGCAGAAACGGATTTAGTTTATACTTTTTCTGATCAAATTGCTTCTTCTGATCAAAATCGAAAAAATAATATTGGTAAATACAAAAGTTGGGATTGCAATAAAGGAAAACAAGCTAAATCTCCTGACCGAAAAGCGCAAGAAAAACTTAATCGTCACAAGCGTGTCGATGCTAAATCTTATATTTTAGAACGAAGCAAAAGTGAACAAGTGGTCTTCTTTAATGATTCCAATGAGCATCCTCAGACGAGAGTATTTTTCCAGTCTTTGTTAAGTGATTTTTATCGGCAAGGCTTTCGTTATTTGGGTATTGAAGCTTTAGATTATTATGATACTTCTTTGAATAATCGAAAATATCCTTCTATCAATTCTGGCGAACAAACCGATGAGGCTGTCTTTGGTGAACTCATTCGAACGGCTTTACGATTGGGCTTTGAGGTCTTTCCTTATGATGCTAAAGCTGAAGAATTAAAACGGGCTAAACAGATTGTTCAACGAGAAAAAGACATTCTCAAAGATGATGATAGTATTCGACAAAATGCCCTCAATTGGTCGCAAGGCATGAACATCAATCGTAGAATAAAAGCTAATCCCAATGCCAAGATTTTAATCTATGCCAAGGATAAAAAAATACGTGAAAATCCACTCGGAGGGGTACGCTACATGGCTTCTTGGTTTCAACGCTATGCGCGTATTAATCCCCTTACGATTGATCAGCGAATGATGAATGAGCGTTGCTTTGCAGCAGAAGAACCCTTGTATTATACGGCAAAAGTAGGGCAATCTAGCGTTTTCACATTCAACAATAAATCGCTTGTACTAGAAGAATTTGATTCTCAGACGAATACCCCTTCCGTTAATTATGACATTCAGGTATATCATCCTAGAACGAAATATGAAGCTGGTCGTCCTTCTTACTTACAATTTGATAATAAAATTACACATTCCATCAATGTAGATAAGTATAAAATGGACTATCCTTGTTTAGTGGCTGCCTATTATGAACAGGAAGATGAAGAAATCGCAATACCAGCAGATATACAAGAAGCTAGTTCGCAAAAAAGAACGGTCCAATTAATCTTGAAAAGAGGAAAATATACCCTTCTTTTACGCGATAAGAAGCAACGAAAAAAGGTGGAAATAGAGGTAAATTGATTTTTTATATTAATCATTGCTTCACCAATTTCAATACTTGATACGCCTCTTCTTGATATACTTTTATTAAATACAATCCTTTAGGATAAGTAGAGACGTTAAATGTATTGGGAAGTTGATTTTTTTCCCATTGTTGAATCAATCGACCGTCTAGATGTAGAAGTTCTACTTGCGTTAGATTGTCATTGGATAACTGAAAATAATCAGCAGTTGGATTAGGCGAAATTTCTATTGTTGTTGATATAAGTTGTTCAGTAGAAGTCGTTTGAAAATTAATCATATTGGTGTAGGTACATCCTATTGCATCTGTGATCGTATAAGTATAATTACCTGGTACTAATTCTGGAAGCGTCGTTCCAATATCTCCATTGTCCCAGTTTACGGTATAAGGACTTGTACCACCACTTATTTCCAAATCAATGCTTGTTTCATTGATAATTTCATTGCTGATAATGGCAGCAGGTTCTGCCAAACTATAGTCTTTTACGATAGTACATCCTAAATTATCCGTTAAGGTTAAACTATAAGCTCCCCCAATAACTTGAGTTAAATTTTTAGTAGTAGTTCCATTTGACCATTCATATTGATAAGGAGCTTGTCCTCCAAAAATAATAGGTAATATTTGACCATTGGCTTCGCCATGACAAGTAGGATTGACAAATTCAGCAGCCACGACTAAAGCACTCGGATTTAAAATAGTGGCACTTGCACTTGCAGTACAATTATTTTCAGTTGAAATGGTTACTTCATAAATACCTCCTGAAAGTTCCGTCAAAGTAGCACCAGTAGCTCCTGTATTCCAGTTAATGGTATAATCATCCGCTGAATTAATACTTAAATTTATAGAACCATCATTTGCATCGTGACAAGAAATCGGACTTTGCTCAATACTTACAGTAGGCACTGTATTGACGGTAATATAAATGGAATCGACCGCTGTAGTTCCTTGGCTATTCGTCATACTTAAATAATAAAAAGAAGAAGCTAAAGCTTCAATATTTCGCTCAGGCGTAGTCGTACCATCATCCCATAAATACGTACAATTGGTACAATCTGTATCTGCCGAAAGATTAATTTGTTCTCCTTCACAAACGCTAATATCGTCACCAAACGAAATGGTGGGTATCGTATTATTTCCAATTGCAGTCAACCAGATATCTTGTCCGCCTTTCGCTTGTTGAATATCTCCAGAATTAGAATAGGTATTCCCTAAGAGCAACAATGTTTGATCTTGAAGTAATGCAATGTGACTAAAATAATCCGTTTGAAATCCACCCATCGTAGTGGTAGCGATGGTTTCGCCATCTCCATCTAATTGAAGTAACACAGCATCGGCATTTCCTTTTGTAGTAAAAGTTGGGTGATCATAAGCATTGGAATGTCCAACCAACCAAATTTCATTTTGAAAAAGCATTAAATCATGTGGTATATCCTCTTGATCAGAACCATATTTTTTTGACCAAATAAGAGTTCCGTTATTATCTATTCGGTTAACCCAAATATTGTTGCCCATTTGATCTGTCTCGCCATCTCCATTTAAAGAACAACTTTGACCCAAAACAATCAAATCTTCATCTAGTACTTCAATGTCTTTAAACAAATCAAATGCACTCCCACCAAAGGTTTTTGAGGAAACAATTTGTCCATTTTGGTCTAACTCTACAAACCAGCCATCTTTGGGATCGTCTAAATTGACTGCGGAAGTTGAAGAACCCACAGCAAAATAATTTGAATTAATGCGAATAATTTTAGACAATTCATCATCCATTTCTCCCCCTAGACGATGTTGTACTTTAAGTTCTCCTTGATTACTCAATCTTGCCCACCAAGCATCATAGGTACCTTGCATTTTTTTATCCGTAAAATCAGAATTGGTCATTCCCACAACTATAAAATCGCCATTAGAATCAATAATGATAGAATTTGGAATATCATCTCCCATCCCACCAAAGGTTTTTTCCCAAATGACATTTCCATTTGCGTTTATTTTGATTAGAAAACCATCTCTATGCCCATGCAAGGCGCCTAAGTCCTCACTTTCGTGTTGCCCCATAATAAGAAATCCACCATCTGGAGTACGAAGTATTTCTTTAGGAACAAGCATTGAAGCATCTCCAATAGATTTAACCCATTGCTGATCGGCAGCAGCATTAAATTTGGCAATAAAAGCAGAATTGGAAGTTAACCCACTAAAAGATTGATTAGTGGAAGAAGTAGTACCAGCTAGAAAAAAGCCTCCATCAGAAGTTGATAAATAAGCAGTTACTCGATCATTATTTGATCCTCCAACTGTTTTTGACCATGCAATCTCTGTTTGCGCATGAAGCGCTTGTCCTCCCCAAATAATTAAGCAGAACCATAGTAAAACGGTGTAGTTACTGTTCATAGTATGAATGTACTGTCTTGAAAATAATAATCAACTGAGGGGAGATTGCTTCGGTTGGTTTCCTATATTTGTAGCAAATATCACACCAAAAAAGATGCTAATATCCTACAAAAATACGTTATATTCCATTGCAAGTCAAGCAGATAGCCGTTTCCTACTTGCAGTAAGCGGTGGAATTGATTCTATGGTGATGGCTCATCTTAGTATAGCTGCAAACTTAAATTTTGGAATAGCACATTGTAATTTTCAATTGCGTGGAGAAGCATCCGACAAAGACGAATACTTCTTGTTAGAATGGACAAAAACACATCAAATCCCAGTGCATGTAAAACGATTTGATACTCAAACGTATAAATATGAGCAAAAATTGGGAACTCAAGAAGCTGCCCGAAATTTACGTTATCAATGGTTTGAAAAATTAGTCGAAAAATATAATTATGACTACATTTTAACAGCGCATCATGCTAATGATTCTATAGAAACGGTCTTGCTTAATTTTGCAAAAGGAACTGGAATTCGAGGTATGAAAGGAATTCCAATTCAACGAAAAAAATTTATTCGCCCCTTACTTTTTGCCACAAAACAAGATATTGTCGATTATGCTGTACAACACAAGATTGCTTATCGAGAAGATGCGTCTAATGCTACAGATGCCTATCAACGCAATGCTATTCGTCACCATATTATACCTGCTTTTGAAAAAATACATCCTGCTTTTCTCCAAAAAGCGCAAAATACTATTGAATATCTTCAAGCTACAGCTCAATTGTTTCATTTTGCAGTTGCAACAATAAAAAAGGAAGTGGTACTAGAAAAAAAGGAACGGACGATCATTCAAATGAATCAATTAATGAAATATCCTGCTCCTTCTACCCTATTATTTGAATGGTTTCATCCCTTGGGCTTTCATTCAGATCAAATCCAACAGATTATGGAGTGTATAGATCAAGCTCAGGGACAATTTTTTTATTCTAAAACGCATCAAGCACTTTTACATGGAGATGAACTTTTGGTAGAACCTTTAAAAAAAGAAACAGAAACGATAGCTCCTATTTGGATCAACTCAACGACTGAATTGGTCTACTTTGGAAAATCAAAAATCACCTTTGAATTTTTAGCAAGTCCACCTCAACAATTTTCTTCAGATCCAAACATAGTTTATCTTGATGCCGATCAATTACAATTTCCACTAGAAATACGAACATGGAGAGCTGGCGATACATTTCAACCTTTAGGAATGGAAGGAAAACATAAAAAAATAAAAGCCTTTTTTAACGATCAAAAAATTAATCGTCTCGATAAGGAACAGCTTCCTTTACTTTTATCTAATACTAATATTTGTTGGGTGGTAGGTTATCGAATGGATGAGCGATTTAAGCTTACAAATCAGACCAGAAAGATATTAAAAGTCAGGGTATTTGAAGTTCCTTCTAGTTAAAAATGTTAAATACTTATCGTGTGGCCGATTCAACACACTGTAATCGAAATAATTTTCAACTTCAATATGTTCTAACCCAAATATAACGTCCTGAATTTCAAGGGAACATGTTCCCTTGGGGCAATCATAAAACTTAAACTGACTTAGATTACAGTATATTCAAAATCGTCCCACGATTATTTTAACCAATATTTTAGTTGTCAAAAATATTTTCAAGCTATTTCTTCTTCACCCGTACTTTCATCCCATTTTCAGGACGAAGCGTTACTAAGACTTGCACTTTTACATCTTCTTTATCGACTAATTCAAATTCATAATTTCGAATTAAATGCACTAGCACCAATTGCATTTCCATCATTGCAAAAAGATTTCCAATACACAAACGCTGTCCACCACCAAAGGGTAAAAATGCAAAGAGATGTTGTTCTTTTTGCTTTGATTTCTCAAAACGTTCGGGTTGAAAAGAAGAGGCATTTTCCCAAAAAGCATTATGTCGATGTGCCGAATGAATCAGTAGCGTAATTAATTGTCCTTTAGGAATTGGAACACCATCAAACTCATCTGCTTCAATAGCTACCCGATCGGTAATCCAAGCAGGAGGATAGAGGCGCATGCTTTCATTTATGACTTGAGCGGTATACTGCAATTGAGGAATATCCGTAAATGTGGGCGTTCGATCTTGGAGTATCGTTTGGATTTCTTGCTCTAGTTTTTTGACTTGATGAGGATGCTGTGTCAGTAAATAAAGCATCCAAGAAAGGGCATTGCCTGTCGTTTCATGACCTGCTACAAATAAGATTTTGGTTTCATCTAACAATTGACGATCCGTCATTCCTTTTTCGGTATCTTCATAGCGTACGCTCAAGAGCATGTCCAACAAATCATCATTTGAAGTACCTGCATCTCGTCTTTGTTGAATGACTTCCATTAGGAGTTCGTCCATTTCCTCTAAAATCTTAAAGTGCTTTTTGTACGCTCCATTGATGCGACGAATAGGATTGAGAAAAGGCAAGCGAATAAGTTGTATCACAAATTCTTGTAAAGACGTTACACCATTGGCTAGAAGATCAATTTGGTCTTCTTCTATTCCTGTACTAAATAATGATTTGGCGACCACACGAAAAGCGATTTTCATAAAAATAGGTGCTACATCTATTACTTCATTTTTTTCTGCTGCTTCATCAAAGACCTGACAAGATTTTTCAATTTCTGCTTGCATGACCCCCGCCAAACCTTTCAGTTTTTGCTTGTGAAAACCAGGCTGAATTAATCGTCTTTGGCGTAGCCAATAATCGCCATTTACAGTGAGTAAGCCTTTTCCTAAAAATTGACCTAGTGCATCTGTTTGAATGGGTGATTTTTTATAATTACGATGGTTCTTTTGTAAAACGTGTTTGATAAAATCAGGATTAGAAGTCATAATATTATGCTTCAAACCTCCCATGTAAAAGGTATAGGTGTCTCCCATTTTATCATTAAATTCACCTATGGTATTCAGGGGATCATAAGCAAACCGAAATAAACGCGAAAGGGTAACATAGCGAGGAATATGTGGAAATTGCTTGGTCATTTTTTGATTTGGTTCATATTTAAAAATTATGGTTCTTAGACAAAAATACAAGCTACCAAGGATACAATTAGAATTATCTAAACGTTATTTTAGCATTAGATGACCAAAAGGAACTTTAATAAAAAAAAAGCAAAAATACTTAACATTAGGAATAGTTTGAGCATACTTTTTGCTATTCTTTCAACAAACTAAAATATAAATGAATATGATCTTTAATAGTTTAAATGTTCGAATTCTTTTCAGTTGTTTCTTTTTATTGACTTCCTCTCATAATTTAAGGTCTCAAACTATAACATTTCAAGATGAAGGACTAAAAGATGTTTTGCTTAATAATACAGGAGGTTCGTGGACGACCGTTTATGATGAAAACGGAAATAGTTTCAAAGTAGATATTAATCAAGATGGAGAAATACAATTAGAAGAAGCACTTTCTATTTATGCATTAAGTATACCTACCTGGGGCTTAGATACCACTATTGCAGATTTAATTCATTTTAAGAATGTAGAAAAGCTCACCTTAAAAGATCAATCAATTAATAGTTTTTTATTAGATGGTTATACTTGGATCTTATTACTGAACGGTAAATTTTTGTAATATGTTAAAAATATAAAAAAA
>JAHDES010000042.1 GCA_020628645.1 Saprospiraceae bacterium
TGGGAATTTCCGTTGCATCAGGATTGATACTGGCATCTGTGTCATCGCAATCTTCATCGGAATTAAAGCCGTCGCCATCTTGGTCAATGACTTCGATTAGATCATCGCAATTTTCATCAATATCATTGTTTGGAATTTCTATTGCATCAGGATTAATACTGGCATCCAAATCGTTGCAATCTTCATCGGAATTAAAGCCATCGCCGTCTTGATCAATGACAAGAATTTCATTATCGCAATCTTCATCAATATCGTTGTTCGGAATTTCAGTTGCATCAGGATTAATACTGGCATCCAAATCGTTGCAATCTTCCTCGGAATTGAAACCGTCACCATCTTCATCAATGACTTCAATTAGATCATCACAATTTTCATCAATATCATTATTAGGAATTTCCGTTGCATCGGGATTAATACTGGCATCTGTGTCATCGCAATCTTCATCGGAATTAAAGCCATCGCCGTCTTGATCAATGACAAGAATTTCATTATCGCAATCTTCATCAATATCGTTGTTCGGAATTTCAGTTGCATCAGGATTAATACTGGCATCTGTGTCATCGCAATCTTCATCGGAATTAAAGCCATCGCCGTCTTGATCAATGACAAGAATTTCATTATCGCAATCTTCATCAATATCATTGTTTGGAATTTCTGTTGCATCAGGATTGATGCTGGCGTCTGTGTCATCGCAATCTTCATCGGAATTAAATCCGTCACCATCTTGGTCAATGACTTCGATTAGATCATCGCAATTTTCATCAATATCATTATTAGGAATTTCTGTTGCGTCAGGATTGATACTGGCGTCTGTGTCATCGCAATCTTCATCAGAATTGAAGCCGTCGCCGTCTTGGTCAATGACTTCGATTAGATCATCGCAATTTTCATCAATATCGTTGTTAGGAATCTCTATTGCGTCAGGATTGATACTGGCGTCTGTGTCATCGCAATCTTCATCGGAATTAAAGCCATCGCCGTCTTGATCTACAATAGAAATAAGACATCCAAAACTAGGAATACCATTATTTATTTCTTGAGTTGCTGCTGTACAATCATTTCTATCACTTACATAAATAACCAAATCTGGAAATTCAGGTCTAAAATTATGAGAAAATTCGATTCTGCATCCTGCTTGAGCATTAATAATATTGCCAGCCCTATTAGCATCAATGTTTGCCTCAGATACGGTAATTAATGCTTCCCAAATATTAATATCATATTGATCGCAAAAATCAAAATAGTAGGTCGTCTGGCTAGCTAATCCTCGTACAATGTAACTTTCGTTTGTCCAAACCTCAAATGGAGCAATTGTTGGAGTGAGGCAATTCGTTGCAGCGTCAATAAAGGTGTTATAGGCTCCTGTACTTGCAAAATTACAGGCTTCGATTTCTTCGATTAAGTCATCACAATTATCATCAATACCGTTATTATAGATTTCTGCTGCGTCGGGGTTTATATTAGGGTTTCCGTCGTCGCAATCTTCGTTAAAATTAAAACCATCTCCATCTCCATCTAACTCATCAATGATTCCATCACAATCTTCATCTATACCAGAAGCTTGAAGTTCTAATGCACCGGGGTAGATATTGGGATTATTGTCATTACAGTCTTCATTTATAGGAAATCCGTCCCCATCTCCGTCATTATCTAGTGTGAATGGATTACAATCATCGTCTATTCCATTGAAGGGTATTTCAGGTAAACCGGGATTGATATTGGCATTCGTATCATCACAATCTACATCATTGAAATATCCATCATTATCTCCATCAAAATTGAGGCATCCCATGATCATGTCGCCATTAGTTTCGGAGCTTGTAGGATTGGTACAAAATCCTAATTGAGATACATTAATTAGAATATCTGGAAATGAAGGGTTATCTCTTACCACATATTCAGCTCGGCAACCTGCCGTTACATACAGCGCATCTCCTATTTCTTCTGTTGTCATATTGTATTCATAAACAGTAATTAGTGCTTCCCAAAGTACACTATTATAACCATCACAAAAATCGGCAAAATACGCTTGACCAGGGTTCATTTCACCTAAAATATAAGCTCTATTGGGTCTTATAACTAATGTTGGATCATACAATCCGTAACAGGTCCCAAAAATTAAATTAGTGGTAGAATAAGTAGCTTCAGCATCACAGGTTTCTGTAATATAATCCACCCCATCACAATCTTCATCTATTCCATTGTTAGGTAAGTCATAAGCATTTGGATTAATGTAATCATCAGCATCATTACAATCTTCATCTGCATTGAAACCATCCCCATCCCCATCTAATTCATCAATGATTCCATCACAATCTTCGTCTATACCCGAACCTTGAATTTCTAATGCACCTGGGAAAATAGTAGGATCATTATCATTACAATCATCATTTACTGAAAATCCATCCATATCTCCATCATCGTCTAATGTAAGTGGATTACAATCGTCATCTATTCCATTAAATGTAATTTCTGAAAGCCCTGGATTGATATTGGCATTTGTATCATCACATTCTTCATAATCATAATAACCATCACCATCCTCATCAATTCTCACACAACCAAAAGAAGGAATACCATTTCCAGTATAATAATAGGGGATATTACAGCCTCGTCGATCATTTACGACTACATAACAACGATCAATAAGACTATCATGGAGATCTGAATTGTAAACAAATTCTAATCGACAGCCCTCTACTGATTGAACAATTTGAAATATATCATCGCTGTAATCTTGTTCTACTAAGGAGATTAACATGGGCCAATTCGCTTCGTCATAGTTGGCACAAAAATCAAAATAATATCGTCGCCCTTCCTCCAAAGTATTTGGTACAGCCGCGATAAATCCAGGTAAAACATTGATAGAAGGATAGGAGAAGGGGCCACTATTGCAATAATCCTCAAATCCATCTGCTTGAGAAATTGGATTTTTGAAATAGTCGATATAAACAGTACCTACATTTTTAATAGAAAAACAGGGCATGTAAGTATCAATGATGCCATCACAATTATCATCAATCCCATTATCAGAGATTTCGAAACTATAAGGATTAATTTGTGGGTCATTATCATTGCAATCCATTTCGCTATTAAATCCATCAGCATCTGCATCTACTATATCAATGATACCATCGCAATTATCATCTATCCCGTTGTTGGGGATTTCGGGCATGTCGGGATTAATTTGACTATTGTTATCATCGCAATCAATATTGGATAGAAATCCATCTCCATCTGCATCCATATTTGGAATCGTAACTTCAATTATTTTTCCTGTTCCTTGATTATAATAGCTACCACTAGGTGTGATTTCTAATTTTTGGGTTCGAACCATATAAGAAATCTCTCCTGTTTGGTCAAGTTGTTGATCTTCATAGGTGTTTTGAGTAGATGCAATACTTGCAATTAGATGGTAGGTGTTTTTATTTTCCAATTTTTTATAGATATGGATGGTATCAATTTCAGTATCAATCGTATTTAATTCCCATTGCAATGAGACTTTATTTTGATTGAAATTAGCCATTACATTTTCTACAGGTGTAACGCTATGCATCCTTAGACTGGGATCACCCATTAAGGCTGTATGCACAGAATTTTCATATCCACTAGCAAAACCAAAATTATTGGAATTTGAAAGTAGAGATCCACTATACAAACCACGATCAGATTGTGATAATCGAGTTTGTAATCCAATCGTTTCTCCAAGCCCCATATGAAAAAAGACCCAATTGGGACGCGTACTCCAACAACTAGTTAATATAGTTCCAGAAGCTAAAGCTGAACGTAAAAAATTATTAGAAGTATCAAAATCACCAAAATAACTGCCAAATAGTATTGTAAAAACCCCTTGTAAGTTATCAGTTCCCATATTAGCGGTAGTTGAAATCCCTCCTGCGGAGGAATAAGAGCCTGGCCCCGCGCCATAGGACCAAATGTAACTATCATTCAACAAACTACTTCTATATTCTCTAGTATAATAATTATCGACACCTACCATTGGAGGAAACTGTAAGTCTGGGTTTTCATCAAAGCCTCTAACAAATTTATCTATACTAAAAGCTTGCATTTTTGGGGTAAAGTGCTTATTGCGAAAGGCGTGGTTTTTATCTAAATATTCTCCTAATAATTCTACTTCAGATTTGTTCAAAGCAGGCATATTATAAAAGTCAACTCTTCCTACTTCTAATTCTGCATCAATGATTTCTGAGTTGTCAAATTTTCCATCACCAGGAACGTTCGTAGTTCGTGCAGGTTGACCAGTCGTGCTGACAAATAGATCAGTCCAGATTTCATCCATTTCTGCATAATAGACATCTGCTGCCCACGCTCCTCTATGATTATTCGCATGACCATCAGGAACAATGAGTCCACTATAGGGAACAGGAATATGCCCCAATAAAAACACTTGCTTTAAACCATCTATACTATAATATTCTTTTCTAATCTCTTCTTTTACAGCCGTTACAGGAGAAGTGGGATCAATATCCTTTCTCACAACGCTCCATCCATCTCCTTCGGCATCTTTAATCCATCGTTCTATTTTATCTTGTAATGTTACTGCATGTGTTTGATCGACTAACAATAAAAGTCGTCCTCGTGATTTTTTGGAAGGCACACGAACTCCTGCATGTATGAGATAATGGAACAATCGATTATTCACTTGCTTGTATACCTTATATTCGTATGCTTCGCCTATTTTACTATCGGTATCCACATAGCTTGTACCTGTAATATTAGTTGCTATGGATAGCCAAAATTCATCTTCTAGTTTTTTACGTGTTATTTCGTAAGTAGCTCCAGGGGTGTTATTCCAACTTAGTTTTACATGATTGCCATTATCGGATACACCTGCTCTTATAGAAGAAAGCCATTCATTGGTTTGTGAAAAAGAACTATTCAACGAAAGGAATAGGATAATTAGGGAGTAGAGTAGTTTTTGCATTTTATTAAAATATTGATTGGGTTTAAGTGCTTAGACAAGATTGTTTTTATCAATTTATTGTGCTAATTACTTAAATAGTTTTTGTGGTTTACTAAATCATCTTAAAAATAACAGATGTTTTTAAAATTTATGGAATTGAGTAAGCTATTATTAGAAAAAAAGATGAAATTTGCGCTTTGATAACGTAAAGACAATTAGATGATGCTTGACCAATTTGACTTAAAAAATGCCACGTCTAGAATTTCTAAATCTAAAAGTCCTAAAACAACTATGATACACTTCTTTGGTTCGCCATCCAATAAAATTTTCGCCGTACAAACTCAAGATGCCTTGTCAGAAGAAAATATCCAAAAATTGATTTGGTTATTTGGTCAAGCTCCTTATTTGAATGAAACAGAAGTAGAAGGAAATTTTATAGGTCCACGAGCAGCAATGATTAGTCCGTGGAGTACGAATGCGGTGGAAATCACGCAAAATATGGCAATTGAAGGAATCTTACGAATTGAAGAGTATCTTAATGCAGAGAAATTCCCTTCTTTTGATCCCATGTTATTACAAAAATACAGTGGACTGAATCAAGCTATTTATACGATCACCGTAGAAGCTGCTCCCGTTTTAGCAATAGAAGATATTGCAGCCTATAATGAACAAGAAGGATTAGCCTTGAATGATGAAGAAATTGAATATTTAGAAGGCGTTGCACAACGAATTGGACGAAAACTAACTGATTCAGAAGTCTTTGGTTTCTCACAAGTGAATAGTGAACATTGTCGCCACAAAATCTTTAATGGAACATTTGTTATAGATGGAGAAGAGCAGGAAACTTCCTTATTCAAATTAATTAAAAAAACCTCCAAAGAAAACCCAAACGACATCGTTTCTGCCTACAAAGACAATGTTGCTTTTATCAAAGGGCCAGAAGTCGTTCAGTTTGCACCCAAAAAAGGAGAAACGTCTGATTTCTACACCAAATCTACCTTTGAATCCGTCATCTCACTTAAAGCGGAAACCCACAATTTCCCCACTACAGTTGAACCTTTCAATGGTGCTGCTACGGGATCAGGAGGCGAAATTCGCGACCGATTAGCAGGGGGGAAAGGCTCGTTACCACTCGCAGGAACAGCGGTGTATATGACATCTTATTCTCGCCTCAATGAAAATCGTCCTTGGGAAAAAGCCATGCCCGCGCGCGATTGGCTGTATCAAACACCAATGGATATTTTAATCAAAGCCTCCAATGGAGCTTCTGATTTTGGAAATAAATTTGGGCAACCGCTCATCAATGGTTCTTTACTTACGTTTGAACATGAAGAACATGCACGTCAATTGGGTTTTGATAAAGTAATTATGATGGCAGGTGGGATTGGTTATGGAAAAGCCGATCAAGCACTAAAAGATGAACCTAAAAAAGGCGATAAAATTGTAATTCTTGGAGGTGATAATTATCGTATTGGAATGGGAGGCGCAGCCGTTTCTTCGGCTGATACGGGTGAATTTGATTCTGGAATAGAACTCAATGCCGTACAACGCTCTAATCCTGAAATGCAAAAGCGCGTTGCCAATGCCATTCGTGCAATGGTAGAAAATGACCTCAATCCAATTGTATCTATTCACGATCATGGCGCAGGGGGACACTTAAATTGTTTATCGGAATTAGTGGAAGAAACGGGCGGTCAAATTGATATGGATCGGCTACCTATTGGTGATCCAACACTTTCTTCTAAAGAAATAATTGGAAATGAATCCCAAGAGCGAATGGGATTAGTCATTGCTCAAAAAGACATCGCTCAGTTAAAACAAATCGCCGATCGAGAACGTGCGCCTATGTATGAAGTAGGGGAGGTGACGGGCGATCATCGGTTTAGTTTTAATTCGGAAAAACGACAGGAAAAACCAATGGATTTGGCGTTGTCGGATATGTTTGGAAGTTCGCCTAAAACGTATATGCGCGATACCAAATTGAATCGTCAATATGAAGCTATTTCTTATTTAGAAGAAAATATCCAAACTTATATTCGTCAAGTGCTCCAACTCGAAGCGGTGGCTTGTAAAGATTGGCTCACCAACAAAGTGGATCGTTGTGTCGGAGGGCGCGTGGCAAAACAACAATGTGCTGGCTCCTTACAATTACCCTTGAATAATTGTGGGGTGATGGCATTGGATTATGATGGGAAAGAAGGAATTGCGACCTCCATGGGACATGCACCTGTGAGTGGTTTGATTGATGCGAAAGCTGGCGCGCAAAATGCCATTGCGGAGGCTTTGACCAATATCATTTGGGCGCCATTACATAAAGGTATTCGCTCGATTTCGCTGTCTGCCAATTGGATGTGGCCTTGTCGAAATGAAGGAGAAGATGCTCGTTTGTACGAAGCGGTCAAAGCAGTTTCTGACTTTTCAATTGCCTTAGGAATTAATGTACCTACAGGGAAGGATTCCTTGTCCATGAAGCAAAAATACGGGGACAAAGAAGTACTTGCTCCGGGTACAGTTGTTATTTCAGCAGTTGGAAATTGTTGTGATATAAATAAAGTGGTCGAACCCGTTTTACAGCGAAATGGAGGCGCGATTTATTACATCAATCTATCAGGAGATGATTTTAAATTAGGAGGTTCTTCTTTTGCACAAACGCAGAATAAAATTGGAGCTAAAACATCTACGATTCAAGATGCTACTCAATTTGCGACTATTTTTAATACGATTCAAACCCTTATTAAAGACAATAAAATTATCGCTGGACATGATGTCTCCGCAGGTGGTTTATTGACCACACTTTTAGAACTTTGTTTTGCGGATAATGATTTGGGTGCAACTATAGATGTATCTAATTTAGGTGAAACGGATAGTGTAAAATTGTTATTTGCAGAAAATTCGGGAATCGTTTTTCAAGCAAAAGATGCCACAATAGAAACCGTTTTACACGAAAATGGAATTCAGTTTCATAAAATAGGGGAGGTGCAAACAGGAGATGAATTAGTCATCAAAAATGGAGTACAAACCCATAATTTTACCATTTCTGAATTGCGTGATGTTTGGTATGAAACCTCTTATTTATTGGATCAAAACCAAACCGCCAATGGTCTTGCGAAAGTACGATTTGAAAATTATAAAGAACAGCCTTTAAACTATAATTTCCCTACTCAATTTAACGGTAAACTTCCAGAAATTGATCCTTCCAAGCCTCGCCCCAAAGCCGCTGTCATTCGTGAAAAAGGAAGTAATTCAGAACGAGAACTCGCCCATGCGATGTATTTAGCTGGTTTTGATGTGAAGGATGTGCACATGACCGATCTAGTCAGTGGAAGAGAAACCTTAGAAGATATTCAATTTATCGGAGCAGTTGGAGGTTTTTCCAATTCAGATGTTTTGGGTTCTGCAAAAGGATGGGCAGGTGCATTTTTATACAATGAAAAAGCGAAACGAGCTTTAGATAATTTCTTTAAACGAGAGGATGTGCTTTCGGTTGGCATCTGTAATGGCTGTCAACTGTTTATGGAATTGGATTTAATCAATCCAGAACATGCTCAAAAGGGTTTTATGGATCATAATGATTCGCAGAAACACGAAAGTGCGTTTACTTCTGTGAAAATTCAGGAAAATAATTCAGTGATGTTATCTTCATTAGCAGGGAGTACTTTAGGGGTGTGGATTTCACATGGCGAAGGAAAATTTGTCTTACCACAAACAGAATCTGATTATCAAATTGTAGCCAAATATGGCTATGAAGGCTATCCTTCCAATCCAAATGGAAGTGCCTATAATACTGCCATGCTGTGTAATGCAGATGGACGCCATTTGGTGATGATGCCACATATTGAACGCTCCATTTTTCAATGGAATTGGGCGAATTATCCAGAAGGGAGACAAGATGAAGTATCGCCTTGGATTGAGGCATTTGTGAATGCTAGAAAATGGTTGGAGGAACAGGTTTAATTTTTTGAAAGAAAACTTATTCGTGCCCAATTACTAAGTCGCACAATCGTAAAAAGTGATTTAGTATTACTTCCAAATCACTTTTCCATCTGCCTCATGCCAGTTGAGGTAGTCCTCTCTATAAAGTTCATCTAATTTCCAACGCTTGACTTTTAGGGTAGGGGTGAGCATCCCATTTTCTGCTGACCATAAATCATTATCCACAATCACTGTAGAAATCTTCTCATACTTAGCGCGTTGTTGATTGGCAGCTTGGATACTTTCTACTAGTGAATTTTCAACTACATTTTTATTCGCCGCTAAACCAATTTCAGACAAATTAACCATCGCAATAGGTTGAGGAATCCCCAAACCAGCGACACAAACTTGCTCAATGTAATCATTTTTCATCATGACCTCTTCCATAGGATTGGGCGTTACATAACTCCCTTTTGATGTTTTGAAAGCATCTTTTACTCGTCCGACTACTCTGACATTTCCATGTGCATCTACTGTACCACGATCTCCACTATGCATCCATCCATCCACTAAAACTTCTGCTGTTTTTTCAGGATTTTTATAGTAGCCCGTCATCATATAAGGGCTTTTCATGAGAATTTCACCCGTTTCTTCGTGTATTTTGACTTCCGCATAAGGCACTACTTGCCCTACGGTATCAAAAGGCGTATTGGGATCAGAACCATTTGTAAATGAACCGCAAACCTCCGTCATTCCGTAAGCTTCGACCAAATGAATATCTAGTTTTTTATAAAATTCCTTAATGAAAGCTGGCGTAATTGCTGCTCCTGTTCCTGCCACTTGTAAGTCGCGCATCCCTAACGCTGTTCGCAATTTCTTTTTAATAACTCCCGATACGATCGGGATTTTCAATAAAGTATTCAGTCGTTTCTGAGGCATTTTAGCTAATACCCCAAGGTAGAATTTAGTCCAAATTCGAGGAACACCAAAGAAAATAGTAGGTTGTGTTTCTTGTAAATTTTTGGCAAAGGTATCTAAACTTTCCGCAAAAGACATCGAGCCTCCAAATGCCAGCAAAGAAGATTCTAAAGCGATTCGTTCGGCAACATGATTGAGTGGGAGATAAGAAAAACAACGCACTTCAGGCGTAATATCTTTAACTTTTAACCAATTGGTTTTGTATTCATTCTTCATGATATTGACGGGATTCTTGTGCGGATGCATCACCCCTTTAGGTGTACCCGTTGTACCAGAAGTAAATTTAATGGTCCAAAGATCATCTCCTTTTGGATAATGTTGATCTTCAATAGGCGCTAGATCTTTCGTAAGTGCACTCCAATCGTCACCCACAGTTATTTTCGCATTGCCCTCATAATGTGGATATTTAATAACTTTAACATCAACAGGAATAGCTGCACCCTTATCTCCCCATTCATCTAATTTTCCAATAAAAAGTGCTTTTAAATCACTCAAATTTAAAACAGTAGCCAATTGTTCCCGTGGCAAACTAGCATAATAGGGAACGGAGACGAATCCACCCATCATAATGGCTAGATCAGATAAAATCCAGTGGTAACAATTTTTGGAAAGAATACCAACATGATCGCCTACTTGTAATCCTTTTGCCCGTAAGGCAGCCGTCATCTTTCGGGCTTCTTCTCCTGCTTGAGCATAAGTCATTGTGATCCAAGTATCGCCTTTTGGTTGACGAAGGAAAACTTTATTCGGTTGTTTTTCTTCCCAATGGTAGAAAAGTTCAATGAGGGATTGGACATCTTGTTGTAGTATGGACATAATAGACGGTTTTATTACGTCTAAGTTACCAAAAAAAATTGGGTTTTAAGTAAGAATGTCAAGTTCTTATTTTGTCTATTGGATAAAAAACACGATTATAATTTAATACGACCATAGATCGTGTTCAAAATTGAAGATTTTTTGTTCTATTTTTTCTGCTTCTAGCAAACGATTAATGCCTGTATACATATCTTCTAATCTATTATTGCGAATGTTAGAAGCTTTCATAATTGTACTTGAAAAATACCGTTGTTCAAATACATCTGCCCAAGAAATAGCATGTGCATCATTTCCTGTAAGGAATACTTGTTCTCGTGCTAAGACTTCTCGTAATTCTGGAAAATAAACCCAAAATAAAGGTCGCTCAAAAAGGACGTTTCCATGTTCATCTTTTTTATCATAAAGGGGAGCAATTCCTAAAATACGGACTTTCATCGTAGAGGTGTTCTCATCAAAATACCAGATTTCTTTAATGCGAAATCGTTTGACATCTTCATAAAAAATACGTTCGTTGGCTACAACAATCGAGTCGGTGTAAGTGACTGGGTTGAAAACTCTAAAGGTATCACTTCTTGAAATAATGGCATTGGCATCTTCTTGTGATAAGGAATAGGTGAATTTATCATCTTCTACACTATACAAAGTGATTTTCCCTTTTTCGGCAGCATTGACCATAATATCAAAAAAAGGAGCTTCTGGATACATAAAAGCTTGGTTCATTTTCTCGCGTACATCAATGACTCGCCATACGCGCTTTTCCCAAAATACATCTGCTTCTCGGATAGGAGCATGAGGCATAATACGTTTTTCTTTCAAGATCTTTCGTTCACAAATATCATCTAAAACTTGCGCTTTTAAGAGTATTGGAAATAACATACAAAGGGGTAAAATGAAAATTTGTTGTATGGTCATAAAGAATGATTTTTAAGAAAAAGAGGAGCTGTCAGCGAATGTGATTTATAGATAATACTAATCTTGATTCGATTCGTTCTAAGTCAAAAAACTAAGCTCTCTCGCTGACAGCTACCTCAAAATGGTGTGATATGATTGTATTAGGCACGCGGAGAAAATGTAAATTTATTCGTGCCTCACTACTTAAATTATTTGATTCGGAAGATCATCCCATTTAGTTTACGAGTGACCTCATCTCCAGGACATTTGACCCGAATATTGTCAAAGTAATAAATGTCGGTAGGTTTGGCGCGATCGACTAACCGTTTAGTATTGGCTTGATAAGCACCACTTTTATTGATTTCCACGATTACATCGTCGTTTTTGGGTTGGCGCGTGAGTTCAAATCCTACGACTTGACATTTGGCATTGAAATCAAAATTTTCCAGATGCGGAATGATACCTTTATGTACTTTAAATTCAGCCGCTGACATGGTACCGCCTGTTTTACCTCCTAATTTTAAGATAGGGTTGGGAATTTTTTTGACACGATAGGTTTTTGTTGTGGGAACTAAATCTCCTCCAGAAATGGTGATTTTTGCTTCCCCAATGCGCTCTGGTTTGGCGATGTACTGTCCATTAGCGACTTTGGTCAATTTTGTACCGCTTGCGTTTACTTGCATTTTACTAGAAGGGATGCCTGCTGCGGAAACCGAGATTGGATTTTCCACGCCTACATACAAGACATTCATCTTATCTGCGGAAACCGTAACAGAGCGTTCCCCTACTTCATAGCTAAATTTCTTTTTGAAGGTTTTTGTTTCTCCTGTGATAGGGTCTGTCATTCCCACCAAGAGTTCATGATTGTGTTCACCTAGTCGATTGGGGTTTCTTTTAAAGACGGCTTTTCCATTACGAATAGGAATGCGCTGTCCATCTACTTTGACAAATAAATTATCTGCCGTGCTACTATAAGCAGCTAAGAATAATTCAGCTTCATATTGTTCTCCTGATATGACATAGCTTTTATCGGAAGCGACCACTGGAATATAAGAATCGGGTTTAACGGTACTATTGGTTTGCTCTAAAAAGTAATTTAAAATTGCAGTTTCAGCCACTTTTACATCATTTTGTAGTTTGCTAAACATGGGTAAAATAGCTGCCACAGGCATTTGTTGGAAACTAAAAGCAGCCCATGATTTTTTATCTGAATCTTCAGGTAAATCTTGAATTTTCAGGGGGATTTTTTCTGCCATTTGGCTTCGATGCTCTTCTTCTTCAATGAGTTGAAGGAGGTCTGTTTTGGTGGACTCAATTTTTTCTTGAAGTTGATTTCCTCGATCTTCTTTGACCAACAAACGAGTCGTAATGTCTTTATCAAGTTTTCCTTTGGGTTGATTTTTTTCATCTAAACCACCTGAGGCTTCAATAATTTCATCTTTTAAATCATCAACATATTGGATGAAATCTTTGGTTATTTTTTGAGCTTCAGTTGCCTTTTCTTGAAGGGGCAAATATTGTTCATAGGCATTTGCTTGTGTGCTTAGAGCCGCTAATAATTTATCATTGGTATTGCCGACAATGGCATTGCTTTCTTGAATGCTTTTATCCATAGTAAAAAAAGCTTCAATTATTTCAGCGGAGACGTTTAAAGCTAAAAGGGCAGTAAGGACAATATACATGAGGTTAATCATCAACTGCCGTGGTTCTTTCGGAATTGACATGCGTTAAATTTTTTGTAGTTCTACCATTTATACGTTCAAAATAGGCATACAATAGATATCCCTACTTTCAGCAGATGAAGTAGAACGTTGGTTTATAATGCTGTAATAAAATCAATGGGCTAGTTCAAAAAATGAATAGCACTTTTTCAAAAGAAAAGGTCTTGGAAATGAGGGGAAACGGTTTCTTTGTTGTTGTACCTGTATAACGGTCGCTGTAAAAAAAGATACAGGTAGGAAATAAAAATATTTCGTCTAATTTTACCTTGCCTTGACGAATAAGGAGAGGATTGTGCGGTTTAGAAAAGTAGATTTAGTATTTTTGTTGAGGAACTAAAGAAAAACAATATGCCTTTAGATCAAGTTGATGTGGATAAACAACAAGCCAATCAAGAAGAAGAAATGTCTTTTCTCGATCATTTAGAGGCATTGCGTTGGCATTTGATTCGTGCGGTGGTTGCAATTTTGGTGATTGCGATTGCAGTTTTCATTCTTGATGATTTTGTGGTGGATGAGATTTTATTAGCCCATCAAGATAAAGATTTTATTACGTATCGTTTTTTTAGTGGAATGATTGATGGATTTTACCCCAAAGAGTTTTCGCTGCAAATTTTGAAAATCGAAGAAATGTTTATTACCCATCTAAAGGTTTCTATTTTGATGGGATTTGTTTTTGCTTTTCCTTATGTTTTTTGGGAGATTTGGCGATTTATCAAACCAGGCTTGTATGAAAATGAATTGAAAGCAGCACGAGGAATGGTTTTTATTTGTTCTTCTTTATTTATTCTTGGTGTGTTATTTGGATATTTTGTTATTGCGCCCTTTGCAGTATATTTTTTATCAAATTATACCCCAGGGAGTGGCGAAAATTTTGTCATTGATCCAAGTTTTTCCAATTATGTCAATTTTATTGGGATGGTTTGTATTCCAGTCGGTTTCGTCTTTGAGTTACCTGTTGTGGTGTATTTCTTTTCTAAAATAGGTTTGCTGACCCCTGATTTTATGCGTGCTTATCGTCGACATGCAATTGTCATTATATTATTATTAGCAGCTATGATTACGCCTCCAGATGTTACTACTCAATTTTTAATTGGAATACCAATTTATTTGTTATATGAAATAAGTATTTATGTTTCTGCTAGGGTAGTAAAAGGATTAGAAGAAGAAGCAAAATAAATGATTACTAAACTTCTTGAGAAAACAAATAACCATTCATGCCAAGACGCGTTTCCTCTAATATGACCATTATTCTTAAACTGTTTTTGCCTACAGTTTGGATTGTCTTTTTCTTGTCGTTTACGGTGGCCGTTTGGTTGGCAGATGAAGCCAATTATGGAACGATGTCGCCTCAAGATTTACGGATGATTTTGCCTGTTTTTTTACTTGTTGGAATTGCTTTATTGTATTGGAGTGTGATGCGTTTGAAACGTATTGAAATGGATGCGACCCATCTGTATGCTACGAATTACATTAAAACCTACCGTTATTCTTATGATTCAATAGAAAAAATCCGAGAAAAGGATTTTCTATTTCTTCGTACCGTTCATATCTATTTAAAACAAAAAGGCAACTTTGGAAAAAAAATGACCTTTATTGCTAGTCGATTTCATCTGCAAGATTTTTTGACACAACATCCTCAAGTTGTGGAGCAACTTTGGGAGACGGATGAGTGATAAGGAGTTGTTGTTAAGAAGCTTTAGTCCAATTATTTTGACTAGAAAACAACTGGACTAAATTTAAACTATAGGGCAATAATATCTTCTGTGCCTATAATACTTGAAAGTGTGTTTGTCACTAGCATAATCATAATTTTTTGTGTAAAAATATCTTTCGACTATTTGAGGATGCCGAAAAATTACATCCTTTTGATTATGAAAAATAGTGAAATTTTTGATTAAGAATAAATAAAAGCTCAAAAAGAACTACTTATTTACACCAAATGAACTAAAAAAGCACACCCATTTGTATACAAAGGATGTGCTATATCATAAGCGTGTTAAGTTATTGTGTTTATAGAAAGGATGAAATGTGAAAGAATAAATTATTTTTCTATCCTAGATCAAATTAACATCCTGTTATATTTTGTTCAATAATTCATTTCGAAAAGAAAAATTGATAATCAATGAACCAAAAAAATTAAATAGATTGTTGATTTGTTATTGCAAAGTTCTATTAATTTGTATTTAATGTTATCCATCAAATTCATGATTTTGAGCTACTTAGATGTTAGTATAAATCATCCTTATTTTAAGGCAATGGAATTATCCCTTGTGCTATGTATTCAGCTTGAAAAAGATGGTCTATCCTAAAAAAACCATAAATGGATAAATTTAATTCTGATACAACTACAACATCGGCATCATTTGTGGTGTTATTTATAAAACCATTGGGCTTTTTTAAATTAAGTTACTATATTTGAATGCATGGAACCGAATAACAATAACGTCATTTCAGAAGAGTTGGTAGAGAAGTTAGAAAGAATAGCTGACATTCTCAAAACAGTTGCACACCCACTGCGTTTAGGCATTGTCCATTTACTTGAACAATATCCTCGCCTTACGGTAACTCAAATATGTGAAATGTTGAATAGTGAACAATCCTTAACTTCTCACCACCTAAAAAATATGCGTTTGAAAGGGCTTTTGAGTGTCAAACGAGAAGGACGATCTATGCTATATTCGCTAAAAGAAAGAGATGTCTCGTTGATTATTGAGTGTTTGGAAAATTGTCAATGTAATATGTAAAATGATGAAAAATAAGTAGGTAATACTGCTCAATTCATAAAGTATCTTTAATCATCATTTAAAGGGAGCAGATCGTTTTTCCAGAATGCAATGATTAAGGAAATCCACCCTAAAATAAAAAAGAAACCACCTATTGGAGTGATGGGGCCTACCCATGTCCAAGTTTCAATTCCTAATAAATATCGACAAGATAATAAATACAACGAACCAGAAAAACATACGATTCCAAAACTATGGAAATATGCTGCATAAGTCAGCCATTTACTTCTGTTAAAATACATGAGACAAGCAATGATAAGTATACTTATAGCATGATAAAACTGGTATCGGACACCTGTTTCAAAAATGGCTATTCGATCGGGAGAGAGTTGTTCTTTGAGGCTATGTGCTCCAAAAGCTCCTAAAATGACTGCCCATAACGCAAAAAATGCAGCGATTTTAATGATTTTAGCGTTCATGCACTTCTTTTTTATCAAAGATAAAGGCGATAGTAATAGTATTTGCTATGCTATCGTCAATTTTTTTGTTTTTTTCCTAAGAAAAGTGTCAACCAATTGTCCTTTTGCGTGTAGTATACCATTAGATTAGCAGTACAATAACTTGTATATTTGTCCTGACTTATGCTGAAGGAGTATTTTTTATACTAAACTCAACTCACACATGCTAACATCATCCTCTCGTGTTTTAAGCTTCATGCTTTTAATTTTTTTAAGCATATCAACATTTGCACAAACTTTTACCAACAGAAATGATTTATTGAATAAAGTAGATATTTCAAGTGGAGCACCTATTGCAGTAACAGATATGAATGGCGACTTTTTAGATGATATTATTCGTCTAGATGGTACGGTTCATTTATATTTTGAATACCAGCAAGCCGATGGTACGTTCCGTTTATACGATCATGGTGAAGTCTCTAATAATGCATGGGCTGTATGTATTGCAGATGTCAATAATGATGGAATTTGTGAGATGATGACTGGAGGAGCGTATAATGGAGTTGCATTTTTAACTCCAAATCCAGATGGAACGTATAATAATAGTTCTTTAGATGGCCCCAACTTATTTGTACAAGGGATGAATTTCGCAGATATAAATAATGATGGGTTTTTAGATGCTTTTTCTTGTCATGATGATGGTACTAGCCATATTTGGAAAAATAATGGTACAGGGAATTTATCTTTTTCTGGTGACGAATTAATTGATTTAGCGAAATATAATGGCAATGAAAATAATTCAGGAAATTATGGTAGCGTCTGGACAGATTTTGATAGTGACGGCGACTTAGATTTATACATTGCTAAATGTAGACAAGGAGTGAATGGTACAACAGATGTTCGTCGTATTAATCAACTATGGGTTAATGATGGTACTAATAATTATACAGAAGCAGCAGCAGATTATGGACTAGATATTGGATGGCAATCTTGGACGGCTGAGTTTCAAGATATTGATAATGATGGTGATTTCGATTGTTTTATTACAAATCATGATTATCAAAGTCAATTATTAGAAAATGTAGATAATCAATTTATTGATATTACAGCTTCTAGTGGAATCAATATTACTGGACTCCCTATTCAAGCAGCAATGAAAGATTTTGATAATGATGGTTTTGTTGATCTATTAGTATCAGGTAATTATTACCATAATAATGGAGATAAAACATTCCGTCGAATTGTTCCTAATCCGTTTGAAAATGGGGTACATACCTTTGCTATTGGTGATTTAAACCATGATGGCTTTTTGGACGCTTGTATAGGTTATGGAGATTCCTTTAATAGTTCTGGCGGGCAAGACGATGTTTTATGGATAAATGATGGAAATGAAAATAATTTCATGGCAGTCAATTTAGTAGGGAATAAAAGTAATCGTGGTGGTGTAGGTGCTAGAATTGAAATAAATGGAGACTGGGGAATTATGATTCGTGAAGTTCGAGCAGGTGAAAGTTATGGTATTGTTCATACTTTGACACAGCACTTTGGTTTAGGAGTACATGAAACAATTGAATCTATTATTGTAAAGTGGCCTTCAGGCCAAATAGATGTTATTGAAAACCCAGAAATTAATCAATTTTTAACCATTTATGAAAATGATTGTGTTCCCCCAACTGCTACGATAGATACAGAGGGCCCTACAGAGATATGCGAAGGAGAAAGTGTACTATTAACTGCTCCTGAAGGTTTTTTATATAATTGGTCAACAGGACAAAATACACAAACAATAGAAGTAACAGAAGCAGGCTATTATAATGTAGCCGTTGAAAATGATGAAGGATGTTTTGGAGTATCGCCTGCCATTCAAGTTACCTATATTGAAGAAATAGATGTAACTATAGCCATAGATGGAAACCTTACCTTTTGCGAAGGAGAACAACTTACCCTTACTTCATCCCCCTCACTCGAAGGCTATGCTTGGTCAAATGGAGCTTCTACACAATCTATTGAAGTGCTAGAGGCAGGTACCTATCAAGTTACCATAGAAGGGGTATGTAATGCCATTAGCTCCGAAGAAATTATGGTAGAAACACTTGCTACACCTAGTATTCCAGTTTCTGAAGATGTTACATTACTTGAAGCTAGTACCACAACATTAACTGCCACAGGAAATAATCCACAATGGTATGATTCAGAAGATGCTACCACACCCCTTGCTACGGGTACTACTTTTGAAACACCTTTTATTGAAGAAAGTGCTACCTTTTATGTTTCTGATGTCAATCAATTTGGAGGAGAAGAAGGCACAGGAGGCCCAGAAGAACATACTGGAACTAGTCAATTTAGTGGAGGTAGTTATAATGGACAAATTATATTTGATTCGTATACTGCTTTTACACTAAAAACTGTGCGCGTCTATACAGATACCCCTGGAGAACGTATTGTCGAACTTCAAGATGAAAATGGAAATGTGTTAGAAAGTTTGAGTATTGATGTTCCAATGGGAGAAAGTGTACAAACTTTAAATTTTCCTATTCCAGAAGGTACTAATCTTCGATTAACAACAAATACAGCATTAAATAATGAATTATATGGATTTAATAGTCCTCGTTTGCGACGCACAAGTTCTTCTGGAACAGTAGACTATCCATATGATGTCATAGGAGTAGCTACCCTAAAAGATTCAGATAATGGGATGAGTTTTTATTATTATTTCTATGACTGGAATGTACAATTACCTGATTATCGTTGTGAAAGTGAGCGTTCTTCAGTTACTGCTACAGTAGAATCTACGGCTGTCGAAGATATTAGTGTATCAGGAGCAATTGAGGTATTCCCAAATCCAACTTCCGATCAGTTTACGATTAATATTGCTCAAGGAAATAGTTATCAATACGAATTAATAGACTTAACAGGACGCGTTTTATCGAGTGCCTTATTAGATGCTTCAAGTATTCAACAAGTTGAGAAAGTAAAGGTAAACCACTTAGCTAAAGGCATGTATTGGCTTCGTTTTATGAATGAAGATAAAGTCTATTCGACAAAAATTATAGTGCAGTAAAATTACAATAAGTTATATCAAAAGCCCTATTCAATTCATTTTGAATGGGGTTTATTAATTCAAATTATAATGACACTGACTACCGATAGAGTCAGCCTAAGTTGATGCATAGGCTTGTTCTATTTTTGATTTTTAGACAATGTTAAAAATTTGCGTTTTATAATTTATCGTAAAAATGGTCTTTATCAGCTTTGTCAGGCAATCCTGCTACTTGTCCATCACCCAATTCAACGATTATCCAATCCCCGTCTTTTTTCTTTGCAATATCCATGGTAAAAAAATTACTTTTTATTTTTGGAATTACTTCTTCAAATTCATCAATAATTGGTTCAACATTTTGATAATCTCCTTCATCCCAATACTTGAAAATTGCCATTATTTTCCCATGTTTAACAAAAACTCTAAATTCTTTTGTTAATGGCATTCCACTTTTGGAATGATTAGTTAGTTTTTCTAATTCAACGAATTCTCTAAAAACTAATCCCTCATTTAGATCACTATCCTGCAATTCCAGAAATTTGTTGACAACGGAATTGACCTTTTCTTTATTTGCTGCACTTGGAATAAAGCAAGCTTCTTCCCAATAATGCTTTTGAGATTTAACGTAGTCTTTTATTATAATTGGCTTATCTCCAAATTCGTCAATTTCGTTTTGAAAATCCTCAATATTAAATTTAGAGTTCAATTCTTTGAATGTTGTTTTTGGAGTATAATTTTTAATTGTGTCATAATTGCTAGGAAGATAATGACAGAATTTATATTCAATTGGATCATTGATTAATTGAATGTTTTTTTTGAGTAAGGAATTGTATAAGAGTTCGTATTGATGAGGCTTTAACATCCAGCCTCTATAAATACCTATTTCTTTATCATCATTTGATCTAACTCTTTTCAATGCAGCATCAACATTCCCTTTTTTCAATTCTTCAAAACTTATTAGTGATGTTTGAATGAATTTACTCTTTGCAGTTTTGTATTCTTCTGCATACATGTAATCAACTTCTTTTGGACTAAATCCACTATCACAATATATTACTCGCATGGGTTAATTTTTTTCTTTTTTTTAGGTAAGAATTTAATCAAACAATTCCTCAAATGGTGTAATAAATCGAGGATTTTTAGAATAGACTGAAAAGACTACTTTTTCGAATTGATTCTTATATTTTGTTGTCAATAATTCATAAAACTGTTGAGCAATAAGGGCGGGATCATTCTGAAAAACGCCACAACCCCACGCACCTAGTATTAAAACAGGATGTTGATGATGCGCACAAATTGCTAGCATCAAATCAATGCGATGAAGCATAGTAGGCTCAATTTTTTTGATGTTTTGGGCTTCATTTCTTCGAACGACTCCTGCATTTACGGCGGGTGCAGTAATCACCGTCGTTAAAGCAATATCATCGAGTAAATCCCCTTCTTCATCTTTTAGTATAGGAACTTTAGGGGAGTAGATCATATGATGGGTGTACAAGCAACTGGAGGTAGTGCGATTGATTTTATAATAATCTTCTGCTTTTAACAAACAAGGATACAAACCACTTGCTCGGGCAATACTTTCTTCTTGCGCTTGACTTCCATTTAGAAATCCACCGCCAGGATTACGTGCCGATGCAAAATTGAGACAAAGTACATCTTCATTTTGCTGTAATTCATCGCGTACAGAATCAAAGGTGGTTTTTCCATTGACTTCAAAAAGGGTGGTTGATTTGGGGGAGGGGAGCGGCTTTAAAACTAAGACTTCCAACTCATCAGGTGTGTATAAATGGGTCTGCGCTAGGGCATACGCTTGTTCTTTTTTTAGTGATACTTGTTTCTGATGTTGGTTTTCATAAAAACCTTGCTCTAAAATTGCTAGGGTATCCTGCGCAATCACTCTTCGTTTACTTCTTTTCATTGTTTGTTGATTTTACAGTTCTATCAACTGAAAAAGAAGTTGAAAAGTTCCTTTATTATTTATTTTCTGTGTATAGGACAAAACTTAGAATAAGTGTTTATTTTTAAGGGCAACGCAATAAATTACGTTGGAATAAGTCCCGTTTCAAGGTGGTTTTAACCCCTTGCATCCTTCTAACAATTATTTTTGTCCTATACACAGATTTATTTTATATCAGAAACTAATTTTTAGTACCTTTAGAAAATTGGTTCACAAATCGTTATCTATGAAATCATTACAACTATTTTTTCTAGCTCTTATATTGGGACTTTTCATTGGATGCGGCCCTGACCTATGCGAAGAGGTAGAATGTGGACCTGGAGCTTGTTTCGAAGGAATCTGTGATTGTCCAGACGGATTTTCAGGAGTTAATTGTGAGATAGAGGAATGTTTTGGTGTAGGCTGTATTAATGGGGATTGTGACCCTCAAACTGAAACGTGCAATTGTCATCCCAATTATTACGGAGAAGGCTGCGATATATTATGTGTAAATGGAGAATTTGAAAATGGAGAATGTAATTGCAACATAGGTTATGAAGGTTTTTCATGTGAAACGGTAAGTAGAGATCGTTTTCTAGGTTGGTGGAGTTGCCAACAATGGACCAGTGCTTCTCAAATAGGTGGCACACCAGTTCCTGGGTTTTTACCAGGCTCTATAAAGTTTGAAAGAGCTTATAATATACATGAAGTTGAACTTTTTGCTACAGAAAATAGCGATGGTTTAATGCTTCTCAGTTCAAATAATAGAATATTAGGTCAAGTAACAGCAAATACCATCAATTTTGAAATTCCAGATCTAACTATTGAAAGCACGGTTTATGGTTCAGCGAGATTGGGTACTGATCGAATTCTTAGTATTGAACTATTTTTTTTCAATTCTGCTACATCCTTGACTGAGGTAGCTAAAGGAACTTTTACGCTTGCACGCAATATCGATGCCTGATATTTGATAAAAAGTTTGCTCTAAAATTGCTAGGGTATTCTGTGCAATTCCTTGTTGGTTACTTCTTTTCATTGTTTGTTGATTTTACAGTCAACTTTTAAAAAAGCTAAAAAGTTTCTTTATTATTTATCGTTCTTAGACAAAAACCGTGATTTGGATTTTTTCTTGTTGTCGTCGGCGTCGAGCCTCGACAACGAAGAAGGAGGTTTCTAGGAGGTGAATCTTCTCCAAATAGCTGTTTAACAGCTATTTGGAGAAGATTCACCTCCTAAGACCACCCATAATAATTGCAAGGGCTCAACGCCCGATGCAATTATAAATTTTATGTCCCACGGGATTTATCTAAGAACCTTATACCGTTTTGACAAAATCCTTTCGTATATAATTTATGATTTTTTCAAAGCGGCATTTTCCTGAATCCCGTACCTGCAAGGTCGGGAATACGTTGAAGGTGTGATTTACGAAATCACTTATTCAATTGCGCATTATTTATTTTAAAGCACTTACTAATTTATTGACCATATACGATTCATCCCATTCTTCGGGTTTATCGCCTACGCGGACTAGCACTAAATCATAATCGGGTACGATAAAGACATGTTGTTTATTCGCGCCATCTATCGAATAGTTTTTGGCTAAATAAGAAGTCGTTCGATTTTTTTCGCGTCTACCGCCATCCTCATAATTCAACCAAATTTGATAGCCATAATCTTTCTCTAATTGACTTTGCACCAACATCTTTTTTACCCAAGAAGAAGGAATAATTTGTTGCCCTTTCCAGTTTCCATTTTGTAAAATTAACTGCCCCAAAATCATCCAATCTTCTGCCTGTGCAAAATAACAACAAAAGGCTTTAGGCATGCCATCTTGTCGATCCAACCACCATCCTGCATCAGCCGCGCCAATAGGTTGCCAAAGTTTTTCAGAAGTGTAGGCTTCGATAGATTGTCCAGTAGTTCGTTCTAGGATGATTGCTAAAAGTTGAGTATTGGCATTATTGTATTCATAAACAGTAGCAGGTTTTTTGACGAGTGGGATATCCAACACGGCTCCTTCCACATCTGTACCCACATACATCGCAATTAAATCGGAGAATAAATCTTCAGTATTGTCCTCATTACGTAAGCCCGATTGCATCAAGAGTAAATCTTCGATGGTAATGGTATTTCGATCATCATTGGCCCATTCGCTGATGTATTTAGAGGCAAGCTCTTTTTCGCTACTAATTTTACCTTCTTCAATAGCGATTCCTACTAAAATACCAATAATGGTTTTTGCCATCGACATGGAGTTGGTGGTGGATGTTTTAGTGCTACCATTCCAATATTGTTCGAGTTGTAATTTCCCTTTATGTAAAACTAATAAGGCACTACTTCGTCTTTCTTTTGCATAATTGCTAATTTCTTCTAAGATAGAAGGGGCAATACTTAAACTATCCGTAAGGCTGTAATTAGTCGCATTATTCCCTTTTATGGGAGATTTAGGCGTATACCAAGCACTATTGGTAATTTCATTTTCGGCTGGATAGGTCATTCCCCGTTTGAAAAAAGTATAATTCATGGCGATGATAAGCCCAATGATGAGTAATAACAAAATCAAAATACGGAAAATCCATTTGAATACTTTCTTCATATGATTGAATCTGAAAATTGATAAAATAGCAAAATATGAGTTCAACCGAATTTTTACGAAAATTCGGGGTGGATAAGTGAAAAAGTGCATCTAAAAAACGCTGAAAGCGTTTTTCGGAGATAAATATCTACTCATCCACATTTCAGATCAAAGATGGAATATATCCACGAAATTCGCGATGATTCATGGGAATTTGTAAAGCGATAAGTTTTCTAACTCGCAAAAGCATTAATTATGATTAATTCATCGAACCACAATGCCATTTTCTTTTAAAAATAGCTTTAATTCTTGAATTTCAATTTCTTTAAAATGAAAAATACTTGCAGCCAGTGCGGCATCTGCTTTTCCTGTTTGAAAAACCTCCACAAAATGTTCTTTACTACCTGCACCTCCAGAAGCAATAATGGGAATAGATAAGGTTTCAGATAGTTTGGCTAAAGCTTCATTGGCAAAACCTGCTTTAGTACCATCATGATCCATAGAGGTAAATAAAATTTCCCCTGCACCTTGTTCTTCCACTTCTTTTGCCCAAGAAAATAATTCTAAATGGGTGGCTTTTCGTCCTCCACTAACATGAACGATCCATTGAGGATCAATGAATTTTGCATCAATAGCTACAACAATACACTGACTTCCAAATTCTAATGCCAATTCATTAATTAAATCAGGATTTCGAACTGCTGCTGAGTTAATCGAAACTTTATCCGCTCCTGCTTGTAAACAAACTTCTACATCTTGTACACTACTAATTCCACCACCAATGGTAAATGGAATAGTTAAATGTTGGGCAATGGATCGCGCGAGCGAGGCGAGTGTTTTACGTTTTTCATGGGTGGCCGTAATATCTAAAAAAACCAATTCATCCGCGCCCGCTTCGCTATACAATTTACCTAATTCTACAGGGTCACCAGCATCTCGTAAACCTACGAAATTAATTCCTTTTACGGTGCGTCCATCTTTAATATCCAAACAAGGAATGATTCGTTTTGCTAGCATAAATTATTCGTCAAGATGTTTTAACAATTCGGCTAAATCTTCAGGAGTGTCAATTCCTTTGGTTGCTAAATGAGTTTCTGCAACTTGAATACGATAGCCATTTTCTAACCAACGCAATTGTTCCAGCGATTCAGCTTGTTCTAACTTACTAGGCTTTAATTGCGTGATTTCTAATAAAGTAGTTCGTTGAAAACCATACAAACCAATATGTTTATAGTAGTCAAAATGAGTGATCCATTGTTCTTTTTCAATCCCTCGTTGTAAAGGAATGGCTTGTCGAGAAAAATAGATCGCTTCTTGATGTACATTTGTTATTAGCTTAACCAAATTTGGATTAAAAAGATCAGCAACAGAAGTGATTTTTTTCTTTAGAGTGGCAATTTTAGCACCATTTTGGAGGAGACGAATGACTTTTTCTAATTGTGTAAGTTGAATAAAGGGTTCATCGCCTTGAACATTTAGAAGTATATCAAAATCAGGATGACGAGTAGCTACTTCTGCACAACGATCTGTTCCACTTAGGTGAGTATTGGAAGTCATTTCTACCTGTCCACCAAAAGCTTGAACATGATTGAAAATACGTTCATCATCCGTCGCTACGATAACTTGCTTAATCAATGAACAAGCTTTGACTTGTCGAACAACACGTTCAATCATAGATCGTCCATTAATATCGATTAAGGGCTTTCCAGGGAATCGGGTGGAAGCATATCGTGCAGGAATGATGGCTAAAACCTTGCTCATTGTGTACTTTGTTAGTATTTTTACGTCTGAAAGATAAAAGAAACATACCTATGAGCAAACAGAATTGGCTGATTTATCTTTTTTTCTATTTTTTTTTAGGAATAATCCCTAATCTACATGCCCAAGAGGAAGATCCTTTTTCATGGGGAGAGGATGTGGTAGCACAAGCTTTTTTATCAAGCACGGACAGTGTCTTTTTAGCGGTTGGAGAATATAAAGATAAATTCATCTACCATACACTTACTGAAAAACAAACGCTTTATTCCTTAGCGCGCTTTTATGGCTTGGGTATACAAGATTTGTATGATTATAATCCGTCTATCTCAAAAGATCAGATTATTTCTGTAGGTCAAAAAGTGCGTATTCCTATTCCCAATCGAGCTATTTTACGCTATCCCACCACTAATTTTGATCCATCTCAATACGCGAAGTTATATTATAAAGTTCGACCCAGAGAAACGCTTTTCAAAATAGCCAAACGTAATTTTAAAATGCCAGTGGATACCATTAAAGCCCGAAATCGATTAACTAGTAATACCATTCATACCAATCAAATACTACATTTAGGCTGGATCAATATCAATGGTATCCCTGATAGTCTTCAAGGCTTGTATGTGAGTCCTCAAGCGAAACGAAATATTTATTTAAAGGATCAATTCAGCTATAAAAAAGGAAAACTGCATGTCGAAAGAGGCGCAGGCGCATGGCAAAAAAATGGTAGTTTAAATAAAGGAATGTATGTCCTGCACCGAAAAGCGCGTCGAGGAGATGTAATCGCCATTACGAATTTAATGAATAAACGAACGATCTACGCAAAAGTATTGACTAAATTTCCTTTAGGAGCATATTCCTCCGAAGTGGTAGTGGTGATGTCTTCCGAGGTGGCTACTTTACTTGGGGCAAAAGATAGTCGCTTCTTTGTGGAAGTTCGTTACAAAAAATAGTATCTCTTTTTATGATATTGCGTAGACTAAATTAGCCAACAAAGTATGTATCTTTGTGCTAAAATTAAAATACTCGATATGCAATATTATGATAATATTTTAGGAGTTATTGGAAATACTCCTTTAGTCAAAATAAATAAGATAACAGAAGATGTTGACGCACTTGTTCTAGTGAAACTAGAAACAGTCAATCCTGGGCATTCCATTAAAGATCGAATGGCACTCAAAATGCTAGAAGATGCTGAAAAAGCAGGTAAAATTAAGGCAGGAGGAACGATTATAGAATGTACATCAGGAAATACAGGAATGGGGCTGGCAATTGCAGCATGTGTTAAAGGCTACAAAACCATTTTTACGACCAGTGATAAACAATCCAAAGAAAAAATAGATTTGCTTAAAGCAATGGGGGCAGAAGTTATCGTTTGTCCAACTAATGTGACACCCGAAGATCCTCGTTCTTATTACTCTGTTGCCGAACGATTAAGTAAAGAAATTCCAAACTCTTTTTGGTGTAATCAATATGATAATTTGTCCAATCGACAAGCGCATTATGAATCTACTGGACCTGAAGTTTGGAAACAAACAGACGGAAAAGTTACACATATTGTCGTAGGAGTAGGAACAGGCGGAACGGTTTCTGGGACATCGCGTTATCTCAAGGAACAAAACCCTGACATTAAAATTTGGGGAATTGATACCTATGGTTCTGTCTTCAAAAAATACCATGAAACGGGCGTTTTTGACGAAAAGGAGATTTATCCCTATATCACAGAAGGAATTGGAGAAGATATTTTACCCAAGAATGTAGATTTTAGTTTAATTGATCATTTTGAAAAGGTAAGTGATAAGGATGGCGCTGTGATGTGTCGTCGTTTGGCAGAAGAAGAAGGGATTCTTTTGGGCTATTCAGCAGGTTCTGCTTTTGCTGGCTTATTACAATTGAAAGATCATTTCAAAAAAGATGATGTAGTCGTCGTTTTAATTCACGATCATGGAAGTCGTTATGTGGGTAAAATTTATAATGATGATTGGATGCGCGAGCGTGGTTTCTTAGATGATGAATTAAAAGTAAAAGATGTCATTCAAAAGAAAAATGATAAAGAATTTTTAACCGTAAGCATAGAAGATACCGTAAGATCAGTTTTTAATTTGATGAAAGAGCGTGATATTTCTCAGATGCCTGTGATGCAAAAAGAAGAATTAGTGGGCTCGATTACTGAAAATTCGGTGCTTTCATACCTATTAGAGAATCCTTTAAAAAATTCAGAAAAAACAGTAGAATCGATTATGGGAGCACCATTTCCTATTGTAGATGAAGAATTGCCGTGTAGTAAATTAAGTACCTATATTGATAAAAAGATTCCTGCCGTTATCGCACGAGATAAAGCAGGAAGTTTACATATCTTGACGAAATACGATATTATTCAAGCGGTCTAAACAATCTCTATTGGAATAAATCCGTTTTTATACAAACAAGACGGATTTATTCCATTTCTTACCTTACAAATCCCTTATTTTATTATTTTTGTTATTGATTTTAATACAAATACTCTTTGTATTAGATTAAAAACCAATATGTTATACAATCCTTTAAAAAGAAAATGTGGATACCATGAGAAAAGTTAATTATCTTCTCCTCCTTTTAAGCTTAGCGATTATTCTCCCTTCTTGTGTTGGAAAAAAGAAGTTTGTTAAGGCTATTAGTGATAAGCAACAAACGCAAATGGCTTTAGATGAAGCACTAGAACGCCTGAGAGAATGTCAATTGCAAACTGGAAATCTTCGTACGACTATTGAAACAAGAGATCGCACCATTCAAAAGAAAGATACAGAAATTAATCGTCGAGATAGTGAAATTGCTTCCTTAAAACAGCAAGCCAATGTCTTAGAAAACACCAATACGCAACTATTGGATCAAATGGCAAATCTTTCAGTTGTCAGTAAAGCAGGTGCAGAAAGTATCCAAAAGTCATTGGAATCCATTAATCGTCAATCCGAATACATCCAAAAATTAACCTCTAAAATACAAGCGAAAGATTCAACTAACCTTGTTTTGGTAATGAATCTTAAACGTTCTTTAGCCAATATCAATGATCGAGATGTGGATATTGAAGTAAAAGGAAGTGTGGTATACGTTTCCATTTCTGATAAGCTGTTGTTCCGTTCGGGAAGTTCTTCGATTAGCAGTCGTGCGGAAGAAGTGCTCGGAAAAGTTGCTTCTGTTATTAATGACCATAGCAATTTAGATGTCATCGTAGAAGGACATACCGATAATGTGCCTATCGCCAATTCTTGCGTGAGTGATAATTGGGATTTGAGTACCAAACGCGCTACAGCGATCGTTCGCGTATTACAAAATAAATATGCTGTTGATCCTTCTCGTTTGACGGCTGCTGGTCGCTCTGAATTTTTGCCTAAAGTAGAAAATGATTCTTCTGAAGGACGTTCCGTTAATCGACGTACTGAAATCATCTTGACACCAAAATTGGATGAGTATTTTAAATTGTTAGAACCGCCTGTGGAAGGACAAAATTAATATTTTAGACCTAGGACTTTTGGACTTAGGATCGAATACTCATTCTAAGTTCTAAGTCATCCAATTTTAAGTCAATCAATAGTATGAACATTGAAGAATTCCGCAATTATTGTTTAGGGAAAAAAGGAGTGGAAGAAACCTTTCCTTTTGATGAAGTGACCTTGGTGTTCAAAGTCATGGGGAAAATGTTTGCTTTGACAGGATTAGAACGAGTGGATGATTTTCGGGTTAATTTAAAATGTAATCCCGATCGTGCCATTGAGCTTCGAGAAGAATATGATGACATTATCCCCGGTTGGCACATGAGTAAAAAACACTGGAATACGGTCTATTTTGAAAATGGTTTAGATGATCGTCTATTGATGGAACTCATTGATCATTCTTATGATTTAGTGGTGCAAAAATTAAAAAAAGCGGATCGAGAATTTTTAGCTAATCTGTGAAAAAAGAGATTGATTATATCATCGTCGGACAAGGGTTAGCAGGCTCGATACTTGCTTGGCAGTTGCACCAAAAAGGAAAAAAACTCCTTCTTATTGATCCACTTCCTGAAAATACAGCCTCGCAAGTCGCTGCTGGAATTATCAATCCTATCACAGGAAGACGATTTGTGAAAAGCTGGCGATTTGATGAATTTTCTGCTTACGCAAAAACATTTTACCAATCTGTAGAACAAGAACTGCAAACGTCCTTTTACCATTCTAAAAATATTCTCCGTACCCTTTTCAATCATCGAGAACAAAACGATTGGATAAATCGCTCTGTACAAGAAGAATATGCTCCTTTTATTATAGATCAAGTAGATTTAAATCATTACAAAAACAAGCTCACGCCTCATTTTGCGATGGGAGAAATGCAAGGCTCCGCCCAAGTGGATATTCCAACTTTCACAAAAGCAGTACGAACACATTTAAAAGAATATCATCCCTTTTTACAAGAAAAAATGGATTACGATTTACTTGAAATTCAAAATGAAGGCGTTATCTATAAAGAATATGCTGCTACAAGCATTCTTTTTTGTGAAGGACATCAAGCACTACATAATCCTTATTTCAATTACCTCTCATTCGTGCCAGCCAAAGGAGAAGTTTTAATTGCTAGAATTCCCAAAGTCAATTTCAAAAAACTACTCAAACATCGGATTTTTATCGTGCCTTTACAAGACGATTTGTATTGGATTGGGGCTACTTATGAATGGAATTATGATACCCATTTACCAACGGAAAAAAATACGAATTTCCTAGAAGAACGCCTCCGCGAAGCTATTACATCTCCTTTTGAGATTATCGAACGAAAAGCCGCTATTCGCCCTACCGTAAAAGATCGCCGTCCTTTTATTGGCTTTCATCCTAAACATTCCAATATTGCCATTTTTAATGGATTGGGAACAAAAGGAGCATCCTTAGGCCCTTTTTGGGCGAATCATTTTTGTGAGGTCTTGGAAGGAGAAAACACCTTATCTGAAGAAGTTTCTGTCGAGCGATTTTTAAGTTCGGTATAAATGTCTTCCCCATAACCTTTTTCAACCTAAATTCTAAGCTTTTTTCACTACATTAGCCTTGAAAAAAACCAAAACATATGAGATTATTTGAATTAATGAAATTGGCGGAACTCGAAGATCGAGTACCAGCACATGCACAAGTCAAAGGACTGGATTTAGTGGTGATTCGATACGATGAAGAAGTTTCCGTTTTATATGGACGTTGTCTACATCGAGGTGCATTAATGGCGGATGGACACATTGAAGGCGATAATTTAATTTGTGGGCTACATGGATGGGATTATCGTTACGATACAGGCGTTAGTGAGTACAATAATGAAGAAGCGCTCCATAAATTTTCAGCGGTAGTACAAAATGAAGCGGTTTGTGTTTTAGAATATGAAATTGATAAATACCTCAAAGATCATCCCCAACCCTTTCAACGCGACCAATATCTAGGACAATATGCAGATACTCATCCCGAAGCTACTGAGCCTTATACCAATTATATCAAATCCCTCGCTCAGCATGGATTAAAAAAATATGGACATCATGGCCCTTCTGCTTCTATGGGCGTTGATCGAACTACCTTGCCAAAATGGGAAGACATTCAATTCCTGCCTGCACAATTAGCTGTTCGTCCTTTATTAGATGAGGAATCCGTTACAACCCAAACGATTATTGGTAGACGGGCAAAGAAACCCTTAGTTTTAGAGATGCCGATTTTCGTATCCGATATGAGTTTTGGTTCTTTATCAAAAGAGGCAAAAATTGCCTTAGCAAGAGGCGCAGATCTTGCAGGTACAGGCATTTGTAGTGGCGAAGGAGGAATGCTACCTGAAGAACAAGCCAGTAATCAACGTTATTTTTATGAGTTGGCATCTGGAAAATTTGGATTCTCTTTTGACAAAGTAAAAAAAGCACAAGCCTTTCATTTTAAAGGAGGACAAGGAGCAAAGACAGGGACGGGAGGTCATTTACCTGGACATAAAGTCACCGAAGAAATTGCAGCCGTTCGAGGACTTCAAGTAGGGCAAACTGCCATCTCACCTGCCGCTTTTCCCGATTTAAAAACAGCGGAGGATTTTAAAGCTGTTGCAGAGGAAGTTCGCTTATTAACTGGAGGAATTCCGATTGGGTTTAAGATTGCAGCGAGTCATATCGAGGCAGATATTGATTTTGCTTTAGAAGTGGGGGTTGATTACATCATTTTAGATGGACGAGGGGGAGGAACGGGTTCTGCACCGACCATTTTACGGAATAATATTAATGTACCTACCATTCCCGCGCTGGCACGCGCACGACGGCATTTAGATAAAATCGGCGCAACGGATATTGATTTGGTGATTACGGGTGGATTGCGAGTTCCAGAAGATTTTGCTAAGGCGATGATGCTGGGCGCAGATGCGATTGCTGTTTCCAATGCTGCTTTGCAAGCCATAGGATGTTTAGGGATGCGCGCTTGTAATAGTAATAATTGTCCTGTCGGAATTGCCACGCAAAAAGATCATCTTAGAGCCCGATTAATCATTGATGCATCTGCCAAACAATTACATAATTTCTTAGATGCGACGAATGAATTGATGAAGGTGATTGCTCGTGCTTGTGGGCATGATGATTTTCGTAAATTTAACTTCAATGATCTGTCCACCTATAATCGAGATATTCATTATTTAACGGGAATTGCTTATGCAGGTGTAAATCTTTAATCATTGAATTATTTGTAAATACTTAAAAGGGAAAACTTACCCTCATTTAGTACACTGTAATCGAAATTTTCAACTTCAATATATTCTACCTCAATTATAACATTCTGAATTTCAAGGGAACATGTTCCCTTGGGGCAATCATAAAGCTTAAACTAACTTAGATTACATTGTATTTATACTGGGATATTTAATTTACTTTAAGCAAAGTAGCAGGATTAGATTTAAATTTATCTAATAAAAACCGATTAATGGATTTCGATTTTTTTCTATTAGGAGTAACGTTAATTTTTCTTCATGAAATGGATGCCATCAGGTGCAAAGAATGGCGAATATTTCCAAGACTATCTCGTTTAGATGATAAGAAAGGGTTGATCATTTTTGTATTTGCACATATTCCCTTGGTATATTGGATTCTTTTTGAACTAAAGAATAGAAACGAAGATTTCATGTATTACTTCGATTTATTTTTAATTCTTCATCTTGTATTACATTTGATATTTTTAAAGCATAAAAAAAATGAATTTAAAGATTGGATTTCTTGGACGATAATAATTGGTGCAGCATTATGTGGATTGCTGGATTTAATAACAATTTGATAAGTTGCGTTCGCTTAAAAGTGTAAGATAGGCTTGTCTTTTTCAAGACAGATCAATTGTTTTTTAGCAACAATAGATTATTCTACTTGTTTAAGTCTTTAGAATTTATGTAAGTCATTCTATGCGTTACGAATACCACAATCCGACTCTTCAATCTATTTTTGGATATACCGACCACATTCATCAGGATGCGACGCAGTTTAGTGTTAAAGAGGGGATTGTTCAGTTTATTTGGAATCGAAATGAGCAATGTGTCCCTTTACAAGTGGATGAATTACGCCTCGATTTACAAGCCAATCAAATTATTACGACTACTTTCTTTCAAAAGGTACAATTTTTAGAGAATCCATTGCCTTTGACGGCGATTGTTTTCAATAAGCCTTTTTATTGTTTAATCGATCATGATAGTGAAATTGGTTGTAATGGAATTCTGTTTTTTGGAACGCAAGATATTCCTATTATTTAATTAGATGACGTACATCAACGAAAATTGAATCTCCTTTTAGAAGTTATTTTAGATGAGTTTCGTACCCAAGATAATATTCAAGGCGAGATGCTTCAGATGTTGTTAAAACGATTTATCATTTTGTGTACTCGATTAGCAAAAGAGCAACATATTGTCAAACACTTAGATGATGTTCAAATTGAGACGATCCGCCAATTCAATTTCTTAGTCGATATGCATTTTCGAGAAAAACATAAGGTGAAAGATTATGCCGAATTACTTTTTAAATCCCCCAAAACACTCTCTAACTTATTTGCCACTTACAATCAAAAATCTCCCCAACAAATTATAAAAGAACGTATTGTTTTGGAAGCAAAACGCTTACTCCATTTTACGGACAAACAAACCCAAGAAATCGCTTACGAATTGGGCTTTGAAGATCCCGCTTATTTTAGTCGTTATTTTAAAAAGATGGCGAAGATCAGTCCTTCTGATTATCGAGAAAAAGGGATGATAACGACTTAATATTGTCTTTATTATCATCTTCCATGAAATTCCATATTCGGTAAAGGAGCATCTCCTTTCAAGTATTTATCTAGCCAATTTATCACATCTTGATTGACTTCTGCTCTAAATTCAGAAATACCATGATCGGCTCCTTCAAATATTTTTAAACGATAAGGAATTCGATGTTCTTCAAATGCCAGGGCCAATCGTAAGGAGTTGGTAGATTTCACGCGCCAATCTGCATTACCATGTAATAATAGAATAGGAACATCCTTAGGAAATTGATCTACCCAAAAAATAGCAGAGCGTTTTTTTAGCTCTTCCATTTTGTTTTCAGTATAATTGGGCATCAATTCTGCATAGACATTGGTTTCCATATTAGGGCGATCAATAATGGTTAAATCTGATTTTGCTCCACCTACGATAGCTGTCTTGATTTTATCAGTTTTTGTTAAAGCAATATAAGTCATCATACCACCGCGGCTCCAACCATACATACCAATTCGACTCGTATCTGCGTTTTCAACTTCTGCTAAAACATCCGTCAAAATAAGTACATCATTGACATCACTTCCGCCAAACTCTTCTTGCCCTTCACTTCCACCATTACCTCGATATTGACTGGCAATGACTACATAACCTGCTTTAGCGACAGATCCCATTAAAAGAGCAGCTTGTCGTACCCCCAAAGCTCCAAATTCTCTATTTCCACCTCGATTATAAATGACACAAGGATAATTTCCAGACTGTTTGGGTTTGACCATAAAGCCTTTGATGCGTAAATCATCACTTTTATAAATAATCTCATAAATGTCGATACTATCCAAATATTGAAATTGTTCTTTCCATTGAGTGACGCCATCTTTTTCTTCTATTAGTCTAGGATAAACAGGATCTAAAGGGAGGTCATTAATTTTTGATTGATGAAGGAGTAAGACTTCCTTTTGAGCATAACAACTACTAAAAAAAAGGAGAAGGAACAAAATTCTGAAAAGAGTCATTGACTTCTAATTTTATTATTTTTCAAAAATATATTACTCAAAATACTGAATATTTTTTTACTCAAGGAAATTAGTACCAGTAGACGGGAAAATTATCCTATTACTCGCCCTTCCTTTTGCTTCATCTTTGTAGTGTAATTATTATTTAGCAGTACTACTTAAAAAACATCATTTTGATTTCTAGTAATCCATCAATTGACCTACATACTTTAAATGAACCGTATTATAGTTCAATTGATGGCCAAAATCAAAATATCGTTTTTTCAGCGTACTTATATTTTCAATCAAATTTTTTAAACTTTTTAAACCACTATAAAAATGAGAAATTTTAATGTTCCAACTAGAGATCAAGTATCAACGAACAATCAAGCTATTTTTGACCAATTACAATCTAAGTTAGGATTCGTTCCAAATTTGTATGCGACTTATGCCTATAGCGATACCGCTTTAGCCGATTATTTGACCTTAAGCAATCGTAAAACGACCCTTAAAGCAAAAGAAAAAGAAGTCGTGAATTTAGTAGTCAGTCAAGTTAATGATTGTAGTTATTGCCAAGCTGCACATACGGCTATCGGTAAAATGAATGGCTTCACAGATGAACAAATTCTTGAAATTCGTACAGGAACAGCTTCTTTTGATGCTAAATTAGATGCTTTGGCGAAGTTTGTAAAAGATGCCACCATCAATCGAGGAAAACCTTCTTCTCAAGCAGTAGAAACGCTTTTTGCAGCAGGTTATACCAATGCTAATTTGATTGATATTATTGTATTAATTGGTGATAAGACCATCAGTAATTTTATTCATGGTATTACTCAAATTCCAGTCGATTTTCCAGCAGCACCCGTATTAGAAATGGTGACAGTTTAAACCATTATTCAAGGCAGAGCTATTATTTGAAAAGTCATCTCTGATTCTATTGAAACTGGAGATGACTTTTTTATCTAATCCTTTCTTGTTTTTGTAGAAGGAATTGTAACATGTTCATTTTTTTTGATATTTTGCTTGAAACAAATAAAAGAAAACATGACGCATTGTCCGAATTGCCAAACTCCGATAAGCACTAAAATGTTTAAGGAAAATAGTTTAGTCCGTCCAGCTACATTAGAATTTATACATCTTTTTACCTCTTATAAAGAAGAAAATTTTTGTCAAAAATGTGTTAGGGACTACTTAGACCAAGCAGTTGATGAATATCAAGCTTTGGAAAAAGAGGTAGAATCAGTTTATCAAACGTATATTAATGCGCTTCCCATCGTAAATGTAGAACAGCCTATAAATTGGGATTACCAAACCATCCAAATCGTAAGTGTCATTAAAAAATGCAAATCTACTAAAGATCTTGCCATTGATTTAGTCAAAGAAAAATGTTTCCATGAATTAAGGAAGAATGCAATTTTATTAGGTGGTAATGCGATTTTGGGCGCTCAAATTTCATATGATATTATTCCTCAAATGTATCATATTTTAGTGAGTATAACAGGTACAGTTGTACATCTTAAAAACAGTAAACAATTAACCCCCCATTTTTATCAAGCAAAGGAAAAGTTTAAAGCTTTTGATACGACAAAAAAATTATTGGATAAATTTGTTATTCGAGAAACAGGGGTGGATGAAAAAGTTTTTTACCGAGATCGTGTGGAATAAGGGTGTTAATCCAAACCTTCCCAAAAAGTATTTCCTGAAAAAAACGTAACTTAGAATCCCATTCAATTAATTTCTGGAAAATGACACTACGCTATTGTTATCATATCGCTATTTTATTGCTACTTATTTCTTCATGTAAAGAAGATGACGCAATGATAATAGATACTCCTAGCACACCTACTACTACGCAAGAAGAACAAGATGAAGTGCCTATTATTGTCCCCTCTGGAGAAGAACAATACCTACAATTAGATTCGGATTACATCTATGACCAAGATCAGTTACATACGTTTGAGTTGAAACTACCTGAAGCCTCTTTAGCTTTTTTAGATGCTGATCCTGTTCGAGAAGAATATGTGGAAGGAAGTCTCATTTTTGAAGGTGATACTATTAGCCCTGTGGGCATCCGCTATAAAGGGTCTGTAGGAGCTTTTGTCAATTGTGTGTCAGGTGCTGATTGGGCAAATCCGTCGGGTTATAAAACCTGTACCAAATTGTCCATGAAAATAAAAATCAATTGGGAAGGACGGGAAGAAAAATTTTATAAACTCAAAAAATTACAATTCCACTCCCAAAATAATGATCCTTCTCAATTACATGATCGTTTAGCATATTGGTTATTCCGCGATATGGGCGTACCTGCCCCTCGTTCTACTCACGCTCGTTTGGTCATTAATGGAGAATATATTGGTTTATTTTCTATGGTGGAGCAAATAGACGGACGAATGACGCGCTATAATTTCGATGATGGAGAAGGAAATTTGTATAAAGAAGTTTGGCCCCTAACTTATGAAGGTAATGCTCAATCGGTTTCTAATCTATTAGCAGGTTTAGAAACCAATGAAGATGAAAATCCTTCTGTTCATTTAATGCGTGATTTTGCTACCGCTATTGTCAATGCTTCAGAAGAAGAATTACAAGATGTAATTACTGCTTCGATGGATATAGAGGAAATTATGTCTTATGTAGTGGTCGATCGAATGATCCGTCATGATGATGGGCCTTTTCATTGGTATTGTAGTGGGGGAGGCTGTTCCAATCATAATTTCTTTTGGTACGAAGAACCTGAAAATGAGAAACTTCATCTTATTCCATGGGATATGGACAATGCTTTTGCCAATATTGTTTTTCCAGCCAATCCAGTGACTCCAATCGCTGATGAATGGGGAGAAACCTCCAATAATTGCCAACCCTTTAGTAATGGATGGTTGGGGATTCAACAGTGGTCGGCAGCTTGTGATAAGCTCACGCGCGGCTGGGCTTCATTTGAAGACGAATATGAGGAACAAAAAATGAAATTCTTGAATTCTTCTTTCTCCGAACCACGTGTCAATCTCCTTTTAGACGCATGGACGGATCAAATAAGAGCTGCTACTTTAGAAGCTAGTGAACTACATGGAGATGCCATTTCTATACAAGAATGGGAAAGTGCAGTCAATGAATTGCGACAACAAGTGGCGCATGCTAGAAATCAATAATGTAAATTTATAGAAGCACCATATTTCATACTTTCTGCCTTCGGAAAGTTGAAACAATCAATCGGAAAACAAATATAGGCATTCGGATGATTGTCCAGATTTAGATTTTTAATTTTTCTATTTTTATATCTGTTTAAAAACTCTCCCTTCGGTTTCCTAAAGAATTGAATGAATTTGTATGTTGATCAACAAATCATGTTGAGGCAACAGATTATTTTATAATAGTTTTATTCAGTTTCTGAACACCTATTTCATAAAAAAAATTACAATTTCTATATTTCCCTTCTTTATCAAATAAATACTTTTTTATGCAGTTTTTAAAATTTGTACGCTTACCACTTATTTTTTTATTGCTAATGCAAACAAATTTGTTGTTTGGGGTACATAAAATAAAAATTACTCCGCCACTTGAAAAAACAAATGAAACAACTCAATTAGAGCATAATCATACCACAGAAAAGACTATTATTTTCAAAGGAAAAAAAAAGAAAGTATCGCCTAAAAAAGCGAAGAAAAAACAACGAAAAGAAGGAGGTAAATTGGGAGCTTTACCTATCATTAGTGTCATTTTTGGCGCATTATCCTGTATACCACTATCGGGTATATTTGCTATACCTATTTCTTTAGCTATAAGTATTATCGGTCTGATAAAAGTGAAGAATGGTAAACTTCCCAAAAAAGCAAAATGGTTCTTTTTAGCTGCTTTAATTGTTACAGGACTTTCCTTGATTATTCATGGGATATTCTATGCCACATTTAGTTTATAACTTAATCTTTATAACCCAACTTATATTTAATCAAAACACAAACAAATGAAGAAGGTACTAATCTTACTTTTTACAACACTTACTTTTTTTTACAACACAAATGCTCAAATTGATTTAACGCCTGCCTTACCTGGGCCTAATTTTTATGGTGCAGATGTAGGAGACGTTATGCTCGCTGATTTAGACAATGATGGTGATAAGGATTTTATCTCTATAGGAACAGGAACAGGCTCAGGAACTCGAACTACGATCTTTATGAATGATGGTTTTGGGAATTTTACAGAAGTAATGGGTGATCCATTAGTGGATGTAGGTAATGGTGTAATAGAATTAGGCGATGTAAATGGAGATGGATTTTTAGATATATACATTCAAGCTTCTACTAGTGGAGGCATAAAAACAGCTAATTTGTACATGAATGATGGAACTGGAGCCTTCACTCTATCTACAGGTCAACCCTTTGGCGAAAGAAGCGGAGGAGATGCTGCTTTCGGAGATATTGATGACGATGACGATCTTGATCTTATCACTACTGGGATTTTGGGAAATTTTGATGACCCTTTTACTACTTTATTTATCAATGATGGGTTTGGAAATTTTTCAGAAGTAACGGGAACGCCTTTTGAAGCATTGACACTCAGTTCTGTTGAATTTGTTGATATAGACGGAAGTGGCGATTTAGCGATTATTCTCCTAGGAGAAAATACAAATGGAAATCGTTCAACTACTTTTTATATGAATGATGGTGCTGGAAATTTTACACAAGTGACTGATTCGTTTAAGGATTTTTCTGGAGGGGAAATAGCGATTGGAGATTCTGATAATGATGGTGACTTAGATATTTTATTAAGTGGTAGTACAAACTCAAGTGATCTGACAGAACTTTACCTAAATGATGGATTGGGTAATTTCACCTTGAATACGGCAACAATGCTCCCTGGATCTTTTGTAGGTGAAACTAAGTTTGCCGATTTTGACAACGATGGTGATTTAGATGTGATGATAAGCGGTGTTTCTACAGATGTTATCGCTGATATTTATGAAAATATAGGGGGAAATAATTTTGTTTTAGCAGATAAACTAGGTAAGGCTTATATCTCTTGTTTTGCTATTGGAGATATAGATGGAGACACCGATTTGGATGCGATTATTGGCGGTACGTCTTTCACTTCCCCTGTTCGTGATACCAAAACCTATTTAAATACGATGTTTAATGATGCTGAATTATTACTAGATTTTGATTGTATGACTTTGACTCATAATTCCCCAGCTAATCCTTTCGTGATTGAAGGTGGAATTAGTGATTATACCATTGAAATTCTAGATGCATCAGAGACGGTTATTCAAACCATTACACCGACTAGCAGTAAAGTTTCCATTGAAATAACCATTTTACCAGCAGGAATCCATTTTGTTCGTGTGGTAAACAGTTCCAATAACTTAGTTTTTATACAACATATGATAAAGGAATAGATTCTGAACATCCCTAATCATTTAACGATTCGCCACAAAATTTACAATGGATGGCATCCGTGTCATGCCCTTCTTCCATACAAGATGGACAAGCTTGTGTGGTGTGCTGCTCATGATGGGTAGAAACTATTTCAGCCGATACAATTCCTGTCGGTACAGCAATCACAGCATAACCCATTAGCATTACAATAGCGGCTAAAAATTGACCAAATTCAGTAACAGGTGCAATATCTCCATAACCAACGGTAGTTAAAGTAACAATTGCCCAGTAAATGGATCTTGGAATACTGGTAAATCCTGAATTTTGATCGCCTTCTACTAAGTACATCACCGATCCAATAATAGTAACACTTAATAAAATGAAAACAATAAAAACAGTCATCTTGGCACGACTTGCCTTTAATGCTTGGATAATGACAGAACCTTCTTTTAAAAAAGATGCGAGCTTAAATATTCGGAATACCCTTAGTAATCGTAAAGCACGTATGACCAATAATGTCTGTGTACCTGCGACAAATAAACTCAAATAAGTAGGTATGATCGCTAACAAGTCGATGATCCCAAAAAAACTAGTGATATAACGAAACGGCTTTTTTACGATATAAATGCGAGTAGCATATTCAAGGGTAAAGAAGATAGTAAAAAACCACTCTAAAGTATAAAATAACACATGAAAACGTGCATCAATTTGTTCTACCGACTCCAACATCACCACCAAAATACTTGCGATAATAACGACCATCAACACGATATCGAAGAGTTTTCCAAGGCGTGTATCCGCTTCAAAAATAATATCGTGTAGTTTTCGCTGGGTGCGATTGAGCTTTTTACGCTCGAATTTTAAGGACATATAGTATTTTTGGTCCTTAGACAAAAATTGTGACTTCAATGGAATTTCAAAACGCTTGTCTCTCATCCCGACAATTATCGGGAATCGAGCCGTCGCATTTTTCATTCCACACAATTTGTCTAAGAACGGTATTTTTAATATAGAATGCAAACTTATTCAGTTCTGAGGATAAATACAAGTTTGGTGATTTTTATGTAGACGAATTCCTTGTGCAACTAGACAGAATAGTATAAATCTAAAAATTATAACTGTTTGTATATAAATTATTTGTAATGATTGTTGTAATTTAGCTTTCTTTATTAAAAATCTCAAATCCCTTGTATCCGCCTTAGGTATTAAATTTAGGTGCTATAAACTTAATTTAATCATGCGGTAGAAAAACACCCACACTATGTTAAAAGCTTTTATTGTAGATGATGAATCCAATAGCCGTGAAAATCTACATACTTTTTTAAAAACCTATTGTAAAGATGTAAAAGTAGTTGGAGAAGCAGCAAGTATAGAAGAAGGCAAAAAGCATCTGGTTGATCAGAATCTCCAAATTGACGTCGCTTTTTTAGATATTAATCTCTCCGACGGATTAGTTTTCCAATTATTAGATCAGATAGAAGACATTAATTTTGAAGTCATTTTCGTCACTGCCTTTGAAGAACATGCCATCAATGCTTGTAAGTATAGTAGTATAGGTTATATCATGAAGCCTATTGATGCTGAAGATCTTCAAGATGCCGTAAATCGTATACGACCAGGTAAAAATGATGACATCAAAGAACGAATAAGTGTTATGGAAAAATTGTTAAAAGATCCAGGGCTTATCAACAATCCCAATATTTATAAAAGAATGCCTATTGCAGCCTTAGATGGTATTCATTTTGTGGACATCAAAGACATCATTCGATTTGAAGCCGATGATAATTATACCAATATTTATCTAAGTGATGGGGAGAAAATCACAGCTTCTAAAACAATAAAATCGTATGAAGAACAATTAGAAAAATTCAACTTCTATCGGGTACACAAAAGCCATGTTATCAACCTCAATTACATGCGTAAATACGTAAAGGGTGATGGTGGATATTTGGTTATGGATGATGGAATAAAAATAGAGGTTTCACGTCGACGAAGACCTGCCTTTATGGAGAAAATTAGAGTGTTGCAACGTGGAATTTAATCATTTTTCATACTTTTAGAATATTGTACACCTTTAGTCACATTTTTTTATAAAATGAACAAGAACGGTCTTGTTAATAGAGTAAACGGTAGTAAAATACGTATTAATGTAAAATATAATAAATCGCTCTAAATATTTTGAATTATTGAATATTATTTATTTTTAAATCATATACAATTGATTGTCAAATTTTTATGAATTTTTTATAATTTAATTACTTTTTAATGTAAAAACTATGTATAGGAAAAATAAAATTGTGTTCTGAAAATGAAATTTATGGCTTTTCAGTTTTGACATCCCCTTTAAAATTTCATATCTTTATCAAGTATTTGGGAACATATCCTATAATTTCATCCGATTGCAGACTAAATGCACTATAGCACACTATTATAAAACTTTTAACTATGGGAAAGTCTACTAAATCTACACTAGATAAATTAAAGGACGATGTACGCGTCCTTGAAAAATTAGAAATGAATCACATTATTGGTGGTAAAACCAAATCTTCCAGTAATTGGAATACTGGTTGTAAAGGTATCGTACCTCAATAAAGTTAACATATTACACTACACAGTAAGAGGGGGCTACATCAATATGTAGCCCCTTTTTACTTTGGCACAAGGAGAAAATAAATTTACTTTTCTTGAAATAGTGAAAATTACAATTCATTGAAAATGAAGTTAATTAAGCTAATTCAAGAAATGGAAAATGTAAATTTATTCGTGCCCAACTACTTTGTATGAACTTTAACATTTATCCTTAACCAAAATTTCAGAATGGCGGTAAGCGCACTTGGAACAAATCACATTATTGAACTAGAACAGAAACTTGAACAGCAAAAAGATTTCAAGCAACGTATCGTGTTGTTAGATCAATTGACTGCTTTTCTGGTGTATACCAATGTACGACGGGCACAGCAATTACTCTCCGAACTTCAAGCTATCCTAAAATATTATCCGAATGAGGATATTGAACTCAACTATCATATCAATACTGCTTTAGTTGAGAATCAATTGTACAATTACCGACTTGCCGAAATTCATCTACTCGAAGCTATCAAAATGATTGAGGATATGGGGACCGTTCGCCAGCAAGTGGATGTCTACATAGATTATGCGGGTATTTGTATTAATCTGAATAAAATGGCGGTGGCCGAAGATTATTTGCAAAAAGCATCCAAACTACTCAAAGCTTTTCCTGATAATCAATTGGAAGCACGGATTATTTGTCGTGAAGGCTTCCTACGCTTGCATTATAATGAATATGTAAAAGCCATTGAATTATTATTAACCGCCGAGAAAAAAATTAATCAAGCGCCTTCTCATCTTCAACTCAAAGACAGCTATTTCTTGACCATGATTTATAGTGGTTTGGGAAATATTTATGAAGGAATCGACGAAACCGATAAAAGTGTGCAAGCTTATCAAAAAGCTTTAGATATTTGTTTGAGTATGGGAATGCGTACGCGTTTATCTTGGCATTATATGAATTTGGGAGCTGGATTTATTGCCTTACAAGACTATGAATCTGCAGAAAAATACCTCACGCAAGGACTTAAAATTACAGATGATATTAGTCAATCTGCACGTGTTGGCGCCAATGCCAATTTAGGTTACTGCTATTTTAAAAAAGGACAATACCAAGAAGCACTTCAACTCTATAATAAAGCAGAACAGCTCTACAAAGAGAAGAAAAGCGATTCCAATTTGTTTAATATTGAACGTTGGAAAGCGGAATTGTTCAAAACGATGGGAAAGCATAAGAAGGCACAAAAGCATTACATTCAAGCGTATAAGTATGCGGTGTCTTTGGATAATAATCAATTGCTTTCGCGTATTTGTAAAGACATTTCAGAATATTATGCAGAATTAGGTGAGTTTGAAAATGCTTATGAATACCAAAAGATTCATTCTGTAGCTGCAAAACGCTATGCGTCAGAGGTGAATAGTAGACGAGTTATTGAATTGGAAATTAAATATGATGCTGCCCAAAAACGACAAGAGGCAGAATTATTAGAACTGAAAGCTACTCGTCTTCAACTCAAGGCTCTACGCGCGCAAATGAATCCGCATTTTATGTATAATGCGCTCAATTCGATTCAAAGTTATATTATGTCCAATCAAGCAGATTCTGCTGCGCAATTTTTAGCTCGATTTGCTAAATTGATGCGCCAAAGTTTGGAATATTCTGATATGGAAAGTATTACCTTGGAACGTGAAATTGAGTTTTTAAGAGATTATTTATTTATCAATCAGAAATTGCGTTTTGATAATTTAGAATACCAGATTCAAATAAGTGATGATCTAGAAGAAGATATTCTTTGCGTACCCACCATGATTATTCAACCTTATGTGGAAAATGCGATTGAACATGGGCTACGTACTCGAAAAGATGGCTTAGTTCGCATCGAATTTACCCTTTTTGATGAAGAAACCATTCTTTGTATCGTGGAAGACAATGGTATTGGAAGAGAAGGCGTTCGCCAATTGCAAGAACTAGATAAAAATTATCAAAATCATAAATCTCGTGGTACAAGTATTACAGAAAAACGCCTTGAATTACTACAAGATGTTCATCACAACGATCAACTCTCTGTTGCTACGATTGATTTAAAAGAAGAGGCCTCCCATCAAGCTCGCGGTACTCGCGTAGAAATAAAGATTCCTGTGATTGATGTGAAGATTAAATAAGAGGTTTTATCCTTGTATTTTGTTATTCTGTATAGACTAAAGTCTGTCCTACTAGTTTTAATGAAATTCATACCACATCCCTAACTAATTGTAGTTTCTCAACTAAAGATTAACCGATTATTAACTAAATTAGTGCTTCTTATACGAAATTGATTAAGTGATTTCGTAAATCACACCTTCAACGTATAATGCCGATTTGAAAAAATCGTAAATTATATACAAAAGGATTTTTTCAAATCGGTATTATTATCATGAAGCGGACTCCAAGTCGTCTCTAGATTAATTTAGCATTAAAAAAATTGTTCTTGGATTAAAGTAATAACAGCAACATATGAACCGTCTTTTTTTCTTCTTACTGAGTTTACTTTTTTTAGCAGCTTGTTCACCCACGATTTATAATGCTTCTAAAGAATATTCAGATACTCAATTAAAAAAAATAGCCCAGAAATTGGCCCAAAAATACATCATTACAGATGGGCATGTAGATTTACCTTATCGTTTACGGGTTCAAAATTTTAGATTGACCAAAGAACTCATTGGTATTCCCATTCAAACGGAGAAAGGTGATTTTGATTATGTTCGAGCCAAAGAAGGTGGCTTAGATGCGCCTTTTATGTCTATTTATATTCCAGCATCTTATCAAAAAGAAGGTGGCGCGAAGGAATTAGCAGATTCTTTAATTGATATGGTGAATGGGATCATTGCCAATCATCCCAATGAATTTGCAGCAGCCTACTCTCCAAAAATGGTAGAAGCAAATTTTAAGCGAGGCGTTCTTTCTCTTCCTATGGGAATGGAAAACGGCGCGCCAGTCGAAGATGATTTAGCGAATGTTGAATACTTCCACAAACGAGGTATTCGATACATTACATTAACACATTCCAAAGATAATCAAATTTGTGATTCTTCCTACGATACTACAGGGACATGGCAAGGGCTGAGTCCATTTGGTGAAAAGGTAGTAGCCGAAATGAATAGAGTAGGAATCATGGTAGACATTTCTCATGTGTCGGATAATGCCTTTTATCAAGTGATGGAGCGCACCAAAGCACCTTGTATTGCCTCGCATTCTTCTTGTCGAAAATTTACGCCAGGTTTTGAACGCAATATGGACGATGATATGATTCGAGCCTTAGCAAAAAATGATGGGGTTATTCAAATCAATTTTGGTTCTACCTTTATAGATGGTGAAATACGGCGTATTCGTACAGAAAATCGAGAAAAATTATCCGCTTTGTTAGAAGAAAAAGGCTTGTCAGGTCGAGATGAAGCTGCAAAACCTATCATTGAACAATTTGAAAAAGATCATCCTTCTGTGTTTTCAGATGTAGATATGGTTGCGAATCATATCGATCATGTGGTTTCCCTAGTGGGCGTAAATCATGTAGGCTTTGGTTCGGATTATGATGGGGTAGGGGATTCGCTTCCTACAGGTTTAAAAGACGTTTCCGACTTTCCGAATTTAATTTATGTCCTTCTTAAACGAGGCTACACGGAAGAAGATATTACCAAGATTTGTTATAAAAATGTATTTCGTGTTTGGAATAAAGTGGAACAAGTGGCAAAAGAATTGCAATAGATGAATCTGAATGCTAATTCTTTACGTATGCTAAAATAAATCAGGGAATACTCATATGTACCACGAGATAGATACCATAGTTTTTGATTTAGGTGGCGTTCTAATTGATTGGAATCCTACTTATTTATACGATAAAATCTTTTCCGACAAAAAAGAAATGGATTATTTTTTATCGGAAGTTTGTACCATGGATTGGAACGAACAGCAAGATGGTGGTCGCTCTTGGGCAGAAGCTACGAACTTGTTAATTAAAGATTATCCGCAATATACCAATGAAATTAAAGCTTATTATGAGCGTTGGGAAGAAATGTTAGGAGGCCCTATTTCTCCAACAGTTGATCTGCTCGAAAAGCTTTATCATGAGAAAAAATATCCCTTATATGCTTTGACCAATTGGTCGGCAGAAACCTTTCCTATTGCACAACGCCGTTATCAATTTCTCAATTATTTCAAAGGAATTTTAGTCTCAGGACAAGTCAAACTCAAAAAACCTGATCCAAAAATTTATCAAATGCTCCGCACACGTTTTGGCGTCAATCCATTCAAAACACTTTTTATAGATGATAATGTACGTAATATAGAGGCGGCTCGTGCGGTGGGTTTTCATACCATTCATTTTGTTGGATCGGAAGAATTAGAAGAAGCTTTTATGGATTTAGAATTGTTAGATTTTGCTGGATAATGTCTTTCTTTTATTGAACTTATTTCACATAAAATTTGTAGGATAATTTGAATTTTCAAATATTCTAACAAATTTGGTAATGAGTTACATAATGGTAGATATAGAGTCGGATGGGCCAATTCCTGGAGATTATTCCATGATTTCTTTTGGTGCAATCCTAATAGATGAAAAATTAGATCGCTCTTTTTATGGGCAACTAAAACCTATCTCTGACAATTATATTGATGAAGCCCTCCAAATCTCAGGCTTTACAAGAACAGAAACCCTCCAATTTAATGACCCTAAAACGGTCATGCTTCAGTTTGAACAATGGATACAAGAAAATTCCAAAGGGAGACCTTTTTTTATTAGTGATAATAATGGATTTGATTGGATGTTCATCTGTTGGTATTTTCATCACTTTTTGAAACGAAATCCTTTCGGACATTCCTCTCAAAATTTAGGCAGTTTATATAAAGGCATAGTCAAGGATACTTTTAAAAACTTTAAGCATCTTAGACAGACCAAACACACCCACCACCCCGTTGACGATGCTCGTGGCAATGCAGAAGCATTACTTCATATGAAAAAGGAAATGGGCTTGAAGATTCCGACGAAATAGCAGCAATTCTCAATTTGGAAAAATAGAACACAGATTATACGGAATGTAGGAATTATCACTGATTTTCCTATAAAAAATTGGTGTAAACCTGTCTTATCTGCCTTATCCGTGTGTCATCAGATTCTATGTTGAGAATTACTGATAAAATAAGTTTAATATTTCCATTTTTTTTCACTTTTCATTGTACTTACCACTGCTTTTATAGATATTGTAGTTTTTCCCGTCTTTTTACCCCAAACCATTTTTTGTAATCAGAGAGAAAAATTAACTTATGTCAAACAGAATTTGGCAGATGGTCATTCTTTGTAGCATTACAATTGCTCTAAATGCCCAACAAATAACACCACAACTCAAAGGCCCTAATCAAGAAGCCTTTTTTAAAACATTACCTTTACTAAATCAAGATACACCTGAATGGGTCATCAAAATGTATAGTGATAATCCCAATGTTTGGGAAGTAGATCGTTTATACAATATCTATTATCGTTCTAATGATTTTGTAAAGACTACCCATACTCAAAATTATAAGTTTTGGCGGAAGCTCCTCCAAGAAAACCATTGGATTAATACCAAGGGTTATATCCAAACGCCTACTATTACGGAATTCAGAAATCAACAAGCTAGAATTGCTGAACTTCAAAAGGCTTCTAGTACTACTCAACGCTCCACCACTTGGACATCCATCGGCCCGCTTGATACCAAAGCCCTCGAAAATGAACCCGAAGTTTCTTGGCAAACTAATGTCTATACCCTCGATCAATCTATTTCAAATCCCAATGTGGTGTATTGTGGTTCTGAAACGGGAGCTTTATTTAAATCTACCGATAAAGGGGCAAATTGGACGAATATTGGTGCTTTTATATCAGATGGTGCACCTCAAGGTATAGGAGTTGATCCGACTAATGAAAATATTGTATTCTTTGGTATGCGGAATAATATTTATCGCTCTTTAGATGGGGGAACAACGATTACTTCAGTTTATACCCAATCTAATTTAAATGCTAAAGATTTTTATATTAATCCTTCCAATAATCAGATCATACTCGCTGCGACGCAACAAGGTCTCCTTCGTTCTTCGGATGGAGGAACTACTTGGACAAGTATTTCTTCCGAACAATCATGGGATTTAGAAGCTCGACCTGGAACACCTAATACGGTGTATGCTTTGATTTCAAAACCGAGTGATTTGATGATTAAATTTTATCGCTCTACAGATGCAGGATTAACCTTTACAGAAGAAGATACGGGTTGGTTTGCAGGAAGTATCAATGGAATAGATAATACCACGCGTGGAGCAAGAATGGCAGTCACCCCTGCTGATCCAGATCGAATTTATGTGGCACTTTTAGGAATTGATGTGGACTATGATACAGATAATAATTGGTTGGGGGTGTATGTCAGTCGAAATGGAGGAGATACTTGGTCATTGCCTGTTGGAGAAGTAGGCGGCCCATACAGCTCAAGTCATTTTTGCTTGTCTTCTTTTAATCCTACTAGTACTGGATACGATCAGGGGTATTATAATTTAGGAATAGCAGCTTCTGCTAAGAACGCAGATTCTTTATTAGTTGGCTGTTTAAATTTATTTAGTTCAGGAGATGCAGCAGCTTCTTATACTCAATGGGGGGGCTATGGCGGCGGACCTGGTTGGCAACATCCCGATATACAAGAAATTGAAATTAACAGAGATGATGTTTGGGTAGCTTCTGATGGAGGAATTAATCTTTATACCTCTGACTGGCAATCGCATATTGCTCGAAATAACGGAATCAATGGATCTTCCTATTGGGGATTTGATAGTGGCTGGAACAAAGATGTGTTGGTAGGTGGACGATATCATAATGGGAATGGAGGATTTGTAGAATCCTATCCTGATGGAAAATTTTTACGTTTGGGTGGAGCGGAATCTCCTACAGGAATTGTCAATAAAGGGGAAAACCTCAAAGTATGGCATAGTGATATTGGGGGCGATTTATTACCAGAAACAATTACTGATCCAGTGACGAATATTGGAAATTTAGCCTTATATCCTAACGAGTCTTATTTCAATGAAAATAAAAGTGATTTAAAAACTTATCCTTATTGTTATAATCATTTATTACTTGGAAAAGATAATATATTATGGAAATCAGAAGATGGCGGCGGTACATTTTATGACCTTTTTACCTTTGGAAATAGTGCTGATCCTTTAGCCAATATTGAAATTTCTCGTTCTAATCCAGATGTGATCTATGTGGTCCAAAAAATAAGTGGTTCAACATTACTATGGCGCACAACAGACGGGGGAATAAACTGGACTTCAACGACCGTTCCAGGAGCAGTAGGCGGAGGAATGTTTATTACCCTTTCACCAAATGATGAAAATACCATCTGGGCGGCACATAGTAAAAATGGGAATTCGAATAAAGTCTTGAAATCTACAGATGGGGGACAAACTTGGACAGATTTAACCACCGCTACAATAAATGGATTATGGCCAGAAGATATTTTAGTCCAAGGAGGAACCAATGGTGGCGTTTATTTATCTACTAATTTGGCGATGTATTATCGAAATGATACCCATTCCGATTGGCAATTGTACAATACAGGCTTACCCGCCAATTTTGGAGTCGTAGAAATGCGTCCTTTTTATCGAGATAGTAAATTACGTGCTGCTTCGAATCGAGGAATATGGGAGGTTGACTATTTTGAATCCTTTTCGCCTATTGCACAACCAACTGTAGATAAAGTACTTTCTACATGTCCGTTAGATACCTTTCAATTTGAAGATTTTTCAATGATCGATCATTTAGGTGCTTCTTGGACTTGGATCTTTACGCCTAATCCTATCTATGTAGAATCAACTTCTATACGCAATCCTAAAGTAGTTTTTGGAACAACTGGAAGTTTTAGTGCAAGTTTAACAGTCACCAATCCGAATGGCACTTCTTCAAAATCCTTAGATATTCCCATTGAAATAGTAGGCACAGAATGTTTAATTGATACCATTCCAGGGGGAGCGATGCAATGTTTTAGTAGTGGAGATTGGGTACAAACGCCAGATTTAGATATGGATGGCGTCACAGAAATGACCATTACGGCATGGGTGAAACCGACAGGAATACAGCCTGAATATACAGGTATAGTAATGAATGATGGAAATACGGCTGGCTTCAATTTTAGAGAAGGAAATAATACTTTAGCGTATCATTGGCCCGGTGGAGCTTGGTGGTGGGATAGCAATTTGATCGTTCCTGCGGATGAATGGTCGCATGTGGCAATGGTCGCAACGCCAACGAGTTTAACCGTTTATGTAAATGGGGTAGGGGCTACACACAATACCAATCTTGATCCTGTGGATATAACAACGATGAAAATTGGTAGTTACAAAGGTTGGGGTTCTCGAAATTACAATGGGTTGATTGATGAGGTAGCAATTTGGAATCGCGCTTTAACACAAGAAGAAATTCGAGAACATCGTCATCTCACTCATTATCTGGATAATGATCCAACGATTCAACATTATTATCAGTTTAATGAAAGTATCAATACCATTTATGATAAAATACAAGCTAAACACGCCAATTTTAATGGAAATGCAATTCGTGTTAGTTCTACTGCACCAGTTGGTGGCGGTACAGAAGAACGTCTCTCCGTTAATACGGAAGGAAATTATGTCTTTGGGCAAACGGGTATTGAAATAGATTTTTCTTCAGGAACACTACCAGATGGCGAATTAGTAGGTTTTCAATTGAATGTACCACCTGATGAAGTACCTGGTACGCCAACTATTCCTAATGCAGGTTATTACATTATTAATAATTATGGAAATAATGCTGTTTTTAGTCCTTTAAACAGTTTGAAACTAGGGAATACGAATGTTTTACCCATAGAAGCTACCAATCCTTCTTCTTTAAAATTATATAAGCGTCCTTCTAATGCAGATGGCGCAACATGGGGGGCTTCTATTGCTTCTGCATCAGCAGCAACGGAAAGCGTTATTGCTAATGGAAATGTAGAATTTGGAACAGATAATGGGATAATTTCTTTTAGTCAATTTATCATTCAGCAAGAGATTTGTCCCGATACCCTTTATGTCAATATTAACCCAATAGATGGTGATACTTTAAGAGCTTCCCTTTTGGTAAGTTCAAATGGAACACAAGAAACAGGGACAAATATTAGTTTTTTTGCAGGAAATTGTGTGGATTTAGGTGCTGGTTTTACCGTAGAATCAGGGGCTGAATTTTTAGCTGCCATTGAAAATTGTATAGCAACGACAACTTTGGTGGAGACAAATAATAGTGCAAACGAAAAAGATGCAACTTTATGGAATGATATGCCTGTAAAAATCTCATCTAAAAAAGATGCCTATCATTTACTATTTGAATTAAAAGAAACTGGGAAGTATTCCATTGCTTTTCAATCAATAACTGGACGGCATCAACTACACCCTTTGCAAAATCAAGTTAAATCAAAAGGACAGCATCAATTGATGGTTGCAAAAGACCAAATAATAAATGGATATTATTACTTAATGATAGAAAAAGATGGACAAGTCGTTGCTAGAAAATTAATTTTGATGGAGTAAATACGTATAAAACAAACTATTTTTAATACATAATATTTGCAATAGACGAGTATTTTTGCTTATCAAAAAGGAAATGATGTCTACCACTTACTCAAAAAACGACCTGGCTTCATGGGAGCGACGCTACCGCGCCAATTTATTGAATAAAATATCAGGCTTTAAAAGTGCTCATTTAATTGGAACACAAAATGAAGAAGGACAAACGAATCTGGCTATCTTCAATTCAGTAATGCATATTGGAGCGAATCCTTTTTATTTGGGCTTTATTTTAAGACCACATTCCGTAGAACGGCATACCTATGAAAATATTAAAGCCAGTGGATTTTACACCTTAAATGCGATTACATCAGCTATTCATCAACAAGCCCACCAAACGTCTGCAAAGTACGAACGCTCGCAATCTGAATTTGCTGAAGTTGGATTAACAGAAGAATTTCTTACCAACTTTCCAGCTCCTTTTGTCAAAGAAAGTCCTATAAAAATGGGCTTATCCTTTGTCGAAGAACATCCTATCAAAGTAAATGATACCCTTTTAGTCATTGGACAAGTAGAACAACTTATTTTACCAAATGAAATTATTGATTCAGATGGTGATATTGATTTGGCTCAATTAGATATAGTTAGTATTTTAGGTTTAGATAGTTATTATAAAACGAAACGAATTGGAAAATATCCTTATGCTCGACCTTAATTCACTATTTAATAAATATCAAGGTTCTTAGACAAATCCCGTGGAACATAAAATTTATAATTGCATCGGGCGTCCCAGCCTGCCACGATTAAGTCATTACATGGCTGGCAGGGAGCCCTTGCAATTATTATGGGTGGTCTTAGGAGGTGAAGCTACTCCAAATAGCT
>JAHDES010000091.1 GCA_020628645.1 Saprospiraceae bacterium
TAAAAATTCTTTTCTTGCCTTTTTTGTTTCAAACTTTTTTATGAGAAAACCCTTTGGGTAGTATTTAAAGCATTGTTTTTCCAAATTCGAGGATTTCTTGTAGATGACCAGCCATAGCATTTCGAGCGGCTTTTCCATCGCCATTTATGATATGTTGTACGATTGCTCGATGTTCTTTTAGAACTTTATTATCATTGGGATCATCATCACACACTTTGTATTGGATAAAATAGTTAACGATATCGGGCGTTATAATTAGCATAAGTGATTTTAGGACACCATTTTTACTAGCTTCAGCTATTTTTAGATGGAACATTAAGTCTTCTTCGACAGCGGTTAAGCCCTTTTTGACTTTTTGTTCATAAGCATTAAGTGCCTTTTCAATTTCTACAATGTCCTGTGGCGTTCTACGTTCTGCAGCTAATTTAGCTGCCTGTGTTTCTAGGATAACACGAGTTTCTACTAAGGAAGAGAAATCACTTTCTTCTATCTTTAATACATCTGTAATTAAGCCTTCTAATGCGGTAATGCCAATTCCTGCTACGACCGTACCACTTTGAGGAAGCGTTCTTAGGATACCATAAAATTCTAATTTTCGAATAGCATCACGTACATGAGAACGACTAACGCCTAGTTTTTCTGCAAGTTTTCTCTCAGGGGGCAATCGATCACCAGATTGCACTTGTCCAGATGTAATCAAACTTCTAATCTGCCGTATTATTTTATCGACAGGGGACTCCACTTTTATTACACTAAAATTCTCTAACATCGTATTATCTATTAAATCAAAATTGGTCAACCAATTAATTGGTCAACCAAAAGTAAGCAATAGATTTGATTTACAAAATTTTTTTTGGGATAATTTTAATACATTAGCACAAATCGGGACAAGCCAAAAGGATACTCCCAACTTTGATAATGAATATTTAGTATTTGGAAAGGGGGCTGATGCTTCCAATAAAGGGGGCTTACAAAAGAAAGCAAAGCGTAAATTCATTACGCAAAAAATGATTTTAGAACTGATAAAAGTAGTAGAAGAAAAAGGAGAAAAGGAACGCTTACAAAGCTACTGGAATGCTTATCATTGTCAAAGCAATAAAATCAAATCTAATAACCGCATCTATGGCAAATATTGTCAAACACGTTTTTATACTTCTTCCTTAGCAATTTGTAAAGCTGAAATTATCAATAAATATTTACCTACAGTTGAGCAAAGGGAAGACCCTTTTTTTGTTACACTTACTCAAACATCAGTAACTGCAGAACTTTTAAACAAAAGAATGGATGAAGTAAATTATATTTTCAATTTAATAAAAGAGAAATACAGAAAAAAACACCAAAGAAGGAAAGGCATAAAGTTTATGGGGGTTCAATTTTTAGAGTGTAATTTTAATCCATTAAAACAGACGTATAACCCGCATTTGCATTTGATCGTTCCTAATGTAGAAATGCCTTTATTGAAAACCTAAAAAACAATGGTTATTAAATAAAGCTATACCAAATAATAAAGTGTACTATATTCTTTGTATAAAAAACTACCTGTTATTAACAATTAACCCTAAAAGTACATTTGTTAATAAATTTATTAACCTTATTAAAGATTATCCTAATGTTGATTTGGGAGCAATGGGCTTTCCTTCTGATTGGAGGAAAGAACCTTTATGAGAGCAAAAAAGTAATAATTTTCTATTCTTTTCCTTACTTTTGTTACTAATTTTTTACCCATAAAAAGATAAAGCCTTGACAATTAAATAATTATCAAGGCTTCTTGGTAGCGGGGGCTGGACTTGACTTCTACTTCTCTTTAATAAACTGTAATAATTAAAAATAATTGATAATCAGTTGTTTATAAATGTAGTATGTCATCTGTTATCACTAGTAATTAATAAAAACGACGACCAAAACGACGACTAATTCAATTAATTTTTGTATCTTAGGTATACATTTCTACCATCAAAAAAAGCTGTTTTATGCCTAAAGAAACGAAGATTCCAAAGGTTCGATTTAACCTAAAAAGCCACGATCCTAACACTCAAGCCAACGAAGAAATACTCATAATTTTAGTCTATCGCTATAATGGAAATCGCATTTTATATTCTACAGGAGAGAAGGTAATTTCCAAATATTGGGACAAAAATAAGCAACGCGCTAAGAGTGTAAAAGGTTATTACCAAGAGTATCGAGAACTCAACGAACGCCTAAAATACTACGAAGAGCTTGTCACAGAAATCTATGTAGAAAATGATTTTGGCGACATCTCTCTAGACAAATTCAAGAAATTAATCGCTAATGGAAATCGAAAACGAAAGCCCAAAGTAAAAGGTAAGCCCACCTTGTTTCAATTCATCGAACAGTTTATTGAAGAGCGTAAAGCCAGAGGAAGTTCTAATAAAAAACGTTGGGATAAATTCCCTGGGGTCTATGAGCATCTTAGAAACTACGCCAAAGAAAAGCGCATCAAATTAGATTATGATTCTATTGATTGGAAATTCAAAGCCGACTTTGAAACGTGGCTTTATCAGCCTCCTCGTAATCATTCCATCAATAATGCCTCAAAAGTACTACAGGTGGTCAAGCAGTTTATGCACGAAGCCTTACGAAGAGAATACCATACTAATACTAAATTTCAACAAACAGGTTTTGCCATAAAACGGGTAAAAGTGAAGAATAAAATTCGGCTCAATCCTAATGAGGTAAAAACAATCATGCAATATGATTTTAGCGAAAAGCCTTTCTTAGATAAAGTACGTGATATGTTTATTGCGGCTTGTTTCTCAGGTCTGCGTATCAGCGATTGGGGAAATATTAATCGCTCCCATCTGATCGATCATAATGGCCGTTTGTTTATCCAACTGATGATGGCAAAGACAAAGAATGTAGTCTATATTCCTGTGATGGATGAATTGCTCGTTATCTTGAAAAAATACGATTATGAATTACCAACAATGGCTTCTCAGGTCTTTAATCGTTCGATTAAAGAAGTATTAAAATTAGCGATTCCCGACAGCACCTTCTTACGGGTCTATAGTGAAGGGGGCACCGTAAAAGATGAAATTGCACCCAAATGGAAATTTGTATCGAGCCACGCAGGACGCCGTACTTTTGCTTCTAATCGCTACATGGAAGGTTGGGCATTACGTACCATTAAAAACATCTTAGGACATGCCAGCGAAGCACAAACAGAAGAATATATGGATATTTCTGACTTAGAATTAGCGGACAGAGAAGCTCGATTATTGGAGTTGCAAAAAGTAGCAAAGACTTTAAATGTGGTACGAGTATAAAAAAGGCAGATTTAGCCAGAGATAATCGCGGTTTATAGAATCCAAGACTTGAAACAATACTTTTTTATCTAAATTTTCAGTGAGTTTTTCTCTGTCAAAACATCACTAATCAGCCAAAATAGCTAAAATTTATCATTTTTGGCTGATTAGCAGTCTTTAAATTAGCCAAAATAGAGTTTTTTTTACTATTTTTATAATATGGAAAACATCATTGGTAGAAAAAAAGAGATACAAATTCTCGATAAAATTGTTGCTAGTAATAAATCGGAATTTGTCGCTTTATATGGAAGAAGACGGGTCGGAAAAACCTACTTAGTACGTGAATACTTCAATTACAATTTTGATTTCCAATTGATCGGACTCGCAAATGCGAATACACAACAACAATTGCTAAATTTCCATGTTGGTCTAAATCGTCAAGTGCAACGTGAATCAGATAGCCCTCCTAAGAATTGGTTTATGGCATTTCAACGATTGATGGATTATTTAGAATCAAAGCCGACTCAGCAGAAAAAAATTATCTTTCTAGATGAACTCCCTTGGCTAGATACGCCTCGTTCCGATTTTTTAATTTCATTAGAGCATTTTTGGAATAGCTGGGCAACTAACCGAAGAGACATTATCTTAATTACTTGTGGCTCTGCGGCTTCTTGGATGATTAATGAATTGATTAATAATCATGGGGGCTTACATAATCGGGTAACGCAAAGAATGAAAATTCATCCGTTCAATCTTCATGAAACGGAATTGATGTTAAAATCCAAATCGAATGTTTTAGATCGTTATCAAATTCTCTTATTATACATGGCAATGGGTGGAATTCCGTATTATTTGGATGCAGTATCATCTAATAAAAGTGCTGCTCAAAATATTGAAGAAATGTGCTTTACGGCAGGAGGGTTTTTAACGACAGAATTTCAGAATCTTTTCGCCTCTCTCTTTAGAAATGCCTCAAAACACGAGACTATCATTTTTGCTTTATCGAGTAAAAAAAAGGGATTAACCAGAAAAGAAATATCTAAATTAACGGGGATTAAATCAGGAGGGACAATGACTACTTTATTGAATGAATTAGAAGAAAGTGGATTTATCAGTCGATACACGCAATTTAATAAAAAGTCGTCCAATATGCTTTACCGACTTTCTGATTTTTACAGCTTGTTCTATTTACGATTCATCAAGGATAAGCGTACTGATTTTGAAAACGTTTGGATAAGTGCTTTGGATAGTCCAGCTCAAAGGGCTTGGACAGGCTATGCTTTTGAGCAAGTTTGTATGGCTCATATTCCACAAATCAAAAAAGCCTTGGGGGTAGCAGCTATTCAGACTAAGGCGAGTTCTTGGAGAAGTAAAGCATCTGATCCAGGTGCTCAAATAGATCTTGTAATTGATCGAAGGGATCAGGTTATTAATTTGTGTGAGCTTAAGTTTTCCATCAACCCATTTTCTATTTCCAAATCTTATGCTGAAAATCTAAGAAATAAAGTAAGTAGTTTCAGGGATGAAACACAGACACGGAAGGCACTATTCTTGACGTTTGTTAGTACATATGGCTTGACGCAAAATCCATACACTACCGCCTTGGTTCAAAATGATATTAGTATGGATGCACTTTTTGAAGCTTAATCTATCCTTATATCTCGCCAAGATTACGTTTGACTACAGGCTTTATCCTTCAGCAAATAATATGTCCATAGTTAATACATTATTGATAATGCTTCGACTGTGTTCGTTTTCTTCCATTCCAAAGGTTGTCATCAAAGACCAAAATAATTGTTTACGTGTTTTGGTGTTTTCTTGAAAAATCGCTTTTTTATTTCTTAATTCCTCCGCATAGTTTTTTGTCATTACAAAATCCGTATTGTAAAATTTCAATTCTAGTAAATTAATAACTTGATCGTTTCTATCAATAAGCATATCAATTTGTGTAGCTTTTGTTTTTTTAGAAGTTGTACTTCGATAAATGGAAGTTTCAGAATAAATGGCATCAAGATTTAAGGCTTTTTTTATTTGACTAATGTGGCGTAAACAGATATTTTCAAAAGCATAGCCTGACCAAATTTTATAGGTCTGTGTTTGACTAAATTTATTCCACATCCCTTTTTCTTCTAATCGCTTATTTTCGATGAATTTCAAATAAAAAATAGAATACTCATCCATGAGTCGATATCGGATACCATTTTTCTTTTTTCCAAATGTATAAAATGGCATGATGAAACCTGAATATTCAAGCTCTTCAATGACCTTACTCAAACCTCCACCATTTGAAAATTTACCTAAATCAATAATTTCTTTACGACTCAGTCCCTGCCATTTCTCGGCTAGTAATCGAATAATTTTAATATGTAAATCAGCATTTTCAAATAAGGCGGGATATAATAGGGCAAATTCTTCTTTGAGAAAACCACTTTTGGAGAAGAAAATTCGATCAATATTTTCTGCTGCACTTTGACCACCTTCTACTTCTTTGAGGTAATGAGGAATTCCTCCCAATGCCATATACAATTGGATGGTTTGATAATTATTAAAATGGAAGTGTTGTTGATCAAAATAGGCTTTCGTTTCTGCTAAATTAAAAGGGGCTAAATGGATTCTTCGAGTGATTCGATTATGCAAGCCACCTTTATCACGTACCACTTTTTGTATCATCCATGAAGCTGCAGAGCCGCAAATAACAACTACGACATTGTTTTGAGAAGCCCAAGTATTCCAAAAAACGCCAAATGCTTTTAGAAAGCCTGATTTTCGGGTGGCAATCCAAGGGAATTCATCTAAAAAAATGACGACTTTTTCCTTTAATTCTTGATTGTTGAAATGAAGCATAAGCATATTAAAAGCTTCCAGCCAAGAATTAGGACACTGAAATGGAATAGGAGGGCGGACATGAAAATTGAGCCGATTGGTAAAATTTTGAAGTTGATCCTTTAACGAACTATTTTGTACGCCTGTCATCTCAAAACCAATACGGTTTTGATAGGTAGAACGAATTAAGTACGTTTTTCCTACTCTTCGACGTCCTAAAACAGCAACAAGTTCTCCTTGACGAGACTGCAATGCTTTGAGTAAAACATTTTTTTCTTCAGTGCGACCAACAAAAAAATCGTTCATTTGAAGTAAATTCTAAATTTTAGCGACTTATAAAATTTATATCTCGCTAAAATACAACAATAGCTTTGATAATCAAAATCCTTCCATTTTCAGCAGAAACTATGCTTTTTGGACGAGTTATAGCTCAAAATTAAATCTTTTTGCACTAAAAAATTGTAGACGACAAAAGGGATTCGTCGTTAGATTATTGGAATTGCATAAAGTAGGAAGAATACTTCAAGTATTGAAATAGTATCTGTTCAATTCTTTAGATAAGTTGCGGAATCCACCTATTTTACACTACATTCCGCAACTTATCTTATAATTAAACTAAAAACGAATTCTTTTTCCATATAGCGAAAACACACAACTACAATCTCTCCCACACCAATCTTCATCGGGAAAGCAATTATAAGGCGCATCGAAATGATTACTCCTAGCAGCCTGAAAACTTAGAGAATTGATTTCATAAGCCTGTAACCAGCTACGAAGTTTTACGAGTTTTCTTTTTTGAGAATGAGAAAACTCATTTTCAGCTCTAGCAACCTGAACCAATCGAATGGCTTGGCGCTCCAAATGATTTTGTAATCGAATTTGATAACTGCTTTGCTGAGTATTAGGTACCAGTCGAATCATCGCTTTTTTTGTTGTTGGAGAAATTGATCAACTTTTCGATCTGAGTTTTCAATTTATCCAGATTAGCCACTAAAATAATCAAGAGACTCACCAAACTGATTAATCCATTGACGGTATCTTCAAAAGCCAAAAACCAGCCTGAATTAAAGAGCCAAGCTATACCACTCATCATCAATTTTATGCTATCTCCCATGGCAATTAATTTTGTGAATTCCGTTTTGCGCGTTCCTTCCGCTCATAATAAGAAGGACCATTTCTAGCTGTTCTACCAGTGTAAGCATATCGATTCCAATAATATAGTGCTGTTACCTGACTGGCTCGACCTCCCTTAGTTCGCTTTGTTTGAACTATTTGTCCTGGTTCCATTTGTCCTAATTTTTAATCCCCATTTTTGGCCGTTTTTCCTTCAAAATTCAAATTCCCATTTTTAGCAATTTTACCTTCAAAGCCATAGCGTTGCCAATAAGTTAGCGCCGTTTGACGACTAGCTCGTCCTCCCTTACTCTGCCTAATCTGAAAAACTTGTATTTTCTCCATCCTATATTCATATAAATGACCCGCACCGAAGCCAACTAAAAACTAACCCACTAATAACTAGCCAACTAATAAAACCAAAGACCAACTACCCAAGACTGATATGAATCTACCCGTTTCTAGCAATTCGTCCATCATAAAACAGATATCCATTTCGTGCAATTTTACCTTCATAATAAGTATATCCATTTCGAGCAATTCTTCCTTCAAAACCATAACGTTTCCAATAAGTCAAAGCCGTTTGACGACTAGCTAGTCCACCTCTATTCTGTCTTATCTGAAAAATTTGTACTTCCTCCATTACAATCTATTTAAACTAACCATCAAAACCAGAGACCAACTACCCAAGACCGATATGAATCTATCCATTTTTAGCAATTTTACCATTATAATAAATGTATCCATTACGAGCAATCTTACCTTCAAAGCCATAGCGTTGCCAATAAGTGAAAGCCGTTTGACGACTAGTTCTAGAACCTCTACTTTGTCTAATCTGAAAAACTTGTATCTCTCCCATTCTTAATATATTTAAACCAGCCAACTATCAACTAGCTAACTAAAAACTAACCTACTAAAAACTAACTAACTGAAGACTAATTACCACCGACCAAAGACTATCTGAGAAACAACCACCCCCACCATTTATTCCACCAATTCCAAAAAGAAGAGCGCAAATAATCTCGATACAATACTTGTACACCATCCACATCATCTGAATGCAAACCCTGCCGCGTTCCATCATAAAAAGCATACATAATCGCTTCCTCGATTTCACTATGTCCCAAGCCCAAAACATGACCCACTTCATGCAAGGCCACTTGAAATAAATCAATCCCATCTTCTTCCATTCGGGAAGATGCCGTAGGCAGAGGGGAAATTTTCTCCACTTTGGGGAGATGTCCAAAGGACAGAGGGGACCACATTTCCGATTCGTCAAAATGGATATGCCCACTCAGTTGCCCTGATCCTTTCGGAAAAGCATGCGCCAAGATTCCATTTTTACCATCAAAGGCAAATGGACAAGCATCCAATTCTACATGCTCATGAGCGCCAAAATACAATTGAATATGTGCTTGCTTTTTATCCTCTGTTCTAACAAATACCAAAGGATCAAGCGCCTTTCCCCAAGTCTCAAACACCGCTTCGAAAATCTGCAATAAACTTGCTCTCGAAAGATCCTTTGATTCATTCCCCAGATACCAAAAGAACGTTCCATCCACAGGAACTAAAGCTCGCTTCCCATCATCCAGCAAACGATACTGTCCCAACTGCTCAAATCCACATCTATACCGACCCATCACCAAGAAATCTAAAAAGTAAAAAAGAAAAGAAAAGAAATGTTCCAAGATTGAAACTAACCAACCAGAGACTAACTACCACCGACCCATTACCAAAGACTAAAAATTATCCCCACCCAAGTATACCCATCATCAAACAACAATAGCCCAGTAAGTCGTTTTCGTTCCATCCATTCCACTTCTACCATCGACCTACCAGACTATTATTTATTTATAAATCGCTACAAAAAAGCTAGTGAAGACAAGTAGTCAGCTAATTGCCACCATCTTCTATTTTTGGATCATCATCACCATTCCCATCAATAGAACTTGCAGTGATAACCGTTTCTTGAACCAAAGCATCCGTATGAAGCATATCTGTTCCACTCAACATCTCCAATTGATCCCCATCAAATTCATAAGTCGCCACTACATTTGGACAAGCACTATCTTTGGGAACTGCTTTTACCGTATAAATGATACTACCCATACCAGCTTCAAAAGTAGGTTGAATTGCAAGAAGCCCATCCGTTAATGTACTTGGATCACCCTGGAAGATTATAGTTCCATCGCTTGTTTTTACCATAAATTCAGCAATCGAATCTATTGGATTAGGCATAAAGAGAACATCACTGGTCAATTGTAAGGCACTGAAATCATAGATGGTGCCATCATTTTCTACATCGACTTGGATATTGGATAGAATACGCCCATCGGTTGCAGAAATGCGAATGATATTATCGGCTGGATCAACTTTCAATTGATAGCCTAAATTCATCATCGTGGTGTAAGCAATACCGCCTTCTTTCCAATCATCAGCATTATTCGTACCCATGAATTCAGTCACTAGCATACCATTACCATCTAAGATACGGTACATTCCATTATGCGCTAAACTGGAAAGTGTGGCAGTATAGGCATGATCTTCCTGAACCATCGTTTCAACTCGAATGAGTGGACAAGCAGGATAAATCAACGGACTGTCTTTTAAATAGCCATTTGGTACTTTGGAAAGACCTGTATAGACAATATCTGCTCGATTGACCGCTTCTGTTCCATCGCCACAATGTACGGGGCATTCTGATGGAGGCGTAAAGCTTGGTGGAGCAGGAGGTGGAACGCAAGTACCACATTCGCCTTCGTAGACGGGCAATGCACAATCACAAGTACCGATATAAGTACTAGAACTAAAATAGCCCGTATACGGATCAACAAAATAGGCATACCAATAGGTTTTACAGCAATCGCATTGAGGTAGTAAAACTTCGGCATGGCAAGCACTTAAAGGCACTCGCGGTTGAACACAAACGACATCTTCAATTGCTCCTTCTTCATCGACCTTAACACCAATTAAATTCAAGGCAAATACATTGCCATCTGGATCGCAGGTCCAATCAAAATCCCAAGTCAACAATCGCGCACAATTACAATCATCTCCTTCCAAGGTTTGGGCTTGATAAGGCTTCATCTTCTTGTAGAAATCGCCATTGGTCACTTGCAACTTCTTCCAATCGACATAAGGTGTACCATCTGGTGCTTCGACAATAGCACTCGCCAGTCCATCTCGAATAAAGGCATTGTAACCACTTATTCCTCGACCAGAACGATAAAAATGATAGGTAATTCCCTTAGCCGATAAAGCTGAACCAATCGCTTGAATCATTTTAAACTTGGTTCGCTGTCGGACTTGTCCTAGGGTTCGAGGATTAGAAACAGTCTCAGGTAATTGAAAGGCTACCGTTCGACGTCTATAGTTGCCGTTCCCTTCCTTCACGACTTGTTGGCGAAAGCCAATATTCCCCAGTCGCCCACGAGTAAAGTTCATACCTTTGACCACCGCCATCGAAAGGATAGGGGATTGTTGCGCACCATTGGCAAGCGCTGCCATAATAAAGCCAGCCATAAAAAGCGGAAGGCTACCCATGAGTATGGAGTAGCCGATCACCAGCCAACTCATTCCATTCATCACAATTCGCATCATCACAGAGTTGATTTTA
>JAHDES010000043.1:0-47781 GCA_020628645.1 Saprospiraceae bacterium
CTAAGCGATTTTTTTTATCCTGTCCTAATTTTAGCTTTTGTGTACCCTTTTGAATCTATTTTTCATTTTTTAGAAGAATTTCAAAGGAAATGCTAGCTTTGCATCATAATTCAAGGATCTATTTATGTCAAAATCATTTCCCTTTGTCTCCGAACAAATCATAGAACAACAACTCGCCCAATTCCAACAAGAAGAAGTGGAATATGATGCTTTTATCAAGGAGTTAGAAGAACGCCAACCCTACTTACTGGCTTACTTGTTGTCAGATTCATTTACACTATTAACCCAGCAAGAAAAAGATTATCTTTTATACATTGTTTTAGTTATTTGGAAATCGGCAGTTGCTAAAAATGAGGGAACAATAGCAATTGTTTCAGAAGAACAAATTGGAACGTGTGAAGAAAATAATTGGGATAAATTAGACAATGCAAAAGCAAAACGTTTTCGAGATAAGTTAGATGTCTTTTTTCAAAATACCCCACAAGAAGATTTACTAGCTTTTGTAGAAGATAGTTTGGCAGATGATGATGATAGCGATGAAGATTTCCTCACCAAAGTAGGACGAGAACTCATCTTCATTGGCGCAAAAACCACCATCGACGTTCTCACCTCCTAATCCTCCAAAACATAAATGCCGAGACTCCCATACCCGCAAAATTAACAACTATAAAAGATATTACTTCTTCTTCCGCCTTCGAGCTTTCTTTTTTTGTTCCAGCCGCGCTTGTCGTTTTTCGTGTGCTCGATTTACTTTTGTGTTCTTTAATTTTTTATCATGAAATGCTCCTTTTGAGCCACTTTTTTTAGAAGGCAAATAAGCTTTATCTCCACCCAAACGTTCCTTTTCTTCTTCCAACAATACATCAGATAATTCTACTTCTGCTGGAACTTCTTTTAATGGAATGAGTTGTTTCATCAATCGCTCAATCTCCATTTGACGTTCCATTTCCATATTTTTAATAAAGGTAATAGCAGCCCCCGGTTTATCCGCTCGTCCAGTACGTCCAATTCGATGAATATAATCAGAAGGTGTTTCTGGCGTATCGAAATTGATTACATGAGTCACATCCTGAAAATCTAATCCACGTGCGATGATATCGGTAGCAATTAAGATTCGACGAGTCCCATTATCAAAATTTTCAACTGAACGGATTCGATAATTTTGCGATTTATTGGAATGGATGACAGCAATTTGATCGGGGAAATCTGCTTGAATCTGTTCAAACAAACGATCCGCTAATTTTTTTGTCGCTGTAAAAATTAAAACTTTTTGAAGACTATCATCTGTATTTAAAATATGCGTTAGCAGATTCACTTTGGAATAATAATTCGGAATATGATAAGCGCATTGATCTATTTTGGCTAAAGGCGTACCATGTGGAGCAATTTCAATTAATTGAGGTTGGAAGAAATAATCTTCAATGATACTTTTTACCTCTTTAGTTAAGGTCGCTGAAAACAAGAGATTTTGTCGCCGTTCGGGTAGGGAATCTAAAATACTCATCAATTGCCCTCGAAAACCCAAATTGAGCATTTCATCCACTTCATCAATCACTAGTTTTCGTAATTTTTTGACATTAATCACGCCATTCAACATCAAATCCATTACACGCCCTGGGGTACCGATGACCATATCAATACCATCTAAAAATTGCAATCCTTGCGTACGGATATTCGTGCCGCCATACACGCCTGCGATACGAATATTAATGTACTTTGTAAGTTTTTCTAATTCCTTTACAATTTGCAACACCAATTCTCTAGTCGGTACTAAAACAAGCGTTCGCGGACGTTTTTCTTTAGAAAATTGATGCATTCGAAGCAAAGGCAACAAAAACGCAAAAGTCTTACCCGTTCCAGTTTGTGCAATACCCACTACATCTTTTCCTGACATGATAATAGGAAAGGATTCAATTTGAATGGGTGTTGGCGTGATGTATTCCATCTCTTCCAAGGCATTCCAAAGGGCCGTATTTAGGTTTAAATCTTTAAATGTCATTTTAAATTAGATATAAGACTTAGGACACGTTCAAATATTAATTTTTTTATGTCTAAAAAAGAACAAAGTTATAAACGAAAAAAGTCAAACCGAGAATTACTGACCATAAAATTTATGTTCCTACTTGCTTACAACACCACAAAAGACGACATAATTTCCTTGAAATAGAAATTTATAATAAAAACATATCAATCATCTAGATAAAATATTATCTTTCTACTTTCTCATAAATCAAATTGTAAAATGAGTAAATTAGAAAAGAACGCATACATCTTAGGTACAGAACGAGCAGAACTACACCGTCTAGGTTTACAACATCAAGTATGGGATAGCGAAGCGCGTGCAGCATGGAAATTTGCAGAATTTAGTGCAGGACAAACCATTCTTGATTTAGGTTGTGGCCCTGGTTTTTGTACAATGGAACTCGCCTATATGGTAGGAGAATATGGGAAAATAATAGGTGTAGATAAATCGAAACATTATATTGAGTTCCTACAACAAAATGCAGCTTTACATGCCTTAGAAAATATTCAATTAAAAGAAGCGTCCTTCGATGAAATGGATTTATCAACAGTATCTTTAGATGGGGTGTATGATCGTTGGGCTTTAGCTTGGGTCTCCAATCCAGAAGAAATTATCCAGAAAATAGCAGATGCAATGCAGTCAGGAGCAGTATTCATTGCACAAGAATATTATGATTGGTCGATGTTTCAAACGACTCCTGCATTACCTGCTTTAAAAAAAGGAATCGCTGCTGCTCTACAATCTTTCATGGATATGGATGGGAATATTAATATTGGTCGTCATTTGCCTGAATTGTTTGCAAAGGCTGGCTTAGAAGTGATTCGTATTCGTCCAATGGCGAAATTGGCGACTCCTGATGATCTCACTTGGCAATGGCCCAAAAGTTTCTTAAATATTTATCTCCCCAAGCTCACACAATATCTATCACCTGATGAGGTAGAGGCCGCACTCGAAGACTTAGATGAATTAGAATACCTCAATAATGCAACGATCCTTTGCCCACAAATGGTAGAGGTAGTGGCAGTGAAGGGGTAAATAAGTGAACTTTCTAAGTTTAACCAACTTAGAAAGTCTATACTTAAATTAAAAGGCAAATTTCAAAAACTAAATGAAAAATCAATCTCATCAAATTGGCTTAAAAGAAGCAATGGCTATTGGAATTGGCGGTATGGTAGGAGGAGGGATTTTTGCAGTTTTAGGACTGGCAGTTGCTTTGGCAAAGGGGGGCACACCGCTTTCTTTTCTAATTGCAGGGCTTATTGCGTTAGTAACTTCTTATTCCTATAGTAAATTATCTATGGCGTATCCTGATCGTGGGGGTACAGTGAAATTTGTAAATCAAGGATTTGGGATTGGTATTTTCAGTGGAGGCATCAATAATTTATTGTGGGTGAGTTATATCATCATGTTGGCTTTATATGCTTCTGCTTTTGGATCGTATGCACCAAATCTCTTTCAATTGACAGATAATGCCAATTTAGATACCCATATTTATGCAAGTGCAATCATCATTTTAGCAACAGCAATTAATTATTACAGCATTACTGTAGTGGGTAAAATAGAATCCATTGCTGTAGTGGTTAAACTAGTGATCTTGTTATCCTTTGTAGCAATTGGGGTTTATGGATTAATGGATAGTCCACACATCAATCAATTATCTACTGCTTTTTGGGAGAGCCCTTTTCACTTGCTTACGGCAGGAATGGTCATTTTTGTAGCCTATGAAGGTTTTGAGTTAATTGCTAATGCTGCTCCTGATATTAAAGATCCACAAAACAACATTCCTAAAGCTTATTTTGGATCGGTTATTTTTGTAATCATTTTATACGTAGTGATTGCGGCTGTGACGGTAGGTTCTTTAGCGTTTGATCAAATCGCAAGTGCAGAAGATTATGTATTGGCAGAGGCGGCAAAGCCTATGCTTGGTCAAGCAGGTTTTACGATTATCACTATAGCAGCATTGATTTCTACTTTTTCTGCGATTAATGCGTCTTTATATGGTGGTAGTCGCGTGAATTATGAAATTGCAGAAGATGATGAGTTACCACATGCTTTCACCTTTCAATTTTGGAACCAACCCATCGGCTTGTTAATTACAGCTATTGCTACATTAATTGTCGTCAATACTCTTGAATTAGAAAGTATTTCTACCGCAGGAAGTGTAGGATTTTTACTCATTTTCGCAGTGGTTAATTTTGTAGGATATCGTTTAGCAAAACCAATAAATGGAAATCTATGGATTGCATTAATTGGTACGATCGCCTGCACTTTAGCATTATTGGCTTTAGTAGTTCAACAATATGCTACTAATAAAACAAATGTGCTGATAGCTATAGGAATAATCCTTGCTTGTTTTATTTTTGAATTTGTCTATAAACGCATGGAAAACGCAAATAGATAATACTAATTTAAAAGAAGCGCTGAAACGTTTTCCCAACTTAATGACGAATAGTGTGTTTTAAGTACAAAAAGACAATTAAAGTTCAAATTCAAGTGTAAAGTACAAGCTCAAATAAAAAAATATATTTTGAACTTGCATTTGATATTTGCACTTGCACTTTGAAAAACTATTAATTTTCATTCTTTTTCAATGGAATTCCCTTTTCTTAAATTTTAAAAATAACAAGGTCAATAATATGAACACCCTCCAGCTCGAAACGAGCCCTTACTTATTGCAACATGCCCAAAACCCTGTCCATTGGCAAGCTTGGAAACCCGATGTCCTCGAACGAGCAAAACGAGAAGATAAGCCAATTTTGGTAAGTATTGGTTACTCCACTTGTCATTGGTGTCATGTGATGGAACATGAATCTTTTGAGAATGAAGAAATCGCTGCATTTATGAATGAGCATTTCATCAACATCAAGGTAGATCGAGAAGAGCGTCCTGATATTGACCAGATTTACATGGAAGCCTGCCAAGCTATCAGTGGGGGAGGGGGCTGGCCCTTAAATTGCTTTTTGTTACCTGATACGCGTCCTTTTTATGCAGGTACGTACTTTCCATCTCGTCCAGCCTATAATCGCCCATCTTGGTTACAGGTTTTACAAAATATTCATCGCGCTTTTCATACCGATCGAAAAACAGTAGAAGATCAAGCGAATCGTTTGATGGGTTATATTAAAGGAGTAGATAAAAATTTTCTAGGTGAAGCCATTCAAGGATTATCTGCCGAACAAGTTTTTACGCCAGTTGTAACGGATAATATTTTTTATACCCTAGAAAAACGATTTGACACCCAAGATGGTGGATTTGGAGGTGCACCCAAATTTCCTGCTACCATGTCCATCCAATATTTACTCGATTATCATCATTTTACGAAAAAAGAAGCCCCATTATACCATGCCCTTTTTTCACTAGATAAGATGATCTTAGGAGGGATTTATGATCAAATTGGTGGAGGCTTTGCACGATATGCAACAGATAAAGCTTGGTTGATTCCTCATTTTGAAAAAATGCTCTATGATAATGCGCTTTTAGTTGGTGTACTTGCAGATGCATATGCACAAACAAAGAAACCTTTATACAAAGATGCCATTGAAGAAACCCTTTCTTTTGTTCAACGAGAATTAATGGCACCCAATGGAGGATTTTATTCGGCACTCGATGCCGATTCTGAAGGGGTAGAAGGAAAGTTTTATGTGTGGGATAAAACCGAAATTGACGAGATACTTGGTGATGAAGCTAAAGAATATTGTACCTTTTTTGGTGTAACAGAAGAAGGGAATTGGGAAGAAAAGAATATTCTAAATCGTCAACTTGATGAAATCGACTATTGTAAATATCATCAGATTAAAGATGTCGATGCTTTTAAAAAACGTATTAAAACCAATAATCAGCTTTTATTAAAAGAACGGGCGAAACGAATTCGTCCTAGTTTAGATGATAAACAATTATTGAGTTGGAACGCATTAATGGCTACAGCTTATGCCAAAGCGGGAGCGGTATTCCAAAATAGAGACTATATTCAAATCGCAGAAAAGGCGATTCAATTTTTATTAAAAGAATTTCGGCAAGAAGATGGATTGGCTTTTTATCATACGTATAAAGAAGGTCAAAAACAGTATCATGCCTTTTTAGATGATTATGCTTTCCTTATTGAAGCAATTTTAACACTTTATAGCACAGTATTTGATGAAGAACTCTTGTTTGAAGCGGTAAAATTGAGTGATTATGTCATTCAGCAATTTTTTGATCCAGAGGAAGGATTGTTTTTTTACACTACCGCGGAACAACAAGATATTATTGTACGAAGAAAAGAAATGTATGATTCTGCATTACCATCTGCTAATTCTACGATGGTACAAAATTTGAATCAATTAAGTATTCTTTGTAATCGCCCAGATTTTAAAGCACTAGCCAAAGAACAATTATTAAAAATAAAAGATGCCGTTGAACGTTATCCCACGTCATTTAGTCGTTGGGCAACTAATCTATTATCAATGGTGTACCCGTCTCAAGAAATTGCAATAGTTGGAGAAGAAGCTTTTATACTTGCTCAAGATTTAAACACCTACTTTTTACCCAATTCCATTAAAATGGCATCTGCAAAAGGAAATAAAGATTTCCCCTTATTACAAGATCGATTTGTGCCCAATACGACACAAATTTATCTATGTAGCAACTACAGCTGTCAAAAGCCCGTACAAAGCATAGATGAATTGATGGAGTTAATACTATATCCTTAGTTCTGACGTTTTACAAAAAACGAATATTCACAAAAGAAAAACCAAACTAGAATATGTTCTAAAAAATCGTCAAACCCCTTGATATGAAGAAAATTGGTACACTTCTTTTTTTTATTGCTTGGTGTTCTATGTTGTGGAGTCAACAATCTACACAATATAGTATGTATATGCACAATCCTTTTGCCTACAATCCAGCATATGGAGGAATGGAAAACACCCTTAGTTTTACAGGCGTATATCGTAAACAGTGGGTAAATCTTGATGGCAGCCCTGCCAGTCAAAATGTGAGTGTACATTTACCTTTTGGGTTAATTGGAGGAGGTTTTGGGATCAACATTAATAATGACGTAATAGGAGCACATCGAAATACAAAGGCAAGTTTGTCGTATAGTTATAATCTTCTAAATGATAGAGATCGAAGAATAGCTGTAGGAGGTTCACTTGGGATAATCCAGCAAGCTTTTGATTGGTTTGATTTACGAGCACCAGAGGGAAGTTATGAAGCGAATACCCCTATTAATCATAATGATGATTTTTTAGCTATTCAGGCAACACAAGCTATTACACCAACTGCTGGAATAGGTATTTATTATAAAGCAGAATACTTAGAAGCAGGAGTTGCAGTAGATAATTTATTGGAGAATAAATTTCAACATACATCTTCAATAGAAGATGTAAATATTTTAACAAAGCGTCATTTTTATCTATTTGCAAAATATCAAATAGATATTGGTGAAACCATACAACTCGCACCTTCTATTTTAGCAAAATCTGATTTAGTGGAAACTCAAACAGATGTTTCTTTAGTAGTATGGATCAATCAAAGTTTTTTTGTAGGAGGATCGTATCGAGGATTCAATCCAAATTCTTTTGATTCAGTGGTCATTATGGCAGGCACAAAATTTAGTGGGGGAATAGGAATTGGATATTCTTTCGATTATAGTTTATCCAAATTACAAACGGTGACTTCGGGTTCACATGAAATAATGATAAGCTATAATTTAGGTAGAAATATAGGTTTAGGAAAACTTCCACCTATTATTTATAATCCTCGGAATTTATAATAATTGTTAAAAAGTGACAAGCTAAATAGGATTAATCGAAAAAAAAATTGAACTTGTATACTAATAGTCAAAATTGACCGTTTCTTTAAAGGTTGCTACTTAGAATTTCGTTAATATTGTAAAAATTAATTTTTTAATTTTTGTTTCTTTAAATAATCAGCCTATATTTACGTGCCTTTTATTGGACTAACTATAATTTATAGGAAAACTCGGGTGTTAAAATGGAAAAGTTTCTTAACTCACTACTCGTATTAGTTGTTATTGTAATTCTCACATCATGTGGCTCCTCTGATACAGGACAACTAGTCGGAGTATTTGATAGACCTACTTGGAAAGGTATTAATCCTTATGGTATGGTCTATGTACCTTCAGGTACACTACACATCGGTCAAAGTGACCAAGACGTTCAAAATACTTTTATTCAACGACCAAGAACGATCTCTATTCAAGGATTCTTCATGGATGATACCGAAATAACGAATAACGAATATCGTCAGTTCGTATATTGGGTAAGAGATTCTATTGCTCATTCTTATCTGGATCATTACTATGAGGATGATGATGGTAATTCTACCATTGATTGGGAATATGAAATCGATTGGTCAGATGAAACATTAGATGATCTTTATTATCAAGGTGAAGATCGTTTCGCTGGTAAAAAAGAATTGAATATTAGTAAGTTGGTATATGAATATCAGTGGTATGATTGGGGAAGTGCTACAAGCGCTAATTCTGATTGGCAACGTTCTCAAAGTGACGGGGGGGCAGCTCGAAGTTCTTTTATCAACCGAGAAGAAGTATTCATTTATCCAGATACTTTATGTTGGATTAGAGATTTTGCTTATTCTTACAATGAGCCAATGACTCGTAATTATTTTTGGCATCCTGCTTTTGATGATTACCCAGTTGTTGGGGTGAACTGGAAGATGGCACGTGCTTTTTCTTTTTGGAGAACCAATCTTTGGAACAGTTATCAATCTGCACGAGGAGATGGGGTCAATACTGAGGAGTTTCGTTTGCCTACTGAGCATGAATGGGAATATGCTTCTAGAGGAGGTCATGATCTGGCTCCATATCCATGGGGAGCATACTATCTAAGAAATGCAAAAGGATGTTTGTTAGCAAACTTTAAGCCTGGTCGTGGAAATTATCCAGAAGATGGAGGACAATATACAGTAAAGGCTGATGCTTACTTCCCTAATGATTATGGTCTTTATAATATGTCTGGAAACGTTTCTGAATGGACTATTACTGCTTTTGATGAAGCAGCTCACTCCTTTATTCATGATTTAAATCCAGATTTACGTTATGATGCCAAAGAAGATGATAGTGAAGCTCTTAAACGTAAAGTAATACGAGGAGGTTCATGGAAAGATATTGGATATTTCTTACAAACAGGCGTTCGTCACTGGGAGTTTCAAGATACAACAAAATCTTATGTTGGCTTCCGATGTGCCTTAACCTTCTTAGGACGTTCAATTAATGATTTCTAGAATATAAGTCATTATAATTTGTGGTACAAAAGTCAGCAGACTTTGTACCACAAATTGTTTATAGGCAGTATTTCCCAAAGGGTATATCTTTGCCAAGCTTACCTTTTTTAACATATCTCCAAAAAAGCCTAAACTTTTTTTATATCTTGTGTTACTTTTTCGAGAAAATTACGTTCTGAAATTGTTAATACAAGTTTATCTAATGTAATAACCTTATCAAAATAATTATTTAACTAACCTATCTAAAAGCATAGAAAAGATGAGTTTCTTAAAGACTAAATGGTTTAAGTATATTAAAAATCTAATTATTGGTGCTGGTGCTGCTATCGTTTTAATGGGCGCACTTTTCAAATTAGAAAGTTGGGAAGGAGCTAGTACAATGCTTACAATCGGACTTACCGTAGAAGCATTTATCTTCCTTTTCTTAGGTCTTATTGGACCAGAACCTGATTATTACTGGAATAAATTATATCCGGGTTTAGATGACTATCATTCAAAAATGACTCCTTTAACAGCTGATGGAGCAGCAGAACTACAACCAGGTCTTAATGGTGAAGTAGTTGAACAACAACTAGGTGGTATGTTGACAGAGCTTCAAGGTATGTCAAAAAGTCTTGGTTCATTAAAAGCACTTCAAGAGGTAGATTTTTCTGGTACTGGCGACCAGCTTAAAACTATGAATAATTTTTATACTCGTATGAATGAAGCTATGGCTAACTTGAGTGATTCTCTTGAAGATACTGCTTCATACAAAGATCAATTGTCTGCACTTAACAAGAATTTAGGATCGTTAAATTCTGTTTATGGAAATATCCTTGGTGCAATGACTAACATTGGAAGAGACTAATCTATTTAATTATCAGTCAAACTATTTCTTAACAAAACTTAAAATTAAATAGAAAATGTCAATACCAAAGGAACCGCGGCAGCTGATGATCAATCTGATGTATCTGGTGCTGACCGCTCTACTTGCCCTTAACGTTTCTGCTGAAGTAATGAATGCTTTTTTTGATCTTCAAAAAAGTATGAAAACTTCCAACGAAATTACGTCAAATGGGGTTAAGGATACTAAAAATGGTATCCAAGAATTATTAAATAAAAAGCCTAAACTAAAAGACCCACTAAATAATGCAATTGATAGTGTAATGTCAGAAGTCCAAGGCTTAGTTACATACATTAATGAAGTCGAAAATGACTTGATTGATAAGTGTGGAAATAATGATGGTACAGTTGATGAAAATGATATGGATAAGTATGGCAAACCTAAAGGTAAGAAAAATAAGGATGCCACTACTCGAATCCTATTATTGGAAGGTAAAGGAGATGAGGTTGCTCAAAGAGTAAAGGATACAAGAGCTAATCTTGAGGCTATTTATACAAATGTAATGCGTAATAAAAATGTTCTTGATGAAGCTAAAATTCCTAAGGAAGAAGCAGAAGAACGTATAAAAGCAGTTATCGAAAGTATTCCGCTTTATATCGAGTCAGATGAGGACATTAAGAAAAAAGCACCAGACAAAAAATCTTGGGCAGACTATAAATTCCGTCAAATGCCACTAGCTGCTGTTTTACCTACACTTACAAAAATTCAAGCTGATGCTCGAAATGCTGAAGCTAATATAGTGAATAAATTAGCAGAACTTGTAGGTGGTCGTGAAATTAAGTTGAACAAGTTCTTCCCAGTAATCAATGCCAAAAAAGGTTATGTAATTAAAGGAGAGAAATTTGAATCTACTGTACAAATTGGTGCATACTCATCTGAGTTTGCTAAAAATGCGTCCATTTCAGTAAATGGTCAGAAAATTAACCTTAAAGATGGAGTGGGAACTTTTACTGAAACCGCCAATACTACTGGAAAACGCAAATTGAAGCTTACAGCAAATGTTGTGAACCCACTTACTGGAGAGAAATTTAATGAATCTTCAGAATTTGAATATGAAGTAGGTGTACGTTCTGCTACTGTATCTGCCGATAAAATGAACGTTTTTTATATCGGTGTAGAAAATCCTGTTTCTGTAGCTGTAGCAGGTGCTTCTAGTAATCAAATTAAAGCAAACTGTTCTGGTTGTGATATGAGAGGTAGTGGAGGTAAATATACCGTAACTGCCAGTCGTCCAGGTGAAGCTACCATTAATATTTCTGGTGGAGGACTACCCAACACACCATTTAAGTTTCGTGTAAAACGTATTCCTGATCCAGTTCCTGTATTAGGTGCTGGACCTAATAAGAAAGGAGGTACTTTAGGGAATGGTGAATTCAAAGCACAACTTGGTCTAGCTGCTATTTTGGAAGGCTTTGATTTTGATGCTAAATGTGCTATCCAAGGATATGAAGTAACACGTGTAGCTAAACGGAAAGATCCAGTTCCAGTAATTAATCGAGGCGCAAGATATAGTGCGGATGCATTAAGAATTGTGCGTCAAGCAGTACCGGGTGATACCTATTACTTTGATAACGTAAAAGCAAAATGTCCAGGAGATTCTGCTGGACGTAGATTGCCATCAATTTTATTTAAAATAAGATAAAGTAAATATAACTCAATTTATAAGGGGATTGTCTATAAGATAAGCCCCTTATAAGTTGTTAAAGTTTATACTAAAATACCATCTGAATCGTTTCTAAATAGTATTTTTGTCATAAACATAAATTTGGGAATTCTATTCATTAAAATTAATATCATGAAGATCGCTCTGAAATTATTGAGTTTTTGCCTTTTAATGGTCTTCTTTGTAGCACCTACCTTTGCTCAAGAACCTGAAAATTTAAATTTAACGGAATCTAGCGAGCCTGTTGATGAAAATAAGCCATTAGATGACATCGTTGAAAAAAGAATGATTGAAGAACGTCGTATACTTGAATATGAACCATTACGAGAAGCTGATATTTTCTGGGAAAAGCGCGTTTGGAGAATTATTGATGTAAGAGAGAAAATGAACCTTCCTTTTTCATATCCAGAGATGCCTTTTTTCAAAATTTTAATGGATGCTGCTATTAATGGTGAAATTACTGTTTATAGCACAGAAGATGACAAATTTACTTATCCTTTAGAACCAGATGAAGTAGCTTCAATGGGAGCTTCTGTAGATACTGTAATCACCTTCGATCCTGAAACCTATGAAGAAAAAATCGAAGTTGTTACTAATGATCTTAACCCAGAAGATGTAAAACGTTTTCGTCTTAAAGAAATTTGGTTCTTTGATGAAGAATCTTCGACTATGAAGGTTCGAATCTTAGGAATTGCTCCGCTTATTGATAAAATGGATAACAATGGTAACTTCTTATATGAATTACCTTTATTCTGGGCTTACTATCCTGATTGTAGAGAATTATTAGCTCGTCATAAATGTTATACTGTGGGTAATGATGCCTCACTCAATACTTGGTATGATTTGATGGAATATCGTTTCTTTGCTAGTTATATTTTTAAAGAATCTAACGTATATGATCGTCGTATTCAAGATTATTTAACTGGTATAGATCGTTTACTAGAAGCAGATAAGATAAAACAAGAAATCTTCAATTTTGAACATGATCTTTGGTCATATTAATTGATCTGATTTATGTTAACTAAAAAGGGCTTTCGCATTGCGAAAGCCCTTTTTAGTTTTTCCTCTTTACATCATATATTCCCAAGCAGATTGATAATTCCCTTTTGCCTCAACATAAGCCATAAATTGTGCATAGAATGAATCATTCCCAAGTGTTGCACTATCTCCAATAATCACTAACTTTTTCTTCGCACGGGTCATCGCCACATTCATTCGACGATAATCTTTTAAGAAACCAATCTCTCCTTTAGTATTCGAGCGAACCATAGAAATATAAACTACATCACGTTCTTGCCCTTGAAATCCATCAATGGTATCTACTCGAATAGGAATTGTAGAAAGTATTTCATCTTCTTCTAATTGTTCTTTGATGTAGGTGATTTGTTCTTTATAAGGGGATATAATAGCAATACTAGGTAAGGAAATTTCCTTTTCTAAATAAGGGCTTAATAATTGAATCAAATGTTCTCGTAGGATGTTATACTCACCATCATTATACTTGCTTTTGTATTCAGGGATGATTTTTTCATCAAAACCACATCCTGCCGTATCAATATAAACTAAAGGATTCGATGCCTCAAAAGCTAACTGGTGATCTTTTACGGTTTCATCTGCTTGTAGAGCATCCTGATAAAAATACTGATTCGAAAAACCCATAATCAATTCATGCATTCGATACTGCACATTGAGTAAACAGATGTTGTCCTGACGTTCCAAACTCTTTTCTAATAAGGTAATATTAAAACCTCCTTTTTGCGCTTCTCTAGATTTAACTGTTGGTGGTAATTGAAATGGATCACCCGTTAATACGACTTTTGATGCTTTCGTGATTGGAATCCAAGTAGCAGGTTCTAATGCTTGTGCAGCCTCATCTATAAATACGGTACGAAATTGCATTTTACTCAATACTTTATGAGCAGCTCCCACTAAAGTGCAGGTAATTACATTGGCTCCATATAATAATTGTTCGATTAGGCGATCTTCCAATTGGTTGGCCCATGCGGATAATTCACCCGCTTGTTTGAACAATGCATTTCGTTCTTGTCGTTCTTCATAGCCAAAATTACGTTTGTATCGCATGGCTTTTCTCCGACAATCTGCAGCTTGTATTTTTACTTTTTTAATGTTTTTAGCTTCTGGATGATGGCTCAACTTTGATTCTAAAGTATGTCGAATGGTATCTTCATCTACACGAGAAATATTTCCTATCCGAACAACATTTAAGCCTGCAACTGCTAAACGACTAGTTAATAAATCTACCGCAGCATTACTAGGGGCGCAAACCAAAACAGTATTTTCTCGTTGACTTAAAATCTTAATCGCTTGTACAATGGTAGTGGTTTTACCCGTTCCGGGAGGACCATGAATGATGGCAACATCTTGCGCACTTGTTACAGTATTGATCGCTTCATTTTGGGATGGATTCAGGTGAGGAATTTGAATAGGGGTTTCTGATGGGAAAAAGCGTGCTTCTTGCTTACCTAATAAAATATTTCGTAAATCGACCAGCCGCCCATTTTTCGTTTCAATCACTTTTTTCATCGCCTTTTCCATTTCTAAATAAGAACGGTCATCAAATAATAAATCTATTCCCAATAATCCACCTCCTAGCCATTCAGGTAAATCTTTTGCATTTAAGATTATTTTGATTTTGTGCTTATTGACAAAATTAATAACTCCTGTATATTCGGGTTTTCTTACACTTGCTTGTTGGGTGAAAAAATTGATGGATTGCCCAGCCCGAAAATGATTATAAGTAGCTTCTTTCGTATTTCTAGATAAAATAATAAAAGCGCGTTCGCCATAAGTATAACCCGATTTCACAACTTCTAAGGGATACCAAGTGTAGCCTTTTTCTTTTCGTTCATGCAAAGATAGTTGCTGAACTTTTTGCTTGAATTGTTCTAAATCAATCCGTTTTTCTAATTGTAATAACTCAACAATTTTTTCTAATTCTTTAATGGCTACTTGCATGAATAGAAGTTTAGGAACTATTTTATCTTTATACAGTAATTTACTTAAGTAGGTTTACCTAATTATTTGGTCAATAACTGCTTTTAAGATTCACCAAAAAATCGTGTATAACCTCCTTTTAGTCAGTTATTGACAATTTTTATGATGAATGCAGTTATTCGACAAGCAAATAAGTTAGGCTACTTATACGAGAATAAGTGAAAAAATATAACCAAATTGGAATAAAAATGGTTTCTATAATAAAGATGTTATCGCTTTCGATTACGAGATAAACATATTTCATGTCAAAACCAAAAGACAAAAATACATTTAAAGATCAATTTTCTGCCTTAAAAAATCTCCCTCGTTTTTTTAAGATGATTTGGGCAGCAAGTCCAGGGATGGCGATAGGAAATTTGATTTTACGCTTGGTAAAATCGGCTATTCCCTTAAGTATGCTTTATGTGGGAAAGGAAATTATAGACGAGGTGATTCGTTTGATTGATGTAGCAGATAAAGATATGTCTTATCTATGGATATTGTTAGGCATTGAATTAGCCCTCGCTTTAAGTTCAGAACTCATTAATAGATCAATTACTTTATTGGATAGTTTATTAGGAGATTTATTTTCAAATAAAACGTCTGTCGATTTAATCAAACATGCGGCAAAACTTGATTTATACCAATTTGAAAACCCAGATTTTTACGATAAACTCGAACGAGCTAGGCGACAAACAACAGGGAGAACCATCTTAATGTCGCAAGTATTAGGACAATTACAGGACATTATTACCATTTTATTTCTAGGAGCTGGATTGGTCGTTTTTAATCCATGGTTGATTTTAATTTTATTTATTGCAGTGATTCCTTCTTTTATAGGTGAAGTTCGTTTTAACGCCAAAACCTATTCTCTAACACGATCATGGACACCTGAACGACGAGAGTTAGATTACTTACGGTATATCGGAGCAAGTGACGAAACGGCAAAAGAGGTTAAAATATTTAATCTGGCAAATTTTTTAGCAGATCGGTTTAAAACGATTTCGGATAATTATTATCATGCGAATAAACAAATTGCTGTTCGGCGTGCTTTTATTGGGGGCTTATTATCGGCAGTGGGGACTATATCTTATTATGGAGCTTACCTTTTTATCATTTCTCAAACCATTACGGGATTAATTACGGTTGGAACAATGACCTTCTTGGCAGGTTCATTTGAACGATTAAGAAATATGCTCCAAATGATTATGAATCGTTTTTCCAAAATTGCAGAAGGTGCTTTATATCTGCAAGATTTGTTTGATTTCTTTGCCATTCAACCTCAAATTACCACTTTAGTGCAGCATAGAAAGATTCCAAAGAAAATTCAAAAGGGGTTTACCTTTGAAAAGGTAAGTTTTAAATATCCTGGAAGTGAACGATGGGCGATCAAAGATTTGAGTTTTCATTTAGAAGCTGGTGAGAAATTAGCTTTAGTGGGTGAAAATGGTGCAGGTAAAACCACTTTAGTAAAATTATTAGCTCGTTTATATGAACCCACTGAAGGACGTATTTTGTTAGATGGCGTAGACATTCGAGAGTATAGTTTAGCCGATTTAAGAGAAACGATTGGAATTATTTTTCAAGATTATATTCGTTTTCAAATGAAGGCATCAGAGAATATCGCTATTGGAAAAATTGATCTCACCGAAGATATTCCAAGTATTAAAAATGCAGCGCAAAAAAGTTTGGCAGATACAGTCATTGAAACACTCCCCGCAGAATATGAGCAAATTTTAGGCAAGCGATTTACAAATGGCATTGAATTATCAGGTGGGCAATGGCAAAAAGTCGCATTGGCGCGTGCTTACATGCGCGATGCACAATTGTTAATTCTAGATGAACCCACTTCCGCTTTGGATGCTAGGGCTGAACATGAAGTTTTTGAACGTTTTGCAGAATTAATTGCAGGAAAATCGGCTGTGCTTATTTCACATCGTTTCTCTACTGTCCGTATGGCAGATCGAATTCTCTTCCTCGAAAATGGACAATTATTAGAATTAGGCTCACATGAAGAATTACTCGCCAAAGATGGAAAATATGCCGAATTATTCAATCTACAAGCACAAGGCTACATGTAAAAAAATGGCTTAATATTAATATGAAATTCATCACCTATTCTTTGTTTCTTTATTTATCTACGTTTCATCTTTTTGCCCAAGAAGATACAACGGCACAAGAAATCTTTGTAGTGGTTGAACAAGCACCTGAATATCCAGGTGGAGAGCAGGAAATGATTCGTTTTATACTAAGTAATATTCAATATCCCAATGCTGATGTTATAGGTACTACGATAGAAGGCTATGCTGTAGTAGAATTCATCATTGATTCCAAAGGAAAAGTGGTTCAACCAAAAATTATACGAAGCTTATATCCTGCCTTAGATGAAGAAATACTTCGCGTCGTCAATTTAATGCCTGATTGGCAAGCTGGAAAGCAAGGCGGGCAGCCAGTAGCAGTAAAAATGAAAGTACCAATACGATTTTTCCCTTATGACGAAGAAGAAGAAATTCCAATAGGTGAAACCTTATCCATCAAACGATTAATATCAGATCAAGAATTACAAATCGCATTACAACTCAATACTGGATTTAACAATGGTGGCTTAAAAAATTATTTTGCTACGCACTATTTTGTGGATTTGGAAGTGGCTTGGATTTGGAAAAATCTCTATCTAGCAGCCTCCAGCGGTTTTGGTTTTACTAAAATGAAGCAGGAATTACTTTTCAATGGCATCTGGCAAGAAGGACGAAATACCAGTATTATCAAAGTGAATCCTATGATAGGAATGACTGTACCTTTAGGAGAACGCTTTCGTATTATACCTACTTGTGGATATGGCTTATATTTGCATGTGCCTATGACGACAATGGATATAGATGCGCAAGGCTTAAAGTTTGATGATTATGCCGTTAATTTACAACTGATCCTCCAACGAAAAGGACGTTTAAAGCGGAGTACAGATGAAAGGGGGCGACCAGTCTTAATGGGTGGCTTTCAACAACTCAAATTTGGTTATTTCCCTATGAATTTCCGAGATGATTTGAATGGAAATCTTATTATGCTAGGGGTCGGGATCGGATTTGGTTCGTCGAGAATAAAATAAATAGTTTACTTCAAATCATCCTAAGTCCTATGTCAATTGATCGATAGATCAAACCATTTATTGCCACTTACTCAAACGCTCTATTTCTCCATCTTCCAAACGATCAAAGGATTGTCCTCGTGCTTTTAATAGTTCGTAACGCCCATCAGTATTGCGCGTGAAGATAAGTTCGGAATCGCCGAATCGTTCTTCCCAATACTGCTTAAATATTTCTGCATCTTTTTTACGTTTGCCAATTGCAGAAGGAATAGGATAATATATTTTTGCCTTTTCGCCTTCTACTTCATAACCTTCTAAAGGTTCTTGATTTACGGCTAATAAGAAACGAGGATTATCTACAGGATTCATTAATTCTTCTAAACAATCTAAAACTAAATGCTCTTCTTTTGAGGGTAAATTTTTAAGCTCAAGCGACCACTCATTTTGCTCATTTAATTCAATAGCATAGTCAATTTTTGGAGGTGCTACACTAATATGATTCAAACGATACAAAGCACTTGTGAGTCCCACTACAATTTTATTAAAGAAAGCTTTAGGTTGTTCATATTGTAAATAATCTTCCCAGATGGGAATGATTTTGTTTTCTTTTGCAGTTATATGAAAACTAAAAAGCATGAATATCCATAATAAAAAAGTAAATAGTGCAGGTGCTGCGAAAATGAAATAAAAGACAAAGCAAAAGACTATACCAATAAGCACTAATGTTATTGTTTTTTGTGTGAATTTTCTATTTAATTGTTGTTTTAATCGGATGGTTTTAATTTTAGATAGAATGGGGATGTTATAAATAAAACATGGAACAGCTAATAATAATGTAACTAAACCAGTCAATGTAAGCGTTGCTATGAAAGCTTCTTTTCCAGCTAAACTAATGAATAAACAAAATATAATGCTGATAAAAATACTATTCGAAATTCCTTTTTGCCACGTTTCTTCTTCAAGTAATAAAGCCTTTTTAGCTTCTTTCCATAAAAAATCTCTTCGCTTATGATACGCCCGTGCTTTCTTCACAGGAATTTTGATTTCCTCTGTGATGTGTTTTCCTTTTTCTAAAGCACTCAACCATTCTTGGCGCAGACGATTGCGATTCTCTGCATGCAATTGCATGTTCGCATTGATGGTATCAATATTTTTAATCGATTTTTCTAATTGAAAACGCGCAATTCCATTTTGAATAATTGGATCCGAATGAAAGGACAAGCCATGAAAGGCACGAAATCTTCGTCGAATTGACTTCAAATCTGTTCCTCCACCTTCGGCATAGGGATCAATACAGGCAAGATGCCAAATATTAGCCGTTTTCTCAGGATCATGCGCTAAGGTACGAATCGCCCGCCCGCGCATTTGATTGGAATACACATACGACCCCACGACCGTTGCCAAGACCAATGAATTAATCGCAGGAGCATCCCATCCTTCTCCCAAAAGAGATTTTGTACCAATCAAACAAGTGATTCCTCCACGCTGAAATAAATCCGTCACTAAATGAACAATCAAATCCTTCGCCTTCCCACTCGTTTCGACGCGATAATAATCGGTATCGTGCACTAATGGAATCTTTTTGATTTCTTTAGCATCAACTTTTGCTTCTGCAACAATTTTATCAAACAGTGCCTCTGAATATTTAGGTAAGATGACAATCGTTCCAGTCAAAATCCCTAATTCTAATTCAATGGGAAATTTAGCGCGTAAGCGTTCAAAAATAGGAATGACGCCCATTTTATCCATTTCGGGGAGATCAACTTCGTGCTTAGGAAGGTATTCTTTTCGGATATAATCGGTAAGAATAACCATCCGTAAATCTTCTTTTAGGGCATTGTATTCCGTCTGGACAATCGTTTCTACACTTTCTAATTTACTCCGACTAGATCGAATTTTTTGATCGACTTTTCGAGTCTGCGTAAAGGAAACGCGCCCTTGTTCTACCGCACCCGTTCGCTTGAGTTGTTTAATCACACTATCATACTCTGGTTCTCCCTCCAATCCTTGAAAATAAGGGTCTTTCAATACCCCATTCCAAAAGGTGGTCATCCAGTTGATATCTAAAACTGGAATTTGCGTTTCATCTGCTCCAATGATTCCAATGGCTTGTGCAGGTACAACTCGTCCCAAATGATGTAAGACCACAATCATAGAAGAAAAGTAAGCAGGATCGGAATAGATGGCTTCTAAATTCCCATCTGGATTATACAAATGAGGGTGGCGTTTGAGGTAGCGTTTAAAGGTCAAATTTAAATTGACCAGCTCCCAAAATTCTTGCACTTTTTCGTGAAAAGATTGTAATTCTCCAGCTTCATCTTCTGTAGGATAAGAGAAAAAGATATAATCTTGATGCGGACAAAGATTGTGTTCAGCGACCAATTCTGGTACATCTATTTCCTCATCAATTTCACCGCAGAGATGTTTATAGCGTTCCCATTCTGCCCCAGAAACATCATAGGGTGGAGTAGCGGTAAGTGAAATTACGGTGGGTTCAATTCCTTTCACCATTTCCATCAAACTGACCCACCAAGCTTTTTGTAAATGATGACATTCGTCGACGACGAGCGTTTCTATACCTTCTTTTTTCAAAGTTTCCACTAAAGCAAATTCCGCCTTCACGGCTGCATGAACTGCCTGATAGGTTGAAATCGTAATGGTTTTTGGATTTTTTAAATCTAAGGAAATATGTTCTTCCAATCCTTCATATTTGAAGTCATTTAACAAACGTTCTTTCCATTGATTGCGAATGGCGATACTAGGCGCGAGGATTAAACAAGGCTTTCCTAAATGTAGCATAGCTTGTAAACCCAAGACAGTTTTACCAGAACCAGGTGGTGCAATGATATGTAATTTACCGTCTGCAAGATGCTGATCGATATGATCCAGCACACGCTGTTGGTAGGCGCGCCAAGGGTATTTAAAGATTATATTTTTGTGTATGGTCATGTATATAAAATAATCCCTATTTTGTGAAAAAAGAAGTAAATTCGATTTTCTTCTTGGATTATACGACGGAGAAAAAGGTAAGATACTCCATTTTTTATTTACTAAATCAAAAATGCAGAAAAATCACTATACCCAACTTATACGAGACGAAGCTTATCGTTTGGGCTTTACTTTTGTGGGTATGGCGAAAGCAGAATTTATGGAGGAAGAGGCGCGTCGCTTGGAAGCATGGTTATCGAAAGATTATCAAGGAAAAATGGGCTATTTGGAGAATCACTTTGAAAAACGAGTAGATCCAACGAAACTTGTACCTGGAGCGAAATCTGTGATTTCATTGATGTATAACTATTACACGGAAGAAGAACAAGTAGATGAAACAGCTCCTAAGATCTCCAAATATGCCTACGGCAAAGATTATCATTTTACCTTAAAACATAAGCTTAAATCCTTACTACAGTTTATTCAAACGGAAATTGGTGAAGTGAACGGGCGATGCTTTGTAGACTCTGCACCCGTTTTAGAACGCGATTGGGCCAAGCGTAGCGGGAATGGATGGATTGGAAAAAACACGATGCTCATTCATCCTAAACAAGGTTCGTATTTCTTTTTGGCGGAATTGATTCTGGATTTGGAATTGATCTATGATCACCCCATAAAAGATTATTGTGGCACGTGTACACGCTGCATAGATGCTTGTCCGACGGATGCTATTTCTCCTGAAGGTTATTTGATGGATGGAAGTAAATGTATTTCCTATTTTACGATAGAACTCAAAGAAGCGATACCTGAAGAATGGAAAGGACAATTTGAAAATTGGATGTTTGGTTGTGATATTTGCCAAGAAGTATGTCCTTGGAATCGTTTTTCAAAACCTCATCAAGAACCTGATTTTGAGCCCCATCCCGATTTGTTAACAATGAAAGCCGAAGATTGGGAAGAAATTACAGAAGACGTTTTTCAGGATATTTTCCGAAAATCAGCAGTGAAACGAACTAAGTACGCAGGTTTGAAACGAAATATTGCTTTTTTAAAAAGATAATAAATGATTGGAGAAGTTTCCTAACTTCTCCAGAAGATGTCCTGCAAGTTTCCTAACTTGCAAATGTTTAGAAATAATGTTCTATTTAACTTCAAGTTTAGTCGTATGCGACCTTATCTTATCTTATTGATTATATTATTCCAATTCGCTTGTAAAGACACCCCTCCTCAAAAAAAAGAAGAACCAATTTCTTCAATAAATGATTCTATTCCAGCAAAACTAGAACAACTTGATACCATTAAGGCAGTCGCTCCACGAACAATCACTTATGATTATGATACCTTACAATGGTTGGATTTAGCAGATGTAGAAAAGGGTATTCAAATAGATATGCGCTACGCAACCACCAATAATTTTGTCAATGAACAAATGTATGAATGCGGTCGCTGTTTCCTCCGTCCAGAAGTAGCGCGAGCCGTAGCAGAAGCCCATCACCATCTTAAAAAACAAGGTTATGGCTTGAAAATGCTAGATTGTTTTCGTCCAAGACCTATACAGCAAAAACTATGGGATAAAGTACCCAATCCTAGTTATGTCACCCCACCAAAGAAAGGTTCTATGCACAATCGAGGCTTGGCAGTAGATTTAACGCTGGTTGATGTAGCAGGAAATCAAATAGATATGGGAACACCTTTTGACTTCTTTGGGAAAGAAGCACACCATACTTATACAGGCTTTTCAAAAGAAATATTGGATCATCGAAAATTACTCAAACAGACGATGAAACTCTATGGGTTCAAACACATTCGTACCGAATGGTGGCATTATTCCTATACCAAAGGAAAGCATGAACTATCGGATTATTTATGGGAATGTGATCACTAAATAACCCCATTTTAAGACTTTGATCTTCCTTTAAATCTGAGACCAAGTCACAAATAGTGCCTTAAAAATGAACTTTTTTTCATAAAAAACCGTTATCTTTATGACAATCAATATGTTAGGCATAAATTGACCTAACTTTTTTTATATAAAATAGTATTATGGCGAAAAGGAAAGTTAAGAACTTTGATTACGGAAAAGATTTATATTACTTCACCATTAAAAATGGGTATAATAGCGTAATCACCATTAAAAGAAAAACAAAAGAAGAAGCAATTTATGCATATAACTCTTACATCCGTGTAAATAAAGAGTGTGACTGGTTAGGCCAATGGGACGGCAAGCAATTTATCGAACAAAAAGTGGAAGGTCTAGCTATTCCATCTTGATAAACTGAGAAATCAGAAAAAAATCGTTCAGGAATTATCCCTGAACGATTTTTTTTTGCCCCTATATCTTATATTTGCGCAAAAAACAAAGATGAATAATTTACAACATACTATCGAAACCGCTTGGGAAAACCGAGAACTATTAAAAAATACCGATACTCAATCTGCAATTAGAGAAGTGCTAGAACTCCTTGACAAAGGAAAACTTCGTGTAGCTGAACCCACCGAAGATGGCGATTGGAAGGTCAATCAATGGGTGAAAAAAGCAGTCGTTCTATACTTTCCCATCCAAAAAATGGAAACCCTTGAAGTAGGGATGTTTGAGTTTCATGATAAAATCCCTCTCAAACGAAATTTTGCTGCGCAAGGCGTTCGCGTTGTTCCTCATGCTATTGCTCGTCATGGTGCTTATTTAGAAAAAGGAGTCGTCATGATGCCAAGTTATGTAAATCTTGGAGCATGGGTTGGTAGTGGAACGATGGTCGATACATGGGCTACTGTAGGTTCATGCGCCCAAATTGGTCGTAATGTGCATCTTAGTGGTGGAGTTGGGATTGGAGGTGTTCTAGAACCATTACAAGCAACGCCAACAATTATTGAAGATAATTGCTTTATTGGGTCTCGTTGTATAGTAGTAGAAGGCGTTCGTGTTGGAAAAGAAGCTGTCTTAGGGGCAAATGTAGTTTTAACGAAATCAACACGCATCATTGACGTTACAGGGACTGAGGCAGTTACCTATAAAGGCAATGTCCCTCCGCGCTCTGTCGTTATACCAGGTACATATACAAAAGAGTTTCCCGCTGGAAATTATCAAGTAGCATGTGCTTTAATTATTGGGCAACGTAAACCAAGTACCGATAAAAAAGTATCCTTGAATGAAGCTTTAAGAGATTTTAATGTGGCAGTGTAGATTTTATACTGATTTATGCAACGCATACTCAAGTAATATGTCTCCTTTTAATATAAATACTGAAAACAAAAACTGACTTGAACTGAACTAAAAAATATATTTTCACCATTAATCAAATCGATAAAAGGTCTGTTCTTAAATTAAATAGACATATTATTGAATGATTAAATTATTCGTAAGACGACGTGTAGTCGACTCACGACAATAATTCAAATCAATGAAATACTTCCAAATTGTATTTGTAGTTTTATTCTTAGCTACATCTTGTGATCCTAGTAAACGTATTGCTACCGTTCCTGCCTCTGATTTTGAAAATCGAGATTTGGATACCCTTTTTGTTACCGCAGCTAAACCTGACTCACTGCGCGAAGATTTGGCTTATGAATTGCCTAACTATAATCCTACCTATGCGAAAGAACACGATCTTTTACATACGGCACTTGATGTTCGTTTTGACTGGGATAATCAATGGGTGATCGGAAAAGCAAATCTTAAATTAAGTCCTCATTTTTATGCAACCGATAAAATTCGTTTAGATGCGAAAGGGTTTGTTATTAATAAAGTCAGTAATGCAAAAACAGGAAAGGATTTAGCCTATGATTATGATGGTCAAAATCTAGTCATTGATTTAGGTAAAACCTATACGCGAAAAGAAACCTTTGAACTCTTTATCGACTATATCGCCAAGCCTGCTGAACGAGATGCCTTTGGTGGTAGCGATGCCATCACTTCTGATCAAGGACTTTTCTTTATCAATCATGATGGAAGTGATCCGAATAAGCCGATGCAGATTTGGACACAAGGAGAAACCGAACATAATTCTCGCTGGTTTCCTACCATTGATAAACCCAACGAACGCTGTACTCAAGAAATAAAAATCACCGTTCAAGATAAATTTAATACACTATCTAATGGGCTACGCGTCAGTTCTAACAAAAATGCAGATGGTACTCGTACCGATCATTGGAAAATGGATCAACCACACGCACCTTATTTATTTATGATAGGAGTGGGAGAGTTTGCTGTAGTGGAGGATGAATGGAATGGGATTACAGTAGATTATTATGTAGAGAAAGAATATGAAGAAGATGCGCGTGCTATTTTCAATCATACACTTGAAATGCTTGATTTCTTTTCTGAAAAAACGGGCGTCCCTTATCCTTGGCAAAAATATTCTCAAATCGTGGTTCGAGATTATGTATCGGGCGCAATGGAAAATACGACGGCAGTTATTTTTGGTGAATTTGTTCAGTTACATGAAGATGAGTTGATTGATAATCATAATGATAAAATCGTTGCTCATGAGTTGTTTCATCATTGGTTTGGCGACTTAGTAACTTGTGAAAGCTGGTCTAATCTCACGCTTAATGAAGGTTTTGCTAATTATAGCGAATACCTTTGGATGGAACATAAATATGGAAAAGATGCTGCCGATTATCATTTAATGACGGAATTAAATGGTTATCTCGGTGAATCTCGTACCAAAATGCACCCACTCATTCATTTTGGCTATGAAGATAAAGAAGATATGTTTGATGCGCATAGTTACAATAAAGGAGGCTTGGTGCTTCACATGCTCCGCAATTATATTGGAGATGATGCGTTTTGGGCTTCTCTTAATAAATACCTTACAGATAATGCTTATACAGAAGTAGAAGCAGACGAATTGCGTATGGCATTTGAGGATATGGTAGGTACCGATATGAATTGGTTTTTTGATCAATGGTATTTTAAAGGAGGTCATCCCGTATTGGAAATTGATTACGATTACGACGAGACAAAAAAAGAAATCAGTGTAATTATCGAACAAACACAAGATAAGACTAAAGTACAACCTCCTATTTTTGAATTGCCATTTGCCATTGATTTATATATAGGGAAACGACCTGCTATTCGTAAAATGGTTCGAATGACCGAACGTAAACAAACCTTCACCTTTGAAGTACCAGAAAAACCAGTTTTAGTCAATGTAGACGCTGATAAAATCTTACTTTGCGAGAAAAAGGATAATAAAACAGAAGCGGAATATGCCTTCCAATATTTCAATGCGCCTTTATTTTTAGATCGCTATGAAGCGCTTTCTGTTTTAAAAAATAAATCTTCGGCAGAAGCAGCCTCAGTTATTAAAGCTGCATTGAGTGATCCATTTTGGGCGATCCGTGGATTAGCCTTAGAAGCTTCTCCTGTAAGTGCAGGCTATTTACCGACCTATGCAAAAATGGTAACCGATGACAAACATTCCAATGTTCGAGGAGCAGCTATCGAAAAATTAGCCGAATCAGGGGATAAGACCTATATTCCAGCTTTAAAAACAGCAATAGAAAAAGATCCAACTACATTTGTGAAATCATCTGCTTTGCAAAGTTTAATTGCTTTAGATATTGAGGAGGCGACCAAATATGCAGCAAAATTAGAAGATACTAAAAATAGCGATTTATTAGGGGCGATTAGTGAAATATATGCTGAATCAGGCGATGTGAGTAAACTCGATTTCTTTGAAGAAAAATACCCAAATGTAGATGGTTATGCAGCTTTAACCTTCTTAGAGAATTATCTCTATTTAGCCGTGAGTGCAGAAAGTACGGAAAATAATCTAGGTCGTGCCACTCGAACATTACGGACGATTGCCTTAGATATGACGCAATCCCCTTGGGGGCGTTTTGGTGCAACGCGGGCTTTAGCGGGTCTCCGTTCTGAAATGAAAGTTGCGGTACAAAATGTGGATGGGCCACAAAAAGGACATCTTTCACAACAAATTCTTCAACTAGATGAATACATCGCAGAAATTAAAAAAGCAGAAACGAATCCACAAGTACTAGAAGTCTATTCACAGTTTTAATAGATTGAACATTTGTCTAGTGTTATGTCAAGTATGAAATGGCGACTAAACTATACTTGTTCAAGGGAACATGTCCCCTTGGGTACTCGTCAATTCTAATTTGTTGAACCACTAGCTTTAAAAAGCTTGAAAGGAGATTCGGATTTGTTCTGAATCTCCTTTTTCCGTTAATTTCTCTTAAAAAAGCATCCCAATTGTTAAAGAAATACTAAAAACAGCTTTGCTTTTAAACGTTGTGGAAAGCTCAAGGTCTTATTAGCGTATTCAATGAAAAAACAATTTTTAAAATTACACACTAAAAAACATTTATCATGAGACGTTTAATTCTGGCAATGACTTTAATTTTTGGATTTGGATTAGTAACAAAAGTATCTGCTCAAACAGCTACCCCCTCTGTAAAAAAATCACAAGTCAAACAACAAAAAAGAATCAAAAAAGGTGTTAAATCTGGCGAACTAACCAAGGGCGAAACAATAAGACTACAAAAAGAACAAGCAAAAATTAATCGTACCAAGAAACGTGCACAAGCGGATGGAGTAGTGACAAAGAAAGAACGTGCGCGCTTAAATAAAATGCAAGCAAAGCAAAGTAAAAACATTTACATTAAGAAAAACAATGATAACAATCGTCAATAGAAATTGACCTAAAAGATATATTAACAATTGGGTTTGAAGAGGCTTCTCAGGGTGTTGAGAAGTCTCTTTTTTAATGCTATTTTTCTAAAATCTAAAATCTAAAATCTAAAATCTAAAATCTAAAATCTAAAAATCACCACTGCCCATTATAAAACACCAATCGTACCCCAAAACTCATTGACTCTTCCATCACATTTGGATTATCTAGAATATTAGCATTTAGTTCACGATATAAAGTGTCAAAATCTGCTGCATTCCAAGGAAGTTGTATATAAGGCTGAATACTCAAAGTCAAAAGATCATTTCCTGATATATTAAACCCCAAATGAAAATGACTGCCAAAATTCCATTCACTCATCACTTCATAACGATCATTACTATTGGTAGCTTCAGCTCGAAAACGGTGATTGATAAAATCAAAGCTCCCTCCTAAACTCAACCAATCCGTCAAATAAGACTCAATTCCCAAACCATAGTTCCCTTGTCGATACGATAGTTCTTGAAGTAGAATACTACTGGTATTGGTTAATCCAGCTACTTTTAGGGTTTTAAAGCGACTATTCCAAGTGGCTTCAAATCCTATATCTCCAATTCGATATCGAAAACCTGCAAGAATACCATTTAAACCATGAAGATCACCTAATTCAATGCCTTCAGAACTATTCATTGCATTAAATTCACCAATACTAAAATTGGCAGCATCCAATTGTGCATAAGTGTAAGTATAGCCTATTTTGACATTAAATTGAGCCTTTGAATGAAGCGTACCAAAGCAAATCAGGAGTAGAAATAAATACCACTTTTTTATTAAATGGGAAGTCATATAACGAATTTTTCTCAAAGGTAAAGCTTTTATAACAAATCGCTAAAGTCCTTAAGAAAAGTACATTTATCTATAATTTTCACCCTTTTATCTGAAAATAATTGGAATTAAACGTAATTAAATCTATTTTTGACTAAACGGTCGGTCATTTTAAAATAAAATACACATTTTTAACCTAAATAGAGTCTAAAAATCTAATGTCTAAATGAATGAATAAGTAAACTTAGGGATAAGGTTGAGAATAATATTCTTTATAGGTGAGGTGCTATTATGAGCAAAAAGACGTCTTAGGTCCTATCTCCCCAAGTCTATTCATCTACTATCTAAATATCTATTGATATATGTCGCCCAAAACAAAGGAGCAAAACAATGAAATTCGTCAGCAAAGCATTCAGAATATAATGATTGCTGCACTGGAGCTTTTTGCACACAAAGGTTTTTATAATACATCGGTCAGTCAGATTGCCAAAGAAGCAGGAATTTCAAAAGGCTTGATGTACAACTACTTTAAAAGTAAAGAAGAATTATTACAAGCCTTAGTCTTCAATGCGATAGAAGAGGGAGAAAAAATGATGGATCAGATTTTAGCATTGAATCATCCTCCTGCTACGATTTTGCAAATGATCATTGATGGCTCATTTCAGATGGTTCGTTCCAATTTACATTATTGGAAGTTGATGACCTCTCTGGCGTTTCAAACCGATGTGATTGAAGGATTACGAGAACCCCTTAAAAAAAGACAAGAAATAGCCTATCAACAGGTACAAGATTTATTAATAAAAATGGGGTCTACTCAACCCAAATTGGATGCCTACTTGTTTGGAGCTATCATGGACGGCATTTTTATGCACTTTATCACACTAGGCGATGATTATCCATTAGATGATATGAAAGCCTATGTCGTAAATCGCTTTGTTAAAGACGGAAAATTAAATTAAGGCAAGCTGAAAAAATAAGTTTTCGATTTTGGACGTAAATTATGAAACGAAACGATTCACTTCAAGGAAGTTGAATAATTTGCGCCTGCCTGTATCAGCAAATAGAAATGGCAGACAGGGATTATAAAAATCGAAACGTAATTTTTTAAGTAGTACTAAATAGAAAAAAAATTATCAATCATGAATAAATTTTGGAGTTTAATCTTTTTATGCCTTGTAACAAGTATGAGTGTTTTCGCTCAAGATACTGATCCTAAAGTTATTGTTCAAAAAGCAAGAGATCAACAGCAAGGCAATTCTAGCTATAATGAAATGAAAATGACCATCGTACGCCCAAATTGGGAACGTACCATGACGATGAAATCGTGGGCATTGACAGATGAATTTAGTTTAACACTCGTCACAGGCCCTGCGCGCGATAAAGGCACTGCTTTTCTCAAAAGAGGCAAAGAAATGTGGAATTGGCAACCTTCTATTGATCGTTCTATTAAAATGCCACCTTCTATGATGACACAAAGTTGGATGGGATCAGATTTCACTAATGATGATTTGGTGCGTCAATCTTCTATTGTCAATGATTATGAGCATACACTTTTAGGTGCTGAAACGATAGAAGAAATGGATTGCTATAAAATTCAACTTATCCCAACAGAAGAAGCGGCTGTAGTCTGGGGAAAGGTCATTATGTGGATTAGCAAAGATGGGTATTTACAACTCAAAACGGAGTTTTACGATGAAGATGATTACCTTGTCAATACCATGTATGGAAAGAAAATCGTAGAATTTGATGGGCGTAAATTACCAGCAATTTTAGAAGTGGTACCAGAAGATGAAGAAGGACACAAAACCATTGTCGAGCAAGTCGTTATACGTTTTGAAGAACCCATTAAAGAAAGCTTCTTCTCCGTACAAAATATGAAACGCGTCCGCTAATTATTTAGCATTATCTAACTAGTAAAACATCCTAAGTCCTAAGTCTCAACGTCCTATGTCTAACAATCTAAAATTTAAGCATTTAATGTCTAGCAATCTAACGTCTAAAATCTAACATCAATCAACCAATGAATACCATTATTAAACTCGCTTGGCGTAACATCTGGCGAAATAAACGAAGAACTTTTATCACGGCTGCCTCAATTGTATTGGCGGTTCTATTATCAAATGTCATGACCTCCATGCAAAAAGGAACATGGGACAATATGGTCGATAGTGTCGTTAATACCTTCTTTGGCTATGCCCAAATTCATGCGAATGGCTATTGGGAAGAACAAACCTTAGATAAGGCATTTCAACCCGATGACAAACTCAATGAATTGGGGGTGCAAGTCAAATCCATTGAGTCGATTATTCCTCGATTAGAATCTTTTGCTTTAGCATCCTATGAAACGAAAACACAAGGCGTATTGGTCATTGGAATTGATCCAGTGAAGGAAAATGATATGACGGGCTTAGAGAAAAAAATGACTGCTGGTCAGTTTTTAGCAGAAGGAGATAATGCTGTTTTAGTGGGAGAAGGCGTGGCTGAAAATATGAAATTAGGCATCGGAGATACCTTAGTATTATTGAGTCAGGGTTATCGGGGAGTAAATGCAGCAGGAAAATATCCAATAAAAGGACTCGTGCGATTTGGTTCGCCTCAACTAAATAAACAGATGGTCTATATGCCACTTCCTATTGCCCAGCAATTTTTTGGTGCGGAAGACTTAGTTACTACAATGGCATTAAAAATTGGTAATAAAAAAGAAGTAGAAGAAACCATCAAAGCCGTTAAGACCAATATAAGTCCTGAGAAATATGAAGTGCTCAATTGGGAAGAAATGATTCCTGATTTGGTGCAAGCACGGGAGTTGGACACCGCGAGTAATAAATTTGTCTTATACATTCTTTATCTCATTGTAGGATTCGGAATTTTCGGAACGATATTAATGATGACCAAGGAACGAGAATACGAATTTGGAGTATTGACTGCGATCGGTATGCAACGCAATAAGCTTTCTTTCATGGTTTGGTTAGAAACGACTTTATTGGGATTGTTTGGGTCGGTAGTTGGGATTTTACTGAGTATTCCGATTGTCTACTACATGTATAGTAATCCGATTCAATTGACTGGTGAGATGGCATCTGCTTATGATAAATTTGGTGTAGAACCGATTATGAAAGCGGTCTTTGATCCTCAAATTTTCTTACAACAAGCGATTATCATTTTTATCATCACGACCATTTTGGCGATTTATCCCATTTGGAAAATACGAAACCTCAAGGCCGTCGAAATGATGCGCGCCTAACTCTAGCAAACTAGCCACTAGCAAACTAAAAATCTAAAAATCTAAAAATCTAACATCTATAAACCAATGAATACCCTTTTTAAAATAGCGTGGCGCAATGTTTGGCGAAGCCGTCTTCGAACCTTTGTCATCTTAGGAGCCATTATTCTCGGTGTTTGGGCCGTTATCTTTATTACCAGTTTATCCAATGGAATGGTAAAAAGTTATATCAATAACGCGGTGCAGACCGAAGTGTCTCATATTCAAATACATCATCCCGATTTTCTAAAAGATAGAGCAATTGAGTTTTCTGTAGGAGACGCAGATAAAGTGCTTGCAAGCATTCAATCAACGAAAGGAGTGAAAGCAGTGACGAAGCGTACACTGACCAATGCTATGCTTTCTTCCAGTAAAGGAGCGCGGGGCGTACAGGTAAAAGCAATTGATTTCAATCGAGAAAAAGAAGTGACCAATATTGCTACTAAAGTCATTGAAGGTGAATTTTTTGAAGAAAAAGGACGAAATCCTATCTTGATTAGTCGTCGAATAGCCGATAAATTAAAAGTAAAAGTACGCTCCAAAATGGTATTGACCTTTACTGATTTATCGGGTGAAGTAACGGCGGCTTCGTTTCGGGTAAAAGGGATTTTCAATACAGGAATTGCCCCTTTTGATGAAGCCAATGTCATTATCCGTCAAGAAGATTTAAATCGTCTACTTGCACCTGAAGCGGTTTTAATTAATCAAGCACCTGATCAAAAGTTTGATGTGGAAAGTTTAACCCATGAATTCGCACTTTTAGTCAATGATACTAAACTTGTAGATGAGATTGCAGGAGATATAGAATTTCAGTTTCCGCATCTAAAAGTACAAACCTTTCGTCAGGTATCGCCAGAATTGGAATTGTATGAAACTAGTATAGGTCTCACAGGAATGATTGTCATGACCATATTTATGCTAGCACTCATCTTTGGAATTATCAATACGATGCTCATGGCAGTTTTAGAACGCATCAAAGAATTAGGAATGCTCATGGCAGTAGGAATGAATAAAAGAAGTGTCTTCTCGATGGTTGTTATAGAGACTTTAATGCTCGGATTAATCGGAACGCCTATTGGTTTATTCCTAGGTTATTTAACGGTTACCTATTTTGGAAATGCAGGAATCGATTTATCCAGTTATGGAGAAGGAATTGAAGGTTTTGGAATGTCTACAATGCTCTATCCTTCCCTAGAAAATAGTTTATATATCCAATTAGCAATAGGCGTCTTTATTACAGCGATACTTGGCTCCCTTTACCCAGCTTGGAAAGCCATCCGTTTAAAACCCGTAGAAGCCATCCGCTCTCTTTAGAAAACTAATAACTAAAGGGAAAAGTCTACTTATCTAAAATCTAACAGTCTAAAAATCTAAAAAATAAAATGAACGTCATACATACCGAAAATATCAAAAAAACATACAATCCAGATACCATTCCTGTTGAAGCCTTAAAAGGAGTAGACCTGAGTATCAAGCAAGGAGAATTTACCGCCATCGTAGGGCCTTCAGGCTCTGGAAAAACGACTTTATTAAACATCATTGGGGGCTTAGATCGTCCAACGGAAGGTTATATCGAAGTAGGGCAAAAAGATATATCCAAACTCTCTGATAATCAACTTATTGATTTTCGTCGAGAAAATATTGGCTTTGTCTTTCAGGCCTATAATTTAATTCCTGTATTAACGGCAAAAGAAAATGTGGAATTTGTCATGTTGCTACAAAATCGTTCTGAAGATGAACGCAATGCACGCACCATTGAATTACTAGAAGCGGTTGGTTTAGGCGATAAAATTGATAGCCGTCCTTCTCAACTTTCAGGGGGGCAGCAACAGCGAGTGGCAGTAGCGCGCGCACTTGCACCCAAACCTACTTTTATTCTAGCAGATGAACCTACAGCGAATTTAGATTCAAAATCCACGGCAAATCTCTTGGATATTATGGCTCGTTTAAATAAAGAAGAAAATATCACCTTCGTATTTTCTACTCATGACCAACGTGTGATTGACCGCGCGAGACGAGTGATTACCTTAGAAGATGGGGTGATTAGCACGGATATACAACAACACAATTAAAACTAATTATGCAAACAGTATTAATTACTGGTGGATCAAGTGGCATTGGTTTTGAAATTTCTAAATATTTTGCAAAAGCAGGCTATCAAATTCTATGGGTTTCTCTTTTAGAAGAAGAATTACAATCAGCAAAAGTCGTCCTTCAAAAAGATTATCCTGATAGCTTAATTGAAACATTGGTATTGGATTTATCAAAAGAAAATGCCGCGCAAGAAACCTACGATTGGGTACAATCCAAGCAATGGAGGGTAGACGTATTAATCAATAATGCAGGTATTGGAACCTATGGTTTTGCGAATGAACAATCCTTAGAAAAAGAAGTTGCCATGATTCAGTTAAATGTCTTGAGTGTCTTTAAATTGACCCGCCTTTTTCTAAAGGATATGCTGGAACGAGATGCAGGTACGATTATCAATATCAGTTCGAATACTTCCTTTCAACCTGTACCGAAAATGTCGGCTTATGCTGCCACTAAATCTTTCGTGAAACACTATACGGAAAGTTTAGTCGAAGAAATGAAAGCCTTAAAATCAAAAGTAAAAATCATGACGGTTTGCCCTGCTGCCATCAAGAATACGCCCTTTAAGAATGCCGCAAAAATGCAAAAGGTAAAAACCTTTGAAGGACTTGCTTCCACCACAAAAGAAGAAGTGGCAAAAGATGTATGGAATGGTTTCCAAAAAGGGAAATCGTTCGTAGCATCGGGAGCAAAATTACGGCGCTTGATGTGGTTAACGCCTATTTTTCCCCATTCATTGGTTCAATTTTTATTACGAGATGAATTATCTGAAAAGGAATAATAGAACACTGATGAGACAGATTTTGCTAATCTACACGGATAACTTATTTATTTAGTATTAATTGAATTGATCCTTTCAGTATTCCTTATTTTTTCCTGTTAAATGTCAATATCCATGTCATTGAAAATAAAATATGAAAATAGGATGGTCGAACCCGCCTGCATATTCAGGTTTATTCGACGCAGTAGTTTAAAAACAAAAAAATATTTCTCATTTCCTTTTATGGTGTTAAGTTCTCTTTTTGTTGTCTTTTCAACTCATTCCACGATCAATGCCCAAGAAGAAAAGAATTGGGTGTTATCGGGTTATATCAAAAATCTGCAATCCGTTTCAATTGTAAAGGACGAATTACAGCAAAAACAGTTATTCACGGATAATTTACTTCACAATCGCCTCAATTTTAAATGGTTTATTGATGACAATTGGACTTTTAAAGCAGATGCGCGTACAAGAATCCTTTACGGAGAAACGACGCGTTTAAATAATTTTGCGTTGAATGGCGAGTATGCAAAACAAATAGATGCAGCTAGTAATGATATTATTGACTTGTCTGCTATTTTGATTAATGAAAATGCAGTCGTGATGCATACGGTGATTGATCGTTTGTATTTGGAATGGGTGAAAGGAAATTGGGAAATTCGAGCAGGACGGCAGCGGATCAATTGGGGCATCAATACTATTTGGAATCCCAATGACATCTTTAATGCATATTCATTTACGGACTTTGATTATGAAGAACGCCCGGGGAGTGATGCCTTACGGGTACAATATTATACAGGCGTTGCTTCCAGTATTGAATTTGCTACTAAGTTTATATGGGATCAAGAAGATGCTGTAGCGGCTTTATTGTGGAAATTCAATCAATGGAATTATGATTTTCAATTATTATCAGCGTATGCCGAAGAAGATTTCGTGTTTGGCGGTGGTTGGGCAGGGAGTATAAAAGATGTAGGCTTTAAAGGCGAGTGGAGTTGGTTTACTCCTTTATTTGATGAAGATGAATCGGATAGTTTTTCTGCGACCCTAAGTTTTGATTATACCTTGAAAAAAGGGACGTTTTTGAGTACAGGATTTCTTTATAATTCCAATGGTCAAACCGCAGGAAGCATTACCCAATTATTTGCTTTTGAATTATCCGCTAAGAATTTATATCCGTATCAATACACGGTCTTCTTTTCTGTAGGTCAGCCAATTACACCTATTTTAAATAGTAGTTTAGCCTTCATTTATAGTCCTTCCGAAGCACATCCGATCTTTTTAAATCCAGTATTGACTTATTCCATCAAAGAAAATTGGGATATAGATTTGGTCGGTCAACTCATTTTTAATGAAGAGGTGGGACAAGGGTATGCCAGTCCTTTACAAGCGATTTTTGGTCGATTGAAGTTTAGTTTTTAGAAAAAAGAAAGCCAATAAATCAAATAACTTATTGGCTTCATTTTAAGATTTTGATCAGTACTTATCTTCTCAGTACAGTACAAAAATTAAAAAGTGATGCTAACCATAGGTTGCACCTATGGTTTTGTGTTTTCAAAACTCGGTTTTGATCTAGAAAACGCGCAAAACAGAATTTTGCAGACGCTCAACCGTAGATAAATCTACGATTAACAAATTATATTAAGATTTATAAGTTTTGTCCTGTACATAGACTTATCTCAATACTGAAAATTTCTTCACCATACGCCCTTTTGGACTATCTAATTGTAAAATATAAATGCCGTTTTCTAATGGAGGTAAATCTATTTTACTAGAAGAAAGCGTATTTTGTTGATACAATACTTTCCCATTTAGCGCGGTAATTTGAACAGAAAAATTGCTATAATCAAAGGAAGAACGAAGATCTAAGTATAACTCATTTTGTGCAGGATTAGGAAAAACAGTCAAGGCTGAAGATAAATCATATTGTCGAACTCCTGTCTCGATACAAGCATTCACTAAGGCACATCGTTGATTTTCTAATACTCCACGAACGATATCAATTTGTCCTTGTGTAAAGCTATTTTGGCAAGTTTCGGCAGAATAATCCATAAAATTTTCAATCATATCAGGCAAATCATTCATTCCATCATTACAAGTATTGCGTGTAGTGTCACAATCGTATTCTGATTGTCCAGCTGTATTAGGCGTATCTTCAACACCATCATCTGCACCGCAACTATCGCCTCCACCAAGTGGATTTCCACCATCGCCCCAAATATGTCGTAAGCCAAGATAATGTCCTACCTCATGTGTAGCTGTACGACCTTTCGTTTCAAGCGGGGAGCCAGTACCTGGATCAATTTCAAAAGGATTATTTCGTCCAATGGTACGATAATCCACTACGACTCCTTCTACATCAGGACTTGGTGCATTCACTCCTGCTGGCCAATGTGCTAGATCCATTGGCGGGTAGGCATAGCCAAGCACTTGTCCAATTGTAACAGGTCCAATCGTAATGGGTTGAATTTTGCAGACCCATAAATTGAAGTATTTTTCTGTATCCCAAGCATCGCTTCCTCCCTGTGCAGTACGTTTAACATTATCAGGTAAACCATTTGAAAATAAATCTATAGCAAATTCTTCCTGCGTTTCAACTCGAACAATGTCTACTAATTCAAATTCGACCATAGGATCACCAACGACATCTTCAAAAATGGGACGAATATCAGAAGCATTGGCATTGAGTCGTCGATAATCTTCATTGAGAACTTCGATTTGAGAATGAATAAGGCTATCTGGAATATTTTCTTCACCTTCTTTCCAAACGACATGTACCACTGTAGGAATAGTATAAACTTCCATTGATCGTTGTACACGAGCTTCTTTTCCAAGGCGTTTTGCTGCTTCAAATGTTTTTTGAACAGCAGTTTGATAGGAAGGGTAGCGTTCCGCCATACCTTGAGTAGCAATATCATAGCCACAGAAAATTTGTTGGGCGAAATTTGTAGGAATGAAGAAAAAAAGACAAGGGATTAAAACTAGTAAATGTTTGTTCATTTTTTTGTGATGCTTAAAATAAAAGTGTATAAAATATTTCTCTTTATTACATAAGATGCTTTAAATCGTGATATTCCACAAGTGAATTTTAGTTATTTGATATAAGTTTTTTCTGAAAGCTTAGTATTTTTGTGTCGTGGCACGAATTTTAGCAATAGATTATGGTTTAAAACGAACAGGTTTGGCAGTGACTGATCCCCTTCAGATCATTGCAACGGGCTTGGATACAGTTGAGACAAAAGAATTACTTCCTTTTTTGAAAAACTATTTTTCAGAAGAAGAAGTAGAAGGGATCGTTATTGGAGAACCCAAACATTTAGACGGTACACCAACTCATTTAATGCCAAAAATTGAAGCATTAATTAAGAAAATCAACGAACTTTTTCCAGATATAAAGGTTGATTTACAAGATGAACGTTTTACTTCTGCTGATGCGAAGCGAATTATTTTGCAAAGTGGGGCTAAAAAGAAAAAACGTCGAGATAAAGCATTAGTAGATAAAATAAGTGCTGTTTTAATTTTACAAGAATATTTACAACATCATGTCTAGACAAAATTGCTTGTGTAATAACTTCATCCCGTGAAAATTGATAAAATAATTATTCCGAAAGTAATGAAGGATTAATTATGTTGAGATTTTGAGGGATTTTAACTAGAAGTTATTAGACCAATTTTTCGGACAAATTATTAAGTCATAAATGATATTACCAGTTTACGCGTTTGGACAGCCCGTATTAAAAAAAGTAGCAAAAGATATAGATGCTGATTATCCAGAATTGGGTCAGTTAATTGAGAATATGTGGGAGACCATGTATGGCGCAAAAGGAGTAGGGCTTGCTGCTCCGCAAATTGGCTTAGGCATTCGATTGTTTTTAGTAGATACTGCTCAAACGAAAGAGGAAGATGACGAAAATAAAGGCATCAAACAAGTCTTTATTAATGCTCAAAAAATAGAAGAAGGTGGTACGCCTTGGTCCTTTGAAGAAGGGTGTTTGAGTATTCCTGACATCAATGGTGATGTAGAACGTCCTGCTCAAATTCGCTTGAAATACATGGATGAAAACTTCGAGGAGCATGAAAAAATCTTCACAGGTATGGAGGCGCGTGTGATTCAACATGAATATGATCACATTGATGGAATCTTATTTTTGGAACATTTAAAGCCTATTAAACGCCGCTTGATTAAACGCCGTTTAGAAAACATCAAAAAAGGTAAAATTTCGCCTGATTATAAAATGAAATTTGCACGATTGAAAAAGTAATAGAACCTACAAAGAAATGATAATAGCTATAGATGTTCATTATAAAGCTAATTATGCAAAATCAGTAGCTGTACTGTTCCCATTTTTTGAAGATGAAACTCCATTAAAAATTGAGAGCATTCAAATCAATGAGGTTGCTGATTATGAACCAGGGCAATTTTATAAAAGGGAATTACCTTGTATCCTCGCCATTCTAAATGAATTTTCTTTAGCAGATATATCTACCATTATAATTGATGGATATGTTTTCCTAGACGAAGCGGGAAAATGGGGTTTAGGTGCATATTTATATGATGCTTTAGAGGAAAAAATTCCTATTATTGGTGTAGCAAAATCAGCTTTTCGTCCAGAACGAACGAATGTTCAAGCCATTTATCGAGGGGAGAGTACCAAAGCTCTTTATGTAACGAGTATCGGTATGCCCCTTTCAGAAGCAAGCGAAGCCATAAAAAGCATGTATGGAAGTTATCGAATGCCTGATTTATTACGAATTTTAGATCAAGAAACAAAGCAAGATTAAACCCTCTTCTCAATATAAAAGGTTTGTTCATCTTCTTTGGTAAAAGAAAAACCTCGTTTTTGAAGAATATGCTTCATTGCAGAATTATGAGAAAAAACGTATCCATATAAAATTTCAAAGCCCAGATCTTTACTGATTTCAATCATATAGTCCGTTAATAAACTACCTAATCCTTTTCCTTGCCAATCATCTGCAATGATTAATGCAAATTCGGTGGCTCTTTTTTCTTCACTCGCAATGCGCGCTACAGCAATGACTTCTTTCTCATTGGCGTTTTCGACTTCCACGACAATTGCCATTTCTTTGGAATAATCAATTTGCGTGAGTCGTTGAACCAACTTAGGGGTGATTTTAGGAATGTACCCTAAAAAGCGGTCATAAATACTTTCGATAGAAAGTTTTGCTCGAAATTCATGCGCTTTTTTTCCGTCTATAGGATGAATAGGGCGCAATTGTACCAATGTGCCATCTTTTAATAAGACAGGTTTGATGTACTGAACGGGATAAAGGCTAATAAACTCCATAAACGCTCATTTTGATTACAAAGATAACGCCTAAGGATGGGGGAGAGTTCCTTTTAAGCGATGAATTTTAGCGAATTTTCGCTATTTTAACATATGAAAAATTATACTATAAGGTAAAACTTAGGGCAAGCATTATTAACACTAATTTTAATCCATTGATAACCAGAGCAGTAAGGGCTAGTCCTCGTCCTTTTAAATCAGGATTTTCTTCTATCGCAATAAAAGCAAGTAAACTAAAAATGAACCCAAGGATTCCTAGTCCCCAAAAAGCGAAGATTAGACCAAATATGATCCAAATTTGTACTTTTCGGGCTGTTTTATCTTTATTTTTAGTTGCTTTTCTCCATTTTCTGAATGCTTTTTTTGATGGAGATTTTTTAATGGGATGAAGAATTGAACTAGATTTATCAACAGGAGTAGTTGTAACAGCAAAAGAGGGTGTTTTTAAAAAAAAGCTTATAAATAGAAGAATCAAATATTTTTTCATATGGTTAAAAAATTGTGAATAAGTGGATGTACAAAATTCTTTAGAATTTTGTGTGGACAAGTGCATAGAATACACTTATACCCGAAAATGTAGCGCATTTTCTATCTACTTATGCATTTTATTTAATCATGCCCTTATGTGTTAATTTGAGATTAATAAATATCATGCAAGTTTCATAAGCTTATCGTTTTACCCAATGAAGGGGATTGAGTCGTGTTTTATCTTGCCACACTTCAAAGTGAAGAATAGCTGTATTTGTGGTTTTATTGGTATTAATTCTTCCGATATTTTGAAGTCGTTTGACAATATCTCCTTTTTTGAAATAAACCTCTTCCAAATTAGAATAAACGGTAAAATAATCACCATGTTTTAAGATGAGCGTATGTGCATATCCTGGTATAAACTGAACTCCAGCAACCCTACCTTCTTGAATGGCTCTAGCTTCTTCACCTTTATCCGTCTGAATATCAATACCATTATTTGTGATTTGAATATTCTTGATGGTAGGATGGGCTTGCTTACCAAAATATTTAGTGATAACCCCTGATTTAACGGGCCATTTGTGTTGTCCTTTGAGTCGCTGAAATTCACTCGTCCAGAAATTCTCGGTATTTGAATCTATAGTTCTGCGTGAATTTATTTTTGGGGTAGTATTCGTGTTTTTTTCTGGAGTAACTGGTTTTGATGTTCTTTCGATTTCTGCTAAAATGATATTTTCGATGGCTTTATTAAGTTTCTCTTCTGCTTTTCGTTGTTGTGCTAGGGTGTTTTTAAGTCGCTTTTCATCTTTTCGAAGGGTTTTGTATAATTGATTTCGGGTTTTCATTTCTATTGCCATCAGTGCAATTTGATCTTCTTGTTCGCACAAAAGAGTTTCTTTTTCTTCTAACTGAAGTATTAATGCTCGATTTCTCTTTTGTAAACGATTTTGCGTATCAGCAATGAGTATGGCTTGTTTTTTTCGATAGGCATCATATTGTTTAATGTATTGCCATCGTCGAAAACCATCATTTAAACCATTAGCAGAAAAAAGAAAAAGAAGAGTGGAATTACTCATTTTTTGTCGAAAGGCTTGTTGTGCTAAGGTCGCATATTCTTCTTTAAGTTGTTTGATGTCTCGATGCAGTGCTTCAATCACATCACCTGTCCGTTTAGAACGTTCTTCATTTAGATTTATTTCTTCGGTAAGGGTGGAGAGTAGTTGTTCTCGTTTTTTTATTTGTTTTTGTAAAGTGGTGTAACGGTTGAGTTCGGTTTCTTTGTTTTTAGTAGTGTTTTGTAAGAGCTTATTGGTTAGACGGATTTCTTTGAGTAGTTTATTACGATCTTTTTCGAGTTGTTGGCGGGATTGGGCGAAGAGGAGGGTAGGGATGAGGAGCAGGAAGAGGGATGTGAGAAGAGGGAGGAGATGGACTATTGAATATTGATTATTGAGTAATGGATGTTTTTGATGTGTTAGAGGAGAGCTAGAAGTGTTATTGCACTTTGGTGTAGGAGGAAGGTACTTCAAATCGTATGGTTTTGGGCACATTAAATTCGACTTTTGATAACTCGATCTTTAATTGCATATTGCCGATCGCTGGATTTTCTATTTGTATGGTACGAAAATAGGAAAAATTTGATTGATTTTCTGTTTCTCGATAATCAGAATAAGAGAGAAGTAGCTCATTTTGCGTATACGCATCGGTGTATTTTACTTCACTTAATTCAAAAGAGTTTCCATTAATTTGGTAAGAAGATTTCACATCATCATATTCGCCAGAAAGGGTATAATTGATTTCATCTCGATCTACCTTAATTTCTTGCATGGGTAACAAGACGGGATTTCCGTAAAAGATATTAATGATATTGTCAAATGTCATAAATTGACCAATGGTATTAGGAAGATCAAATTGCCTATTGATAAAACCTAACGACTGAACGATGTATTCTTTATTTTGTCGATCGATCACATAAGCCGAATCAGGCGTTAATTGTAAACGTGCGCCTTCTACACCTAATTTTTTCACATTCATCCAAATTAAACTATCTTCTCGTACGCGGATGTAGGAGGAGAATTTTATTCGTTGATTGTCATCTTGGTAAGAAATTAAGGCTTTGGCACTCCACCAATCGAGTTCTTTTTTATTTTGATTGAGTTGTTTTAAGATATATTCAGAAGAGCGTTTTTTGAGTTTCGATGTAGAAAGATTTCGTTTTTGACAAGCAGATGAGGACAATACAAGGATACCACAAATGAAGAGATAGGATAGTTTTGAAAAGATGCTGTTCATGTTGATAATGATTGAGATGCCTCTGAAGGGAGTAGGTCAGGCTTTAGCTTGTACATTAATTTCAAGGAACAGACTAAAGTCAGTCCTACTAGCTATATCAAAACTACAGCCCTCCCGTTTGTAATTTCTGATCTAAATTTGGCGATGTACTTCCGTACTCTTTAGCTTGTTGCCAAAATTGCTTGGCTTTACTGCTGTTACCAAGTTTAGCATGGGTATCACCTAAATGCTCCAAAATATAAGGACTTTTTGCGCCTCCTTTTTCGATGGCTTTTTCAAGATTTGTTTTAGCAGCTTCAAAATCATTTTGTTGATAATGCCACCAACCCAATGCATCTAAGATACGAGGATCATCTGCACGCATTTCAAGCCCTTTATCTAAATATTTCTTCGCACGATCATATTTTTTTAAAGAGGTATACTCCAAACTTAATTTAGAAAGCACATCCAACTTTAAAGAAGGATCACGATTCGACATCAATAGGGCTTGTTCAAAAGAAGAAACGGCATTCATTGATTGAGTCTTGGCAGAATAAGCCACTCCATTCATATAATAGGCGCGTGCCTGATTCGGAAATACATCTAGTGCATTTTCAGATACTTCTAATAAGGCATCCATATCGTTGGCTTCTGCATGAATGTACATCATCTGATCCCATACAGCAAAAACTGATTTATTCAATTCTATCGTTCTTTTATAAGCCGCTAAAGCTTCTTGTGGTTTTCCAGCATAGTATAATAGATCGCCCTTGATCGAATGGGCTTTAGCATCTTCAGGATGCGTTTGTGCCAATAATTCACCTAACTCAAGGGCCGCTTGTGTTAAGGTTGGATTTTTCTGCGCATCAATCTTTTCGATAAAAGGAAATAATGCTTTGATTTTAACATCAATATTTTCGTCTGCTTGTGCAAAAATGGGCTTCAAGGTTTGTAGATAGGTAACATCATTATTAGCTTTGGGGCCATCGGCAAGTGCGAGTTGTGCTTTAGCATCATCTTTATCAATGGCTAAAATCTTTTTATAGGTAGATTTTGCCGCTTCGATATCACCCGCTTGAGTATAAAAGCCAGCTAATAAATGCAAATAATTGGTGTTTTTTGGAAATTTATTGACCAATTTTTGTAATTCACCAGCCGCTTTTTTAGTATCCCCTAAACCAACATAGAGGGTGTGTTTACGTCGTATAAATTCTTCGGTGATACCAAAATTAGATTCTATTTGGTCGTAGACTTTGATTGCTTCCTTAGTTTGATTGGCTTTGACTAGAAAATAAGCATGTTTGAGGTAATAATCTTCAACTTTTGGATATGTTTTCGTTAAATTTTCAAATACAGTAGCGGCATCTGTAAATTTATTCATCTTTTGATACACATCAGCCAGAAAAAATTGATACCAAATATTATTTCCATCCCAATTAACAGCATTTTTGATCGCTTTCAAGGCACTTTCATCTTCATCCATCACATCATATACGCGCGCCAATTCATAGGATGCTGCTGCATTTTGAGACGATTGTTTCAGCACTTCTTTATACAAGTCCGCCGCCTTCTCAAAACGTTCCATGATCTTCTCACGCCCTGCTTCAATAAACAATTCTTGAATTTTCACCTCAGCTTCTGTCGTCGTACCAGGTTGCGCCCATAAGGTATTCGTTGAACAGATGAGGATTAGTAAATATGTGATTTGACGGAATTTCATATAATTAAATAACGCAGTTTGTTTGTGTTCGTTGCTATGTGGGTTTAATTTTCAATTTCTTTAACGAAATTTTTATAAAAAGGATTATCCTTTGAGTTTTTAAGTTTACGCAAATTGAAAGTCTATTTATATTATAATCAATGATTATACCCAAATTGACGAAGTTGTCGTTCATCGTCGCGCCAGTTCTCTTTTATTTTGACGTGCATCTCTAAAAATACCTTCTTTTCGGTGAAGGCTTCAATGCTTTTGCGTGCTTCCGTACCTAGTCGTTTTATGGCTTTTCCTTCTTTTCCAATGATGATGCTTTTTTGTGTTTTTCGAGCCACAAAGATTAGCGCAGAGATACGAATTAAATCTTCTCCTTTTTTGGTTTTTGTTTCTTTAAAAGATTCAATGCTGACTTCTGTGGAGTAGGGAATTTCTTGTTTGTACAACATTAAAATTTTCTCCCGAATGATTTCACTTACGAAAAAACGCTCAGGTTTATCAGTCAATTGATCTTTGGGATAATAGACAGGACCTTCGGGGAGATTACTTTTGATTAGATTGAATAAAGTATCTGTATTCGTTTTATGCAAAGCAGAAATAGGAATGGTTTCTTGAAAATTGGGGATGCGTTCGTTCCAATCTTGTATTAAGGCTAAGATTTCTTCTTCACTTGCTTTATCAATTTTATTAATCACCAAAAACAAAGGAATATCTACCGACTTTAACTTAGGTATAATTGGTGCATCTTCATCATACTTTTCAAAAAAATCAGTTACAAAAAGCATAATATCGGCATCATCAAAGGTCGTCCGAACAAAGCGATTCATTGCTTCGTGCATTTTGTAGGCAGGATCTTTAACGATACCTGGCGTATCCGAAAAAACGATTTGATAATCGTCGCCACTCAAAATACCAATAATTCGATGACGTGTGGTTTGCGGTTTATTGGTAATAATCGACATCCGTTCGCCTACTAATGCGTTCATCAATGTCGATTTTCCAACATTAGGGCGACCAATAATATTTACAAAACCAGATTTGTGAGTCATCTAAAGTATGTTTTTATGATGTTGTAGTCGGGGCACGACTATTCCTTATTAAGTAGTTGTTTATACAAAATCTTTTATCAAAAAAATAGCTGTTTAATCAGTCGGGCCACGACCTTTTTATTTAAAAAATTAATCGTTTTACAGCACCTTCGATCATGGCTTCTACCGCTTTACCCAAAATTTTCGGACGCTGTGTTCTCCAATTAATGTTATTATAATTTTCACCAAAATTAATAAAATGTTGAAGTTGGATCTGTTCCATTTCATCAATTACGTGGTCTAATAGATTTAAACAACAAATCCAACCTCGCTCATCGCGCACATCCTCCCACCATTCTTCATAATAGCAATCATCAGAAGCATGAAAATTAAGTACATTTTCACCAATAAGAATATATTTATAAATATGCTGTGCAAGGAGTTCGTCAATTACATTTCGTTTGAGGTGCATCACATCATTATGCAAACAATCATTCCATTCTCCGATTAGTTCTATTATTGCCAAGCCCTCCGAATAATCTACATAAATTATTTTAAGATATAAAGTAGCTGATCCGAAGGAATCCCATTGGGGATGAATGAAATAATTGTAGATTTTCTGTGTAAATTTGAACTCATCATACACGCGACCATAAAACGGACTACGTTCATCTTCTGAAGCTACGTATTTATTTCGCCAATGATAATGTGGTTCGATGTCGTGCATTAATAAATTGTTTTACAATACAAAAGTAGAAAAATTTAGTAAACGATAAGTTGTTAACTTATCCGTATTTATAAGTCAAAAAATACTTTGCCTTTTGCGGGTTGATATTTAAAATTTCACATTTCAATATTTTCAAAACCAATAATGTACCAAATAGTTGTAACAGGACCCGAATCTTCTGGTAAAACGACCCTTGCACAGCAATTAGCCGAGCATTATCAAACACAATATGTAACAGAGTATGCAAGAACGTACTTAGAAGAACGCGTTGGTCAATACGAAGAAAAAGATCTGCTACAGATTGCAAAAGAACAATTTCGATTGCAAAATGAAGCTTTAAAAAGTGCCAATCAATGTATTTTCTATGATACATCTTTTTTGGTATTAAAAATCTGGTCGAACTTTAAATACAAACGCGTTGATCCTTGGATCAATCAGCAATTCCGTTATCAAGCCATAGATGCTTATCTACTTTGCGGAACTGAAATTGAATGGGAATATGATGTCTTACGAGAGCATCCATATCAACGTGATGAACTGTATCAATTGTATAAAAAAGAGCTTCAATTCGGGCGAAAGAAATTTATCGAATTAAATGGCAATCAAAAACAACGTTTAAATCAAGCTACCAATTATTTAGATTCAATGTTTTCAAAATAAATTGAAAATAAACCCTTTTGCATTGAACCCCTATTTCGTATCTTTGTTGAATAAGCAAGAAAAAAGTAATTTCTTAAAGAAAAGAGCCATGCGTTATGCGTACAGACGATTTATTACAACGAGCTTTAAATTTAGAATTTCTTTCGGTAGAAGAAGGTGTTTTTTTATTTGAACAAGCTACCACAAGCGAATTGATGTATGTGGGCAATCAAATGCGGCAACATCATGTCCCAAATAATATCGTTACTTGGATTATTGATCGTAACTCCAATACAACAAATGTCTGTATTGCCAATTGTAAATTTTGCAACTTTTATCGTCGTCCAGGGCATGAAGAGTCGTACATCACGACTATAGAAGAGTACAAGCAAAAAATAGAAGAAACCTTTGCTTTTGGTGGAGAACAATTACTTTTACAAGGAGGACATCATCCAGATTTGGGCTTACAATATTATTGTGATTTATTTGCAGAGTTGAAAGAATTGTATCCTAATTTAAAATTGCATGCATTAGGGCCACCAGAGATTGCGCATATCGCTAAATTGGATAAAAAATCGCACACGGAAGTCTTGAGTGCCTTAAAAGATGCAGGATTGGATTCCTTACCAGGCGCTGGTGCAGAAATCTTAGATGATCGTGTTCGTCGCTTAATTTCCAAAGGGAAATGTGGTTCAAAAGAATGGCTGGACATCATGCGCGCTGCCCATCAATTGGATATTACGACCTCTGCCACTATGATGTTTGGGCATATCGAAACCAATAAAGAACGTATGCAACATCTCGTGGATATTCGTCAAGTTCAGTCGGAGAAGCCCGATCATGTAAAAGGATTTTTAGCCTTTATTCCTTGGCCCTTCCAAGATGAAGATACCATTTTGAAACGTCTCAAACGCGCCCGCAACACCTGTACCAGTGATGAATATGTACGGATGATTGCGATGAGTCGGATCATGCTTCCCAATGTGGTTAATATTCAAGCATCTTGGTTGACCGTTGGTAAACAAGTGGCTCAAGTTTGTCTCCATTCAGGAGCGAATGATTTTGGCAGTATTATGATTGAAGAAAATGTGGTTTCTGCTGCAGGAGCTGCTTTTCGTTTTACAGCAGATGGGATTCAAGAAGCCATTCGAGATGCAGGTTTTACGCCTCAATTACGAGATCAACAATACGCTTATCGAGAACTTCCAGCTAATATCAAACAACAAGAATTGGATCGTAAGAC
>JAHDES010000043.1:47881-52140 GCA_020628645.1 Saprospiraceae bacterium
TCTTATTTAGAAGAATATTACATTGAGTATAAAGTACCAGCCCATAAAAGTCCTTGGAAAGACGCTTGGATGCGCGGAAAAGCTGAAAACCTAGAAGAATTAAAGCACTATTTAATCAAAGCTATGATCGAAACGGAAAATTGGAACGACAATGAAGAACTCCAAATACTAGCTAAACAACACCTCAAAATCTAAAGCAAAGCGGTCATAAAGTCCTATGTCCTAAGTCAAATAGTCCTATATCTTAGAAAAAGTTTCCTAACTTTGACCTAACTATTCCGCTAGTTTGTAACTAGCTTTATGGCATCAAAACAAAATTGAATTCAAGTTTGCAAACCAATACCCCCTTCCAACAATCGTGGCGACGTTTACGCAAAAATAAACCTGCGCTATTGGGTTTAGGGGTAATTTTATTGGCTATATTAATTGCGTTTTTAGCGTATTTTATTGCTCCAGATCATACCCCTAATGCAAACGATCAAATTCCAGAAATAGACTTACAATCTCCAGGTTTTTCAGTAGAAATTTTACAGTATAGAAAGAATATTCGTTTGCCCGAAACCAATATTTTTCAACAATTTTTATATGGTAAAGCAAGTCCTTATAAATCTATCCCTGCAGAAAATAGCCAAATTTTAGGCGATTCTCTTTTTGTAAAAGTTTTTTCAAATACAGCAGACTATACGCCACCAATCTACAAAGCTTTTCATTTAGTGGATGTGATATATCCATTATCTATCGAAGGAAAAGGAATTCAAAAAAATGGAAATCAATTTTCATTTACAACCGTAGATGGAAAAAATCAAACTACAAATCGAGAAGAATTACTTTCCAAAATTGAAAAACAAATCACTAATCGTTCCTTCTTATTTGGAACAGATCGGTATGGACGAGATGTATTAAGTCGGCTCATTGTGGGCATTCGAATTTCTTTATTAGTGGGCTTAGTAGCAGTATTAATTTCCTTGACCATTGGTGTTTTCTTAGGGGCAATGGGTGGCTATTTTGGAGGGCGAATAGATGATATGGTACAGTTTTTAATCAATACCATTTGGTCGATTCCAACGCTTTTATTGGTCTTCGCCATTGTTTTAGCATTGGGGAAAAACATTGTAAATATATTTATCGCTGTAGGTCTGACGATGTGGGTGGATGTAGCACGTATTGTACGAGGGCAAGTTTTGAGTTTTAAAACGGCTCAATTTGTAGAAGCTGCCAGAAGTATGGGTTTTAGCCATTTTCGGATTTTATTTCGACATATTTTACCTAATATTTTAGGGCCCGTTATGGTGGTCGCCAGTGCTAATTTTGCGACTGCTATTTTAATAGAAGCAGGATTGAGTTATCTCGGTTTTGGAATACAGCCGCCTGCCCCTTCTTGGGGAACGATGCTCAACGAAAATTATGGCTTTGCCATTAGTGGACACCTCGCTTTGGCGTTGATACCTGCAGCAGCGATTGCTATTTTAGTTTTAGCATTTAATCTATTAGGAAATGGTATTCGCGATGCTTTGGATGTAAAAGGATAGGAAAAGTGCAAGTGAAAGCATCAAACGCAAGTTCAAATGGAACTTTTCTTTCTAAAATTTAATTCTATTCATACATCTATTGTATTTTCGCATTTCTTTTTTGAATCGAATATTTTTCAGCTACGTATAAAATAGTAAAATTGTAATTAATGGATACTATAAAAACAGATCAACAAGTAAGACGAACAGAGATTAAGTCTATTCTCGAATCAGGAGAAGTAGGCGCAACGGTATTAGTCAAAGGATGGGTGAGAGCCTTTCGCGCTAACCGATTTATTGCCCTCAATGATGGTTCTACTTTTAATAACCTTCAAATTGTTGTTGATTTTGAAAATTTCGACGAAGAATTGTTGAAATCTATTAGTTTCCATTCTTGTATATCTATAAAAGGACAATTACTCGAATCACAAGGAAAAGGACAAAAATATGAAATCTTAGCAGAAGAGATCGAACTGTTAGGCGGTAGCAATCCTGATGATTATAAATTACAACCTAAGAAGCAGACAATGGAATATTTGCGCGAGCAAGCGCATTTCCGTATGCGTACGAATACTTTTAGTGCGGTTTTCCGTATTCGCCATGCGGTAGCTTTTGCAATCAACAAATATTTTCATGATCGAGGTTATTATTATTTGCATACACCAATTATTACAGGAAGTGATGCCGAAGGGGCAGGGGAGATGTTCCGTGTTACGACTTTAGAACCAAACGGCGCACCACTTAATGAAGCTGGTGAAGTTGATTACCAGCAAGATTTCTTTGGCAAAGCAACTAATCTGACCGTATCAGGGCAATTGCAAGCAGAAATTGGAGCTTTGGCACTAGGGAAAGTCTATACGTTTGGACCAACTTTCCGTGCTGAAAATTCTAATACCTCACGCCACTTGGCGGAATTTTGGATGATCGAACCAGAAGTTGCTTTTGCAGATATTTATGATGATATGGATTTGGCGGAGGATTTCTCGAAGTATCTTATCAACTTCATCCTAGAAAACTATCCAGATGATTTAGCCTTCTTAGATAAGCGTATTCAGGATATGGAGAAGCAAATGAAGAAAGAAGATCGTCGTCCAATGGGCTTGTTAGATACGCTTCGTTTTGTGGTCGAGAATGATTTTGAACGAATTACGTATACCGAAGCGGTTAATCTCGTTCGCAATTCAAAACCGTATAAAAAAGGTCGTTTTAAGTTTGAATTAGAATGGGGTATGGATTTACAATCGGAGCATGAGCGTTGGTTGGTAGAGAAGAAATTTATGAAGCCTGTCATCGTTCGAGATTATCCAAAAGATATCAAAGCATTCTATATGCGGATGAATGAAGACGATAAAACCGTTGCGGCAATGGATGTTTTATTCCCGGGGATTGGAGAAGTGATTGGTGGTTCGCAGCGAGAAGAGCGCTTGGACGTCTTAAAAGCGCGTATGGCGCAAATGGATATTCATGAAGATGAACTAGATTGGTATTTGGATCTCCGTAAATTTGGCGGTTGCCCACATGCTGGTTTTGGTTTAGGTTTTGAACGAATGGTTTTATTTATTACTGGAATGAGCAATATCCGTGATGTTATTGCCTTCCCGCGTACACCAGGGAATGCCGAGTTTTAGAAATTAATTTAACCTAGATAAAAAGAAGCGATTAGATGAAATGCCGTCTAGTCGCTTTTTTCGTTTAAAAGATAGAAGTACTTTTATTGCGGAATAATTAGATTAAATATAAATAGCAGATAACAATGAAATATATAATCGTACTTCTCTTATTTTTAAATGGTTTAGCAGTTTCCTCAATTCAAGCTCAAGAATTAGTAAAAGATGGAAATCAATGGAATATTGCGACTCTACCGACTTTTGAACCTAATACTAGTACGTATTCCTATTTGATTGAAGGCGATACAATATTTGATGATCTCACCTACAAAAAAGTATATAGTACGACTGATTCACTTGGAAATAATTGGGTGTTGTCTAACAATTATTTACGTGAAAATCAACATCAAAAAGTATATTTAAAGCAAAATGACGGAGAAGAAATTTTACTCTATGATTTCAGCTTAAATCTAGGTGATACGTTTCAAATCAATCAAATTCCTTGTCAATTGAAGGTGGTAGAAATTGATACAATTAAGCTTAATAATGAGGAATTAAGAAAAAGAATGCGATTAGAACTACTCGATTTTCCAGAATGGGGATCGACTTATTGGATTGAAGGAATAGGAAGTTTGCAAGGAGTATTTAACTATTATTATTTCTGTACAACAGATTATTCAGATAAACTATTATGTCATTATTTAGATGGGACATTACTTTATCCTGAAAATCCACCCTCCTGTTTTATCACAAGTGCAACATCTATAAATAAGCTAGATCAACTAAAATTATATCCAAATCCCACCAGCAATATCATTTATATTGAAGCAAATGACTTGATTGTTAATCAGTTTCAAATCTATACAACCACAGGCGTAAAGCTCAAAGAAGGACAATTACATTTTCAAAATGAGAGAGGGAGTATTGATTTATCAGAATTTAAGCAAGGGGCTTACATTTTACTATTATTGAATTCCTTAGAAGTATTCTATACCAGAAAAGTAGTGAAGTATTAAAATGCTTGCTTTTTACGCACTTTTTTTGTTAAAAATATCGTAGTATCTTTATACCAGAAATTTAACTTATGCCGTATTCTAATGAACAATAAAATTCTCTAAAGTATAAAAGTGCTGATATAAAGGGT
>JAHDES010000044.1:0-10828 GCA_020628645.1 Saprospiraceae bacterium
TGCCGATTTTCGGCACACTTCCCCCCTTATACCTCTCAATTATGAGTTTTTGGGGCTCGATGCCCCAAAAACTCAAGACTTCAAAAATTCGGGATGATTCATGTTTGGAATTGGACAGTTTAATTTTTATACTTTTTCAATTGATACGATAAGCGAAGCATTATCTCGTAATTCATATGATGTGATATTGGAATAATAGCAGCCTGTCCTAAATTAGTTGAAGCTGTTCCATATCCAATTATTAATGCACTTATATCATGATAAAAATGTAGCCCAATTATTACTTTTTCACTTAACTTAAAATTACATAAATATACTAATCCGAAATTATAATTATTCTTTACAAAAAAGTCATTCTCACTTAGTCTATCTCCTTTTTGTTGACCAAATAAAAAAGAGTTTTTTATTCCTAGTAATGGTCTAACTCTTTTTTCTTTATTCTGTAAAGGTAAATATATGATATTTTGAAGTGAAAACTGATGTAAAGAACTATAGTAATAGCGATGGGATAAATTCCCTTCTATCATTAGGAAATATTTTTTGTTAAGTAATATAAACTCTCCTGTTTCGTATGATAAACTAATAGTATTAGCAATTCTAAATTTATCAAAAAAATCAATTCGTCCGTAGAAAGGTACATTAAAGTCTCCTAAACTTGAAGAAGAATTTGGATAAGAAACAAATTGGCGACTTAGACCTGTGTAGTATTGAAAACCTAGCTTATTTTGAGCCTTAACAAACACTAAACTCACTAAAACGAACCATATGGTTAATATTCTTTTCATAATTGAAAATAGTTATAAATCAGAAAAAAGTTAATTGACTAGTTATTTTATTATTTCTCTGAATTATTTGTTGAATATTAGTCCATACAATCTATAGTGACAAAATTATTTCCGATGCCTCTTGTAGTACCTGAAGCCGTCGCACTAATTATATCCATACGTTCTTCCCGATTTCTTGTTAATTCTACTACTCCTCCTAATACTATTTTACTACAATGTTCACAAGATGTGAAATCTCCAATTATAGGAGGAGAAAAAGTTGTCCCGTCTTCAAAAGCTGATGTCATAGTAGGAGTACCAGAATAGGATATTTCGGTTTTGTAATTCATCCAAATACAAATTATCTTACGCTGAGCTTTTAATTCAAAAAAATTCTCGACAGCTCCTCCCCTAGCATCGGATCCAAGATTTAGAATATAATCAGCAATGCCTTTAAGAACTGCTCTTCTATCTTTTTTACACCCAGATTCATTTTTAGTATATACTTTCTGTTCAGGATTACCACAAGCCATTCTTGATGAAGAATTATTTTGTGTTGTAAAATCTCTTAGCAAGTTAATTATTCGATCACCTATTTGATACTCAAAGTTAGCGTTAGCAAAAAATTCGCGAAAAGGGTCATTTGTTACTGTTTTCACTTCTTTATCCCCATCAGGATATTCTTCAATATAAAAATAAGCTGCATTAGCATCAATTACGTTATAGTAATCATCTTCATTTTCAGATTCAATCGCGTTTAAAGTATCATACACATCATCGTAGATGGCTGCTAGACTTCTGAAGCTATAATTAGATAAATATTCAATAGCATAACCTGTACCCTTGTTCAATAATTTATCTCGCAAATATTGATAATCTTCAAAAGTTGGAAAAACTAGTATGCCATTCTCAATGTAAAATCTACTATCATCAATATCATTAAAGTTTTCTTTATTTTTATTAATGCTTACTAAGGTAGATGATTTGACATTTTCAGTATTCAATAAATACTCTTTTTCTTGTGTAAGTATACCATCTTTTAATTCTGTCTTGGTACAAGAACTACACAATATTAAGAAAGAAAGAAAATTGGAGATTTTTTAAATTTCAACATGACAATTAGTTAAATTTAACAATAATATAAACAGCATAAAACTAACCAATATAATTGTTATAACAAAACAAAACTGTCTTAATCTAGTAGTTCCAAAAAAATGTAATACGTATTTTTAATTCTGTACTATCAATTTTTTTGTCAAACACTCCTCCCCAACTTGTATTTTTATGAAATAAATACCATTGGCCCAATCTTGGGTAGAAATGGAAGATTGGTAGGTAGCTGTATTGCCCGCATCTTTTTGGTAGATAGATTGTCCTAAATTATTAAAAATCGTAAACTGGACAGGCCTATTTTCTGATAAGTTTAAATGTAGATTTACTTGATTGGTAGTAGGATTTGGATAAATAGAAAGTTCATCGAGTAAAGTAATCTCATTCGTATTTACCATCATCGTCACTTCTAAATTATTGAACCTTACCACACAATCATTCGCATCCATTATTAAAACAGCATAAACACCAGCCACTACCCCACTTAAATCTTCTGTTGTACTGAGATTTGCATCATCCCATTCAAAAGTATAAGGCGGTGTACCTCCAGAAATAAAAATATCTAAGCCTCCATCTGCTTGTGAGGCAGTCGCTTCTATGACTTGAAAAGAATCCAAAACAATAGGGCTCGTTTCATTTAACACAACAGTTCCTACAAACATACAATCCGTCGCATCCGTAACACTAACGGTATACATTCCTGCTTCTAAATCCGTTATGGTAGCCGTTGTATCCATTGTACTCCATAGATAAGTAAAGGGTGCAGTACCAGACACAGGCATTACACTTGCATTACCATCGCTCGCATCTGCACAAGTAGGATCAGTACTTGTTAAGTCGCCACTAATTCCTGTTGAAATAACTTTTAGTGTCATTTGACATGTAGCAATATTCCCTGCCATATCCGTAGCCGTCCAAGTAATAATCGTATTTCCAGCCAGATATAAGCCACTCGCATCATCGGTATTATTGACATCATTCACCATACTCATGATCCCACAATTATCTAATGCAGTTGGCATTGGAATCGTCACCATTGTATCACAAGTTGTGGAATTAGTGGTCACGGTCATATCCATTGGACAAATAATTGTAGGAGCTTGAGTGTCTTCTACAGTTATATCAAATGAACAGTTAGTAGCATTTCCTGCGGCATCAGAGATAACAAAGGTATTTGTGGTCGTTCCAATCGGGAATAAGCTTCCACTCGCAAGACCTTCTGATTGTGTAATATCAAAACTAGTATCTCCAGTTCCAAATACTTCTAAAACCAAAGAAAAGTCCCCAAAACCAATACTCGCTAAATCAACAGGTTCATTTACCCCACAATCTGGCGAAGCATAATAAGAAGGTGCCATTTGTGCTCCAGTATTATAGCCAGCAATAAATGGCGCACCTGAATCTACAGGAACAACTAATTCTGCTACTAAAATTGAACCAGCAGGAATCGTTGCCATAAAGGAGTACATAAATACGTCATTAAATATATTGGGTAAAGCTTCTGTTTGGGAAGCCACTAAAGTCATATTCGCATAACTCAAACTTCCAGATAAAGTATACAAATTGAGCGTGACCATAGGATTAGCATCTGAAAAACCAATCCCTACTTTTACACTATCCACATTTAAATCCCCCGATACACCCAAAGAAGGCAAATCAAAAACGCGTAAATGCGAAGAACTTCCCATAGGCGTACACCCATAAGAAGAAGTCACACTATCCACCATATTTTGCTTGAGGGTATATTCTAGGGTATTACACTCATCTGTAAATTCGGGTAAATCAAAAGAAACAAAAGCCCCACAAGTATCAGCACTTGTATTGACAATCGTATCTAATGGACAAAACGTTACTTCAGGAGCAGTACTTTCCACTACCGTCACATTAAAACTACAAGTGTCACTTAATCCTACAGCATCGCTTACGATAAATGTATTCGTTACTGTTCCAACAGGAAAACTAAATCCACTCGGCAAACCACTTATTTGCTGTACGGTATGCCCCATACAATTATCAAAAGAAGGAATATTATACATAACTACTGCACTACAAGAGCCAGCATCCGTATTTTGAATAATATCCATCGGACAACTCACCACGGGTGGTTCTGTATCTACTATTTTGACATCAAATCGGCAAGTATCTCGATTTCCACTTCCATCTATAGCTACAAATTCATTTAAGGTTGTTCCAATTGGAAAAAATGCACCACTTGGTAATCCTAAGGTTTGAATAATCGTATCATTAGGGCAATTTTCAACGGTACTCATCGTAAAGGTAACTACTGCCCCGCATGCGCCTACATCATTGACTTGTTCAATATTTGTTGGACAAACTAAAAGCGGATCTTGTTGATCTAATACCGTTACATTAAAAGAACATGTAGTCGAATTTCCAGAAGCATCGGTTGCTACAAAAGTATTGGTCGTAATCCCTACAGGAAATACACTACCACTTATCAAACCTCCTGTTTGAGTTACGGCTACATTTGAAGTATTTAATTTTAACACCAAAGATAAATTAGGTTCGCCTGCACTTGCTAAATCTACAGGATCCGTATGTCCGCAAGCAGTAGAATAAATATACGAGGGAGCAGATTGTCCCAAATTATCATTATATCCTGGAACCGTACTTCCCGAAAAAGCGGGTGCCACTAATTCTACTACAACTGTCGAACTGGCTGGTAAAGTAGCCGTCATTGGCAAGGAATAAATTGCATTGAAAATATTTGGAATCGTAGCCGTTTCAGAAGCAATTAAACTCATATTGGCATAAGATAATGTGCCATTTAGTTCATAAATATTAACTGTTACGGTAGGATTTCCACTTGCAAAACCAACACCTATATCGACACTGTTCACCATTAAATTACTAGGTGCACCAAAATTATTTAAATCAAATACCCGTAAATGAGAAGAAGTAGCCAAGCTATCACAACTAAATGAAGAAGTGACAATATCACTATTATTATGTTTTAATTCAATTGTATCAGCATTGCAATTATCAGCGATAAACGGAATGGAATAATTCACCATCATCTCACAAGTGTTCATGGGTGCAGTCACCGTAATATCATTTGGACACACAAAGGCGGGAGCTTGATTATCTGTAACCGTTACTAAAAAAGAACACATATCTGAATTGCCATTATCATCAGTGACAACAAAGGTGTTAGTCGTAATCCCTACTGGAAAAGTAGCTCCTGCTGGTAAACCTGCTGTCTGAGTGATCGTTTCTCCAGGGCAAGTATTGCCAGAAGACACTGTATAAATAACAGTTGCACCACAGCCACCAGGTTCAGAAATTAGATCAATATCACTAGGACAAGAAATGGTAGGAGTTGTTGCCCATACAAAAAATGGCAACAAAAGAATACAGAGGGTATGAAGATAACGGTTCATAGGAGAATGTTAATTATAGATATATCTGATATAAATATCAAATACCATACGAGAAATGAAAAAAACTTGATTTTGGAAAAATAATTTTTGTTAATGCAGGAGGAGCAAAGATAAGAAATAACTCTCTTTACCATTTATTAACGATTGATACTGTACAAAACGCTGTTTAATTTGTATTTTTGTAACACATTTACAACACAAAACACTTTTTCAACGGGTCTACCTTATAAGAATACCAAATCGCCTGAAGTACAATGAACAAACACATTTACCTCTTTATCCTATTTATAGCAGGATTTACCCAGCTTTTTGCCCAATGTCCACCGACCTTAATCGATTACGATCCTGATTATGGAGCCGATGATGGGGCGAATCTTTGTCCTTATAGTACACTCACTATTCAGTTAGAGGATAATATCCTCGTTCCTCCTAATGGTGTCATTGATTGGCATGTCATTAATAGTAGTGGATTGAATGAATTTGTAGGCACTTCTGGTGTTGAACCCAATCCTAGTGAAGTCACCCCATGTGACCCTTGCCCTGAATTGTTAGGTATATTAGTGGATGCTTGTAATGGTGATAATGGTGATCAGGAACGGCTAAATGAGTTTGCTGTAATAGGAACAGGAGGTGGCTTCAATAGTAATGATTTAGTATTAGATTTTTTTAATACAAATAATTACGGAAGCGATTTTAATGCAGATATCTCTAGTACAGGACAATGTCCATTAAGAAATCCTGATCCATTTTTAATTGCTAGAATACAACAATCCTTAAATTGTGATGGTACTAATGTAATCCCTATTGCCCCTGGTCAAGATGTTCCTGCTGGTGGTCTTGCTATTCTCTTTACAAGTAATGGTACAAATATAACTTACGACTTTAGTCAATATTGTAGTAGAGGAGATAAACTTTATATTTTACAAAATTCTTGTACTAGAGTTTTTCCTGCATTTACTAATAAAACAACAACCGCACCAGGTATACGACGACAATTTCTATCTTTCAATGGTTGTAATTGCTTATCAAGTCTTGATTATTTTACCCAAAATTTAACTGCTGGTACAGATGGTGACATTGTTTTCAAAGATATTGAAGGAAATCTAATTTATAGAAATGTTCCTTGTTCAGCACCTCCTGTACAAATAATCCCCCTCCCTCCCGTAACCTCCAATACCGACGATTTTAATTTTACTATCCCCATTGAATACTGTAATAATGGTCCGTTTACCATACAAGGTACTTTTACGGAATATGATGGTTGTGACCCATCTCAAACTCCTGCACTTACCTTCAATGTGATTTGTCAAGATGTCCCCATGAGTGATCCTCCACAATTATGTGCGGGGCAAGATCCATTTGATTTAGAAGATTTGGTCATCGACGATAGTGATTTTAATTTTACAGGTTGGGAAGATTCAAATGGTAATGAATTATTTAGCACATTATTCAATCCTTCATCTATAGGCACTTACACTTTTACTTATATCCCTGTTTCTAATAATCCAACGACTTGTTACAATGCGACAGAAGTGACCATCGAAGTCACAGACGGAATTGAGGCTGATTTAATTCAGAATGAAGCTTGTCCTACAGATGCTCCTTTTAGTTTAAATGGATTATTGGTCAATGATTCTGAGAACTTAGCTGGTACCTGGTCAGGAGATGGAGTAGTCGGTACAGACTTTGATCCTACTGGTTTATCTGGCGATATTGAGGTAATGTTTACCCCTGAAGGAGAAGATTGTTATATTCCAACCTCTACCATTGTTACTGTTTTTGAACCTGATTCTGCGCAGTTAATTCCTCAATCGCTCTGTGCAGGAGCAGATGCTTTAGATTTAGCGACGATTTTAGGCCCAGAATCCACTACTGCTGATGGCGCTTGGTCAGGCTCTGATGGTGTAAGTGGTACGATGTTTAACCCTGATGGTTTAAATGGTACGTATATGCTTACTTTTACGCCATCTTCCAGTTGTTCTATTCCGACTCAAGTAGAAATTGAGGTTACGCCAAATGAAGCCCCAACACTTGAAACCGCTTCCGTTTGTCATTCAGAAACGACATTTGATTTAAATAGTTTATTTCCAGATACACCTATAACAGGAACATGGTCAGGAAGTACAGCAATTACAGGTACAGATTTCGATGCTACAACTGTTTCAGGAATGGTATCCTTAACCTTTTCAGCAGATGATGAATGTTATGAAGAGGCGACTACTATGTTGAGTATTGAAGCATTGGTCATTCCCAATATTGCTACTCCAAATGCCATTTGTGAAAATGAAACAGCTATAGATTTAAGCACCCTAGTCGATCCTGCCTACCCAAATGGAACATGGACGGGTACAGATGTCAATAGTACAGATGGAACTTTTGATCCTACCAACCAAGGTGGAAATACCATTGATCTAACCTTTACTTCTAGTGATAATGGCTGTCTTTCACCAGCAACAACGAGTATCACCATCAATACTATTGCTACCCCCAGCCTCCAAGCTGCCCCGACTAATGTTTGTGAATTGGATAGTCCACTTTCATTAACAGATTATCTTGATCCAAATTATACGGATGGCACATGGACAGGCGATGGACTTCAAAATACCAATGAATTTAATCCAGATGGTTTAGATGGAACGAATACCCTTACTTTTACCTCTTCTGACAATTGTACTGCTCCTGTTAATCTGTCTATCGAAGTAGTCGCGGCTGCAACTCCTGATTTAGTTACTCCTACAGCAGTATGTGAGAATGAAGCTTTAATTGATTTAAGCACTCTTGAAGATGCTAATTTTTCCAATGGCGAATGGTCAGGTACAGGTGTCAATGGTACAAATGCTACATTTGATCCAAGTTCTACTACGGGAATGATAGATTTAATTTTCACGCCTCAAGATGGAAGTTGTGCCAATTCAAATATGGTGAGCATTCAAGTAAATGCGTTACAAACCCCCGATCTTCTTGATCCTGACCCAATCTGTGAAGCTGCCAATCCAATAGATTTATCTGTTTATAATGATTCCAATTTTCCCACAGGAACTTGGAGTTTAGATAATACTAATTTAGCGAATAACGAATTTGATCCTTCCGATTTGGATGGTTCTATCACACTTAGTTTTACTTCCGATCAAAGTTGTACTGCTCCTGCTGAAGCAACGATATTAGTAGAACAACAAGCGATTCCTCAAGTGTTACAACCTGAAGATATTTGCCAAAATGGCGATCCTGTAGACTTATCCATTTATGTTGATCCTAATTATCCGAATGGAACTTGGGTCAATGGTGCGGTTTCCAATAATACCTTCGATCCTAGTTTGGCTTTTCCTGGAACTTCTTCCTTAGTATATGCCTATAATAGTGAATGTATCGAAGATGTTACCACTTCTATCACTGTTGTCAATAATTTCCAACCCACACTACAAGCAGCTCCCCCAGCACTTTGTGTATTGGATGATCCTATTAATCTAGATGCTTATCTTGATCCAAATTATCCTGTAGGTACTTGGACAGGAACTGGAGTAAATGGCAATCAATTTGACCCTGAAAATTTATCTACAACTGCTACCATCTCCTTTCAATCAGATGCGAATTGTGCAGATGCAGTTGATTTAAGCATTCCAATTCAAACGGCTCAACAACCTACACTCGGAACGCCTGATGCAGCTTGTGCAAATGATGCCCTTGTTGATTTATCTAATTATGTAGATAGCAATTTTCCTACAGGAAATTGGTCAGGAACTAATGTAGATGCTACTAATGCTACATTTGACCCAACTAATCAATCAGGTTCATTTACACTATCTTTCCAATCTGATCAGAATTGTGTAGAAGCCGCAGAAACTTCTATTACGATCAATGAAATTGTTAGTCCTGATTTGGTACAACCTTCAAGTATTTGTGCCTCTAATAATCCTATTTCATTAGATGCTTATGTTGATCCAACTTATCCAGATGGAACTTGGTCTGGAGCAAATGTAAGCAATAATGAATTCAACCCAACAGGACAAGATGGTGTCATCACTTTATCTTTTGATCCAAATTATCAATGTGCCGAAACCGTTAGTACAAGCATAGAAGTAGCACAAGAAGTTACCCCTTCATTAAGTACTCCTGATAATGTTTGTGCAACAGAAACAGCCCTTGATTTAACTAATTATGTTGATATTAACTATCCAACAGGGGCATGGGATGGCGATGGAGTAAGTGGTAATACCTTCGATGCAACAGGTTTGAGTGGAACAATTGTATTGAGTTTTCAATCTGATGATGATTGTGCTGCTGTAAGTACAACGAGTATTACGATAGATGCAGTACAAACGCCTATGCTAGAACCTGCGATTCCTTTATGTGAAAATGATACGCCTATTTCATTAACTCAATTTGAAGATACTAATTTCTCAGGTGGAATTTGGAGTGGTGCTGGTATAGAAAACACTACGGATTTTAATCCTGCTGGACAAGGTACATCTGCTACTCTAACGTATACAGCGAGTGGAGATTGTATTGAATCTGTTGATTTAATCTTAGCTATTCAGCAAGCTGCTACTCCTACCTTAGAAACGATTACGAATCCATGTGAAAATGAAACGAGCATTAACTTAATGGATTATGTAGATGCAAATTATCCAAATGGAACTTGGTCAGGAGACAATGTAGACGAAACAAATGCCACTTTTGATCCTAGTATTCAAACAGGCACTCAAAATCTAATTTTTACTTCTTCAGACTTTTGTGTCAATCCTGTTGCTACTACTTTTGAAGTCATTACATTAGGTAATCCAACTTTAGCACAAGGTAACCCACTTTGTGCATCGGCTGATCCTATTGCTTTAACTGATTTAGAAGATACTAATTTCACTAATGGTTCATGGTCAGGAGATGGCGTGGAAAATGGAGACACGTTTAATCCAGATGGACTTTCTGGTACGATTAATTTACAATTCACTTCTGCTGATTTCTGTGTCAATGATGCGTTTACGACGATAGAAGTTACCGATGAAATTATTCCAAACTTAACACAACCCAGCAGCATTTGTCAAGATGCTTCGCCCATCTCCCTAACTGCTTTAGTTGATCCTGTAATAGAAGGCACTTGGTCGGGTGATGGCGTTGATAATAATGAATTTAACCCCACCAATCTCACAGGTAATATTACCCTTTTATTTACACCAACAGATGATTGTGCAGAAGAAGTTGCCACTTTTATAGAAGTAACGGAATCTGATGTTTTAGAATTAGGGACAATTGATCCTGTTTGCGAAAATGCGGAAATCTTTTCTTTAATCCCATATTTAGATGCTAGTTACCCTGATGGCACATGGTCAGGTGAAGGTGTCGTCAATACAGATGAATTTGATCCTGTTTTAGTTAATGATGTTAGTACTTTAATGTTTACACCAGTAAGTGGCTGTGTCGATCCCGCAACAATTCAAGTTACGATTGAGACACTTGAACAAATGACACTTACTGCTCCCGATCCAATTTGCGAAAATACTACCCCCTTTAGTCTAGATGATTTACTCGATCCAAATTTCTCTGCTGGTTCTTGGTCAG
>JAHDES010000044.1:10928-51388 GCA_020628645.1 Saprospiraceae bacterium
ATTCAAGTACGCTTACTTTCACCGCACAAGAAGAATGCGTCGAAATTGGTACAACTAACATAACGATCAATGCATTACAACAAATGAACTTGGCTACCGTCGATCCAATCTGTGAAAATACTACGCCCTTTAGTCTAGATGATTTACTCGATCCAAATTTCTCTGCTGGTTCTTGGTCAGGAGATGGCGTGAATAGTAATAATGAATTTGATCCAAGTTTACTAGCAGATGGAAGCAATTCAAGTACGCTTACTTTCACCGCACAAGAAGAATGCGTCGAAATTGGTACAACAAGCATAAGCATCAATGCCTTACAGCAAATGGCACTCACTACTCCTGATCCTGTTTGTGAAAATGCCACACCTTTTAGTTTAGACGATTTTGTCGATCCTAATTTTTCAACGGGCACTTGGTCAGGTGTTGGCGTGAACAATAATGAATTTGATCCAAGCTTATTAGCAGATGGCGTCAATACAAGTACGCTTAGTTTTACAACACAAGAAGAATGCGTCGAAATTGGAACAACAAGCATAAGCATCAATGCTTTACAGCAAATGACACTCGCTACTCCTGATCCTATTTGTGAAAATACTACATCATTCAGTTTAGATGATTTTACTGATCCAAATTTCAGTGCTGGTACTTGGTCAGGTGATGGCGTGAACAATAATGAATTTGATCCAACCAATCTTACAGGTACGATTACCTTGACCTTTTTTCCTGATGAAAATTGTGTGGTAGAAAGCTCTACTATTATAGAAATAACAACTCCTGGCCCGCTCAGTCTTAGTACTCCTGATCCTATTTGTGAAAATGAAAATCTTTTATTACTCAATCAATTTGAAGATCCTGATTTTCCTTCTGGTACTTGGTCAGGTATAGGGGTCAACGATAATGAATTCGATCCTACTGGGCAAAATGGCATGGTAGAATTAAGCTTTGAACCTACAGGTTGTGCCGAAATTACCAGTATTTTTATAGATGTATTGGCTATAGCAACTCCTAATTTAAGTACTGACGTACCCACTTCTCTATGCGAAAATGATAATTCTATAGATTTATCCACTTACACCTCTAATGATTATCCTAATGGAATATGGGAAATCGAAGGAACAACGACCCCAATATTTAATCCATCTGAACAATTAGGCACGAATTCTCTTAACTTTAATTCAGGAGAATATTGTACCATGCCCGTTTCACTTGAACTCTTGGTTGAACCTTCTATTACTCCAAGTTTGACAGCTGGAGAGGTTTGTGAAGGATTGGGAAGTGTACCTGTTCTTTTATTTGGAGATATGGATTATCCTACTGGAACTTGGTCTTCTCCGACTCTTGATGTATTGAATGAAAATTTAGTCCTCGACACCCCAGGTTCTTATACTTTAAATTTTCTAGCTGATGTTAATTGTGCTGAACTTGTTTCTACTCAAATAGACATCATTCCAGAAGCACTTTCTCAATCTACTTTTAGTGAAGCCATTTGTAGTGGAGAAACCATAGAGATTGAAGGGCTTACATTTGATGAAAATAACCTTAGTGGAGAAGTCGTCATTCCAACTAGCGACCCATTGGCTTGTGATAGTGTGATCTTTGTCAATCTTAATTTAGACATCAATCCAGAATTGTCTTTAACAATAGATGAAGAAATTTGTGCAGGACAAGAAGCAATCCTCCAAATTAATAGTACAACAGATAATAATTTTGATTTAGTCTATTCCAATGGAAATGAAACCTTTGAAATCAATAATATTTCTAATGGTAGCATGATCAATGTTTCACCTACAGTAGCTACAACCTACAGTATTGTCCAAATCAATGCGTATGATTCCAACTGTGCTCCTGAAATTGGAGCAGATGCAAGTGTTAACATTACAGAATTAACTCTTACCGCTACAAGTTTAAATACCTCCAATGGTTTTGATATAAGTTGTAATGGCTCAGCTGATGGAGCAATTAGTGTAGCTCCTAATAATGGTACAGCACCTTATTCTTACTTATGGAATACCAATGCTACGACGAATCAAATTGAAAATCTTCCACCTGCTACTTATATTGTTACCGTAACAGATGCCAACAATTGTGAAAGTGAAGAAACTTTAACACTTACTGAACCACCTGCTAATGAAATTGCCTTACAAGCAAATTCTCCTGCATGTTCTGGCACTGCTGGAAGTGTAACGATCGACTTAATCGCAGGAGCTGCAAATTCCTACGAATATTCTTTAGATGGTATTCAATTTGAAAGCATCACTAGTTTCCCTTTTATGGTAAATAATATCTTAGCTGGAGATTATCAATTAAGTGTTCAAGATGAAAACGATTGTCAGGTAGCAGAAACATTTACTATAGATGAATCCATTGAAGCAGAAGTTGCTATCGCGAATGGAAATATAGGATTAACGGTAGGAGAATCAACCAATTTGACTTTACAAACCAATCTTAATCCTGTCTCTATAGTTTGGTCTGCTAATAATGCTGTAGTGGATTGTACGAATTGTGAAACGCTTCCTATTGCTCCAACGAATACGACCACTTATTCTGTTACTGCTACAGATGCGAATGGTTGTTCTGAAACTGATCAAATTATTGTAGTGGTTGAACAGGCGGATCAAAAAAATATTTTCATCCCTAATGTTTTTAGTCCAAATGCAGATGGATTTAATGATTATTTCTTGGTGTATGGAAATGAGCGAATTCAACAGATTAATTATGTCCATGTTTTTGATCGTTGGGGAACGCAAGTATTCAGTACAACAGCGATGATGCCCAATGATGAACTGACAGGTTGGGATGGCATGTTCCGCAATCAAAAACTACAAACAGGTACATATACTTATGTTTTAGAAGTAGAATATGATACAGGTCTGATCGAAATAATCGAAGGGGATGTTAGTTTAGTCCGATAGTTATCAATACTTATTTCCTTAGTGTGTTTGATTTTCGTTAATTTAGCGATTGCAAATTGGTTTGATTAAACTTCTTTTCAATCCTTTTTTAACGAAAATCATTTACAATGCTTAAAAATAACCTATCTCTTTTCATTTGCTTTTTAATAGTCAACCTTTCCCTCGCTCAAGATAAAGACAGCAAAAAATGGGATGTTAATAATCCTCCCGGTGATTCCAAAGAAGTAGAATTTACCGTCAAAGAAGGAACTTGGATGAATCTTGATGTTAGTCCTGATGGTCAAACAATCGCTTTTGATTTATTAGGAGATATTTATACCATTCCTATTTCAGGCGGAACTGCCAAAGCCATTCGAACAGGGCTCGCCTATGAAGTTCAACCACGTTTTAGTCCTGATGGAAAACAATTGTCCTTTACTTCAGATGCAGGCGGTGGCGATAATGTTTGGATTATGAATACCGATGGAAGCGATGCCAAACAAATCACCAAAGAAGATTTTCGTTTATTAAACAATGCCGTTTGGATGCCTGATGGGCAATATTTAGTCGCTAGAAAACACTTTACTTCACAACGTTCCTTAGGTGCTGGTGAAATGTGGATGTACCATAAAAGTGGCGGTAGCGGAATGCAACTCACCAAACGTAAAAATGACCAGCAAGACGTCAATGAACCTTGTATTTCACCTGATGGACGCTATGTCTATTTTAGTGAAGATATGTATCCAGGTGGCTATTTTCAATACAATAAAGATCCCAATAGCCAGATTTTTGTTATCAAACAACTAGACCGTGAAACGGGTAAAACCAAAACGATCATCGCTGGTCCAGGCGGAGCTTGCCGTCCACAAATTTCTAATGATGGAAAAACAATGGCGTACGTTCGTCGTGTTCGAACAAAATCGGTCTTATTTGTACACAATCTTGAAACTGGAGAAGAATATCCTATTTTTGAAGGTTTAAGTAAAGATCAACAAGAAGCTTGGACTATCTTTGGTATTTATACAGGCTTTGATTGGATGCCCGATGATAAATCTATCGTCATTTGGGGACAAGGAAAAATCTGGAATGTACCAGTAGATGGCAGTACGGCTAAAGAAATTCCATTTACCGTAAATGCCAAGCATAAATTGATGGAAACAGTTCGTTTTGAGCAAAAAGTACATGAAGATGAATTTACCGTAAATGTGATCCGTCAAGCAACGACTTCTCCTGACGGAAAAACCTTACTATTTAATGCAGTCGGTCATCTTTGGACAAAAGATTTGCCTCGCGGAAAACCTAAGCGTTTAACGGATGATAGCCATTTTGAGTTTGAACCTTCTTATTCAAAAAATGGAAATAAAATGGTCTACGTTTCTTGGGATGATGAGGAAATGGGCGCGATTTATATCATGGATGTTGCTAGTAAACGAAAAACGAAAGTTACTTCCAAAAAAGGAATTTATCGTACGCCACGATTTTCGCCAGATGGCAAACAAATTGTCTTCCGAAAAGAAGGAGGAAATGGACATCAAGGATTCGTTCATACCAAAAATCCAGGTATTTATACCATTAATACAGATGGTTCAGATGAAAAATTAGTCGTTCCACAAGGAGAACATCCTCGTTTTTCTGTTGATGGAAAACGTATCTTTTTTCAAACAGGTGGCTACTTATTTGGTAGCTTAACCAAAGCTTACAAAAGTGTTGATCTCAATGGAAAAGACGAAATGACCCTTTTCAATGCCAAATATGCGAATCAATTTGTACCAAGTCCTGATAATAAATGGATTGCCTTTATCGAATTGCATAAAGTCTATGTAGCTCCTATGCCCATAACAGGACAAACGGTGGGGATTAGTTCGAGCACTAAAGCAATTCCTGTAGCTCCCGTTTCCAAAGATGCAGGTATTGGATTGCATTGGTCGGCAGATAGTAAAAAAATTCATTGGACCTTAGGAGAAGAATATTTTACGGATGAACTTCGTGAACGATTTCTATATTTAGAAGGAGCAGTAGATAGTATTCCTCCTTTAGATTCTGTTGGGATTCGAGTGGGTTTAGAATTAGAAATGGATAAACCTGAAGGAACTATTGTTTTGAGCAATGCTCGAATTATCACAATGGAAGGGGAAAAAGTAATTGAAAATGGAGTCGTTGTAGTAGAAGAAAATAAAATTGTAGCGGTTGGTACGAGAGAAGAAGTCAATGTTCCACGAAATGCAACGATCATAGATTGTAGTGGAAAAACCATCATGCCCGGGATTATTGATGTACACGCTCATTTGGGCGCCTTCCGTTATGGATTAAGTCCACAAAAACATTGGCAATATTATGCGAATTTAGCCTACGGCATCACAACTACACACGATCCTTCTTCCAATTCTGAAATGACTTTTTCACAATCTGAAATGATAAAAGCAGGTATTATGAAAGGGCCTCGAATTTATTCGACAGGAACGATTTTATATGGTGCAGATGGCGATTTTAAAGCAGTGGTAAACAGTTTAGATGATGCCTTATCTACGCTTCGTCGCACCAAAGCGTATGGCGCCTTTTCTGTAAAGAGTTATAATCAACCTCGTCGCGAGCAACGCCAACAAGTTATGGAGGCAGCCCGTCAGTTGGAAATCAATGTTTATCCAGAAGGGGGTTCTTTTTTCTATCATAATTTAAGTATGGTGATGGATGGTCATACGGGGGTAGAGCATAATATTCCTGTTGCCCCTTTATATGATGATGTGGTTCAATTGTGGTCAAAAACAAAATCTGGAAATACACCTACTTTAATTGTAAATTATGGTAGTGTAAATGGGGAATATTATTGGTATCAAAAAACGAATGTTTGGGAAAAAGAGCGTTTGTTAAACTTCACCCCTCGTCCGATTATAGATTCTCGTTCCCGTCATCGTATGATGTTACCTGACGAAGAGTATGAAAATGGACATATTCTCACCTCAAAATCTTGTACTAAACTACAAAATGCAGGTGTCAACATCAATCTTGGTTCACATGGTCAACTACAAGGATTGGGCGCGCATTGGGAGTTGTGGATGATTGCACAAGGCGGTATGTCTAATCATCAAGCGCTTCGTGCTGCTACGATGAATGGTGCAGAATATCTGGGTATGGATAAAGAAATTGGTTCGATTAAGGTTGGTAAATTAGCAGACTTGATCGTCCTAGAAAAAAATCCATTGGATGATATTTTAAATACTGAATTTGTAGAATACACCATGATGAATGGTCGTCTGTATGATGCCGCTACTTTAAATGAAATAGGAAATCACCCAAGCGAACGCACCGAATTTTACTGGGAACGTGAAGGAAGTGGAAATGCTTATCCATTTCACGCCAAATCAAAAAGTTTTATGCAACCGCAATGTTTGTGTAGACAGTAATTTTCGAGCTAGGAAGCTCGATAGATATTTAGTGACGAGTTGGGAAACTCGTCACTTCTCATTATTGATGGGCAAAGTTTCCTAACTTTGCCTAAACCTATCACTCGAGCTTCCTAGCTCGCTTATAATAAAACTACAATGAAAAGCTACACCATCCAAAATCAGGATCAACTACATTATTTAACATTCACAACAGTGGGATGGATAGATATATTTACTCGCCGAAATTATAAAGAGCTGCTTATTGAAAGTTTACAATTTTGTATTGATGAAAAAAAAGTTATCATCCTTGCCTATGTTATCATGTCCAATCATATACATTTGTTAGCAAGAAGCGAACATAAAAATGGTTTATCGGGTTTTGTTCGTGATTTCAAACAATTTACAGCAAAAAATATACATACATTAATGTTAAAAGAGAGGGAAAGCAGAAAAGAGTGGCTCGAACTCATAATGGAATATCATGCAAAATATAAAGCATCCCATCAAAATTTTCAATTATGGCAATTAGGTTGCCATGCTATAGAACTATACAGTCCTGAATGGATCAATCAAAAAATGAATTATATTCATCTTAATCCCGTACGAGCAGGTTTAGTGTATGAGGCTGAAGATTATTATTTTTCTAGTGCTCGATTTTATAGCAAACAAGAAGAACCACTCATCATTGAACCCCTCGAAACATACAATACAATTGGCTTTATTTCTTGATCCGTTTTTCAAAATAAAACATCATCCATTTAAATGTACAGAAATAGCCCATTATCTTTGTGTAAAATCACTTTTATGCGTTATCTAATCCTTCTATTTATTACGTTACCTGCTTTTTTAAATGCCCAAATTTATCCCAATCTAACAGGAGATGAATTACTCGAAACGATTGTTGAGGGATACAAACCTGATACAGTACCTACTTATGGTCCTGCGAGGGATATTTTATTTGGAGAAATAGACCGTATCAATAATTTCGTTACTTGTGTCTATACAGGTCATCAGGTGTATTTACCAGATGGAGTTGATCCGAGTACGCATATTTTTCAAAATGGAGGGCCAGAAGGTATCAATACCGAACATACGTATCCGCAAAGTATGGGGGCAGAATTTGGCAATCCTAAAAGTGATATGCACCACCTCTTCCCCACCCTCGCCACTGCCAATGCCGCACGGGGAAGTCTCCCCTTTAAGGAAATCAATGATAATCAAACAGATGAATGGTTTTTTCAAACGAATGAACAATCGAATATTCCTTCTTCTAATATTAATGCGTATAGTGAAGTTGAATTTAATGAAGGTTTTGAACCCCGTGAAGATCACAAAGGCAATGTAGCACGTGCCATGTTTTATTTTTATACCATGTATCGTTCACAAGCCAATAATGCCAATCCCAATTATTTTGAAGGACAACGAGAAACACTCTGTGCTTGGCATTATGCCGATCCTGCTGATTCTAGAGAAATACAACGCACTTATGCCATCTCCGATCATCAATCTGGAAAGGTCAATCCTTTTGTATTAGATTGTACCTTGGCGAGTCGTTCTTATTGTGCTGATGTAACGGAACTTTGTACGCCTTCTTCTAATAATGCGATTGTTTTACCAAAAATTAAAGTCTATCCAAATCCAGCGACTTCTTACCTTCAGATTAAACTAGAAGATAAAGTAGACTATCCTCTACAATTTGAATTGTATAATGCTATTGGTAAATCTTGTGGCACATATCTTATTAATGATTCACAAACGCAAATTTCACTTAATCTCACCAATGGACTTTATTTTTATACCTTAAAAAATGAAGAAAATTCCATCCTTGCAAATGATCGTTTGATGATTATAAATTAAGCACTTCTAAATTTAAAAAGAAATCATTATTTTAGCTTACTTTTTTTAATCTTCAAAATCAGATGTCCAATGGCAGTTGCAAACCCTCCCGGTATTGAAAAAATGATTAATTATCCCAAATTTGATAGTGTAGAACAAAAACGACATTATCTGAAAACGATGCTTGCAGGTGCCTATCGTATTTTTGGAAAATTTGGTTTCTCCGAAGGCGTTGCTGGTCATATTACCTGTCGTGATCCTGAACACACGGATTGTTTTTGGGTGAATCCATTTGGGGTATCTTTTCGTCGTATGAAAATGTCTGATCTGATTTTAGTCAATGAAGAAGGTGAAATCGTAGCTGGAAAACATACCGCTTTAAACAAAGCTGCTTTTGCCATTCATGCAGGTATTCATAAAGCGCGTCCTGATGTAATTGCTGCTGCGCACTCCCACACGGTTTATGGAAAAACATGGTCTGCTATGGGACAATTATTAGATCCATTAACGCAAGATTCTTGTATCTTTTATCAAGATCATGGCTTATATGCCGAATATACTGGCGTCGTGGATGAATTAAGTGAAGGCGATCGAATTGGACAAGCACTCGGTGATAAAAAAGCAGTTATTCTTCAAAATCATGGGTTATTGACCGTTGGACATAGCATTGAAGAATGTATCTTTTGGTTTGTAACAATGGAGCGCACTTGTCAATCACAATTACTAGCAGAAGCCACAGGGCGTGAGCTCATCAAAATAGATCACGAAACAGCACTAAAAACCCGTAATTATGAAGTAGGCTTCCCACTGGCTGGATATTTTAGCTTCCAACCAATGTGGCAGGATATTGTCCACGAACAACCCGATTTTATGGATATTCCTGCACCAGAACCTGCGTTGGTCGTATAATTTGATCTTGTATCACTAATAGTAAATCTTCTAGATAAGATAAAAAAATACTCATTTTAGATTGCCAAATGTTCTCTGGGAACATTTGGCAATTTTGATTAAAAAACATCTTTTTTCGTTTAAAACTTAATCTAGAAAAAAGTATCCTTCATCGACTTTTCTCCCCCCAAAATCTTGTCTAAGATTCCACTTATCTAAAAACCAAAAAAACACAGGAAACTTTCAAACCAAAAATTGTTTCCTGTGTTTTTACATTGTAATTTTGCCTGACCTAATATTAATAAAACACAATCAGCACAGCAGCTATTAATGGAATTAAAAGAAAAAATACTGACCCAATCGGAAACGATGTTTCTTCGTTACGGCATTAAGAGTGTAACGATGGATGATATCGCTCGTGATTTAGGGATTTCTAAAAAAACCCTTTATCAATATGTTGATAATAAAGCCGATTTATTGGAGCAAGTAGTTCGTATGCATGTTCAAGCAGAAGAATTAGCCATCAAGATGATTTGTGAATCTTCTAAAAATGCAATCGATGAAATGCTTCAAATTGCACGATATGTAACGGAGGTATTACGCACCATGCCAGCAACGACGATGTATGATTTGCAAAAGTATTATCGAAATATCTGGCAATTAATGGAATCGCTTCATCAAGGCTACATTTACGATGTCATTAAACGAAATTTGGATAATGGCATCCAAGAAGGTTTATATCGAGCAGAATTAAATGCCGACATTATCGCCAAACTATATGTAGGTAAAACCAATTGCGTGATCGATGAAGATATGTTTCCACTAAAAGAATACAATAAGGAAAATTTATTTAAAGAATATTTCTATTACCACATTCACGGTATCGCCTCTGCAAAGGGATTGAAATTACTAGAACAATACCTAACGTAAACACCTACTTTAAATTGAATAAAACCATTGAAAACTAATTCTTAAATCGACTTATGACCTAGGACATATCGACTTATGATAAAAGTATCTTACATCCTAAGTCCCAAAATCCTAAGTCTAAAAATTACTAAAACATGCAACAGAGAATCACCTATTTACTATTATTCTTGCTGTTGAGTAATTGGAGTTTTGCACAAGAAAGTAATGCTTTTAGCTTAGAAGACGCTGTCCAATTTGCGTTTTCTAATAACTTACAAATTCAAAACGCCCAGCTCAATATTCAAGATGCAGATCAACAAATTTATGAGCGTCGTTCCATTGGTTTACCTCAAATAAGCGGTGAATTAGGCTATCAATATTATCCACAGCGCCCAATCAGTGTACTTCCTGAAGAGCTAGCTATTGATCCTAATACGGGAATGCCCCTACCGCAAGAGCAACGCGAAGTTTCCTTTGTCTTAGCACACAACTTTACGGCAGGTGTAAGCCTTTCTTCCCTTGTCTTTGATGGAAGTTATTTTGTAGGACTTCGGGCAGCTCGTTTATATCGAGATTATGTCCAAAAGGAATTACAAAGTACACGAAGAACCGTGCGCAATCAAGTATCAGAAGCTTATCTACCCCTTTTATTAATTGATGAGAATGTAGGTTTGTTAGATAATAACATTGCTAATTTAACTACATTACTAAAAGAGACGCAAGCCTATTATAAAGAAGGATTTGTAGAACAATTGGATATAGATCGACTAGTTTTATCGCTTGCTAATCTAGAATCTGAAAAAGAAAACCTAGTTCGTCAAAGAGATATGGCATTGAATGGCTTAAAGCTCGCCATGAATTATCCTGCTGAGAAGGAACTCACTATTACAGGAACGATCGAAGAATTATTATTGGATTCTTCCGACGAACAACTCACTAGTCAAATCAATTATAATAGTCGCCCTGAATATGAAGTCGCCTTAACTGGTTTGAAATTAAATGAATTGAATGTTGATTTATATCAAGCAGGCTATTTACCCAATCTCGCTGTATTTGCGAATTATCAACAAGCGTATTTTGGCGATGATTTCTCCTCTGGATTTTGGGCACCTACCTTTGTAGTTGGAGCACAAGTCAATATCCCCATTTTTGATGGTTTTGATAAACGCTCTAAAATTGAACGCGCTAGAATTCAACTAAAACAAGCTCAAAATCAAACGACGAATTTGGCTGCTTTAATTGATCTTGAAATCAAAAATGCACGGATCAATTATCAAAATGCCTTAAAACGAGTGGAAGATCAAAAAGAATATGTAGCACTCGCAGAGAAAATTTATAATACCGCTCAAATCAAATACAAAGAAGGTATTGGTTCTAGTTTGGAATTATCACAAGCAGAACAAAGTCTCTTTCAAACACAAGGCAATTATACACAGGCACTTTACAATTTAGTAACGGCAAAAATTGAACTCAATAAAGCCATTGGCAACTAATTCTTTTATTGGACTTAGGACATAGGACTTTCAGACTTAGGACAATTTATTAATAAAATCATCCTAAGTCTTACGTCAACAAGTCATAAGTCAAAAATTTTAAAAAATGAAAAACGGAATTATTCTATTTGTTATCGCAAGCCTTTTGGTATTCAATGCTTGTAGTGCACCAGAAGAAGTCTATCCTGAAGATTTAAAAGGTAGAAAAGCCTTGTTAAAGGAAAAAAATAAAGAACTCAAAGAATTAAGCAAACTCGTTGCAAAACTTGAGGCGGATATTGAAGAAGAAGAACCCACGAAAGAAAAGCCACGCACCATCGTTTCGCTTGATACCGTAGAACGAAGTAACTTCAATCGCTTTGTTGATATACAAGCCACCGTTCAATCCTATGATGGTAAAATGGCTAGTAGCGAAACGGGCGGTCGTATTATTAAAATGGATTTGGATGAAGGAGATTATGTCAAAAAAGGACAATTAATTGCCAAAACCGATATGGAATCCGTAGATAAACAAATCGCTGAATTAGAAAAATCTTTAGAATTAGCGGTCGATGTTTATGAACGTCAAAAACGTTTATGGGATCAAAATATTGGTTCGGAAATGCAATTTTTACAAGCCAAAAACAATAAAGAACGTTTGGAAAAAAGCCTCGAATCCGTTCGTTTTCAAACTACTAAAGCTAATGTATACGCTCCCCTCTCAGGGGTAATTGACCGCGTTTTTGCTAAACAAGGTGAAATGGCGGGGCCTGGTGCACCGATTGTACAAATTGTCAATAATAGCACTGTTCGAGTCGTGGCAGATGTTCCCGAAGCTTATCTTGGTAAAATCAGAAAAGGACAAACTGTTTCTGTCAATTTTCCTGCATTAGATTTGGAACGTACAGGTAAAGTCAGTGAGTTAGGTCGTAATATCAATCCTGCTAATCGTACATTCAATGTAGAAGTGTACATGAACAATAAAAGTGGTACACTTAAGCCGAATTTGTTAGCGACTATGATGATCGAAGAATATAGCGAAAAAGATGTGGTGATCTTACCACTTGAACTCGTACAGCAACAAGTCGATGGACGTAATTATGTCTACATCCTCGAAGAAGGTGATGAAGGCGCGTTTGCTAAAAAAGTCTATGTTGAAACGGGCGAAAGTTATCAAAATAGTATCATCGTAACAGATGGACTAAAAGGTGGTGAACAACTCATTGTAGATGGTGCTCGAAACATTGCAGAGAATGATTTAATAAAAGTTAACACCCCAAAAGGATAAAAATCTTCTTTCAAACTTAACAAGTTTAAATGAAGAAGCTAGGTTAAATACTTCTTTGACAACTCCATTCGTCAAAGAACCAAAAATAACATAATGACCGAACCAAAAAATAATATAGAAGAAAAACGGACGTTTGGCTTGACCAATCTTGCCGTTGACAATAAAGTAAGCGTTTATTTTCTGACGTTTATGTTTATTCTCTTTGGATTTTTCACCTATGTGACCATGCCCAAAGAAGCATATCCAGAGATTGTATTTCCACAGATGTTTATTAATACCGTCTACTTTGGAAACTCCGCTGAAGATATAGAAAGCCTCATTTCACGCCCCCTTGAAAAAGAGTTAAATGCCATCTCAGAGATCAAGAAAGTAACCTCTTCTTCAATGCAGGATTACTCCTTGATTGTAACGGAATTCCCCTCTGATGTAGATTTAGAAGTGGCAAAGCAAAAAATCAAAGATGCTGTTGACAAAGCAAAATCGGAGCTTCCCAATGACCTGACTCAAGACCCTGAAATCATTGAAGTAAATTTCTCCGAAATCCCTATTATGGTCGTCAATATCTCAGGAGATTTTCCGAATGAAGTATTGAAAAGTTATGCAGATATTTTACAAGATCGTATCGAAGATTTAGACGAAGTTTCAGAAGCAGCCATCAAAGGAGCTAAAGAACGAGAAGTTCAAATCAATGTGAATTTGATGAAAATGGAAGCGACACAAACGAGTTATGATGATATTGCCAATGCCTTCCGTGCTGAAAATATTACCATGTCTGGAGGAGAAGTCGTTGCCAATGACTTTCGTCGAACGGTACGAATCGTAGGAGAATTTGAGAATGTAAAAGATATGGAAAATCTCATTATCAAAAGTGAAAATGAAAACCCCATTTATCTAAGAGACATTGCCACTGTGAAATTCGACTATCAAGAACCGACAAGTATCGCTCGCTCTGATATGTTACCTGTAATTTCCTTAGATATTATCAAAGAAAAAGGCGAAAACGTACTAGATGCTGCTGATAAAGTCAAAGCCATTGCTACTGATGCTCAAGACAACTTAGTGCCAGAAGGGATGAAAATTAGCATCTTCAATGATATTTCCAATCAAACCAGAGATACCATTTCCAATCTCGAAAACAGTATTATCTCTGGGGTAATTTTAGTAGTTTTAGTATTACTATTTTTCTTAGGATTGGGTAACTCTTTATTTGTAGGTTTGGCCATTCCTTTGTCAATGTTGATGGGGTTTATGTTGGTCAATATACTGGACTATTCCCTCAATATGGTCGTACAATTTTCGATGATTCTGGCATTAGGTATGTTGGTAGATAATGCGATTGTGGTAGTGGAAAACATCTATCGTTATATTCAAAATGGCTATTCGGGAATAGAAGCAGCAAAACTGGGTACAGGTGAAGTTGCCTTGCCCATTATAGCCTCTACGGCAACAACGGTCGCTGCCTTTTTACCCCTTGCGTTTTGGCCTGGATTAATGGGAGAATTTATGAAATATTTGCCTATCACCTTGATTCTGGTATTGGGCTCATCTCTTTTTGTGGCGCTGGTTATCAATCCTGTATTTACGTCTACCTTTATGAAAGTGACCAAGCGTGCAGAAGATTCGGCTACGCAAAGAAGACGTATTATGAATACCATCATTTTTACAGTGGTATTAATATGCGTAGCCATTGCATGTCATTTTGCTGATATTATCTGGGCAAGAAATATTTTTATCATTACGGTTGGATTAAATATTTTATATCAAATCTTTTTACGACCTGCATCCTTCTTTTTCCAAGATAAGGTGCTGCCTTTTATTGAAAAAGTATATAACCGATTTATTAGTGCCGCCTTATATAAGTTCGTACCAGTACTCATTTTTGTGGGTACGTTTGGATTACTGATTTTCTCTATGGGATTGTTGGGTTCTAACATGCCAAAAGTAGAGTTTTTCCCTTCTGCTGATCCTTTGTATGTCAATGTTTTTGTAGAAATGCCGATGGGTAATGATATTGAAGCAACAAATAAGGTCATGAAACAGATTGAAGAAAAAGTGGAAAAAGCAGTTGAACCGAATAAAGATATAGTAGAAGCTATTTTAGCCCAAATCGGTGAAAACACCTCTGATCCAAACAGTCCACCAACTTTTGGAGCATCACCTCATCGCGCGAGATTGACAGTTGCTTTTGTTCCTTATGTAGAGCGAGGTGGAAAATCTACCTATGATGTAATGGAAGACATACGAGCAAGTGTACAAGATATTGCAGGAGCACAAATCGTAGTGGATCGAGATGCGAACGGCCCACCTGTCGGTAAACCTATTAATATTGAAATCACTGGAGATGATATTGATGAGTTGGCGCTTCTTTCAGAAGATATTATCAAATTCATTAACGATCAAAATATAGGTGGTGTCGAAGAATTGCAAGCAGATGTTAAAATTGGAAAGCCCGAAATGACGGTCAATATTAATCGAGAAGCTGCGCGTCGTTATGGGGTATCTACCTATGCCATTGCAGATGGAATACGGACTTCTATTTTTGGAAAAGAGGTTTCTAAGTTTAAAGAAGATGAAGAAGAATACCCCATTCAAGTTCGTGCCGCAGAAAGTACACGTAACAATATGACCAGTATTTTGAATCAAAAAGTAACCTTCCGTAATCCTGCCAATGGACGTATAAGTCAAGTGCCTATTGCTTCGGTTGCAGATATTGATTACGCTTCAACTTTTAGTTCGATTAATCGAAAAGATAAAGAGCGTGTGATTACCGTTTTCTCTAATGTCTTAGAAAATGATGGTTACAATGCGAATGAAGTAGTTTCAGAGATCAAAGATGTGATGGAAGAATACAAAATGCCTGTAGGTTACAAATACAAATTTACGGGTGAACAAGAAGAACAAGCCAAAGAAATGGAATTTTTGAGTACTGCTTTTATGTTGGCAATCTTTATGATTTTCTTGATTATTGTGGCACAATTTAATTCCATCATTTCTCCATTTATTATCATCCTTTCGATTTTATTCTCCACTATTGGTGTACTTTTCGGTTATGTCTTTTCAGGGATGGATATCGTTGTGATTATGACGGGAATTGGTATTATTTCTTTAGCAGGAATTGTGGTAAATAATGCGATCGTTCTAGTAGATTATATTAATCTAGTGGTCAAACGAAAACGATTAGCAATGGGATATGAGAATATGTCTCAACTCAGCCATGAAGAAATCAAAGATGCCATCATTCAAGGAGGAGAAACTCGATTACGTCCAGTATTGTTAACGGCGATTACAACCGTCTTAGGTTTATTACCATTGGCTATGGCACTTAATATCAACTTCTTTACCTTGATAACAGAATTTGATCCGCAAATTTATTTTGGTGGCGATAGTGCCTCTTTCTGGGGAGTAATGGCATGGACGGTGATTTATGGATTGGTGTTTTCTACTTTCTTGACGCTTATCGTTGTACCTGTGATGTATTGGTTAGCGTATCGAATGAAAACTTTAATTAGTCGATAAACGTAGATAGTTAAACTAAATAGGGCTATTCATTGGATCAATGAATAGCCTTTTTTAATTGGAGTTAGCACAAAATTTAACCACTGGAAATGTTAAAGTTTTCATCATCTTTCTTGAGTTAAACTCAGTTTTTATAAGGTTTTCATCTGCTTTATAATTTTCAAAATCAATAGTCGAATCGAACAACTATCGCTGTTTTCATCTGCTTGATTAAATAATTCCCAGGGTATATCATTAACCGAATACGTTTTTTTTCTATTATCAATTCGTAGGGTTCTTCTATCTTAAAATAAGAGCCATTAAAATATTGCTGAAAGAGTTGGTCATTGATTGTATTACGTATAAAAGTCATTTCAAAACACCTCTCATTAAATATATTTAGTATGACCGTAATTGGAGCATAAACAGTAGTATTTCTTTTCCTCATCACTGACCTAGGTAAGCCATTTATGGGCTCTATTTTACAAATCTTTAAATATTGGTAATCTTGATTTGATGGAGCTAATGTTATTTGTGCTAATACTGTTCTTGGTTCAGCTCTTAATTGTTGTCTTACGCTCCTATTTGGTTGTATTTGCAATTGTTGTTGTACCATAGCATTTATATTTTCTATTCCAAAGGTCAATATTGTTTGGCATTAAATATAGGACTATTTCGATGGTTTTGTTAGAGGGTTTTTAATCCTTATCTTTTTCTTGAGATAAAAAAAGGCCTCCTTTATGCAAGGAAGCCTAAATGTTATTTTACTGACGAACTACTTATTACTATCGCGCCACCACTACTTTCTGATTCAATACTCCAAATTGATTTTCGATAGCAAGGATATACATCCCATTGTTCACTCCATCCAAAGCAATTTGTGCCGTATTTTCACCTGCATTAAATCGTTGATTATCCAATCGACTCACCGCCTGCCCCGCAATATTGTATAAAACAATAGAAGCATCAAAGGAAGAAGCGACATCTAATTGTACATTTAATTCATTACTTACTTGAACAGGATTGGGGCTAACGCTCCAAGCATTTACAGCGTCTATTTCATCTACTGCTACTGCATCGCCAGTAGTAAAAGAAAACGGACCAGCAGTCTCTGCACAACCCCCTAATTCAGTATAAGGAAGCACACGCCAATAATAAGTTCTATTGGATTGAAGATCAAGTGCTATTTTTGAACTTCCATCATTGATTTGATAACGTTCTACAAATACACTAAAAGAAGGAAATTGATCAATTTCAAAATAATAACCCAAGGCACCTGGTGCTGTCTCCCAATCAATCGTTACATTATAATATCCCAATTGTTCCTCATCTGCAGGCGATAGTACTCCAGGAGTCATTGATACCGTATTCGTACTTGAAGGTTGAAAACTGCTATTGATCCCTTCATCTCCATTACCAAATTGAAAACGACGAGCAACATCTGCTGCCATTAAATCCTTTTGATCTTGCGTAAACATGTAATCAGGACAATCCTCAAAATAACTCATCCAGTTATTTTCCATTGGATCAACTCTTTCACCACAAGGATCAAGGGTATTTACAGTATATTCACTACACCCATTCCATGTAAATCCAAAATTATAATCTGGTGGCGTATCACAAATGAAATCTCCTGCATTATCACAATTTTTACAAGCACCTGAACGAGCTTGATTTTCTGTAGGAACACCCCCTGGAGATTGTGCTTGAACAGGATTACCATGTGTATTGGCATCATAAACCTCTGCATCCCAGCCAAAAAATGGGTGTGGAAGTGATAATAAATGTCCCATTTCATGGGGTAAAGTGGCTGAAGTATAATTTGCTTCTTGTTTACGTAAGATAATCCAATCTTGAGCTGGATCATAGAATCCTAGGGTAGTACCTAAACTTGTCCCTCCCGGATTTGCATTTTGGCAGATATAAATATTGATAACTCCATCTACTTTATTATTACTCAACTGGATTTCACCAAACAAACCAGAAGGCTCCGTAAAGGCGGTAGAGTTATTGATATAATTAAATCCTTGGTACAAGAAAAACTGATAATCTTGATCGAAGAATGCTTCATTTAATCGACAAAGCATACGCATAGCACTAAGTTCACTTATACCTTCTGTACCATCTGACTGAGTAGCGATATGAATTTTTACAGGTAAATAAGTAATAGCTCCACTTTTATGAATACCCACTTCTTTTACATATTCTTTATTCTGCAATAAGCGTTTTACGATTATTTTTTGATCTTCTATTGAAGTTCCGCATTGCTGAGCCGATAGATTAGTAGAAAAAATACTAAGTCCAAACAAAAGCAATAAATAGTGTAATTTTTTTTGGATCATATTACATGAATTTAAAATCAAATAAGGAAATTTGGAGACCTTTTAGTTTATTCATTTTGTCTCCAAGGCTTAAAGTTAAAAAGATGTAAAGGCTATTTGGGTATGATAGAACAAATTTATTTAAAATTATAGCAATCCGATGTCTATTGACCGTCATTGTCTCCCCTATTTCTTCATCAGCTCATAAAAAAACGCTACTTTTGCGCCGATTTATCTATAAAAGGAGAACCATTTTAAGATATTATCGTCTAAACTATCAAGAAAATCATTTAATTTAATCATAAGACATTCGTCTAACTTATAAATAATAACCATTTTACACCATGAGTAAAGTAACCGTCGTAGGTGCAGGAAATGTAGGAGCTACTGTAGCAAATGTTCTTGCCCACAAAGATATTGTCAATGAAGTTGTTCTTTTAGATATCAAAGGCGATTTCGCTAGAGGGAAAGCCCTTGATAGCTGGCAACAAGCCCCAATTGATTATTATAGCACTCGAATCACAGGAACAGAAGATTATGCAGCAACTGCAGGTTCTGATATTGTTGTAATTACAGCAGGAATTCCTCGTCGTCCAGGAATGAGCCGCGATGATTTGATTTCTACTAATGCTAAAATTGTTACTTCTGTAACGAAGTCTATCATGGAGCATTCGGATAATCCAATCATTATCGTTGTATCCAATCCTTTAGATGTAATGACTTTTGCTGCTTATCAAGCTTCTGGTTTAGATTCAAGCCGTGTTTTTGGTATGGCTGGTATTTTAGATACTGCTCGTTATCGTGCATTCTTGGCTTCCGCTTTAAATGTTTCTCCTAAAGATATTCAAGCTGTATTGATGGGTGGACATGGAGATACTATGGTGCCATTACCTCGTTATACGACTGTGGCGGGTATCCCTGTAACAGAAATGATTGAAATGGATACGCTTGATGCTATTGTAGAACGCACTAAGAAAGGAGGAGGAGAATTAGTAAAATTAATGGGTACTTCTGCTTGGTATGCACCGGGGGCTGCTGCAGCACAAATGGTCGAATCTATCGTAAAAAATGAAGGTCGTATTTATCCTTGTTGTGCTTGGTTGACTGGTGAGTATGGCTTGAATGATATTTATTTAGGTGTTCCTGTTCAATTGGATAAAACAGGAATCAAGCGTATTATTGAGCTTCAATTAGATAAAGATGAAAAAGCTTTATTGTACAATTCTGCAGATCATGTACGTAAAGTGATGGAAGTATTCAATGGTATGACCGCATAAAAAAAATTAGTTTTGTCATAAAAAGACATTGCTATAAAAATATAAAGGCATTAACTATAAAAAAGTTAATGCCTTTTTTATTTTTGAGAAACGAACAATTCTTACTTTTGATTGTTTTATTTTAGTTGAAAACTAAATTTTTATGCCCAGAGATATTGAACCAGAGATATTGGAGGAGATGGTAACCAACAAGGGGCAAACCTTATTATCTCTTTCCAACGAAAAACCGATTCTATTGATCTTTCTTCGCCATTTTGGATGTGTGTTCTGTAAAGAAGCATTAAGTGACTTAGCGGAGATGCGCACATCTATCGAAGCAAAAGGTGTAGAACTTGTTTTTGTGCACATGGCTAAAAATGCACTTGCTGATCGCTATTTTGAAGAATTCGATTTGAAAGGTGCATTACACATTAGTGATCCAAATAAAATGTATTACATTGATTTTGGTTTACGTAAAGGTAATTTTAGTCAACTGTATGGCTTATCTACTTGGCTAAGAGGCTTTAGTGCAGATGTGAAACAATTTGAACTAGAACGCTCGCCTCAATTGGGTGACTCTACTCAAATGCCTGGGATTTTCTCTATCAAAAATGGAACAATAACTGGCGAATACATCCACAAAAAAGCTTCTGACAAACCCAATTATGAACAGTTAATTCGTACTTTTTTTGATTAAACTTTAGATTCATGACTTTACTCAATAATTTTGGACTTCCTGCTGATATGACCACCAATAAAGGAAAATTATTGAGTAATCTTTCATACAAACAACCTGTATTATTGGTTTTTTTACGTCATTTTGGATGTACGTTTTGTCGAGAAGCATTAGCAGATATTGCAAAAAAAAGAGACAATATCGAAAATCGTGGTGTAAAAATTGTATTTGTCCACATGTCTCCTAATTATTTAGCCAATCGTTATTTTGAACGTTACGAATTAAAAGGAATTGCACATGTCAGTGACCCCGATTGTAAATTATACAAAGCTTATGGTTTAACAAAAGGTACATTTAATCAATTATTTGGTTTAAAATCATGGATAAGAGGATTTGATGCAGGAGTCGTTAAAGGTAATTGGGTGGGCACTAAAGCATTAGGCGATGGTTTTCAAATGCCAGGGGTTTTTCTTATTCAAAATGAAGAAATCAAAGAGCATTACATCCATAAACTAGCTTCGGATCGACCCGATTATGTAGGTTTGATTGATTGTTGTGCCGTGTTTTAACAAAAAAGTGTTGTCCCCTTTAATCAATCTAAAGATTAAAAAAAGAATGGGATACTCAACTTCTACTTACTCTTATTCGTTCTTTTTATATCTTTCTTCTCTAAAAGTAAAATCCGTACTATATGATCGGTTGGCGATTTTCAGAATTTATACCTGATCCAAATGGAGGCAATCCTTTTGAACGATTATTGAAATTGTTCAAAGAATTGCTCATTCATACTTCTGGAAATGTGAGTGAAGCTTTGAGTTGGTTAACTGAATTGGATAAACAGTATAAACTGACGGATGAGAATTATGGCATGGCGGATTTCATCCAAGATTTGATTGATAAAGGCTACATTCGTCCTCAAGATGCTCAAAACCCTAATTTTGTTCCTTCTGCTAAAATGGAAATTGCGCTTCGCCAAAAAGCTTTAGAGGATATTTTTGGACAATTAAAAAAATCGAAACGCGGTAATCACAATACTAAATTTGGAGGAAAAGGAGATGAACACACTGCTGATCGACGTCCTTATGAGTTTGGGGATAGTTTAGATAAATTAGCGATTTCTGAAACTCTTCGCAATGCACAAATCAATCATGGAATTGATGATTTCCAACTCACGCATGATGATTTAGAAGTACATGAAACGCTTTATCAATCGCAAATGAGTACCGTCTTAATGATTGATATTTCGCATTCGATGATTTTGTATGGAGAAGATCGAATTACACCTGCTAAAAAGGTAGCAATGGCTTTGGCAGAATTGATTACGACCCGTTATCCAAAAGATACCTTAGATATTTTAGTCTTTGGAAATGATGCTTGGGAAATAAAAATTAAAGACCTCCCTTATCTCGAAGTGGGCCCTTATCATACCAATACAGTAGCTGGTTTGGAATTGGCAATGGAAATGCTCCGCAAACGCAGAAATCCCAATAAACAAATCTTTATGATTACTGATGGGAAACCCACCTGCCTCAAACGAGGAAAAAAATACTACAAAAATAGTTTTGGACTAGATCGAAAGATTGTCAATCGTACCTTGGGTTTAGCCACTCGCTGTCGAAAATTGCAAATTCCTATTACGACCTTTATGATTGCTCGCGATCCTTACTTGGTGCGTTTTGTCGATCAATTCACTAAAGCCAATAATGGTAAAGCGTATTATAGTAGCCTTCAAGGCTTAGGCGAATTCATTTTTATGGATTATAAGAAGAATAAGGGAAAACGACATCGGTAATACTCCCTATCTTGCCTCTTGCTCGATATACGCACGTAAATCTTCCATTTGTTGATTACTCATTTTTTCTGAAGTATACTGAGGCATATACGCGCGTTTTCCATTCATAGGTGGTGTCCCATATCGCCCTACTTGATAGAGCGAATAGCGCGTATATCGACCAATATGTTTTTCTAAATGTTCAAAGGTGAAATTTGAATTATCCAGACTGAAAAAAGAATAACGTCCACCTTCATGGCAATGCAAACAAGAATTTTCATAAATTAATTCTCCATTGTAAGGATCACCTTTTTCTACTGTATAGCCTGCTTTTCGATCATCGGGAGGAATAATAAAAGTAGCTGGAGAAGCTTGTAGATATTTTGATTGAATCAGTTGTATCATTGCTGATTTATTTGCTCCATTTTTTACAGCAACATCAATGGATTGTAGTTCTTCTTCTGTCAGATTAAGATCTTCCATTTTAAGACCAATCGTCCAGAGATATTCTAAGATCGATTCTACTTCCCAATCTTCCAATGCACGCCCCTGAGCACATTCTACGGCACATAATTGTATTGCTTCTCGAATATTATTTCGAGCTGGTTTGACTAAATCACCATATTTTTTATCATAATCTCCATTGTAAAACTGGGTACGATTCACTGCACCATAAAGCGTAGTTCCTTGCAAAAAAGGAATGCCTTTTTGATTAGTATATTCTAAACGAGCTTGGGGATCGGAAATACTCAAATCAGGATCTTCTCGTTCGATATTATGACAAGAGGTACAGACAAAATGCTTCGATTGTTTCGGCAATTTCTTACCATATAATGGAGAAGCAAACCCACTCAGCACCAAATCTTTGCCTATTTGTTCGGATGCTCCTCGAATAGATTTATCCAGTTGATTTGGAGAAGATTCACCTAATTTATTCAAGACATAATCTACTGTATCATATTTACTAAAAGAAGGAGCTGTAGTTGAAGGATTTGTCCATCCAAAGTAAATAAGTAATAATGGAACTATAGAAAAGGTAAAAAATATTTTTTTCATCATCTATTCTTTCTAATAAAGAGCAATATTATTTCTTCCCCGCTGATCTCGCTCATTTCGCAGATGTTTTAATTTACAATTTAAAACCATACAAAAATAGATTCTACAATATGAAGGCTAGCTTAAACCACGAATGCACGAATTTTTAGCGAATATTTAGCGAATTCTTTTTTTAAAGAAGCGTTCATATATGACTTTTTTAAAATTTTGTCGGATTAAGTAAAAAACAGTATGGTTTCAAGAATTTACAATACAAAAGAAATAGCTTGGACAAGCATTACAAATTAAATAATCTAGAAATCGTAAATCCTAAACGAAATCCACCATTTGCCCAATTACTGGTAGAATAAGGAATATAGTCTGTTTCCATCATTCCTCGTGCATTGGTGAAATTTACTTGAAAAACATGCCCGCCCGTATCAAATTCAAAGCCTATCCCAAAAGGTAAATAATAAGGATCGCCACTACTTTCTAGGGTATTGGAAACTGGTAAAGTCCCATCTAAAATTAGTCCAATGACTCGACTTAGTTGAATACGTGCAGCTGCATTGAGGAAGAGTAAATCATTGGTTTCTCCAAAACGCACTTGGTTTCGATGAATAACACCAGGGCTAATTTGCATAGAGAATCGATCACTAAACCTTCGTCCTAAAATGAGTTGAACATTATACACCATTCGATGTGAAAAGGTCTTGAAATTACTTAGTGCTTCAGGATTAGGATTGGTACTCATGGTAGAAATAGACCCCATAGCAAGAGCCGTCAAAGTAAACGGCATATTTTCTTCATTTTGACGAAGCACTTTATATTTCAAGCTAGGATTAATTAACTGTTTGAGCGGCCCCGCTCCTTTGGTACGACTAATTCCAATGGTCAAAACATTACTTATTCCGTATTCTGCACCAATCATTACATCAGCTGCATTCTCTAATCCATAGAAGGTAGGCCATCCTCCAAAATCACCAAATAAATCGCCAAAACGATGTCCAATACGAATATCTAACTTTCGATTTTTGAGTGTTTCTACCGAATGGGAATTAATAACCCTAGTATCTTTGAAGGTTGGCGGCGCAATTTCTTGCGCCTGTAGGGTATAAGCGATAATGAAGAGTAGAAGGGTAAAACAATATCTCATTATGTATCTTCTGGTTTGCTTTTTTGATATGAAAGAATTATAAAATCTTTTACTACTTATGGTATAGTTTACGAAACCATTTAATCAAATTCGTATCAGTTTTCAGGGTAACCTGCTGCTATCCAACATTCGATTAGAGCAAAGTCTTCATCTGTAAAATCAATGGGACCATCCGAATAATCAGGCGGCATTCCAATATCGGGATCTTCCTTTTGAATAACAGTACGATTTTCAAACCCATTTTCATTTAAAATACCAATCATACTGCCATATGAACTGTAATCACCAAATGGACTTCCACTAGCATGACAATCACTATTGATAGTACAATAGGTTTCTAAAAGGGGTTCTATTTGTCCATTATAAGTAACAGCATCAACATCACAATCTTCAGCTGGTGTTGGTTCGGGTAGTTTATCAAATGAGCAGGCTGTCATTCCATACAAAAAACTAGCCATTACAGTTAAAAAAAGGATTATTCTGATTGGATTCATTGGTTTGATCGTTTAAGAATTCGTAATAATATACAACGAAAAAAAGCAAGTAACGTTACTTTCTTATGGAAAGATAAAACATTTGAGCAGGAATAATTGTACTATAATTATCAAGAATGCTTATTTTTGTAATTCTAGTAAAAATAAAATCTAAACGATATGTATCCACCTGATTTAGTAGCACCAATGGCAAAAGATTTGACCGATCATGGTGTAACAGGTTTAACGAATCCTGAAGAAGTCATTAATACACTTGACAATCAAGACGGCACCTTATTATTAGTTGTAAACTCAGTATGTGGCTGTGCGGCAGCTAATGCGCGTCCTGGTGTAAAAATAGCTTTACAACATGAAAAAACACCTGCAAAAGCAGTAACTGTATTTGCTGGAGTAAATAAAGAAGCTACTGCAAAGGCTCGAGAGTATTTATTGCCTTATCCTCCTTCTTCTCCGTCTATTGCTTTATTCAAGGATGGAAAATTGGTTCATTTCATTGAGCGTCATCATATTGAAGGTCGCTCGGCGGTTATGATTGCTGAAAATTTGAAAATGGCATTTGATCAATATTGCTAGTAGAATTGTCTACATTTATCAGAAAAGGCATCATTATGCAATGATGCCTTTTCTGATGGGTGCCAACACTAAAAAATTAATGCGTTGCTTGCGTGTTAAGTTTTTTGCGTTGTTCTCCTATTTCTTTGGCTCGTTCTAAGGCTTCTTTTTTCACTGTAAAATAAAAACAAGCCCCTTCTCCTTTAATCGACTCTATCCACACCTTACCTTGCATAGCCTCTACGCGTTTTTTTACGATAGATAAACCTACCCCTGTACTTTCTATTTCGTCACGACCTTGAAGCGTTTGAAAAATTCCAAATATGCGTTCGTGATACTCAGGTGAAATTCCTGGGCCATTATCTTTTATTGCAAATTGATGGTACAGACCAATATCTTCATAGTAAATATCAATTTGGCATTCTGGTTTATCGTTGTATTTTATGGCATTGGACAGTAAATTTTGAAAAATTTGTTGCAAGCCTATTTTAGAAGAATATATGATAGGCAGATTTTGATGAATCTGTACACTCAATTTTTGTTTCATATTGACAAAGTCTACCAATTCTCTTACTAAAACATCCAGATTTATTTCTTCAAAACTACCATCTTTCCGACCAATACGAGAATAAGTTAAGATGCCATTGATGAGATTGCCCATACGATTAATCCGACCTTTAATCAGGTCAAAATTTTCTTGGACATCAGTAGGCATTTCGCCCTCTAGGTCTTCTTCGACAAAAGAGATCAAGGTAGAAATACCTCTCAATGGAGCTTTTAAATCGTGAGAAACGATATAAGCAAATTGATCAAGTTCTTTATTTACTTTTTTGAGTTCTTCAAGATGCAATTGAGTTTGAGCAGCTTTTTGTTTCTGTTCAGTAATATCTATCATCATCATTAAAGCATATTTGAGATTTTGATCTTCATCTACAATGGCTGATAAAGCAGTTTGTACCCATTTATCTCCTTCTAAGCGCGTACCTATTTGTTTTTCATAGTTGCAAATTTCATTTGGATTTTCTTGTAATAAAGTAAACATTTGTTGTTCTATCTCTAAATCTTCTTTTAAGGTATAAGATGATATTTTTGAATCTACAATTCGATCTTGAGTATAATCCATCAATTCACAAAATTTAGGATTTACGCGTTCAATTGTACCATCAGAGGTGCAAAAGGCAATTGCAATAGGGCTTTCTTCAAAAAGGCTTCTAAAGAATTGTTCGCTTTCCTTGATCGCTCGTTCATATTCTTTACGTTCCGTAATATCTTGTAAGGTACCATGTATACCCGTGACGATTCCTTTATCATCTTTGATAATGATAAATTTGTTTTCGAGCCATTTCACTTCCCCAGAATCGACTTGAATCGGATAAACGTATTGTCCACTTTTGCCACGCTGAATGAAATCATTCATTTGCGCTAAAATTTGCATTCTGTATTTTTTGTAGATGTAGGAGTTAAATTTTTTGAAGGTAATCTTGGTATTTTTAGGAATTTCAAAGATGCGATACATTTGTTCTGACCAATGTACATCCATTTCTTTTTTGGTAAAATCAATTTGCCAACTTCCAATTACAGCCACGCGCTGGGCCTCTGCGAGTCGTTTACGATTTAATTGTAAATCTTTTTCTATGTTTCGTCGATCTTTTACTTCTTGTTCTAAAATATTATTGATGGCTTGTAAATCACTTTCTTTTCTTCTAATGTCGGTAATATCTTCTACATAGTTAAATAATCCTGTCACTTCATCATTTACGATATTAGGAACTAGATTAACACGAACAATTTTTTTACCTGCATTCTTAATCGTCATTTTTGCTTCATAAGTAATTGTCTCTCCATTCAAACATTTTTCGATACTTTCACCAGCCATTTGAATAGATTTTTGACCAATAACATCTTCTAATGTTTTCCCTACTATTTCTTCTTGCCTCATGGAGAACCAATGCTCGTATAATTTATTGACAAACTGAAAACGCATTTGACGATCTAAGTAAGCAATACAAACAGGCATTGCATTAGTAATAGATTCTATCTGATGATTTTTTTCTTCTAATTCTTGATGATTTTTTTCTAAGGAATGAAGTAGAGAACGGGCATTGTCTTTAACTGCTAAAATTTCTTTTTTATAAACATAGACTAATCCGAATGTTATACTTATGGCAATTAAACCGTTTATCATTTGGAATACATTCGTAACAAAAGGATCTAGCTGATATATTCCCTTAAATGAAATAAAACTCAAGCTGAAAAAGCCTATTACAAAGAATAATAGTGCAACAAAAAAGGGCCAACTCTTTTCGTATAAAAAAAGAGCCACAATTGGTAGTATAAATAAAAGAACCTTGCCATTTGTAGCATCTCCATATAAATAATTAAGAAAAATTGAACAGCCTACAATATTGAAAAAGGTAATTCCTTGAGCAAATTTATACCAATGTAAATAATGCCCTACTAAAATTAGGCTAAAGCTAAGAGGTGCATAAATCGATATATCTCTTGGCAATTCATAAAAACTAAAAAAAGGCTGCATAAGAATACCCGTTACTATTATTATAATAGCTGCTGTATTGAGCCCCTGAATATGTGTATTTTGGAGTTTGCTAAATTGATTTTGAGTTCCAAGTTTAGCGATGGTATAGTAAAATTTGATGATTTGATTCATGACGATAATCCAAGCGATACATGTGTAATTAAAGCAATCAGCCTGTTCTAGAAAAACTTCTAGTTGCCTTTATTTGTGTTTGAACAAGCCTTACTGCTTTAGTAGTCATCAATAATAGTGCCTTAGCTTTCTCTTTAAGGATAAGAATAGATAATTCATCTCTTGCATTTTGCTCGAGTTCATTGGCAAGCTGCAGTTGAGCTGTCATTCCTAGCATTCGTAAATTAGATTTCATACGATGAAAAGAATACGCCAAACCATCAAAATTAGCGTCTTTCAGATGAAGTTGAATATTCGTATTTTCTGTAGAAACCACATCTACAAATATTTCAAGCAGTTCTAGTTTTATTTTACTAGAGCCATTGGAAAGTTGATCTAGATAATCGTAATTGACGAGTTGATTAACCTCAGAAGATGATTCAACTTGAAGTGATTTTAGAGATGATTTAGGAATTGTCTTTTTTGTAGCGCGATGATAAAATTGTTCCAATAATTGCAAAAAAGTAATATCAATAGGTTTGGAATAGCTCCCTTCTACTGTTAAATCTTTTATTTGATCTTGAATTTCTTCTTGACTTAAACTAGAAACAACAAAAATCGGATAATTCGGAATGGCATCTACTACCTCAAAAATAGTAGCACTACCCAAGTAAAAATCGGATACGACGAGATCGAAAGTGGTATTGCTTAATGCATGCAAACCTTCTTCTAAGTTAGAGCAGATATTGAATTGATGCTGAGGATATTTTTTCAATAATCGTCTGAATGTAATTTGATCAACGATATCATCCTCAATGTATAAAATATGCATATTGTCTTTATCTTTTGCATGTATCGTTCATAAGTAAGTTTTGGTTAATGACATATCTTCGCAAAAGAGGGGAACATATAATTGAATTCGTTAGTAGGCTAATTCACTATGTTCCCAGTATTTTTTGATCGATGAAATTTTTTCTATGAATTGATTATGATCTACCGATTTTAGCATGTATCCAGCTACATTCAAGTCATAACTTCTAAGGCGATCACTTGGATCAGCAGAGGTAGTTAAAATAACGGTAGGAATGAGTTTATATAATTGATGTTGTTTAATAATTTGTAATAACTCCAAACCATTCATTCGAGGCATATTTAAATCTAGTAGTATTAAGCCCGGAAGATCTTGTTCATTTTGATTTAACCATTTAAGTGCCTCTTCTCCATTCTTGCACATCACCAACTCATTTTCTAATTGAAGATTTTTCTTCAAAATACGCTGAATGGTTTTCATATCGATGATGTCATCTTCAACTAGTAGTATTCTCTTATCTCTGATCATTGAACAATGATTGTACGAATGCATGAAATTTAAAATTTAAGTAATACTTAGAAAATGTTTTTTGGGTAATTCATCTGTTTTAAAAAAGTAGCAGATACTTGTTTTCTAAGTTGAGCAGATAGATTGAGTATTACATATAAAAAAGGTATAACTTCCTCTATCCATGCATCAATTAGCTCTTTTTCCTTCATACAATCGGGTACAGATAATACAATTTGTGACAGGATTTTATTCCAAATAACAATACTAAAAAGATAATAAAGCCTTATAGAATGATAATTCTAGCTTTTTACATTTTTTTGGTTAGCTAATATTACTGAATTATTTTAAAATAATTCAATTACGTTATTAAAAGACGTGACAAAAACACAACATGCTAATAAATTTGATAACAAAAAAATCACGGTGCTAAACGAACGATTTTCCATGATTTCATACCATTTTCTTTGAAATAACAAATTCGATCGTGCAAACGACTCGATCTTCCTTGCCAAAACTCTATCTTTTCTGGTTGAACCAAATAACCTCCCCAGTGGGGTGGTTTAGGAAGAACTTTTTCTTCTGCGTATTTTTTTTCTAATCCCTGAAGATTATTTTCTAAAATGGAACGATCATCAATTACTTGACTTTGAGGAGAGACCCAAGCTCCTAACTGACTTCCCTTAGGACGTGATTGAAAATAAGTAGTAGAAGCTTTCTCTGATAAACGGGTGACTTTTCCATCAATTCGGACTTGACGTTCTAATTCTAACCAGCAAAAGACCAAAGAAGCATAAGGATTCCGTTCTAACTCTTGCCCCTTTTTGCTCGTATAGTTTGTATAAAAAATGAACCCTTTTTCTGTTACACCTTTTAATAAAACGATACGAGCTGAAGGTTTTCCTTCTGCCGTGGCAGTCGCCAATGTCATCGCATTGGGTTCTTTGAGTTCCGCCTCAATAGCTGCTTGCATCCATCGATCAAATTGGAACATAGGGTTGGAGTGCACCTGTGATTTTTCTAGGGTACTAGAACGATAATCTTCTCGTAAATCGGCTATTTTTTTTGATAATGTCATAGTAATCGCATTTTGATTTACAAAAATAAAAAAGCCCTGTCAAAACTGACAGGGACTAAAACAAAAAACAAACACTATGAACAAACACTAAGTTTTATCAAAACAATGGGATGAATATCAAACAAGCACTTAATCCGTACAACTCAAACATCGTCTAGTACAAAATGATATTCATCAATAATTTTACTACAAGGGGAAAAAATAACGGGAGGAAAAACAAAAAACTAAGACTATCCGATATAGAATAATCACTTGTATATTTTATAATAGTTTTGTTTTTACTAATTCAAAAAGGGAAATCTAAAATGAGAGGAGAATCTAAAAAGATTTAAAAAATTCCCCCGAAAAGAGTACGGGGGACAAAACAAAAAACAAAAACTATGAACAAACACTCACCCTGAAATATTTTTAGAAATATATTATAATTTCTTGTGTTAAGAACGCTATGTTCCTGTGAAAGTTTCAGTTAAACTTATAAATAATTATAATATTTAAAAAAATACGGTTCAATTTTGATTGGAAATTATTTTCCTTTTCTAGCCATCCACACTGGCAAAGTATCACCACATTCTTCTAAGAATGCTACTTCACCCGATTCATTTACAAAGAATTTCCAAATATGTTGCTTTTTACATCCTGTAAAACAAGAATCAAATTTTATAATATAGTTGACCTCCCATCCATCATTTACTTCGCGTACCTCTATATCATTTCCATCTCCATTGGGTGTCAATAAATCGACTTGCTTAATTCCATCAATATTTTTGAAATCGTTGGCTATTGGAGCAAGATTTAGTGATTCTGTAGCTCGTACATTAAAGGAGTAGTGATCTTCATCCCACTCTACATTATTATCAATTTTCAAGCCATACTGATCAATTAAATCATTTATTTGGTCAGAATCCGTTCGTGTATCACCAAGTCGCAAGGGTTTTGCCCAATTCGCATCTCGACGATATACCACTAAAAAATTGTCAACTGTAGGAATAGGAAAGGTATGTAGTTTATGAATTTGAGTTACTGATCGTGCTGGTTCTGAATCACTCATATGTATAGAAACCAATGCTTGATAAATGGATTCTACTACATCATTGGGAACTTCAGCCTTTGCATTCAAGTAATTACTATTATTTGTTAGCAAACGCAATGCCAATCTAGTAGCATCTTTACGATATTTCGTTTTTTTGGACTGAGTAAGTTCATTTATTACAAAATCACCTACGGTAAAACTACACAAGATAAAGAGTGCAAAAGCTCCCATCCAATAGATAGTATGATTACTATATTTACTTTTTATCTTCATTTCTTACTTAAGTAGACCATTTTTGTGTCTTAATCATTCCTAATTAGCAACTATATTTTATAAATAAATATCCTTTTTTTTATCAAACGTGACAATTATTATATTATCATATCTAATTATATTCTCATATATTGAATCAATCACTCATGATTTATTGACAAGACAAATAGTTTAAAACAACTAAAAATCAAATCAATACAAATAAATATTTTATTTATACTAATTTACATTGCTTATTGGTTTATATTTTTTATTAATAAAAAGACAAACGTTCTTTCGGTGTAAAATGACAAAAACCAATAAAACGAATTTCTGTTAAATTTACCTTAAACCCTTAAAATTAGTTGACCTTGATAGGCTAAGACAAAAATCGAGCCTCCTTTTACATTTTTCACTGCTGATTGAATACGCAGGAGATGAAAAAATTCTATATCATTAAATCATTTCTATTCAAATACTACCATCTCGCCATAGGATGTGTATTTTTGTAAAAAATTCTATTTATTCCTTTGCATCCAAATAATATTCACCAAGGCTATTATGATTTTGATCGTTTAGAAGAACGGCTTCCTGAACTATCCTCTTTCATTAATCACAATCCAAAAGGGCAAAAAACGATCAATTTTGCCAATCCACAAGCAGTTAAATTATTAAACAAAGCCTTATTACTCTCTTATTATCAATTAGATTATTGGGATATCCCCGAAGGTTATTTGTGTCCGCCCATTCCAAGTCGAGCGGATTATATCCATTATGGACATGATTTAATTGGAGAAACGGATCATTCATCCATTCAGGTATTAGATATTGGTACAGGCGCGAATTGCATTTATCCTATTTTGGGGCATCAATTGTATGGCTGGAAATTTATAGGAAGCGATATTGATCCAAAAGCTATAAATGCTGCACAAGAAATTATTCATCAAAATACCGTTTTGCAAGATGGTATCGAGTTACGATTACAAAAACAAAGCAATCATATTTTTAAAGGAATTATTGAAAAAGAAGATTTTTTTCATTTAACGATGTGTAATCCGCCATTCCATGCTTCAAAAGAAGCAGCTCAAAAAGGAACACGCCGAAAATGGAAAAACTTAAATCGAAAAGATCCTTCAAAACTCAATTTTGCAGGACAATCCAATGAATTGTGGTGTAAAGGCGGCGAAAAATTATTTATCACAAAGATGATTCAAGAAAGTGTAGAATTTGGGCATCATTGTCGTTGGTTTACGAGCTTAGTCTCTAAAAAAGAACATCTCCCCTATTTACAACAACAACTCAAAAAAGTGAAGGTCAAAACTTCTAAAATTATTGAAATGCAATATGGCAATAAACAAAGTCGTATTTTAGCATGGACCTTTCGAGATTAAAGCACTTCTCTTCTAAAGATTGGCGAAGTTTCCTAACTTCGTCTTAACATATTTAGCGAGTTTCTAAACTCGCAAAACTAAACTTATGCTATAAAAATTTTCCTAGTTCTACACCACCTCCCTTCTTGTTTCATATAAATACCCAATTTCCACTGTAACTATAAACCAAATTAGACTATACATTTCATAATTACTCAACCAATTTCCTCCAACAAATGCTCGCTGTGTCGATCGAAACATACCAAAGTCTTGCGCTGCCATCGGAGCCGCATACGGAAAATAGATATTAAACCATACATCTAAACCTACAAAGAAAAAACCCATGACCATTCCAAGCATTCCAATTCCGAATGGAATCAATACATTTTTAAAGTACAAACTCAATAAATAATGTAATCCCAAGACGCCTAAAATAGCGATATAACTATGCACAATATAATTAGCAATACGTTTTATCTGAGGAGCATAATAATAAAACTCATGCTCAGGAAAGAACCAACCTAAAAAATAAGCGGACACAATTATACAAAGCATAAATAACACACTAGCCATTGCTAAAAGTCCCAACAAAATCAATAATTTAGCAAAATAAATACGCCCCCGTGTGAGTGGCATAGTGTACAAATATTTCCAAGCATTGGCGCGTCGTTCTATAAAGACAATTCCCCCCGTGAGCAAGACCACAAAAGGAATCAACAAAAAAATAGAATAGATTCCTCCCCCTCTCCCAAAGTATACCCGCCAAGGATTTTGATTAATCACAGCTAAAGAATTTCCATCTCCGTAATGTCCGATAAAAACAAAAGCTCCCATCAAGATGCCAAGGAAAAGTGGAAGATAAAGAACAGGCGTTCGTTTTAATTTGATCCATTCTGCTTTCAAATGGGCAAGCTTACTCATTTTCTTGTTGGGTTAAATTAATAAATAATTGTTCGAGATCATTTTTTAGAACTTGCACTTCATAAATGGAGATATTTGCATTTACGACTTGCTTAATCAAATTAGGAATTTGATCTTCTGATGAAATTTGTACTTTAACTTGATTATGATCTACTACTTCATTTGGATAATTACTCAAAATAGTTTGTGCATGCTGAACATCTCCTGTTCTGATTTGTATCCATTGTTGCCCGCTTTTAAGTTCTTGGAGGGATTGAAGTGTTCCTTCAAATTGTAGTTTTCCATCTTGTAAAATTCCTACATGGCTAACTATTCGTTCTAATTCTGCTAATAAATGGCTCGATAAAAGGATGGTTTTCCCTTCTTCTTGTAGTTGTAATATGATTTTTCTAATCTCTGTGATACCATTCGGATCTAATCCATTGACAGGTTCATCCAAAATCAGTAGTTCTGGATCATGTAGTAATGCCATTGCTAGTCCCAATCGCTGTTTCATTCCTGTAGAATAGGCACTCGTCGGTTTCTTTTGATGAACTAATAAGCCCACCCGATCTAAAGTAGGTGCTATAGTTTTAGTAGAAACACCTTGATATTGTGCAAGTAATTGTAAATGTTCCACTGCATTTAAATGAGCATACAAAGAAGGAGCTTCGATCAAACTTCCTATTCGTTTAAAAATAGAGCGTGAAGCATCTTTAAGTCGCGTATCTAATAAATGAATGCTTCCTTTCTGAGCTTTTAGCAATCCCAAAACAGTCCGAATAGTCGTACTTTTTCCTGCTCCATTTGCTCCTAAGAATCCATAAATACTTCCCTTAGGAACAGCCATACTCAAATCATTTAAGATGGTCTTTTTCTTGGAATAACTATAAGTTAAATTTTTTATTTGAATGGCATTCATAGCTTAACTGGCTTGATTAGATTCATATAAATTTTTAATAACTAAAATTGTCTTTTTAAGGAGACGTTCACCATGTCCATTCACATATTTTATAGCGATAGAACAATTGTATTTGGGTAAATGAAGCAGATGAGTTCCCCACAAGCCACTGTGCATATACGCTTTTTCGCCATAGATCGTCACTTCCCAAAGTCCCTTCCGATAATCTTTGTGTCGATCATTTTTTGTAGGATTGTAGCTTGCAGCATAAATAGGTTTCTCTAACATCAAATCAAGGGTTTGTTGTTGGGTATAAATTTGATGATTGAATAAGGCTTGAAAGTATTGAGCCATTTCTTCGGTCGTACTCACAATTCCTCCCCCACCCCAAAGATCTGTCGAAGGATCCCAATTGAGGGCATCTTTATTTTGAAAATAACAGTGAGCCATAGGCAAAAGTCCTTCTGGCTGAGCTTCTACACTTTCGAGCCATGTTTTTTCTAAGCCTAATTTTTCATACCCTAATAAACTTCTCAATCCATAAGCCAATGTACTATCTACCTGTCGTTCAATAATTTCGCCTAGCAAAATATAACCCGTATCGCCATACGCATAACGTTCCCCTGGATTGCTTGTACGTGTACCTGTTTCTATAGCAAACTGGAGTTGTTCGGTACGCGACCATCGCTTTTTGGGATTATTGAGACAAGTTTCGACATAAGCTCGTCCGCCCATAGCATAATCATACAAGCCACTAGTATGATGCAAACAATGATTTAGGGTTATGCTATCTGGAGAATACCCTCCCGCTATTAATAAATTAAGATGTTCTTCAGAGATATAGGATTTAATAGGATCATTGACCGATAATTTTCCTATTTCCTGTAGACGAAGAATCGCGGTAGCGACATAAGTTTTGGTGATACTTGCAATACGAAAGGGCTGTTGGACTTCCAGTTCTCGATCTTTCTTTTTACTATCAAAACCTACTGTTCCTGACCAATTAATTTCCAAATCAGGCGCAAGCACACACATGGCTATACCTTCATTTGATAAATAACGTCCTTCCAACTCTTCTTGTAAAAAGGCTTCAAAAGTAGCATCGAGTTCTTCTTTTGCAATAGTAGTAGCAACTGGCAAGGTACAAGTACAACAAATACTTATCCCACAAAAAAGAAAAAGAAATCTATACATAGAATATTATAGTTTGAAAAAGACATTACACCTTGATGTAATGTAGCTCAATAAATTGATTTTAGCAGATACGTCCTTTTCAAACCATCCAAAAGGAAAGTTGGAATGAAGATAAGTGTTTATTTTTAATTCTAAAAGTAAACTTCCCAATTTGAGAATATGGCGTATAAAAAAGCGACTTTATCTTCTTTGTTACTCTAATTAAATCCTTACGTCATAGTAGGTGGCAAATTAATTTACGGTTATATTTTTGGAGTACAAGTATTAGATTGTAGATTTGCACCCAAATACTGGAGTATCTAATTCACCTTAAATACATGGTATCCATGTTAGATAGAATTTATAAGTATAGTGTAGCGGCCTTCATTCTCTTCTGGATGCTATTTCTGTTTATTGATTACTGGCAACGTCACCCAATGTATGCTAATACACTTATGAATACCACACATTGGGGCTTATACCTTTTATTGGGGGGTATAGGAGGAGGGATAGGCTATGTAGTTTTTCGATTACCACAATTTCGCAAATATATTAGAGGCATCACTTTGTTTATATTTTGCTTATTGGTTCTTGTGATCTGTGCACAATATCACCTATTAACGAGTGCACCAAGTGGAATGGGCAGTAAACAAATTCTAGTTCTGTTTGGCTTACTCATTTATACTAGTTTTAGTACTTTTTTAACGATAGTAGTATCTTATAATATTGGCGATTTACTGCTTAGAAGATTAAATCTAAGTCTTAAAAAACTAAATAAAATACTCATTAATATTGCTATAGGAATAATCGGATTAGTGGGTGTATTATTTATTTTGGGATTATTCAAGTTATTATATTGGTTTACCGTTTTACCTATTTTTCTGATTGCTATAGCGTTAGATTGGCGATCTGCTTGGGCATTTTGTAAACAAACTTTATTCACTCCCTTAAAAATATCTAAAAAACTAAATTGGGTTGGGTTGGGTAGTTTTTTGCTTTTTGTTTTAATCATTAATCTAAATTTCTTCCAATCTAATGTTCCTTTTCCACGTGGATTTGATTCATTAAGTTTATACCTAAATTTACCTTCATTAATACATGACTACCATGGGCTAGTTAATGGTTATCAACCTTATAATTGGTCTATTTTCATGTCATTAGGGTTTGTACTTTTTCAAAAAATTGAAGTGGCGATGAGTCTTTCATTTCTTGGAGGAGTATTAAGTGCGATAGCAATTTATAAATTAAGTAGAGATTGGTTAAAATTAAATACCAATTACAGTTTATTGAGTGCTTGTCTTTTCTATTTAATTCCTAGTATTGGGGTACAATCTTTTTTAGAGTTAAAAGTGGATTTGGCTCTTTTATACATTTTGTTATGTGTTGTTATATTACTGCTTCATTGGATCAAACTAGAAGTTAAAAAAGAAGAAGATCAATTAATTAGTTATCGATGGGGAATTGATCCTTACATTGCTTTGATGGGGTTATTAACTGGTTTTGCTTTTGGAATAAAACTGACAACACTATTTACTTTTTTTGGCATATTAGCTACAATTTGGTATTTGATAAAAGGCAAAATTGGATTTTTGGCTTTATTCTGTTTAAGTATTTTTGCAATTCTTTTAATAGGCATTGATCGACAAAGTGGTCTGCGAGAATATCATTTGGGGGCATCATACGTCCAATGGTTAATGTTGTTAATCGGTACTGGTTTAGCTGTTTGGTTGATTGTAAAACATCCTAAAGAAGCGATCAGAGGAATTCGTCTTAGTGTTATATATGGTATCTTTTTTATTTTACCCTTCATCCCCTGGTTAGGCAAAAACTATGTAGAATCTGGCGGACAATTAAGTGTTACCACTTTACTTAATGGAAAATCGAATGCTCCAAGTGGTAGTATAAATACTTTTGTTAGAAATTGGAATAATAGCCCTTTAAATAATCAGTAAATGATGAGTTCTTCTATACTAACATATTGTTTTTCGAATCTAAAGTGGCTATTTATAATAAGTGCTATTCTTTTTACAGGGATACTTTTTGCTCAAGATAACAGTACTACCCCAAAAGAGAATAAAACCGTTAGCTCTTCTGCTCTTCCTGCGAATGTAAATACTGCAGTACGAGAAGAAATACAACGATATATGGGCTATGAGGTACTCCCTGCACGTTATTTATCTCTGCCTTATGATAGTACTATGAATACCAATGTAGGAGGAAATTTTATTGATATTACCTTTTTACTCCTGATGCTGATCCCTGTATTTTTTCTATTGGGGTATCGAGAAAATCCCATAGGCAGCCTTATTTTTATGGTGATTTGTAGTACGTTATTTATCATTTCTTTAGCTAATACGAGCATTTATACGTTTAAAAAAGATGGTGCTTTACAAGAGATGGCTACTTCTCAAGAATTAAAAGAGTATGCACAAGCAACAGATTTATTTGATGCCCCATCTACTGTAATGCTCGTTCAAATAAAACGATTGGCTAATTGGTGTTATACTCCATTTGATTATGTTTTTAATAGTTTTTCAGGTGATCGAGATTTCATTACCTATCCTATATTATTGCTTTTATTCATTGGTGGATTTTTCATAATAGAAAGTCGAACAAAGCAACATTCAATAGAACGAAGAGCTTTATTCCTATTCATTTATTTTTATAGTTTCTTATGGCTATTACTAACTGCAGGTATTATTTGGTATGGTTACTTAATGATTGCCTTAGGAATTCCTGTCTGTATTTATCCATTAACGCAATTAACCTCCAAAACATCTCCTTTTCAAAAAGGATTATTTTGGGCTACAAGTGGAATATTAGTGCTTTGGTTAGCGATGATGGTTTCTTATCGTTTTAGCAATTATATTTATAAAAGCCCCAATACCAAAGAACAACTTTTTGACACAGCTACTATTCAATATCAGACTGGAGAATATAGTAAACAAGACCTTTTAAATCATTTTTTCCCCAATTTTGATGCAGCTCGCCAGTTAATCAATAAAGAAGATACCTCTTTAGTATACCGAGTCGGTACGGTTCTTCCTTTTTTTATAAAGAAAAATGATCGACGTGTTTTGATTGATAATCAACTTGGTTTATTTAATCAGTTATTGAATCGTTACCAAAAAAAATACGAATTAACAATGGTGTTTAGAGAATCAGGGTTTCGTTATATACTATATGACCTTCGTACAGCTTCTATTGACCAAACACCTGAAAAAACCTTAACCCAGAAAAATAAAAGTTTTTTACAATTTTTATATCAAAATGAATATTTAGAACTCATTGGAACCAACCGAAAAATACGTCTTCCTGATGGTCGAGAAGACTATGAAGTATTCGGAAATGAAATAATTGACTATGGCACCTTTGCTATATACAGAATAAAGTAGTATCTTACGGATAATTACGTCTATAATAAATGCAAAACTAATACAACCCAAACATTTATTATTTAGTTTTGATTCCCAAAGTCCGATCAATTTTATATAGGAAGTCCTATATCAATTGTTCCAAGTTATTGGAACCTCCCATCCCATATACCGCCGATTGTGTCAAACACAAAATTATACCATGAACAATAACGTTTACATTGTTATACCTGCAAAGGACGAAGCGACACGCGTGGGAAGAGTCATCCAAAAAACGCATTTAGCTGGTTTCAGTAATATCATCATAGTAAATGATGGTAGTACTGATAGCACACAAACCATTGCTAAAGCTTATGGCGCAACCGTCGTCAGGCATCCTATTAATCTAGGTCCTGGAGCTGCCACACAAACGGGAATTGATTATGCTATCAGTCAAGGTGCTGAAGTGATTGTGACTTTAGATGCTGACGAGCAACACTCTCCAGAAGATATTAAACATTTAGTGGATACTTTACGCCATAAAAATGTTGACTTAGTTATTGGTAGCCGCTTTTTAAACCCCGAAAATTCTATACCTCTTTCTCGTATTTTTTATAATAAAATCGCTAACATCATCACCTTTATCTTGACTGGAATTCGTGTTACAGATAGTCAATCAGGAATGAAAGCTATTAGTAATTCTTTCGCCAAGAAAATGAATTTATATTATAACGGGTTCGAGTTTTGCGTAGAAATCATCCGTAATATACGTTTGCATAGAGCTTCTTTTACTGAAGTTCCAATTCAAGTACTTTATACAGAAGAAACTTTGAGTAAAGGACAAAGTTTTTCTACAGGCGTTCGTATGCTTAGTAAACTTTTCAAAGTATTTTAAAAGAAAAAAGGCATTCCCATCAAAGAAATACCTTTTTGTGTAATCGCAAAGAAAGACGTAACTTTCTTATTAAGGGTTTTCTCATAAAAAAGTTTGAAACAAAAAAGGCAAGAAAAGAATTTT